>JAYTOU010000073.1:0-7005 GCA_043747615.1 Myxococcales bacterium | reverse complement strand
GACGTAGGAAAACCAAGGCTCCTCGCGATGGCAAGCGGCTCTCATTTGGGAGACGGAATCCCGCTTATGCGAAGTTGATCGTCGAAATCGACCAAGCCGATCAAGTTGGTCGTGCTCTCCTGGGCGCTCACCCACACGAGCTATACGCTGCGTTACGCGCATCTTTACTACCATCGGGGCGAGCCGGGAGGGATCGACTTCCCGGGGAGGCGCGCCGCCGTGCGATTTCGACTTCGCCTACTTTTTGTTCACGGTCGGAATGTGCTTTCAGGTCTCGGACGTGACCGTCTCGAGCAGGCGCATTCGGCGCGGCGTGATGCTCCACGCGCTCATTTCGTTCATCTACAAAACGACCATCCTCGCCCTGGCGCTGAACCTGGCCTTCGGGCTCCTCCAGAGTTGATGGAGTGAGCGTTTGCCTAAGAATTCCCTTATATTTGAGGCGTGTTGCTCAAGCTCAAACCGGGGGACACGGTTGATCGTTACGTCATCGAGGAGGTGATCGGGCGCGGCGGCATGGGGTGCGTCTACCGCGCCCAGGACTCGCGGCTCCATCGTAAGGTCGCTCTCAAGATGTTGCTCGCGCCGAGCGAAGACGAGCACGAGCACGAGGCGTCCTCTCCTTCCTCGGATGCTGCGGCGCGCATGCTTCGCGAGGCGCGGGCGACGGCATCCTTCGATCATCCGAACGCCGTTCAGGTCTTCGACGTGGGGGAGCGCGATGGCACTCCGTATATCGCCATGGAGCTCATCGTCGGTCAGACCCTCACCGCGCTCGTCACCGACGATCACTTCGCGTGGCCAACGAGGCTACGTTGGTTGGTCGATGCGGCGCGCGCGCTCGGGGCAGCGCATCGAGCGGGGCTGATTCATCGCGACGTCAAACCGGACAACGTGATGGTGCGGAAGGACGGCGTCACGAAGGTCCTCGACTTCGGCATCGTTCGCCATGCGGGCCCGCTCAACCCGCTGGCCTCGACGCTCCCGGTCGGCTTCCCTTCCCTCACCCAGCGCGGGTCCGTCCTCGGAACACCGCACTACATGGCGCCGGAGCAAATTCGCGGGCTCGCCCTCGACGCGCGCGCCGATCAATTTTCGTGGGGCGTGATGGCCTTCGAGCTCCTCACGCAGAAGATGCCTTGGGGCACGGGCCTCGAAGCGATCAGCCTCGCGCTCACCTCGCCCGCGCCCTCGCTCCGCGACGGTTGCCCGGAGCTCCCCGCTGCCGTGAACGCGGCCATCGAGCGGGCGCTCGCGAAGGTGCCCGACGACCGCTTCGCTACGATGGACGAGCTGGCCGCCGCGATCGAGCCATTCGCAGCCGCCCCCGTGAATCCGGGAGACGCGAGCGGACCGGTTTCTTCGATCAGTTTGGCAGCGGGGCGCCTCCCGACCACCGGGGGCGGCCACGCGACGCCGCTCCACCAGAAGAGAAGTACGACCGCGCGCACGCGGCTCTACGGGGCGGGCGTCCTGGTGCTCGTCCTCGGAGCGGGCGCGGTTTATGCGGCCTCGCGTTCCCGCCAGCCGACCCCCGTCGCGAGCGCGCCGCCGCAGTCCTCCGCGGTGACGATGATGGATTTGCCTCGGCCCACGTCGGCGAAGCCCGAGGCACTCGCGGCTTACCTCGCCGGGCTGCAAGCGATTCGCGATGGCTCGCGCCCGCTGGCAATCGAAGCTTTCACCCGCGCCGTGACGCTCGATCCTTCGATAGGCGCCGCCCACCTCCGCCTCGCGCTCGCCGGCTACGTCGAGTCTCCCACCACCGCCCGCCAGGAGTTTGAGAAGGCGGAGGGGCTGCGCAGCACGATGAGCGAGCATGACCAAGCTCTCCTCGTGGCGATGGAGCCGGAGATCCAGCGCCAGCCCGCCGACTGGGTGGAGACGCAGGCGAGGCTCAACGCCGCCATCGCGAAATTCCCGGGCGACGCGGACCTGCTCTTTCAGCTCGGGGGAGCGGCCTTCCTCATCGATCCTGCAGCGGCGGGGCCGCCCCTCGACGCCGCCCTCGCCGCCGATCCAAAGTTCGCCTTTGCGTGGGCGTTCAAGGCCGAAGCGCTCGCCTACCTAGGCGACTTCGAGGGCGCCGGCCGCGGACTCGGCGCATGTCTGAAGATCTCGCCCGGCGCGGTGAGCTGCATCAGCCGCCATATCGAGCTCGACGAGATCCAGGGCGACTGCGCCGCGAAAGAAAAAGATGCGCGCACCATCGCTACGGTGAACCCGAGCTCGGCGACCGGATACCTCATTTTAGCGGAGACGCTCCTGTCGGTGGGACGCCCGGTCGAAGCGGTCCGCGAGCTCATCAAGCAGGGTGAGGCGTCGATCACCGACGAGGGCGAGCGGCTCCGCACCAAGCTCCGGTACGAGATCAGCCTGGATCTCTGGACCGGCGATTTTTCGAAGGCCGAGCGGCACGCGCACGATCTCGAACGGGCCGCAGCGCCCATCTTGGCCGAGGAGGATCACGCCTTCGCCGCGCGAAGGTTGCTGGAAATTTACGCCGAGACGGGGCGCCCCAAAGAGGCCGGTCAGATCGCCGCCACCTACTTCGCCAAACGCGAAGCCTGGGCCGCCTACCCGATGGCCGAGGACTGGGCCGTCGCCGCCGATCCCACCCCGCTCCTTCTCGAGGCCGAGCTCCGCGCAGCGCTCATCACCCCCGCGGCGTTCGAAGCAGCGCGCTCCACGTGGATCGCGGGGTGGAAGACGAAGCTCTCTCCCTTCTTTGCGCGCTACCTCTGGGAGAACGGCTTTGCCGCCCCCGCGCAGACCCCCGCCGAAGCGAAGGACGCTCTCGCGCAACTTGCCTCGCTCGGTCCGCTCCCTCCCTTTCGTCCGCTCTCCCAGGCGGAGGCGTCCATCGGGCGGACCTTCCTCCTCGCCGGCGATCCGGCGCAGGCCCTCACTTACTTGAAGATCGCCACCCGCGCCTGCCGCGCCCTCGAGTTTCCGGCGGAGACCACGCGCGCCTACTACACGCTCGGGCTCGCCCTCGAAGCCGCGGGGGATCCGGCCGGCGCCTGCGCCGCCTACGCTCCCGTGATCCAGCGCTGGGGAAGCTCGCGCTCACTCACCGCAGCAAAGGCAAAGGCGCGAACGCACGCCCTCGCATGCCCTAAGTAACGCCGAGTCTGTCGACGGCCCTGCCTCAACTTAGTCGGGACGTAGGAAAACCAAGGCTCCTCGCGATGGCAAGCGGCTCTCATTTGGGAGACGGAATCCCGCTTATGCGAAGTTGATCGTCGAAATCGACCAAGCCCACCAATTTGGGCATCGCATCGCCCTGGCGGCGGCGCAGCGCTTCATGCATCTCGGGCTCGAGCTCGGCGGCAACGATCCCGCCTACGTCGCCGCGGACTGTGACCTCGCCAAGACCGTCGAGTCGATCGTCGATGGCGCG
This sequence comes from Myxococcales bacterium, assembly GCA_043747615.1. GTDB lineage: Bacteria > Myxococcota_A > Polyangia > Polyangiales > Polyangiaceae > JAYTOU01. Next base: position 3,602 of record JAYTOU010000073.1, on the reverse strand, counting down.
ATGTACAACGCCGGTCAGAGCTGCTGCGCCGTCGAGCGTATCTACGTGCACCGCTCGATTTATGCTCGTTTTCTCGAGGCGGCGGAGCCTCTCGTCCGCGCCTACGTGCTCGGCGATCCCCTCGACGACAAGACGACGCTCGGTCCGCTCGCTCAGCCGAATCATCCGTCGAAGCTCGAGGCTCTCGTCGCCGATGCGCGCGCGCGCGGTGCAAAAATCACCGTCGGCGGAAAGCCAACCACCGTCGATGGACGCGGCCGCTTCTTCGAGGCCACGCTGATCGCCGATGCGACGCACGCGATGAAGCTGATGAAAGAAGAGGCCTTCGGTCCGCTCCTTCCGATCTACCCGGTGGACTCCGATGAAGAAGCGCTCGCGCTCATGAACGACTCCGGCATGGGCCTCACCGCGAGCATCTGGACGAGCGATCGCGAGCGCGCGAATTCCATGTCCCGAAAGCTGGAGTTCGGCACGGTCTACATGAACCGCTGCGATGCCCTCGACCCCGCGCTCGCCTGGACAGGCGTGAAAAATTCGGGCGTCGGACACAGCCTGAGCGCGCTCGGCTTCGATCAGCTCACGCGTCCGAAGTCCATCCACTTTCGCACGGCGTTTTAGGATCTATGCTGTACGCGCGCCTCCGGCGTTTCGCTGGGAGCGTTGATGCATCGGCGGTTTTCCGTTAGCTCTGGTTGGACGTGAGCGGGGACTCGACGAGCTGACGATCGAGCTTCATCAGCAAATTAATCCGTGCGGCGGGTCGGGACGCGGCTCTGTCGCCCGAGGACGAAGAAAAGTTTCAGCACTACCGCTTCGAGAAATCGCTCTCGGTGACGCGCGTATCGCTCGCCCTCGGCATCGTCCTCTACACGGCGTTTGGTTTCCTCGACCCGTGGGTCGTCCCGGAAGTGGTTCGGCCCATCTGGACGATTCGGTGCGTCGTCTGTGCGACGGTGGCAACGGGGCTCGCGCTGACGTTTTCCGGAATGTTCAGGCGTTACGCGCAGCCAATCCTTGCGACCACCATCCTGTCCTCCGGCCTTGGCATCGTGGCGATCATTGCGCTCGCCAACGAAGCGGGGGGCAACCTCTACTACGCAGGTCTGATGCTCGTTCTCTTCATGGCCTATACGCTGGTTCAGCTTCGTTTCCGGTACGCCACGGTGACCTGTCTCATCCTGATGTCGGCGTACGAATGGGTGGCGATCAGTCTGAAGGCGACCCCGGGCGTCGTCTTACTGAACAACAATTTTTTCTTTTTCGCCGCGAACGCGATCGGCATGCTCGCGGGATACACCCTCGAGCGGAGTGTGCGGACGGACTTCCTGCAGCGACAGGTCATCGAAACGCAGCGCCGCGAAGCAGACAAGTTGCTTCGCAACGTCCTCCCCGAAGACATCGCGCGGCGACTGAAGGCCGAGGACGGCGCGATCGCCGATTACGTCCCCGACGTCACCGTTCTCTTCGCCGATTTCGTCGGCTTCACCACGCTCTCGGAGCGGCTCGCACCCGCTGCCTTGCTTCACCTCTTGAACGAGATGTTCACTAGCTTTGACCGGCTCGCAGAGAAGCACGGGCTCGAGAAGATCAAGACCATCGGCGACGCGTACATGATCGCAGGTGGCGTGCCGACGCCGCTCGAGGGGCACTCCGAAGCAGTCGCGGAGATGGCGCTCGAAATGCTCGACGAAGCGGCTCGCCTCGAGAAAAAGCTTGGGCTACCGTTCCGACTTCGGATCGGGATTCACTGCGGTCCCGTCATCGCCGGGGTCATCGGGCTGAAGAAACTCTCGTATGACTTGTGGGGCGACACAGTGAACACCGCAAGCCGGCTCGAGTCTCACGGTGTGCCCGGAAAGGTTCAAGTCAGCGACGCCATGCGCGAGCGGCTGCGTGACAAATTCGACTTCGAGGATCGCGGAGTGATCGAACTGAAAGGAAAGGGGCCGATCGCGGTGCACTTCCTGAAGGGCCGCGCCGCTTCGGTTCCCGTGGGCGCGCCTGCGGCGAGTTCCGCGCGCAAGTCGCCGCGCTTCCACGTGCGGATGCCTGTCTCCGTTCTCATCGAAGGGCGAACCCTCTCCGGAATCCTGGCGGACGTGAGCGCCGGGGGGCTTTTCGTCTGGGTGGATGAGGAGGTCACCGCGGAACGTGTTCTCGTGCGGCTCACCTCTTCACCAACGCCGGGGATGGAATCGCTCGATGTCGAGGGCCGCGTCCTTCACACGCGCAGCGGCCCGGACGGAAAATGCGGCCTCGGCATCGCCATCGATCGCGCCGAGAGCCGTGGTCAACTTCCGCTGCGCGACTTCTTGCTTCTCTTTTTCGGTACCAGCGCCGACAACGCGCAGGGCACGGTCACCGGCAGCGACGGAGCTGCCTTTCACTACGAGCTCGCCGAGCAACATTCCCGCCTGACCAGGGGCCTCCGGCAGGTGCTCGATGTTCGTTAGATCCGCACGCCCTCGCACGCGCCCCCTCACGGCCCCGTGATCTTCGCGCCGCCGAGAGCGGCGAGCTCCCCCTTCACCTTCGTCCCCTGGAGTTGCACCTGCGCGGCGCCGATCGCGCTGACGGCCGTGACCGTAGAATCGATGCTTCCCCCCTTCATCGTCACGGACGCGCCGCCCAACGCGGCGATCCCAGTGGGTGCGGTGATCTGGACGTTGACGAGCTCCAGGTGGCAATTGCCCGCCGCCTGAATCGCTTCACCCGTCGCGATCTTCGCGGTGATCCCTTCCAACTTGACGGAGTCGTTGGCGCCGCAGGTGAACGCGCTCTTGCCGTTCCACGTCGCGGTCTTGGCGCTCTTCGGTGCGCCGCCGGCGTCGGATTTTACTTGAGCGTAGATGTACCAGACGAAGGCGGCGAGCGGGCAGCGCGCGCGCAGTCGCGTGATGACCCCGGTCGAGTTCCGCGCCGGGCTCGCGGCGCTGGTCCCGCCTCCGCGCTACCCGCTCGTGCGTTTTCATGGCGTGCTCGCTCCGAACTCTTCGTGGAGAAAAGACGTCGTGCCGCAGCCGCCAACAACAAGCGGCCGAGAGCGACGCCCTCGAGCGGAGCTGTGCGGCCAAAAGGAGAAACCGATCGCCTCTTCGTCTTCAGACCGGCCGCGGGCGCCGAAGAGCGCGAGCGCGACCTCGTCCCTCGCTGGTGCGTCCGCGCTTTTTCTCTCGCCGAACGTGCTCTCCGTGAAGCACTGGAATCGGCTGGAGGAAGGACTCCTCCTTGCGACGACGCCAAGGGTCGCGTGGCCAATGCTCCTCCGCCGCTGTTTCTCCGTCGACGTCCTCGAGCGCGCGAGCTGCAGCGGCCGACTTCGGGTCATGGCGGTGGTCACCGCTGAAGCCACGGTCGCGAAAATTCTCGACCACCTCAAGGTGCCGTCGGTACCGCCCCCCGTCGCTCGCGCGCGCGCCCCGGACGATGTCGGCGAGCAGGTTGAGCTCGCGTGGTGAAGGGCGCGTAAACGACGCGCCGAGGTCGACGTGTGCCTTTGAATCTGCTCAAATCAGTCGCCTTGGTCGACTTCGAGGATCAACTTCGTGCTTCGCGCGTTATGTCGCCTTTTCGGGAGGCTCTTGCTTTTCAAAACCTCGTTC
>JAYTOU010000072.1:0-13610 GCA_043747615.1 Myxococcales bacterium | reverse complement strand
CTAGTCAAGGAACGGCTCGCTGACCACGAGCAAGAGACTGGATACGTTTCACAAGCGCGTCGAACGAAGTAGACTCGCGACCGAGTGATCGTGAGCAACCTCAACCGTCCCGAGATGCGCGCGAAGATCCACGATCGCGGAAATAGGCGGCTCGACGCCGTCCTCGATTTCGTGGCGTTCGCTGCGCGGCCCATGCCTTTGGTGACGCTGCTCGACGAAGGCCCGCGGCGGATCAGCAAAATCATCAGCGCCGACGTGTGCTCCCTCTATCTCCTCGAAGGCGAAGGCAGCCTCGTCATGCGCGGCAACGTGGGCTTTTCGCATGCCGCGCTCGGGGAGGTGCGCCTGATGGTCGGCGAAGGAATCACCGGCCAGGCGGTGGAGTATCTACGCCCGATCTCGGCCGCCTCAGCCGATCAACACGAGTCGTACAAATATTTCGCGGAGCTCGGTGAGGAACGTTTTCCGGTGTTCCTCGCGGTGCCGATTCGCGGCAAATCAGGCCCGCTCGGAGCCATCGTGGCTCAACGCGAGAGCGTCGCGTTCACCGATCACGACATCGAGCTCCTCTCCGTTCTCGGCGCGCTGATCGCCGCTGGCATTCGTCACGCAGAGCTCGTCGACGCCAACCGCGACCGCGCCGAGGTGCGCCGTGCTGGCGGTGGCACCCGCAAGGTGACGCTCCCCGGTCGACCGCTCATTGGAGGGCGAGCCCTCGGTGCTATCGCCGCGCTTCGAAGGCCCCCGCAGAGACCGAGCGAACAGCTGGCGCCGAGCAAGAGCACGCCGAACCAGGACGTGCGAATGCTGCGGAGCGCGTTCGACGTTGCCGAGAAGGCCATCGGAGCGCTCGCCGGACGAGCCCGCCAGCTCAAGCTGGGAAAGCAAGCGTCGTTTCTCGGCACGTACGTGGAAATCCTCGCCGACATGCGGTTCCGCGAGCGCGCCATGGAAATTGCGGCAACCGGTGTAGGTCTTCCACACGCTCTCAGCCGCGTGGCCCGGGAGGCCACCCGCACGGCGGCGTCGATCACCCCCGATCCATTTCTAGAGGAACGCGCAAAAGACGTCGAAGACCTGTGCGACGCCCTCAGCATGCTCGCCGCAGCCGACAAGCGCGCAGAGCTCCCGTCGAAGTCAATCCTTGTCGGCGACGGGCTCAGCGTCTTCGACCTCTTGATCTCCGCGCGTACCCACCCGGTAGGCGTCGCTCTCACCGAGCGGTCCGCGGGTCCGCGCACGCGCACGCTCATCGAGCTCTTCGGAGTTCCCGCGATCGTCGACGTTCAGGGTCTCTTCCGCTGGGCCTCGGACGGCGACGTGGCCATGATCGACGCGGATCACGGCCTCCTCGTCATCAACCCGTCCAAGAGCGAGATGGCTGCGATGCGGCAATTCAAGCGGGATACGCAGCGTCCGCCTGGCGCAGACCCCCGCGACGAGGAAGAGTAAACCTGGCGCGGCCGCTACGCGCGTTGAAACCACCCAAGCCGCGCGAGACTGCGCTGTTCAAACGAGTGAATGCTCGAAGTGACTCCCCTTCCCCAAGACGCCGCGCAGCGAGCCTCGAACCTACCTGACCTCGGTGAAACAAGTGCCGCGGAAGGCGAGCGCATATCCATCACGGACGTGAACGGCACGGTCGCCCGTTTCGAGATGTCCTACAGCCCCGTGGAAGGCGACCGCTTCGCCTTCGGTCCACCCCTCCGGATGCGCGTCCCGTCGTTCCTCTACCTCGCATTCGCGCTCTCGTTGATGACGCTCGTCTCCATCGCCCACGCATCCTCGAGCAACTCGCGCCTCTACATCTGGATCGTCGAAGGGGATCGCAACCGTCCACTTGCCGCCGCTGTGCTCGCGTTCATCGTCCTCATCAGCGCGCTCGCGACGGTCGTGCGGGCGCACATGCGCGGAGTCATCGTGCGAATGGACGGCATCGAAGCGCGTTATCTCCTTTCTCTTGGATTACCGAGGATCAAGCGGTGGGCATGGCCGCAGATCGATCGCTTCGTGGTCGACGACACGCAGGTGATGCTCGAGCTTTGGGACGGAACCTACGAGCGTCTCCCCGAAGTTGCGGACACTGCCAAGCTCATCAACCTGCTCGAACGCATCGCGGCCGGACGAAAAATCCAGGTCACCAAGCTGAAGAGCGCTACGAGCGGCATCTAGCCTCGCGAAGGTCGTCAGAACGATCCTTCGAGGCCGATGCTCGGGATGGTCACCGGACCGATCTTTTGCACGGTGCACGTATCGAGCGGGCCGATCGGCATCCGCCCCCCGGCAAATCTTCCGATCCCTCCGGCATTCAGCATCGGCGTGCATTTCACGTCCGTCGCCTCTTTGTTGAGGGTGACGTTGAGCCCTTCGATGACGAAGGCGATTTTGCCTTTTTTTCCCACGTGCCAGGCCTTTTCGATGCGGGCGTCGATCCGATAGAAGCTCGGCAGTCGTTCGCTATTGAACGGGGCCACGGGGATGTTGTTGAAAGAGTTCGAGTACGGCCGGCCGGTGTAGAAGAAGAAACGCGCGCCGCTGCGCCATCCGCGGCCGAGATCGTAGGCCCCGATCACGCTGAGCACGTGCGTGCGATCGAACTCGCTCGGCACGTCTTGCAGCGCGGCGTCGTTGCCGAGAAGAGCATGGGACTCGCGTGTGGATCGGGAGAGCGTGTACGAGACCCAGCCCGTGAGGCGCTTGGTGAGCGGGCGCCGTACGAGCAGCTCGGCGCCGTACGCTCGTCCTCGGACGCGCTGTCCGATGCAGGATTCGACGGCGATCGACGTGTCCGTGGGGCTTCGGCCGTTGTTGTTGCAGGTGGCGGTCAGGTCGGTGAGCCCGATGTACTCGTGAAGGAACACCGTCGGGGTGGCCGTAAATTCCAGCGGCAGGTGCACCTCGAGCCCCTGGCTCATTTGCAGCGACGTCTGAAGCCCGAGATCGAGTCCGCCGATTTCAATGCCCGGCACCGGAACGACGAAGCTCGGCGGCTGGTGCGACACGCCGAACGCCGAGATCCACGACACCTTCGGCGTGACCATGACGCGCGTGGCCACTCGCGGATCGATCGAAGGCACAGCTCTCGCACCACCGACGGGGACCGTGGCGAAGAACTCTCGCGCCCTGGTCGGCAGCGGTGCTGGGTACCCGGTGCGACGCGACGTGAACACGTCAGCCCGGAGTCCGGGAATGACCTCTACGTGCGAGCTCGCCCTCCACACGATGTCTGCGTGCACGCCCGCCACCACGTCGTTGCGCGGCGAGTAGAGCGAGTTCTGGGTCTGGTCCGGCGGCGGCTGGTTCGGGGATGGATGGCTGTCGACGACGTCGTAGTGGTCCCACATGATGTCTGCGCCGCCGCGCAGCCGAACATCACGAGAGAGCTTGTTTTCAGCCTCGAAACGTAGGCCGAGCAGTTTGTCCGTCGCGTCTCCCTGATCGGAGCCGGAGGTGTCGGTCCCCAACGTGAGCGCGAGCCGCATTCCCCCGGTCGTGCCGATGGCTCGGTCGTAGCGAAGATCGACGCGATGGAACTGGGTCGCAAAAACTTGATTGGTGGTCGTCGTGGCGTCCTTGTTCTTTTTCACCTCGCCGAGAAAATCGTAGCTTCCGAAGGCGAAGACGGAGACGGTCTCCTTGTTCGTGAGCTTCCAGCTCGCGCGAGCTTGGTAGTCCCAGTAGCTGAGACTCACCCTGGGCGCGATGAGCGACAAGACGGCGGCGGTGTAGCTGTATCGCCCGGCGACAAGCACGCTTCCGCGTCCATCGGAGACGGGAGCTTCGACCAAGGCGCCAGCGTCGAAAATGCGAATGTTGCCTTCGCCGTGCAGCTCCTTCGCGGGGCCAAGCGTTTCGCCGGAGAGAATTCCGCCCGCGAAACGCCCGTAGCGCGCGGGGAATCCGCCTGGGAAAAAATCCACGTGATCGATGAGCCCCGGATGCACCACGCTCGGCCCGAACGCCAGGTGGTAGAGAAGCGGTACGCGCACGCCATCGAGGTAGTACCCGGTGTTTCCAGGCGGAGCTCCGCGCACGAAAAAGAAAGGGAGACCGCTCGCAATGGGCACTACGCCCGGCAAGGATTCGATCGCGCGAAAGGCGTCGCCGAACGCTCCAGGCATTTGCCGCACCTCGCCTCCGCCCATGGTGGTCTGACCCGCCTCGGGTCGCGCCCCGCGCACTCGGACTTCGGTCTCCGCAGGAGGCGGTCGCATCCGTTCGCGGACTGCAGCTGCGCGCGAAGGAGCGGTCGAGGCTTCGATCGGCGGGTCCACCGCCTCCACGACCGGCGGATGAAACTCGACGCGCATCCGCACGCGCGCAGCGACGTCGAGATCTCCGCGCCGGCCGGGCGAGAACTTCCAGGAGGTTGCGGCGGCGAGCGTTGCCGCGGCGAAGGGCTCTGCTCCTTCAGTGATCCGCGCTTCTTTCACCGAGCCCGTGTCGTCGATCAGCAGTTCGACGATGACCAACGCATCACCGGTGACACCCGGCGGATAAGGAACGTCGCCGGCGTTCCTGGCCTGCGGTGCCACGATCGGTGGAGTGGTGGGCCCGGCTTGCGTGCGAGGTTGTGCACCCGCCGTTCGCGCTGCACACAGTAGAAAGACGAGCGCCGTCGCGCCTCTCAGCGCGCGGACCACTCGGACCGAATCTCTTCTCTCAGCGCAGGATCGCAGAGCACCTCGATGGCCGTCTTGCCCATGGCTTTGGAGGCGACGAGAGCGGTTTCGATCCCCCGAGCGCTTGCGGCGGCAGCGGTGAAGGCGCGATTGTGAATGAGCGTTTCGCCTTCGTTCACCACCGCAAGGTACGGATGGATCGAAGGGATCGCGTGCGAGATGTCTCCCATGTCCGTGCTCCCCGAGCCCACGCGCGTATCGCCTTCCCGCGGCACGCGGCCGAGATCCGCGAGGTGCGTCCCGAATCGCCGGGCGAGGGTCATGTTGTTCACCATATCGCGGTAGCCCATGCGCGTGCTCACCTCGACCTGGACGTTGCTCGCCATCGCCGCCGCCCGTGCGCATCGCTCCACGATGCCGCGAACCCGCTCGAGCTCGTCGCCCGTACGCGCGCGCACACTGAGCTCGCACCCCGCATGCTCGGGGATGATGTTCACGGCCTGGCCGCCGTCGTGAATGTATCCGTGCACCCGGACGCCATCGCGAAAATGAACGCGCTGCCCATCGATGAGCCGGAACGTGTCCATGCACGCGGTGAGTGCGCTCTGCCCGTCGTGCGGAGACGCAGCAGCATGGGACGGTGTTCCCTTGAAATTGAAGGTGAGCCACACGTTGGCGAGGGCAGGATGCGCGAGTAGATCGCGATCGAACGGATGGAACATCATCGCGGCGTCGAGTCCGTCGAAGACACCAGCCTCAAGCAGCTTGATTTTCCCCCCTCCGCCCTCTTCGGCGGGTGTCCCAATCAGGATCACCTCGCCGCCGCTTTCGGCCGCGATTTCGGCCGCTGCGGAGAACGCACCAACGGCTCCGGCCGCGATTAGATTGTGCCCGCACGCGTGACCGATCTCCGGCAGCGCATCGTACTCGGCGAGGATCGCCACGCGGGCGCCGCCCGACTTCCCGGCGCGACACACGAACGACGTCGCCATCCCGCCGAGGCCGACGTCCACGTGATGCCCGCGCGCGCGCAGGTACTCGCAGATCCACGCCGCCGCTTTGTGCTCTTCGAAGCGTAGCTCGGGGTGCGCGTGAATCCTGAGCGCGAGCTCGCTGAGCGCGGGAGCTTCGCGGTCCACTGCGGCGTCGATGGCTTCGCCGAACGATGGCTGGAGAGACATCGTGAAACGCTCGATGAATCGGCGGCTCCTGTCAAACCCCTCGCCGAGTATGCTACCAAGCCGTCATGCGCAGCCTTCGGCGTATGGCAGGCATCACCGCGTTTCTAGGGTCTGCCGCGCTTGGAGCGTGCCGTGATCCGCAGGGTGCGGTGGAAGCGACACCGCCTTCGTCAGCTCCTCCCCCGCGGGTGGTCGAAGCGCCGTTCGTCGCCGAGAAGGTGAGCAGCGAAGGCAAGGCCATGGGGACGCACCTCGTCTTCGCCGCTTTCACGACGCCGACAATGAGCTCGGCTGCCGTGCAGAAGGCGTTCGACGCTGCCATCGCGGAGATCGTGCGCATCGAGGCGATGATGACCACCTGGCAGCCCGACAGCGAGCTGTCGCAGGTGAATGCCGCGGCGGGAAAGGCGCCAGTCAAGGTGAGTACAGAAACCTACGACGTGGTGGCCGAAGCGCTTCACACGAGCGAGATCTCCGAGGGAACGTTCGACATCACCTTCGAGAGCCTGCACGGCCTCTGGAAGTTCGACGAGGACCTCGACCCGCACCCGCCGTCGGCGGCGCAGATCAAAGAAAAATTGCCGCTTCTGAGCTTCCATCACGTACACGCGGTGGCGAAGGATCAGACGCTCTTCCTCGACGCACCCGGAGTGAAGATTAGCTTGGGAGGGATCGCGAAAGGCTACGCCGTCGATCGCGCCGCTCACGTCCTCGACGCCGCGCACATCGCCTCGTACTTCGTGCAGGCGGGAGGAGATCTCTTCACGCGCGGAAAAAAACCCGACGGCACGGAATGGAGCGCGGGCGTGCGGGATCCGCGTGGTCCCGGCGGATCGTACTTCGCGATGCTCTCGGTGAGCGATCACGCGTTCAGCACCGCGGGCGACTACGAGCGAAGCTACATCGTGAATGGAAAGCGCTACCACCACATCATCGATCCGCGGACCGGATATCCAGCGACGGCCTCGCGCAGCGTTACCATCTGGGCGCCGACCGCACTGCAAGCGGACGCGCTCGACGATGCCGTGTTCATCCTTGGCCCCCAGAAGGGGCTCAAGCTCGTCGAATCGATCGACGGCGTCGGCGCTGTGATCGTCGATGCGAAGAACGCCATTCACGTAAGCAAGCGCCTCGAGGGCAAGCTCCGGATAACGCGACCTCCGACCGACGGCCTCTGATCACGACGCTCAGCGGAGAGCGACGAGGAGCCGGGCAGCCTGTTCGAGCTCTCGAACGCTGCCGATCTCGAGAACCTGGGTCGACATCGCTTCGTAGCGGGTCATCGCGCTGTCGCCGAGCGCCCACCCTCCGCGGGGCTCGGGGCAAAGCCAGATGACGGCCCGCGCGCGCGCCCGGATCTGCCCGAGGATTTCTGCCTTGTCGTCATGGTAGTTCGTGCGTCCGTCGCCGAGGATGACGACGGTAGTTCGGCGATCGACGTCGCGTAGATACTCGGCCTCGAAGGTGCGGAGGACGCGGCCGTAATTGGAATTGTCGGCCACCGAGACGAGGCCGCCGCCGTACGCTTTTCCGAGGGCAATGGAGACGGGCTCTCGCTGAAAGAGCTCCGTCGTCTCTCCGAGCTCACTCACGAAGACGAAGCTTCGGGTGCGCTCGAAGAGTTCGTGTGCCGCATACACGAACTCCAGCATGAACGTCGCCGCCGCACGCACCGAATCGCTCACGTCGCAGAGCAGCATGAGGCGCGGCTTGTCGCGCGGCCGACCGCGACGGAGCGGGAGAAACGGCACGCCGCCGGTCGCGAGGGCACGACGAAGCGTGCGGTGAGGGTCGATCCGCCCATGTTTCTGGCGCTTGATCCGCACCCGCTCCCGTCCGCGAAGGCGCTCCGCGAAAGCCTTCACCGCACGACGGACCTCGACCATCTGTGAATCGGAAAGGGAGGTGAACGCCGTCGTATCGAGGGACGGCCTCGCTTCACGCGTCTCTTCCTCACGCCGCGCGTGTGTGCTCCGAACGTGCTCGCGAACGTCGTCACCCGCGCGCTCGAGCTCGTCCTTGAGGGCATTGGCCAAAGCATCTCCACGCGGTTCGCCGAGCGCCTCGCGGAGGTGGGCACGAAGCGCGGCAAGGGCCTGGTGGGCTTTTCCCACGCCGATCTGTTGCAGCACGCGGTGCGTGAAAAAACCTACTTGGAGCGAGCTCTGCATCGCCTCTAGGGCGCGGACCACGCCGGTCAGCTGGAGCATGCGGTCGAGCTCGGCGCCGCGTTCGAGGAGGACACCGAGATGCTGCGCGCCGTCGCCCCCCGTCTCCACGAAGCGTTCGAGAAGCTCACGGAGCTCCCGAAGCTCGACCGCGGAGAAGCCTCGTGCGGCAAGGCGCTCCCAGAGGCTGCCGCGCTGCTCCGAGGTCGCGAAGAAGCGATCGAACGCGCGATCGAAGCGCAGCCGGTCACGCGGACGCTGCACGACGACGCACGCGAGCGCCTCCCTGAAGAGCGCGCGATCCTCGATCCCAACGGCAGCGATCGCCCGGGCGGCATCGATGGCTTGCGACGTGGCGATAATCAACCCGGCGCGGCGAAGCGACCACAGGAGCTCATCGAGCACGCGCGTGAGAGCGCGAGGATCGGGCATCGGTCTTTCGACGTTCCGTTCGACTACGGGGCGGGCTCGGCGAGCAGCGTCTTGATCAGCACCTCGACCTGCGCCTCGTGGGATGGATCGTACCCGACCGCGACTTCGCGAACGACGCCGCGCTTGTCGATCACGAACAGCGTCGGGAGCGCTGAGACCCCGTACGCGTGGGTGGTCTCTCCATTCGGATCGGAGGCCACGCCGAAGCGCATTGCGTGCTTCTCAGCGAACGTCGCCGCTGCGACCGATTCGTCCGTCGTGATGCCCACCACCGAAAGGCCCTGGGCCCCGTAACGAGCTTGCCAGGCGGTCAGGGTCGGTGTCGTGAGCCGGCAGGCGCCGCACCACGTAGCCCAGAAGTCGAGCACCACGACCCGACCTCGCGCCGCAGAAACCGAGGCGGGCACGGTCCCGCTCGCGGTCTGAAGACCGACCCACGTCGGCGCAAATGAACCGATGTGATCCATGCGCAGCACTTCGTCTCCCGCAGGTCGGACGGCGAGCGCGAGACGCATCGTGGACTCTTTCCCATCGCGCACGACGATGACGGCGAGGACGTCGCCCACCGCATGGCCGGCAACGGCGCGTTGAACCTCGGCGGGGCTCGCGACTCGGGCGCCATCGATGCGAACCATGCGATCGCCGTCGCGCATGCCGCCTTTCTCCGCGGGGGAGCCTTTGACGATATGGGTGACCCGAACGCCATCGGGCGCGCCCGAATCCATCGCCACGCCGATCCAGCCTCGCCCACCGCCTTCTGCGGACGCTCTTGTAGCTAGCGTCGTCGCCGCGGTGGCCGCGACGATTCCGAGTGCCGCGACGAGGACGGAGAGGCGGCGAAACTTCAGCATCGGTTGAAGTTAGCACCGTGCGGCCCTAAGGGCAGCGTCAGGGGCAAGGGCTGGCCCAGAAAGGCAGCCCCACAAAAGCAGTGTGACGCGACCTCTTCGGGAGGTTGCGCCACGCGTGCTGATTCGTCCGCTTATTTCTAGGTTAGGAAAACCAGCTGTGCGAACTGCGTACTGGTTAGGAACAAGTAAGCCAAGGCATCAGTTAGGCAAGATGAAGTGAGAAGAGAAAAAGTGAGAAGAGAAGAGGAAGAAAGCGAAACTAAGAAGTAAGAAAATCCAAGATGCGTCCCGACTCGTTCAAGAAAGTGGCCCAATGAAGGAGCAAAGGGCCTTTTGGAATCCGACGCTGCAGCCCGCAGCTTCAAGAGTCCGATGAGCAGAGACGAGGCCGGTTAGAGCAGCGACCGTGCCAAGGCACCCTCGACCGGCGCAAACCGTACGTTTCACGCGTAACTTCCCTGCCGCGAGGTGAGCGGGGCGACATTTGGGTCCGGGTCAACGGTGGGCTATGAACACTTTGCATACCCTGAGGAATGGCTGACTCCCAGCCCCTTCATCAGACGCGGATCGCTCGTTGACAGGATGCGTCGCCCGAGTATCTTCGCGCCCTCCGCACGCCGTACGGTGCGGCTTAGAGTCGACGGTCATTCTTTCGTATCTGCGCCCATAGCTCAGCTGGATAGAGCACTGGTCTACGGAACCAGTTGTCGGAAGTTCGAATCTTCCTGGGCGCGCTCAGCTTTCCCCTTTCCCCTGTCGCCCCGTGGCCATGCCGCTTCAAGACGAGACGCTGATGCGCCAAGCGCTCGCGGAAGCGGACATCGCTGGGTCCAGGGGTGAAGTGCCCGTCGGTTGCGTCATCGTGGACGGCGACGGCACCATTCGCGGCAAAGGTCACAACCTCCGCGAGAGCCTCCGCGATCCCACCGCGCACGCGGAGATGATCGCCATCCGTGAGGCGAGCGCGAACACCGGAAGCTGGCGGCTCGAGAAGATGACGGCGTACGTCACCTTGGAACCATGCGCGATGTGCGCTGGCGCTCTCGTCCATGCCCGTGTCGCTCGCGTCGTTTACGGGTGCACGGATCCGAAAGGCGGCGCCGTCCATACGCTTTTTTCGATTGGGCTCGACCCGCGCCTCAATCATCAGTTCGAGACGACGGCCGGAGTTCTCGCCGACGAATGCGCCGAACGCTTGCGAACATTTTTCGCTGCACTGCGCGCCCAAGGAAAAAAGTGAAAGCTAGTTCAGCTGATGCCATCCGTCGTCGTCGCTCGTGAAGTGGACGCCGGAGACGGGCGGACGCGGCACGGGACGCGGCGCATGTTCTTTGTGGAAGATCACCAGCTCCGTGCGCCCCTCGTTCAGCTCGGGCTCCGTGATCTTGCCGGTCTTGAAAGAGATGTCCATGAGTGAGCGCAGAGTCTTGAGCCAGACCTCGGTGATCTCTCCCCTTTCATAGAGCTTGTGATAGGCAATTGGCTTGGGCAGAATCGAGGAAAGAAAAAGCGCTTCAGCGAGGTTGAGCTCCTCCGGTTTGCGCGCGAAATAATGCTCTGCTGCCGTCCCGATGCCATAAGTGCTTGGCCCAAACTCGATGATGTTCAAATACAATTCCATGATCTCGGCTTTGGTGAAGTTCTGCTCGAGATAATCAGTCAAAATAAGCTCTTCGAGCTTACGAGAAACGGTCTTGTCGCGGGCCAGAAACAGATTTTTCGCGAGCTGCATGGAGATCGTGCTCGCCCCCCGAACGAAGCGTCGCGCCTTCAGGTTGGCTATGAACGAGCTCCGGATCGCCCCGTGGTTGAACCCGTGGTGCTTGAAGAATGCGCCGTCCTCGGTCGTGAGCACGGCAACTTCCATGAAGGGGCTAATCGCGTCGAGGGGGGTCCAGCTCTCGGTGCCAGGGCCGGTCTCCTCCTCGGCGATCGTTCCGTCGGAGAGATACACGCGGTGCATGAACGGCTTCAAAAACCGCTCTTTGGCGAGGGCTTCGGGCACCATCGTGAGCTTGCAGAGGTCGTCAATCGTGTAGTCGAGGCGGAGCTCGTCGAGCTTCCGCGAGTCGAAAGAGAGAGAGCCCTTTCCCCCGAGAGTGCCGCTCATCTGCGCGCCACGTAGATCAGGAAGGAGCGACGACGGCACGCTCTCGAAGATTGCCTGGCAGCTCGCCCGTGGAACTTCGAAGGAGAAGGTGCCCGCCGTGTGGGCTGCCCCCTGCACGAGCCCGCCAGCGACACGGAGCCTGAGCGATCCGAGTGTCCCGTCGGCCTCATCGAGCTGGAGCTCCCCTTTGTCGGTGAGCACACCGCGCGCGCTTCCGCTTAGATCAAGCCCACGCACCACCTCCGCCGCGAGCCTGGGGTCCTGAAGGCCGAGGCCGCGGACGCCGAGCGTCCCGTCGAAAGTGAGCTTCTCTCCGCCCCCCGCCAAAATAACGTCTCCCTTTCCGGTGAGCGTCGCGCGATCGACGTCGACCAGCCCAGCGGCTCCTTCCTTCACTCCGAGGAATGAAAGAGCGATCGGTCCACCGGAGAGAGCGAGCTGTACGTCTTCAGCCTCAAGTGGAACGTGTCCGCGGATGGAAAAGGGTGTCCCTGTCGCGGCAGGGTTCGTCGAGAAATCAAGCTCGATTCGCTCTGCATGGCGAGCGACGGTGCAGTGCCCGCGCGCGAGGGACAAGCGATCGTTCCCGCGCTCTGCATGAAACGCGAGACCATCGATCTCGACCACACTCTCGTCGTCGAGGTGCGTCGCAACGAGCCGGGCCAACGCCGCGATTTTTCCGCGGAGCGCGTGTAGATCCGGCAGAGGCAAGAGTGGGCTGGTAGACGCCTCGACCGGCGTTGGCGGGGGAGCTCCCTTCCGCTTCGTGATGATCGGCGGCGACGGGGGCGACAGATCGACGGCGGGCGGCGGGGCGACAGGCGTACTCTGCGTCGCTCGCGTCCAAACGACGTCGACGCTTGCCGCGCGCGCGCTCTTCAGCGACCCACGCGAAAGCTTGGCGACGGCACTCGAAGCCTCGACGGCGAACGCGCGATGAGTGGCCCGGACGTGCTCGACGCCGACCTGGATCCCCTCGTCACTTCGGGAGAAGGAAATGCCGCTCGCAAGAAGGGCCTCTGAGCCGGAGGGGGACGCGTCCCAAGCGAGCGAGAGTCCGTCGACCTCAATCGGAATCACGGAGCGCGAGTCACCGGAACGCACGGGGCGCCGTTCCCGCCAGGCTTCGACGCGCTGGATCAGCTCCTCGGGCGAGCCCGCGACGGTAGCTGCGCCGCCATGAATCGACACCGACTCAATCTTTCCCAAAAGCCCGAGATCAACGCGCACTTCTGGAAGCGCGAACGAGAGACCGTCAACCCCTTCGAGCCCCACGCTCACGTCGATCAGACGAATCGCAAACCAGGCAGGCGCAGCACGGCTGATGCGGACGCTGAAACCGCGAGCCGCCCCCGCAGAGACCGCGCGCGCCCGGACCAACGGCCCGAACGCAAATAGGCCGACTACGAGAGCGACGCTGACGACTGCGAGCGCCAATTTCGCGCGCAAAGACAGTGGAGCTCTAATCACAGCTTTAGCCTAACGCGCGACTCGGCCCTCGGGATTCCAAAAGGCGCAAATGAGCCAGAGAACGCAGACAAAAAAGGAAAAGGCCCAGACGCGTAAAGCATCTGAGCCTTCTCGAAAATAATCCCGGCAGCGTCCTACTCTCCCACAACGCTTCCGTTGCAGTACCATCGGCTCCGAAGAGCTTAACTTCCGAGTTCGGGATGGGATCGGGTGTGGCCTCTTCGAAATCACCACCGGAAACTTTGGGGTATCCGGAGTCGACATCTCTAGCTTGCCTGGCGGTTTCAACCGCGACGCAGACCTTTCAGGAGAGATGTCGAGATCGTTTTTACGCGTTCTTCGCTGAATTTTGAGCGAGTCTCGCAAACCCAATCCTGGGTGCGAACTGCAATGTTTGCCTTAGAGAAATGGTAAAGCCTCACGACCTATTAGTACCAGTCAGCTCAGTCGATTGCTCGACGTCCACACCTGGCCTATCAACCTCGTAGTCTACGAGGGGTCTTTAGGAGTCTTGCGACTCGGGATACCTTGTCTTGAGGCCGGCTTCCCGCTTAGATGCTTTCAGCGGTTATCCGTTCCGGACATGGCTACCCGGCTATGCCACTGGCGTGACAACCGGATCACCAGAGGTCCGTCCAACCAGGTCCTCTCGTACTATGGTCAGCTCCTCTCAAGTATCCTGCGCCCACGGCAGATAGGGACCAAACTGTCTCACGACGTTTTAAACCCAGCTCGCGTACCGCTTTAATCGGCGAACAGCCGAACCCTTGGGACCT
>JAYTOU010000071.1:0-21179 GCA_043747615.1 Myxococcales bacterium | reverse complement strand
CGGGCGCGCCGACGATTTCGCGCGATCTCCTGGTGATGGCCGATGCGCGGCGCGCCTTCCTGGGAGGGGAAGCAGCGATCGCAACGTGGTCGCGGCGGCGCGCGCGGATCATTTACGCAAGCCCACTCGGTGCGGCCTCGCGTGCGCCGGCGAGCCTGGTGGGAGCGATCCTCATCGTCGAGCGAGGCGCATCGGGATCCGCGCTGCGCATCGACGAGCTCCGGGGCGCGCCAGCCATCGCGGCGCTCCTCGAAAACGCTTTCGTCGAGCTTCCCGATCGTCGCGTATGGCGGCGCGCGCTGGACATGTGCCGAGCTCTCGCCGCACAAGGCCTGGTTCGTCGTGCGCAGGTGCCGGAAGGTCGGGCAGCGCTCGGGCGCGTCTTGACGGCGTGGGTCGCTGGTGGGGCGCGCGTCACACGTCGAAGGTGACGTCGAAGCCCTCGGACGGCGCCGAGCTTTGAAGCCAGGCATGCCCGTCCTGCCGTCGCAGCCCGAGAAAAAGAGGCTCTTCCGACGCCCCTGCATCGAGCGCCATTTCGAGCAGCGAGCGTCGGTAGCAGCCGCCACCAAACGGTACGAGCCGATCGCAGATCGCGATCGCCTTCCGGAGACGCGCACGGCTCGCCGGATCGCGTCGCTCGGTGCCCACTGCTTGACGCCGCATGAGCGCCACCAACGGCCCCGGGCCAAGGGAGCGGCGCGCCCGCTCGATCCGCGGAAGCGCAGCGAGGACGCCCACGATCTCGGTCACGAGTGACGAGCTGCGCGATGCCGCCGACGACGAGGCCCGCGCGTCTGCCCGGATCGCAGCGACGTACGACGAGATGCGCGCGGTGTACACGAGCCCCGCGGCGTCGAGCTCGTCGATAACCTCGGACTCATGCGCGAACCCGTGACGGAACAGAAGCGTCGGCGGCGGCCCCCGGCCGATCCAGCGGTCGCCCGCTTCGGGGCCGTCCACGCCGCACGCGCGGAGCATTTTGCGGGGGGCGTCGATGAGGACGCGCCCCAGTCGCCGACCGCCCACGTCCGCCGCGACCACGATGATGCCTCCGGGACGCACCGCCGCGCGTGCGCGCTCGAGGGCCGCTACCCGGTTCGCGCGACCAGGAATGCTCGCGTACACGTCGGACGCGAGAAACACGACGTCGAAGCTGCCTGCGGGGACGCTCAACTCCGTGAGCGACACCGTCTCGAACGACACCTCGCCCGCATCTGCAGGGAGCTCGCAGGCAAAACGCCGCGCCTCCTTCGTGGCCGCCGCACACGCGTCGAGGGCGAGCACACGCATGCCGCGGCGAGCGAAGCCGAGGGCCTCGCGCCCCGTTCCGCACCCAACATCGAGAATGCGATCTCCCGGACGCATCCAGCGCGACACGATCTGCTGCTCGACGTCGGAGAGTCCCTCGCTCGTCGAGTGCATGTATCCTGCAAGTAGCTCGGGTGACCCGTAAAACTGAGCTTGCGTCGCCTCGGCTTCTGCGACTGTCGGCGCCGGGCGGAGCTGGTCGGCGAGGTGCGCGACGTCCCCTCCAAGCCGGCATGCCGCCTCCACGAGTCTCCAGCCGCGAAGGCTCCGCAGGGCGAGTGCTGCGCTCCACGGAGCTCGTAGGAGTGGCCAGCAGCGCTCGTGCCGGAAGAGGTCTTGGACCATACCGATCGCCGGTCGCGGATCGTCGGGTGCAGCGACCACCGCGAAGCCCGCCTCTTCGACGATCGGGAGGCCCCCGGCGGCGGCGGCGACGATTCCCACGGCGTCATCGCGCCGGACCCAAGCTGTTTCCGGCGCGTCCACCCAGGCCCAGACCTTTGGTAGCGCCTGCAGGCGAAGACGAAGCTCGCGGACCGAGAGCGCCGAATCGCTCCCTTCGAGCGACAGCACCTATGGCCTCCGAGGGTGCGTCCGCGACACATCTCGCGTCGGACCTGTCTTTCCTAGGACGTCGCGCACGTTTCCGAGACGCTCGAGCCGCGGTGGCGCATAAGGCCGTCGCGGTCCTGGGCTTTCTGCGCGTTTTGCCGCACCCTCCTCCCCGTGCCGACCGCCGTCATCGGCGGGGTTGGGATCTCGGGGTGGCGACATAGCTAAAGCGTAACAGTACCAAGAGGACCATGCCTGGGTACATCGCATCAATCACCTGGCGCAGGCCGGACAGCCTCGGGGCGGATGCCCACATGGGGAGCAACCCGGTTTGTCGGGGGAACCTACGCGTAGCAGGCGACATTCGGCTCGACAACGAGGATGAGCTCAGGTCCAGTCTGGAGGAAGCTACGGAGCGTGGCGTGGCGCTGGTCGCACGCGCGTATGAGCGGTGGGGCACGGGTTTCGCGGCGCATCTCGTCGGCGACTTCGCCGTGGTGGTCGTCGACGTCGTGCACGGCGTGATCTGCGCCGCGCGCGATCCGTTCGGCGTGCGATCCCTCGCCTACCGCCGCACGACGAACGGAATGGCGTTTGCGAACGACGTGGGTGTGCTCGGCACCCTCGAAGGCGAGCCGAGGGAGGTCGACCCCATCTCCGTTCACGATTTCCTCCGGGGCTTCGAGCGAAGCTGCGCGACCACGTTTTTCCGAGAGGTTCGCCGTCTCCCGCCGGGCCATGTTTTGCGCGCGGATCGGACGACCACGGCCGTCGAGCGTTATTGGTTCCCGCCAGACCGCTGCCGAACGGAGACGCGCGAGGCATGTCTCGCGGAGTTCTCCGCGCGTTTCAACGTAGCAGTCTCCGATCGCGTGAAGTCGGCAGCGCCCGTCCTGGTTCACGTGAGCGGCGGCCTCGACTCGTCGTCGATCGCATGCGTCGCCGATGCCGTCGATGCTGACGCGAGACCGCCCCTGCATTTCGTGTCCGCGCACTTCGCACACGCGGACGAGAGCACCTTCGTCGCCGCGGTTGGAGCGCGCTTACGCTCGCCCATCGAGGTGTTCGATGCCTCCCCCGGGGACGACGACGACCCGATAGACCTCAGTCACCCCGCCCGGTACACGCTCGCCGCGATGACCGCTGGAATCGGCGCCATCGCCGCGCGCACGGGCGCCCGAGTGGTGTTGAGCGGTCTCGGCGGAGATGAGCTCCTCTTCGAACGCGGCATTCACCGTGACCTCGCAGCAGGTCGACGATGGATGACCCTCTGGCGCGAGACAGGCCTCGCTAGGCGGTACTCGACACGCTCGAGGGAAGACTACCTGCTCGACGCTCTTCGCCCGCGCATGCTGCCTAAAAAACTCACCCACGCAGTGCGCTTACTGCGCGGGCTCCGCAGCGAGCGGGGCCAGCCCTGGCTGCGGGCGCGGCCGACTTCGTTCGACGAGCCGCCGACCGGCGCTCTCACCGACCACCCGTGGCTTTCTCAAACGCAGCGATTCACCTGGGATTGGCTGACGAGCCCGGCGCTGGTCGCCAGCCTCGAAGCGGAAGACCGAGCGGGAGCGCGCGACGGGCTCCAAATGCGCTATCCCCTTCTCGATCGACGCTTGGCTGAGCTCGTTCTCGCGACCACCTACGAGCACCGAATCCCGAGCGGCCGCATGAAGGTGCTGCTCCGCGACGCGCTGGGCAATGTGCTCCCCGAGCTCGTGCGCGAGCGAACGCATGTGACGATCTTCGACCGCGCGATCGTCGCCGCCGTGGCGCGCAAATCGCGCTTTCTCTCCAACGCGATCGAGCATGGTCCCTGGAGGTCCGAGCCGTACCTCGTTCGAGGCGCCGCGCGAGACGCGCTTCGTCGATTTCTGGCCGCTCCGATCGATTGCGCGGCTGCTCTCGCCGTGTGGGACATGGCGTCGCTAGAGCACTGGCTCCGCGCGGTAGAGTAATCGACGACCGCCCCTTAACGTGCCTGCCGCAGGGTCCGTATACGCTTTATGCGGTACTCCGCCTTGGGCATGATCTTGGTCCTCGCGTTTGGATCGTGCGCTGCATGCTCCGACGGAATGACCCGCGCCGCCGCTCCCGGACGAGTGACGCGGAGCGGCCTCAATTCGTCACCGAACGGGCGCGGCGCGTGGTCCCAGACCGCCGACAGCGCGGGCGACGATGCAAGTGTCGCCGTCGTTGCGGACAGCACGGGCTTTTGGGTCGCCGGCTCGCTCGGCGGCGGCGCGAACATCGGCTGCGGTGAGCACGCCACGGCAGCCGCTTACGTCGCGAAGTACTCGGCGACCGGCGTGTGCACGTGGGTCACCTATGTCGATGGGAGCGACGTCGACGCGAGCGCGCTCGCCTTGGACACCGCGGGCTCCGTCTACGTCGCGGGGAGCTTCGGCGGCGACGCGCTCTTCAGCGGAGGGTCGCTGCGAACCAGCGCCGGCGGGCTCGACGGGTTCCTCATGAAGGTGTCGACCGAGGGCGTCTTCGGATGGGCGCGAACATTTGGCGGAACGGACGACGAGTACGTCTACGCCGTCGCCGCCAAGGCAGGCCATGCCGCCGCCGCGGGCGCGTTCAACGGCACGACGTCGCTCGGTGGAGATCCCGTCGTGAGCCACGGGGACGCCGACGGTTTCGTTGTACAATACACGAATGACGACGCGTTCGAGAAGCAGCATACGTTCGGCGATCGAGGCTGGGACGCCGTGAACTCCCTCGCCTTCGCGCCGGCAGGAAATCTGGTCGCCGCGGGCACGTTCGTGGGGACCGTGGCGTTCGGCGGGGAGTCGCTCACCGGCGCCGGTGGCCAGGACGCCTTCGTAGCGACGTACGATTCGTGCCTAACCCCGCTCCGCGCTAGGAAGATGGGAGGTGCGGGTGACGACGCCGCGCACGGTCTGGTCGTCAAAGGCTGCCACATCGTCACCTCCGGTTATTTCACCCACGAGGCCGCCTTCGGCCAAACCTCCGCTCTCGTTGGCGGCGGGCTGCACACCGCGTTTGTCGCCACCTACGAGGCCGATCTCTCCTTCGTCGGCATCACGACGATCGACTCCGACGGCGAGGTCATTCCGGAGGCGCTCGCCTCGGACGCCAACGGCGGCGTCGTCGTTACGGGTCATTTCACCGGCTCGATGAGCCTCGGCGCGAGCACCTATCCGGCGAGCGGCTCGACGAACGGCTTCGTAGCTGCGTACGACGACGCGAGCGTCTCTCGCTGGGCGATCGTATTTGGAAATGGAAGTGCGCGAGGGCTTGGCGTCGCCTCTGCGCAAGGCCTGACGGTGGTGGCCGGAGACTTCACTGGCTCGGTCGACTTCGGAAGCGGTCCGGTCGCAGGTGGCTTGGGCTCGACCGGCATGCTCTGGGCTCTCGTCGACACCGCCCCCTGACGAGAGGTCCGTGGTAAGAGAATCGGCAGAGCGCCATGCCGTTCTTCCTCTCCGAGCCATTCATCGCCGAGATCTGCGAGGAGTTCCCCTCCTTCGAGATTTTGCCGAAGCGTACGAGCGCGCTTCAGCGTGCGATCCATGTGGCCCTCGCGGTCGTCACCATCGGTCAGATGCGGACGTACCTGACGGAGTACCACACGGCCCTCTTCGGAAAACTGTGGGTGCCCGACAGCTGGGAGACGATGGGAGACGAAGAGCGCTACATCCTTCTTCGCCACGAGCGCGTGCACCTTCGACAGCGCCGGCGCATGGGCGACGTGATGATGGCCTTCGTCTACCTCGTTCCGTTTTTTCCCCTCGGCCTCGCCTACGGGCGCGCGCGCATCGAGTGGGAGGCGTACACCGAGACGATCCGAGCGACCGCCGAGGTCAAGGGGCTCGCAGCCGCGAAGCTTCAGCGAGCCTTCATCGTCGATCGCTTCATGGGACCCGACTACGGCTGGATGTGGCCGTTCCGACGCGTCGTGCAGCGCTGGTTCGATGAAGTGATCGCGGATCTCGCAGCAGAATCCGGAACGAGCTAGTGCAGCCTACGCCGAGACAGAGGGCCATCGCGCTCGTCGTAGGGTGCGTTCTCTGCCTGCAATTTTGGGCTCTCGCTCAGGCGCCCTCCGGATACCGCATTGCGTTCCTCCCTCCGTACGGTGCGTTCACGCCCGGTGAGCTCAGTCTGGCGATCGGGCTCATGCTTTTTCTTTTTCCAGGCGCGACGCTCATTGGCCTTGCGGCCGGGCCTTGGATTTCGAAAGCGGTCCGCGCCGTGCTCGAGAGTGTGCGCCGCGCCTCGCGAGTAGAGATCGTCTGCGGTCTCGCGCTCGCTTACGCGGCG
Organism: Myxococcales bacterium; assembly: GCA_043747615.1. Classification (GTDB taxonomy): domain Bacteria; phylum Myxococcota_A; class Polyangia; order Polyangiales; family Polyangiaceae; genus JAYTOU01. The sequence continues at coordinate 15,026 of JAYTOU010000071.1, read as the reverse complement.
TTCGTGACCCTCGCTCGTCTCGGAAACGACTTCATTCTAGGCGGATTTCCGATCACGGACGACGAGTATGCGAACCAGTTCGGTGGCCGCATCCTCGCGGCGGGGCACGTCATGCTCCCCATGCAAGGCGTCCTTAAGGTCATCCCCAAGCTGTTTCTCTTTTCGCACGACAATCAGATCGGGAGCATGGATTGGATCGGCCCGCAGGCAGCCTGGGCCGTCGCGGAAAAATCGGGCCTCGGAAATTTCCTCTTCGCGTTCTTCGCAGCCGCCCCCGTCCCGTGCGTCGCGTACATCTGCGCGCGCAGGCTCGGAGCTTCTTTCGGGCTCGCGGGGCTGGCCGTGATCGCCGCGTCACCCATGTTCTTGCTGCTCTCGATCACCACCCACACCCATGTCTTGTCGCGCGCTTTTCTCGCCCTCGGGATGGTTGCGTACGCGGTGATCGACGGTCCAGCGCGTAAACCGTGGCACGGCCTCGTCCTCGGCTTCGCTCTCGCGCTCGGGTTCTGTTGCCGCCCGCCGGAGATCGTGATGCTCTCCTTTCCGCTGCTTGTCGGCCTCGTGATCCGCGCCGTCAAGGGCGAGCGCACCGACAAGAGCGTGCTTGGCTTCGTCGTTCTCGGGGCCGTACTTCCGCTCGTCGCCTTCTGCCTTCACTCCCGGGCGATGACCGGAAACGCCTTTTTCCCAGCGCGATTCAGCTCCGAGAGCTTCGTGAGCGGCGTCGTCCACGGCGGCCCGTGGAACAGGTTCGGCGCCAACGTCACCTACAACTCCTTGATGCTCGCGATCGGCTTCTTGGGTCCGCTCGGAGTGATCCTCGTGGCCGTCGGCGCCTCGTTCGATGCCTTCACGAAGCAGCTGGTGCTCGGCGTCGTCGCCCTTCTCGCCCTCGGATTTTTTCATGACGACCACGGCATCCACATCGTCGGACCGATCCACTACTCGGAGTGCGTCGTGCCGCTCGCCATCGTCGCCGTGCATGGGGTGCAGAGGACCGTAGTGGTGGTGAAGAGTGGCTCGCTGGTCGTTGGGCCTCTGGCCGGAGCGCTCACCCTCGGAGTCCTCCCCTTCTCGTTGGTGCACATGAATGCGCTCCACAACCAAGCGCGCGTTCAGGAGGTGGTGCGCGAGTTCATCGCTTCGTCGATCGAGCGCCCCGAGGCCACGAAATCCATCGTGCTCGTTCCGCCCTTCAACCGCGTCTGGCGAGCGGTGCCCGAGCTCGCCCGCGTTGGGACGTGGGTCCACGAGTGGCAGCGCCCGAGGCCTGATTTGCAGGACGAGACCCTCTTCGTAATGGACGCCGAGGGCTCCGCAGAAATTGCTGCCACGCAATTTCCGGAGCGAGCGATCTATCGATTCGTGCTGTCGCCCACCGTCGCGATCTCCAGGATCAAGTAAGGAGCCGGCGCCGTCACGGCGTCCAGCCCATCGCCTTCGACCATTCGTGGGTCATGCGCGCCACCCTGTCGGGCGGGACGTTTGCGGCCAGTACTTCGCGCGCGTTCGCCGGCTCCCCAGCGCGCCACGCGAGCTCCGCAAATCCGAGCGCGACGCCAGGTGCAGATTTGATTTCGTCCTTGTAAGGCGCCAGGACATCGTAAGCGCGGCCCCACGCCTCGAGCGCCGACAGCTGCTGCGCGCGAAGCATCAAAGCGCTCGGCCCCGAGGCGGCGGCGGCTTGTCTTCCGAGGAGCTCGGAGCGCTCGACCACGGCGCGAACCTTTGCCGTGCTGACTTCGCCAGGGCGAGCGGCCAGCGCCGCGAGCGCGCCATTTGCAAGCGTATAGTCTCCCGCGCGGGCAGCGACGATGGCCGCCGTGCTCTCGACCTCGGCGCATCGTGGGCACGAAGCGCGCGCGCTCTCCAGTAAGCGAAACGCGGGTGTGTCCTCGCCCGTTCGACTCGCGAGGTCGGCACGAAGAAGGAGGAGCTTGGTTCGGAGCACCTTCAATCGCCGCTGCACGGGCGCGCCGCGAAGCGGAAGCTCGATCGAAATCTCCCGGACGGCGAGACGCGCAACCGGGACCGACGCGTCCGCGAGCTCACCGAGAAATGTGTCGACGGCGCGAAGTGACGGCCCGTCGTGGTCGGGCGTCTCTCCAAGAATCGACTCGCACGCCTGGACGATGAAGTCCGCCTCAAGGCCGCGGTGCGGGAACGCGCGCGACGCGAGCTCTTGACCGTGAGCGCTGAGGCGCAGCGACTTGGCGAACTGGTGTTTGTCGAACGCGTCACGGACCATGAATCCAAGGGCGTCCATGCTGTCGGGGTGGAGCCTGAGCTCGCGCGCCCAGAATGCGCGCTCGTCTCCGAAGTCAGCGGCACGCGCCGCCGCAAGACCGCCGAGAATGACGGATCCCACGCAAGCGATGGCGAGGAGCGGGCGCTCCCAGCGCTCACCAGCGCGCGCGAGCACCGCCGCGATGACCAGCGCGATCCCAAGACTCGGCAAATAGAGAAAGCGCTCTGACAGCATGGTGATCAAGCCGGTCGGCACCACATTGGATGTCGGCAGGATCGTCGCCAAAAAAAGCAGGAGACCAACGGTGACCCCCGGATTTTTTCGTCGATAGCCGAACGCCACGAGACCGCCGACACCGAGAACGACAGCGCCCTGAACGACGTAGGCATCGTTGAACAGCATGCGCCCGCGGCTGGTGTGAATGAGCGCCTGCTGAACGGACAGATCGTGCGGCGCGACGATGAGCTCGAAGAAGCGGCCCATCGTCTCCAAGACCTCCTTCGCGCGATCGCCGAGGGAGATCGCCTGAGGGTTCGGGTTGATGGGCATGAAGCGCGCGCGAAGCCCGAGGTAGGCGATCGCCACGCCGAGCTGCGGCGCGCCCGCTCTCATGAGTCTCTTCGCCACGCTCCGATCGATGGCGGGACGATCCATCGCCACCCACGCTTCGACCGCGACGAACGCCGCGAGGACGATGGCTTGTTCCTTCAGCATGTACGCGACGACGGTGGCGACGACCTCCAGAGCCAGCCCCGTCCGCGCGCCCTCCAGACGAAGCGCAGCCCCGTACGAGGCGAGCAGGATCGCCGCCGTGCAGAGGATGTCGGTGCGCCCCGAAATCCAAGCGACGCTCTCCGCCTTCGTCGGATGGAACGCGAAGAGACACGCCGCAACGAACGCAGGGAGGAGCGTGCTCGTCCAGCGCCTGAGGGTGAGGAACGCCAGCGCGGAGACCAGCCCGTGCCAGAAGAAATTCGTGAGGTGAAAAACGACCGGCGTGCCTCCGCTCACTTCCCAGTCGAGCGCGTAGCTCGCGGTCACCGCGGGGCGCCAGTACAACATGCGCGTGGCGCCCTGCCTGAGCGGCTCGCCCGCGTCCCAGAAATCGGTGGTGAACCACGTCCTCCACGCAGCAAGCGAATGGGCGCGCTCGTTCGCCAGGATGAGACCGCGATCATCGAAGAGCCATCCGCCCGCCACAGCGGGAGCGAACACCGCGGCGGCGAGCACGCCCAGGAGCACAGCGAGCACTTCCGCGCGCGGCGCTTTCGTCTCACCGGTCCCCATCACGACGCTTGAAGTAGCACGAACCGCCTTCGACCGAGTGGACCAGTGCCGCGCTTGAACCGGTGACCGGCAGGGACTAGATTTCGCTAGTGATGAGCGCCCCCGCAGCCGGTAAAGGAAAGAACGCGATCTTCTACGGCCTGGTCGGCGTCGCGACGGTTCTCTACATAGCCACGATAAACATGGTGTTTCTGCGCGTCCCCACCGAAAGAACGATGGGCATCGTGCAGAAGATCTTCTACTTCCACGTCCCCAGCGCGTACTGCATGTACATCGGCGCCGCGGCCTGCCTCGTGGGGTCGATCGGCTATCTCCTCAAGCCGACCGATGAGCGAGACGCCCTCGCGCGCGCGGGTGCCGAGCTCGCCGTCGTCTTCGGAGCCGTGGTCCTCACCACCGGGCCGTTATGGGCAGCGAAAGCCTGGGGTTATTATTGGGTGTGGGATCCGCGCCTCACGACGTCGCTTCTGTCGGTGCTCATCTACGTCGCTTACCTTGTCTTGCGCGCGTTCACGGGTGACGGCGAAGGCGAGCGAAAATTCTCCGCTGCGCTCGGCATCATCGGAGCCGCCAACTTACCAATCATTCACTACAGCGTGCAAAAGTGGAGCGGGCAGCACCCCACCGTGATCACCGCGAAAGGTGGCGGCCTGCAGCATCCTGACATGAAGCTCGCGCTCATGATGAGCTTCACGGCCTTCACCCTCTTTGCCGTCGCACTTCTCTGGGCGCGGGTGCGGGTCGAGCTGGCCAAGAGTCGCCTCGCACGGCTGGAAGAAGACGCCATCGACCTCGGACTCGACGATCGGACGGAAGCCTGACCATGCTGACTGATCTCAAAGCAGATCCTCCGCCCGCGCCGGCTCCGTCCGCATCGGGGACGCCCGAGTCCCGCGCTGCTACCTTTCAGGCAGTGGAAGGTAACCAGCCCGAGCAGCACAGCGGATCGACGCTGCTGGTCGAGGCGTACGTCGTTCTGTGGCTCATTCTGATGGCGTGGCTACTCACGATGTGGCGTCGTCAAGGAGCCCTGCGCGTGCGCCTGGACGACCTGGAGCGCGTGATCGACAAGGCCGCGGCGAAGCTGGAAAAATAGACCTTTTTCGATGCCGACGTCCGAGCACATCATCTTCATTCCTGCCGTTCTCCTGATCGGCATCGTGCTCGGATTCATTTTGGGATCGCGCGCGGCTCGCGAACAGACCACGAAGAAGCGTAAACGAGCGAGGGAGTAATTTTCATGATCGACTTCGAACTCACCGAAGAGCAGAAAGCACTGATCGACACCGCCCGCCGCTTCACGAAGGAGCGCATCATCCCCGTCGCCGCCGCGTGCGATCGCGAGGGCAGGTTCCCGCGTGAAGTGTTCGACGAGGCCTGGAAGCTCGGGCTCGTGAACCCCACGCTGCCCACCGAGTACGGCGGGAGCGGCCTCTCCGACGTGGACTCTTCGTTGATTACCGAGGAGCTCGCCTACGGGTGCAGCGGCATCCAGACGAGCATGACCGCCAACACCCTCGGCCTCACGCCCATCCGCCTCGGCGGGACGGAAGCGCAGAAGAAAAAATACCTGGGATGGCTCGCGGCCGAGCCGATCTTCGCGAGCTACGCCACCACCGAGCCCGCGGCGGGAAGCGACGTGGCCGGCCTGCAGACCCGAGCTGTAAAGGACTCGGGCGGCGGCTACGTTCTCAACGGCTCCAAGTGCTGGATCACGAACGCGTCGATGGCCAGCTTCTACACCATCTTCGCCACGGAAAATCCGGAGCTCCGTCACAAGGGAATCGGGGCTTTCATCGTTCATCGCGACGCCAAAGGGCTGGCCGTCGGCAAGCACGAAGACAAGCTCGGCCAGCGCGCGAGCGACACCGCGGTCGTCACCCTCGAGGACGTCCACGTCCCCGCCGGCCAAGTCCTCGCCGTGCCCGGACAGGGCTTCAAGCTCGCGATGGAAACATTCAACCAGACCCGGCCCGACATAGGGGCCATCGCCGTCGGCCTGATGCGCCGATGCCTCGACGAGTGCGTGGTGTACGCCAAGGAACGAAAGACGTTCGGCGTGCCGATCGCGAGCCATCAGCTCGTGCAGTGGATGATTGCGGAAATGGCCATCCGCATCGAGGCAACGAGCCTCCTCGTCCGGAAGGCCGCCTGGAATCTCGACAAGGGAATTCGCAACCCGGTCGTCTCGAGCTACGCCAAAGCGTACGGCGCGGACTCAGCCATGCTTACGGCGACGGACGCCGTGCAGGTCTTCGGAGGCAACGGTTACGTGAAAGAGTACCCCGTCGAGAAATTGATGCGCGACGCGAAAGTCCTCCAGATCTACGAGGGAACAAGCCAAATCCAGCGTCTGGTGATCGCCAAGCACGTGCTCGGGGGTTAGCGCGCACGCTTCGCGCTTTTTTTCTCTGCGCCGACGATTAGCGAGGCGAGCTTGGCCACGGCGATGACGTCGTAGTCCCACCCGAGATCCGCCATCACTTCGACTCCCGCCTCGAGAACGACGAGGAGCGCAGCTAGGGAAGACGGCTCGACGTCGCGACGGATGACTCCCGCTTTTTGATCCCGGCGAACCACCTGCGCCAGGCGAGCGGAAGTTTGATCGAGGAGAGCGAGCTGGGCGCGGCGAAGCTCCTTCGAGCGCCGGCAGGCCTGGAGGAACTCGGGGCTCCGCACGCCTTCCTTCGAAGGGAACGAGCCTGACGCGACGAGGCCCCCGAGGAGCTCGAGGAGCGGAGGAATGCTGAGCTCGTCACGAAGCATCGTGAGCAAGCCTTCGAAGGTGGCCTCACGACGGGACAGCATCGCCGCGACCATCAGCGCATCGCGGTCTCCGAAGTGCGCATAAAACGCCCCACGCGAGTAGCCCGCCCGGGCGCAGATCTCGTCGATCGGCGCATCGAGACCTTTCTCGGCGAAGAGGGCGAGGGCTGCCTTGACCAGCGCGCCCCGAGTCTCCTCTTTCGCCTGCGCGCGCACCCCGCTCTCGTAGGCACGCGCCTTGTTACGCGGCCGCGCGGCGCGCTTCGGGACGGCCGACGTTGACATACACACGTGTATATGAAATATAATTCATATACACAAATGAATATCAACTATTCCATTGTCTGGTCTGTGGTGGCATCTACGGCATTTCTTCGCTCGTCGACGGCGTACGCCTCGGAAGACTTCGTGACCTCGCGAATCTCGTTCACGGTCCAGCGGTGCTGCCTCGGGAGCTCGTTCGCCGCTGCGGTGCCGCCGCCAGGGACGAAGCGCAGCACGCTCGGCTCGCGTGGAGCGGCATGACCATGCGGCCTTCGCTTTTCGTCATTGCCGTCTTCGCGGTCTCCGCGGCGACGTTCTCGGCGAGCGCGGCAGAGACGCCTGCGGATCCGCCCCGCCGAAGCTGGTACGGGCTGCAAACGCTCGTGGCCGACGGTGGTGCGATTGCAGGCGGGATCGCAACGTCAGGGACGCTGTTTCTGCCGGGGTACCTTCTCGGTGCTCCGATCGTCCACGCGATCCACGGCAGACCGCTGAGGGGTCTCGTCGATCTCGGGCTGCGACTCGGAATGCCGCTCGCGGGGGCATCCCTGCTCGGCGGCGCAAGGTACCTAGCCACCAGGGAGAGCGGTCCTTCGCTTCTCACTTTCAGCGTGCTCGGCGCAGCAAGCGGAGCCGTCACTGCAGTCTCTGTCGATGCCACCGTGCTCGCCTGGGATGACGCCGGTGCGCGCAAACAAAACGCGTTCTCGATCTCACCCACGCTGCGCTTCTTCGGCAAGGAGAAGACGTTCGGCCTCGTGGGGATGTGGTAGCGCGAGCAACAGCGTAACGTATGGGTACCGTGCCTGCGCGCCCCCAACACGATTCCCCGCGGCGGTCTCTGGCGATCGTCCTCCTCCTTGCGGCGTGCGGCAGCGGACGCGACGTAGTCCCTGAATCGCATGACGTGCGCACCGCCGCAGACGTGCCGTCTGCGAAGCAGCCTTCCAGCGGTGACGCGTACGAGTACGTCGCTCGACGCCCGCTCGGAACCGTCGCGCTCGCCGAAGCGCGTGGCCTGTCGCGAGAGCTGTCGTCGGCGACCATCGATCGCCTGGCCGACACGCTCCAATCATGCGCCGCTGATCTGCAGATGCGGGGCAAGCTCGTCTCCGGCGCGGTGCGGGTGGTTGCGCAGATCGGGCCAGACGGACTCGTCACGGGGGTCAACGTGAAGGTCGCCCCGGGCGCGACGGCGAACGCGCTCATCTGCGTCATCGCTCCCGTGAAGCTCCTCACCTTCCCTCCGAGCGACGGCGATGCGGGCGTGCGAGGGATGGCGATCGAGGTCGCATGGTAGGTCGCGTGTGAGAGCTTTTTGCGTCCACAAGACAAGTTTCCGTTGAGACCTGCCGCAGAGCGCGCGCCGAATGAGCGACTCACAGTGAGCCTGGAAAAATAGGCAAAGAAGCCCCTCGATTTCCAATTTGGCAACGCGTGTTTTCCCGATAATCAGGTGGAAATAGATCCTGCCTCGGTTAGAACTGCATTCTAGGTCTGGGGCCCGCACTTCCTTGCGCCCTGGACGGGAGCTCGCCATGAACACCTCCGTCTGCTTCGTGCTCGGTGCCTTCGTCGTCACTGGCTGCTCCGGGACCGATCCGAACCCGAACTTCGGCGCGGCGAACCGCGCCACCGACGACATGTCGAACGACGCCGGGAGCGCGGTCTCGAGTGGCGACGGAGGAAGCGGCAAAGATGGCAGCTCGGGAACGAGGCCGCCGACGCCGCCGACCCACCTGCTCAGCGGTCTATCGGTCGACGAGGTCGCGATCTTTCAAGCCGTAAAAATCTCCGTGGTGAAGGCAGGCGCGAAAGCGACGTCGAGCATTCCTATCGTCGCCGGTCGCGATGGGCTCGTTCGTCTTTACGTGAAGCCCGGGGCAGGGTGGACGGCGAAAGCGGTCACCGCGGTCCTCAGCCTCACCGCCGCAGACGGAACGGCATTTCCGCAAGTCACGAGCACCAAGACGATCAGCGCGGCATCCACCGACGCGGCGCCCGACTCGACCTTCAATTTCATCGTGCCCGGATCAAGCTTGCCTGTCGGGGTCAAGTTCGGGGTGGCGCTCACTGATTCGTCTGCGGGCGAGACGGCCGCGGGTAAGTCGAGCACCGCACGTTTCCCCGCCGACGGCTCGCTCGCTGTTCTCGGCACGAAGAACAGCGGCGCGCAGCTCAAGGTGAAGATCGTTCCGGTGCAGTACCAGGCCGACGGCTCGAACCGTTTGCCGATCGTCGATGCCGCGCAGCTCGAGGCCTATCGGCAAGAGATGCTCGCCATCTACCCTGCGGCCAAGGTCGAGATCACGGTCCGCGCCCCGTTCCCGTGGGCCAGCGGCATCAACGCCGGTGGCGCGGGCTTCGGCGGAATCCTTCAGGCGATGGTCGATCTTCGGGCGAGCGATAACGCGGCCGACGATGTTTACTACTTTGGGGCCTTCGCACCGGCCTCGTCGTTCAACAACTACTGCCAGGGCGGCTGCGTCACCGGTCTCAGCGGCGTCAACGATGTCCCCGATGACCCCACCGGACGGGCCAGCGTCGGCGTCGGCTTCGGCGACGACAGCTCCGCGCTCACCATGGCCCACGAGGTCGGCCACGCGCACGGTCGTAGCCACGCGCCTTGCGGGGGCGCGAGCGGCCCCGATCCGCAGTTCCCGTACGCGGCGGGCGGCATCGGAGCGTGGGGCTACAACATCGTCACGAAGGCGCTCATCGATCCCGCGCAAGGCAAAGACCTCATGGGCTACTGCTCGCCCGAGTGGATCAGCGACTACACCTACGCGGCTCTCTTCGACCGGATCGCATTCGTCAACGGCGCCAAAGACGTCCACGTGCAGCAGCTCCCGGCTCCCACCGTCTACCGCTTCGTCGACGTGGCCGCAGACGGCTCGCTCTCCTTCGGGCAGACCACGACGCTCACCCGCGCGCCGAACGCAGAGCCCCACGCGGTCAGCTACGCGGCGGTCGACGGCTCGACGCTCGGCACGGCAACCGGCCACTTCTACAAGTACGATCACCTTCCGGGCGGGTTCATGATGATCCCCGAAGGCCCGGTAAATTATGCCTCCCTGAGCGTTCACGGCCTGCCTGCCCGCGCGCTCACGACCGTACGTCGTACGAACTAGTCCAACGCGCCGGCCGCGAAGCGACAGCTCGACGTCGGAAACGCAGCAATTGCTAACTGCCGATCCACACGCCGCGCTGGTTCGCGACGTAGACCTCTTGGCGGAGGCGCGCCTCTTTGATGTCGAGATCGCGTCCGCGCTCCCCGCGGCGGCGACGGCTCTTGATGAACGCAAGCTCGACGAGCGCCAGCTGCTTGTGGCGACGCGCGCGAAAAGCGCTCCATCCCTCGGAAAACAGCGTCCCCCAGTTGCGAAGTCCGATCGTGAAGTAGGTGGTGATGAGCTGGAGCTCGCGCGGGTGAAGGAGTCCGCCCACCTCTCCCGTGAGCTCGCGGATCACGATCGCCCGATCGCGCATGACGAGAGCTGCGAGAAGGACGAAGAAGAGAATGTCGATGACCCACGAGGAGAGGATCATCAGCGCGGCCCCGCCTCCGCCGAAGAACGTGGGGAGCGCGTTGTGGAAGGCATGCATGGACATGGCGACGAAGTAGCCGAAGATCGGTGCGCCGATTTTTACGAACCAGTTCTTGGATTCGGCGGCGATGCCGAATCCGATTCCGGTGCATGCGGTGAACGTGCAGTGCGACAGGCCAAGGAGAACGGTGCGGATGAAGAGCAGGCCGACGAAGCTCCCGATACCGCCTTTCGCGAAGGCGGTGCCGACGTAGAGGATGTCCTCGGTGAGGGTGAATCCGAGGCCAACGATCCCGCCGTAGATCGCCCCGTCGAGCGGCCCATCGAGCTCTTTGAGACCCATTGCGCTGATGCCAGCGATGAGCGCGACTCCGAGACCCTTGAAGCCCTCTTCGAAGACCGGGGCGAGAACCGTGGTTCCGAACGCCGAAATTCCCTCGTCGTCGGCCTGCGCGCCGGTCACCGCGGCGGCGACGGATTCACCGATGCTGCTCGAGATACCTCCGCCCATCGTGGCGAATACTGCGCCCCAGATGAACGCGCAGATCAGAAGCCACCACGGCTCCGGCTCGAAGCGATCGACCCAGCGAATGAAGAGCGCATAGGTGACGACGAACGGCGTCACGAAGAAGAGACCGAGGATCAATCCGGCAAGCATCGTTGGAATCAGACTACAGGATGGCGTAGGTCCCGTCCGAAAGCCTCGCCTAGGGGCCGTCGGCAAAGGAGGACGGCATGTCGAGCGTCTGCGTCGCGGGCGCGAAGGCTGCGGCGATCGCCGGGTAGGTGAGCGCTCCGTCCACGGTGTCGATGGCCACGTAGAGCATCGCTCCGCCGTCCCACTCGAAGAAGGCCGGGCCGCGCTCGTGCTTACCGAGAGACAGAACGGGCAGAGCGTTTCGCTCGAGGGGCCCGTCGCTCCCGTAGCGTGCCGCGAAACCAATCGCGCTCGTCCGTGCCGCAGCTCCCGGAGGCGTATCATATCCCGTGTAGAGCACACGTATCTGCCATCGCCCCGCGGCGGTCACTCGAGGGAGAAGGACGGGATCGGTGACTTGACCGGTATCGAACGGCGGCTTCTGGCCGGGGGCGAGCGTGTCGGAAGAGACCGGCGCGCTCGGGGTGAGCACCGGATCGATATCGGGCGTCGAGGGATCGGCATCGACGCGGGCCCAGGTGATGCCGTCTTTGCTCGCCGCCTCGGCGATGGACGCACCCCACGCGAAGAGCATTCGAAAGCGTCCATCGGGGAGAATCGCAACGCTCGGAGCAGCGGGCGTGCGGCCTTGGTCGAGACCGAGATCCGTGGCCACGACCGGCGCGGCGAGCTTCGTGAACGCGTACCCGTCGGTCGAGCGCGCGAGGCCGATACCGCCGGCAGCCGCATAATACAGCCAGATTTCGCTCCCCACGCGAAGCGGGCTCGGTCCGGAGAGATCAGGCCCTTCCCACGTCGCGTCGGCCACGAGCGCCACGACCGGCGCGTGACCGGTGTCGAGCGGGGCCCCGTAGAACGAGCGCGCATCCTTGGCGCGGGTCCTGACGATCACGTCCTTCTTCGCCACACGCGCGACGAGAAAAAGAGCGACCCCTCCTGATCGATCGAGCGCCAGCGCTGCAGGCTCGCGGTACTGCCCAAGCGTGTCATTGAGCACGAAGGGAGCGACGCCGAAGATCTCTTTGCCCGTCAACTTCCGAAACGGTCCGACGCCCGAGGACGGCAGATCGCGATCCCCCTCCCCCGCCGAGTCGAGGGTCGCGCACGCCGAGGAGAGCGTCGCGAGAAAGAGGAGATGGAGTCGCTTCATGAGAGTCTCGTCATGGGAACCCGACGGTCATCGTGGCGCCGACGTTCCAGATGTGGCCGCCGGCCGTGTAGTCGCCGATGAAGTCTGCCGGATCGCGCTTGCGGGTGACCGCGCTCGTGAGCTCGCTCAGCTGGGTGTGCACGTCGAGGCGCACGTCCCCCGGCAGGACGCTGAGCGGCGCGAGCACCCGAACTCCGAGCCCGAGGGAGACGGAGTGGCGATCGCGATCCGTGTAGTTGGTAGCCCCGCTCTGCGGAGAAATAGGGCTCTTCGCGTACTCGTAGCCCGCGCGCAGAAAGCCCTCGCTATCCTTCTTGTGAAAGGCTCGCCACTCGGCGCCGAGGTGAGGCACGACGCGATCATGCATCTCGATCGCCACGACGTGATTTTTCGCCGGGGTGGTGGGAGGCGTGATGCCCGCTGGCCAACCGCCTGCGGGGGACGGAATGTTCAAGGCTACGTCGAGGCTCGCCACCGGCGAAATGTACGCGTGCCAGTTCAGCCAGGTGAGGTCGACGTTCGCGCGGAGATCGTCTCCCAGGAGCCACGACCCACCGATCACCACTTGCCGCGGCAGAAACGCATTCACGCTCTTCGCCTCGATCTCGTAGAACGCGGTGGTGAGGCTCGAGATGTCTCCCTGAAGCTTGGCCGTGAGATCCAGATCGAGCTGAAATTGACCGCGGTAGACGACCGCCAGCGCCGCGCGCTTGGAGAGCGCCACCCGCACGCCGAGCTGGGGATAGCGAATCGCCGTGAGATCAGCGTCCACCTCATGACGCAGCTGCGACTGCTCCACGCGGAAAATATTGGCGGTCCCGGTGATGTCGAGACGCCCTGCGGTTGACGACATGTACGACAGGCCGCCGCCAAGCTGGAGCCAGGGAAAGGGACTCACCGCCACGTTGGTGGCGAGAAAAATCCGCTGGTTGCGATTGTCGTAGAGCTCCCAGCGCGGCTGCTCCTGGCGAAGGGCACGCACGCGGGAGAGGCGATCGTCGGGCAGATGAAGGGCGAGGCCGAAGGCGAACGGAATGCCGAAGAGCTTCCCTGGAGCAACGACCCCGGCCACGAGGCCCTTCACGGGGTCGACGTGGTTGTCGTTTCCGTTCGCCTTCAAGAAATGGTCGGCGCGGAAATATCCGATCGAGATCTCGAGCCCGCGCGCACGGGCGAGCCCCGCGGGGTTGTAATAGTTCGCGGAGAAATCGCGCGCGTCGGCCGAAGCCGCCCCCCCCATCGACGCCTCGCGCGACCCGAGACCAAACGTGTCGAGAGGGTTCGCCCGCGCTTCCGCGGACGTAAACGTGCATACTGCAGCTAACACGGAGAGCGCGTGTTTCACCCCAGTTTTCGCGGCGCGCGTCAAAACGGCACCCCGAGCAGCATCCCCGCGGCCAGGACCGATCCCGAGATTTTCGCTGGGCCAAACGCGCCGATGTTGGAGTCTGCTCCGGACTGCACGTCGACGGTGCGCGTAGGAAGAACGTGGTCTTGCGCGTAGACGTCGAGGGTGAGCGCGGGGAGCGGGTCGTGCAGCTCGATCCCCCCGCCCAGCGTGAAGATGTGGCGTGACGCATCGAAGAAGCGGGTCGGCACGTTCGCGTTCTGCTTCGCCGCGGGATCCCACGCCTGCGAGGGAGGAAGACTGGCGGGCGTCGGCGTCGACTCGAGCGCGTAGCCGCCGCGAACGTGCAGGGTCATCCCCTTCGTGACCGCGACCGCGCGATCCACGCCGACGCGCGGGACGAACGTGTCGGTGAGCGCGAGCTTCGTCGGCTGAAGCGCGCCGCAGTCCGGATTGTCGTCCGGGCACAGAATCGTAGGCTCCGCGAGCCCCGGATACTTGCTCCAGCGTTTGTAGGTGACGCCGACGGCGAGCGTCCATTCCTTGCTTTGGTACGCACCCTCGGCCGTCATTTGTGCTGGGTCGTACTGCGCGATTCCGGAAATGTTGAAGACCGGAATGTTCAGCGAGCTCAGCTTCGTGGCGTCGATCTTCACGGCGAAGCGGGCGTCTAGCGTACCCCGGTACACGAGGGCGCCACGAAAGACGCCGTCGTGGCGCACCTTCCGTTCGTAAGAGATCCCGACGATCGGCGCGTAGGTCGCGACGAGCTGATCTTCGACTCGCGACCCGACCCGGCCAGTCGCGTCCGTCGCCACCACAACGTCGCCGGCGATCTGGGCGAGAGCCGCGAACCCAGCCCCCACGCGAAATCCGTAGCCCACGTCGATGCCCAACCCGAAGCGCGCGGCCACGGACTGGGTGCGATCCGGAATAAGCGGAAACTGAGCTTTCTCTGGATACAGTATGCGCCCGCGCACCAAAATCTGGGTCGGGGTGTAGAACGCGAAGGCGGCTCCGACGCGATCTTTGAGGACGCCTCCGAAGGGCAGCGGAAGTCCGACACCGATGATCGCTCCCTTTGCGGGCTCGTAGGAAACGCGACCGGGCAACCCCGGTCCGTCTGCGTGGAGATTGAACGTGGCCCCTTGCCATCCAACGGTGATCTTCCTCGCGCGCATCCGCGACAGCAGCGCGGGGTTTGCGTATGCCGCGTCGAACTCGGAGGCGTGTGCTGCGCCGGTGCCGCCCATCGCTGGAGAGCGAGGGCCGTAGCTGAAGACGTCCTCCGGCGAAGCGGCCGCTACACCTGCCCACGCAAAAGCGCACGCAACCGCCGAGATCGTGACCGCGCTTCGAAGCCCCATCGAGGTCGGGGAGGATACGTAAGATTTCGACTAAAGGTACGGCACACCGCGGCACACTGATCCAGCTGCCCCGGTCGGCCGCGAATTTCCGCCCGTCCGCGCCGAAAAACCTCTAGTTTTCTCGGGTAAGCCCGGTGGCCCGGTCTCTGCAAAGAGCAACGCCGGGGACTCTAAAAAAATGAAAATTTCGAATCTGCTTTCGGGCGCGGCATGCATCCTCGGTCTCGCGGTGATCGCCAGCGGCTGCTACGGCGAGCCTGGCAGCGATCCCGCCGCGGTGGATCTCGCGCCTCCGGAGCACGGCCTGCAGCTCACGACGCCCACGTTCTCGGTGCCGGCAGGGACCGAAGTGCAGCACTGCTACTGGTTCAAGCTGGCGAGCGACGC
>JAYTOU010000070.1:0-50565 GCA_043747615.1 Myxococcales bacterium | reverse complement strand
AGACCCTTCCGGCGGGAACGCTCGCGGTATTCGCGGCCGGGGGCTTCGCTGGAGAGGCCGCGCTCGACCGCTTGAAGCCAGGTGAGCGTCGCTTCGTGCAGTTCGGGAACGAGCTCGACGCGGAGGTCACCGAAAAGAAAGTCACCGCGGTCGAGGTCTCGAAGAGGCTGACTTTCGTTCAAGACCGCTTCGAAGAGCATTTTCTACGCACCAGCAAGATCACGTACGAGCTCGAAAACCGCGCCGCGACGCCGCGCGCTTTTTACGTCGGGCTCCCCATGGACCGCAACGCCACCATCACGGGGACCGACAGCGTCGACTTCGACGAAGCAAACGCGCGCCCGGTCGCCGTCTTTCGGCTCAAGGCCAAGGACAAGCCCTCCCGCACGTTCGACGTCACCGAAGGTCTCTCGCGGGTAACTACGTTCGGCGCGATCACCGAGAAGCAGCTCCGCGAGATAGCTCTCCATGCGAGCCTGCCCGCGTCCGAGCTCGCCGTCGCCACCGAGGCAGCGTCGCGGATGAAGGACGCAGCCGCGGCGGCCAAATCGGTCGAAGGAGCGAAGAAGGAGCTTCAGGCCATCAATGCCGACGTGGAGCGATTTCGCGAGCACCTCAAAGCGCTCGGTGGCGACAAAGGGGGCACGGGCGTCGCAGCGACTCCGCTCGTGAAGCGTCTCCTCGATGCGGAGGACCGTCTCGCTGCCGCGAACAAACGGCTCGAAGCCCTCGAAGGCGACCTCATGGTTCGCTTCGACGTCGTTCGCGCGGTCTTGAGCAAACTATCGCCCGGCTGATGTGGCCGTGGGGTCGCCTCCCCGATGGGCCTCAGGACGACAGCGCGGGCAGAGGCTTCTGTTCCTCGCCGAGAGCGGCGGCGAGGAGATCGTGAACCGTGGCGGCGTGGGCTTCGGCGTTCTCTGCCGTCCACCCGGTTGTGACGACGGCCTCGAGCACGTCGATGGTCATGTTCATTTTGCGGAAGCGGAAGGTGCCCTTTTCCCAGTTCTTGTTCGCTCCGTGGATCACTATCGGAACGACGGGAAGGCCGGTGGCGATCGCCAGATGGACGAAGCCCTTCTTGAACGGCAGGAGACGGCCATCTCGACTCCGCGTCCCTTCGGGCATGATCCAGATCGCGAGGCGGTGACGCTTCACGACCTCCGCGAGCCCATTCAGCATGGCCACCGCCTCTTGCGGCTTGGCGCGGTCGAGCAAGAGGTGCCCAGAAAGGAGGTACAGCAAGTTGAAGAAGGGGATCTTGAGGATTTCTTTTTTCATCACGCCGCACCCGCCGACGGGGCAAAGCCAGATGGAGATGAAGGCGTCGAGCGTGGAGGTATGATTGGCGACGTAGATCGCCGGGAAGCTCTCCTGGAGGCGTTCGCGGTGGTTCACCTGCGGCGTCACGGCGGCGAGGCGCACGACGACGTAGCCCACGAGCATCCCGTAGTAGTTGCAGAGCTTGATCCGCATCGGCCGAGACGGCAGCAGCGGGATCGCGATGACGCAGGTGATGATGGCCGTCACCGAAACGAAGATGAAGCCGATCGACAAACGAAGCATGGAAATCAGCTTATTCAAGCGCGGCTCCGTAGCTGAGGCATCCGCAGACGTTACCAATCACCGTCGCGGTTTGGCACCTCGATTTCGGAAAGAAGCGGCGGCGAGCGCGGTTTCGCGGCATCCTCTGGCGGTGAGCGAAAAAGCAATCGTCATCTACACGAAGCGATGGTGCCCGTTCTGCCTGCGGGCAAAGAGTCTGCTCGAGGAGCGCGGCTACGACTTCGACGAGATCGATCTCACGGGCAACAAGGAGCGCCGGGCGTGGCTCGCGCAGAAGAGCGGGCAAAAGACGGTCCCTCAGATCTTCATCCACGGCGCGTGTATTGGCGGCTCCACCGAGCTGGTGGCGCTCGACGCGGCCGGCGAGCTCGGCGCGCTGATCCGGGCGTAAGGGTGGGGTCATCCGCGCCCGAGTTACTTCGGAGCGCGCATCACCGTCCCGCTCGTCTCGTCCGTCCAGTACACCGCTTGCTCGTCGACTTTGAGGTCGAGTGGGAGCTTCTGATCGGTCGCACGCGGCGACACGGAGCCCCCCGCGGTGGAGATGCCCATCACGTCGTGGGTGATCGCCTCCGTCCAGAAAAGCGTAACTCCGTCCGTGGTGAGAGCGTCGATGAGACCCCGCGACTCCGCGAGCGCGATCGCCTGCGTTTTCCCGTCTAACGAGCCCTTCATCACCGACCCGCCGTGGTAGTTCGCCCAGTAAACGCTCGTGGCATCGAGAGCGATCCCCGACGGCTCGTCTTGCATCTGGTAGAGCGTCTCGGGGCTGAGGTTACAGCCGGCGATTCCGCACCGCATGATCGTGCCGGCGTAGTCGTTCGTCCAGTAGACGTGGGTGCTGTCCACCGCGATGCGCGAGGGGAAATTTTGCATCTCAGCAAGCATTTCTGGCGCGCTGCCGTCCTTGTTCGCACGCCAGATGGATCCGTCGGCGAAGTAGTGGCCGCCGGTCTGTGTTCCAGTGACCACCCAGTAGACGTGGTCGCGGTCGAGCGCGACGTCGGCAATGCGCCGTTGATTCGAGGCGAGCACCTGCCGCGCTCCGTCGCCAGCCGGGTCGAGGGAAATGCGCGCAAGCTCTCCGTCGAAGAAGGTCGACGACGGTGTGCCCGCGTTCGTCCAATAGAGATAGCCGGCGTCGGTCACCAGGCGCTCGGGCTCGTTCTGGCCACCAACGACGAGGATTGGTTTGCCCGCGCCGTGCTTGTCGGCTTTGCGGATCGTCCCTTCTACGACGTTCGACCAGTAGACCCACGCAGCGTCGACCGCGACGCCATGCGGAAAGTCCTGCCCGCTCGCCACCGCATAGGTGCCCGGATCGGGGACCGACGCATCGCTCGCAGCGTCAGGGCCCGCATCGGTGGGTGCCGCCGTCGCCGACGAGCCACAGCCGACGATGAAGAGCGCGAAGATCGTCGCCCGCATGATGTCCTCCAAAATAGGCTTATTTCAGCTGCGGCATGCGCTCCCTGAGGCGCGTCGCGAGCTTCTGAAAATCGTACCGCTCCGGCCGACCGCCTTCGGGCAAGCAGGCGATGTCGTTGGCGACGGCGGCGGCGCGGAGGCGGAGCGGAGCGGCGAGGCCGAGCTTGTCTCCGAGAGCAACCATCGTGGTGTGCTCGCTGGTGGAGATGACGCCGTCGAGCTGAGCGAACCACGCGGCGAGCGCATAGGTGAGCACCTGTCCGAACTCACTGATGCCGGAGACGTCGACGTCGGCGAGGGTCAGCTTATTTTTTGCGGCCTTCTCGACCTCCGCAAGATCCGCGGGCGACAGCTCGGCTTCCTTCGCCGCGCGCAAGAGGCCGACCGACTCGATTCGCTGCAGCGAGCCATCGACCCAGCCTATGGCCGCGAGGGCGAGGAATGCCTGCTTGGGGAGCTTCATGACTCCCGTTGTACATCATCTCGCGGCGAGCCGGGAACGGGTAGACTCGAGGAGATGCCCACGACCGTCAGCGTAGTTTGCGCGCTACTTCTACTGTCGGGATGCGCCGCGCCGCTGAGAGCGCATGCTCCTGTCGCCGAGGAGCCAAGGGTGATGGCGCCGACGCCGGGCGAGCCGGCACTCCCGGAGATCGATCCGACGAAGGAGCTGCATTACGCGAAGGACGTGTACACCCGCTGCCTCGCGGTACGTCGGTCCATCGACTGCAAGAGCTTGCGAGACGCCGAACAGAACGGCGCCCCGCCGTCGACCCCTCGATGACATTAGAAAAAGGTGTAATATGCATAGGATGAACGGGTTGCGAGGGTGGTTGTCGGCCGTGAGCGCGATGTTGCTGTTGCCGGGGTGCGCGCACGATCCGTCACCGCGGGCCTCAGTCGCCGAGGAGCGGATCGTTATGGCCCCTGCGCCCGCCAATGCGAAGCCGCTTCCGGAAATCGATCCGAGCAAGCCGCTCGCGCACGCGAACGACCTGCGTCAGCGCACCTGTTGGGCATCGCGCCGTTCCGGCACCGTCTGTAGATAGGCCTAGTCGACCTTCGGGAGACCGTGGCGCGGGATGGCCACCACACCGGCCTAGTCGCGAAAAGATTTGTCGCGGCGGTCGAGCATTCGCAGAAGGCCGGGCCAAGCAAGGGCGCTTCCGCCGCCCCACACGAGCTCGCCCTGGTTCGCGGTGAGCTCGCAGACGTCACTCGGCGGCATGACGAGCGCGCGGCTCTTGGCGTCCCCACCACCGCCACCGAGCGCGGCGATCTGCATTTCGCACGCGCGCTCGAGCCAGTACATGCGCATGAAGGCTTCCGCCACCGTGGCTCCGACCGTGAGTGTCCCGTGGTTCCGGAGAATCATCGCGTGCTTCTGTCCGAGGTCTGCTTGGAGGCGCGAGCGCTCTTCGAGGTTCAGCGCGATGCCTTCGTAGGTGTGGTAGGCGACCTTGCCGTGGAAGACCATCGCGTGCTGCGTGAGCGGCAGGAGGCCTTCGACCTGCGCCGAGACGGCCGAGCCGCAGCGGGTGTGAAGGTGCAGGACGCAGCCTGCGTCGTGGCGTGCGGAGTGCACCGAGCTGTGCACCGTGAAGCCGGCGGGGTTGATGAAGTAATCGGACGCGCCGACGATGTTTCCTTCGAGATCGACTTTCACGAGACTCGAGGCCGTGATCTCCTCGAAGAGCATGCCGAACGGGTTGAGGAGGAGGTGATCTTCCGGCCCGGGAACGCGCGCCGAGATGTGCGTGAAGATCATGTCGTCCCAACCGTAGTGGGCGACGAGGCGGTAGCAGGCGGCGAGATCTACGCGGACTTGAAGCTCAGCAGCGGTGGTCATGGGGCGAGACTCTGGCAGCGTCGCGGCCGGTGTCAAATTGGCTTTGGCGAAGCGTCGGACAAGCACTCGGTCATGGCTTCGCCGCGCTGGGAAATCAGGTCAAGATTGGGTCGCGAGACGCCAAGAACGAGAAGCTCAAAGGCTGGGTCGCGAAGGAAGGCAAGAACGCGTCGCAGGGCTCGTTCGCCGAGGTTGCGAAGTTCGGCGAGATCCTCGTCCTGGCCACGCTCGGCGAGGGCACCGAGGCCGCCATCGAAGCCGCCGGCAAAGAGAGCTTCAAGGGCAAGGTCGTCCTCGACGTGACCAATCCGCTCAAGCACGAAGGAGGCCAGCCGGTCGGTCTAGAGCGCGGCTTCAACGACTCGGGTGGTGAGCAAATCCAGCGCGCTCTTCCCGACGCCAAGGTCGTGAAGGTCTTCAACACCGTGGGCAACGCCCTCATGTTCAAGCCGGAGTTCAAGAGCGGGCCGGCGGACATGTTCTTCTGCGGCAACGACGACAGCGCAAAAAAATCGGTGGCCGAGATCATCACGGCCTTTGGCTGGAACCCCATCGACATCGGAGGCATGGAAGGCGCTCGCCCCCTCGAGCCGATGTGCTGGCTCTGGGTGACGGTGGGCGTGCGCACTGGCGGATGGAACCAGGCTTTCACGCTCGTCAAGAAATAGCCGGGCGTGCGCGAGGCTCACAGATCGGCGCCAACGTACTCGGCGCTCTTTTCCCAGCACTCGCGGGCCTTCTCCGGGTCGCAGGCGATGCTGCTCGGAGTCAGCGCCTTGCACTTGTCGTAGTAGAGCCCGACGTCGCCTGCGACCTCGGGTGACGTCGCGCAGTAGAGCGTCGTCTTCGCGCCCTCTTCGTTGGAGATCATGAAGAGCTTCATGAGCCAGCTCAGTCCCCACGGAACTTGCCGCCATATATCGGAGGCAACTACGCCGGGGTGGAGTGCGTACGCATGCACGCCGTCGAGCCTGCGCGCGAGCTCCTTCGTGAAGTAGATGTTCGCGAGCTTGGAGACGCCGTACTCCGGGAGCCCGCCGACCGCCTGCGTCGATTTCCGAACGAGCGCGTAGTCGATTCCAGTCTTTGCTCCCACGTGCGCCTTGCTGGAGACCGTGACGACGCGCGCGCTCTTTGCGGCCCTAAGGCGAGGAGCGAGCATCACCGTGAGCAGGAAATGCCCGAGGTGGTTGGTACCGAAGGCGAGCTCGAATCCGTCTTTCGTGAGGCCGCGCTTTCCGGCGACGCCCGCATTGTTGATGAGCACGTCTACCGGCCGATCCAACGCGAGCAGCTTCGTTGCGCACGCGCGCACCGACGCGAGATCACCGAGATCGAGCTCTGCAAACTGAGCTTTGCCCCCCGCGGCGCGGATGGCTTCGAGCACCGGGGCGGTGCGTTCTTCGGAGCGACAGGCGAGGACGACCTCGGCGCCGCGCGCGGCAAGAACCTCGGCGGTGACCCGGCCGATGCCGGTGTTGGCGCCGGTGATGACGATGAATTTCCCCTCGAGATCGCGGTCGATGACGGGCTTCATGAGGTCAGCAAATTCCCTTCAAGAGAAGCTGATCGACGCCGACGCCGCACGCGCGACGGATACGGGGGAGGGATCTCGGCTTGAATCCAGTGCAGACGAAGCGGCCGCCCATCTTCCCGTTCTTGTCGACGCCGTCGTGGTCGAAGACGAAGAGGTCCTCGATGTGAACGACCTCGTCCTTCACGCCTTCGACGGACGTGATGTGCGTCACCCGACGCGATCCGTCCGGCTCGAAGGCGTGCTGGACGATGATGTCGATGGCGGAAGCGATCTGGTTCTGGATCGCCCAGAGCGGGAAGGGGAGGCCCTTGCTCAAGACCATCATTCCCAGACGCTGAAGCGCCTGCGCCGGCGAGCTGGCGTGAAGAACGGCGAAGCCCCCCTCGTGTCCGCTGCTCATCGCGCCGAGGAGATCGAACGCTTCCTCGCCGCGCACCTCACCGACGATGATCCGCGTGGGCCGCATGCGCATGCTGTTTTTGAGGAGGTCAGCGAGCACGATCGCGCCGGACCCTTCGATGTTCGGCGGGCGGCACTCCATGCGCACCACGTGCGGCTGAGCGAGCTCGAGCTCGGCGGTGTCCTCGATGACTACGATGCGCTCGTCCTCGGCGATAGACGCGCTCAACATGCCGAGCAGCGTCGTCTTTCCGGAGCCCGTTCCGCCCGTGAAGATCATGTTCATCCGGGCGTCTACGCAAGCGCAGAGAAAATCCGCCATGCGCGCGGTCAGCGTCTCCTTCGCCACGATGTCGTCCAGCGTCTTCAGGGACTTCGTGACGCGGCGAATGGTGACATAGGGCCCATCGAGCGCGATCGGCGGAACGACCACGTTGATCCGCGAACCGTCGGGTAAACGAAAATCGACGAACGGCGAGCGCGCATTCACCGCGCGGCCCGTGAGCCCCATGAGCGACTCCACGCACGAATCAAGAGCGGTCTGCGAATGGAAGATCGGCTTGAGCGCGATGATCTTTCCGCCCTTCTCGACGAACAGCTTATTGCAGCCGTTGATCATGATCTCGGAGATATCTGGGTCCACGAGGAGATGACGGATCGGTTTGATTGCTGTAAATTCGAGGTAGTCCACGCTCGCGAGTGTACCAGCGATCGCGTATCGTGGGATCACATGGCGGACTCTGAACGACCGGCGGACTCGGAACGCAGACTGGGGAAGCGCGAGCTTGCATGCTTCCCCGCCTACATCGAAATGAATGACGAGCAACGGACGGCGCTCATCCGCGACGTGAGCGCGCAGGGAGCAAATCTCCTCACCCGTGCGCGCCTTGTCGAAGGTCAGTCGCTCAAGCTGCTTCTCTACATCGGGGACGTGAAAGAGCCGCTCGAAGTTCACGGCAAAGTGGTGCGCTTCGAGGTCCGTCCCATCGATCTTCCGATGTGGCCGTTCAGCGCGGGCGTCCAGTTCGACGCACCGCTCGTGGGGTGCGAGACACTCATCAAAGATCTCGCCGCGAAGCAGGCCAAGCTCTTCGGACCCTCCGACGCTACGCGGCCCTAGAGCGGTCGCCGCAGGTCACTCCAGAACGAGCACGTGGTCTTCGACCAGCGCGAAGATCACCGCGAGCGTCTCCGGGCGCGGCATCGGGCACATGTCCAGGATGAGCGACACCGTCGAGCGCCCATCGACCAGCGAGAGGATGAAGCCCGCTCTGTGATCGAGGGGCAGCGTCTGCAACGCCGGACCGCCGACCGCGAGCGACGGCGTACGCATCATCGCGGACGAGGAGAACGCGTGAAGCGACTCGAGCGAGGTTCGACACTCGTCGATGCTCGACAGGGCCACCATGTCATCGGGGCGATCGCGGAGGATCGCGTGCGCCACGCGGAGCGCAGTGTCGTAGTCACGCCGGCGCAGTCGGTCGGCGAGCTCTTGAACGCGCGGATCGGCCGGTTTGACGGCGTCGAGACCGCGGTCCGGCGTGTCGCAATGATGCTTAGCAAACGTCGGTAAATCGAAGGCAGGCATGCCCGTGGGTCGCTCGCTCGGCCTTGGCTCCAGGGGCGACGGCGGCGTGGTCCGCTCGGCACGCGGTCGAGGAGAACGATCGTCCCCTCCGTTTTCACCGCGTGGTTTCAAGGGGCCTCCATCACGAGCGTGAGATGTCGCGCGAGCCTTCATGGTTGCGCTTCGCGCGGTTTTCCGACATCTACGAAGCGCATGTCGTCGAGCTCGATGCCGAAGGTCATGAGAGGCCCCATTCGCACGGGCCGAAGTACCACGACTACTCCACGGGCTTTCGCTGCTGCGCCGATCCCACGTGAGGCGTGCGGCGGCTGATTTAAAGCGAATTGTCCGAGAGCTCGAGGCAGAAAGAACTTTCGCGTGCGCCCACGCACCAGCGCTGAAGTTCGGCGGAAGGTCGACTACGCTCCGGGCATGCGTCTTCGCCCGCTCGCTTTCGCCGCGCTCGCCGTCCTCGGGTGTGCGGCTCCGACCCCCGCGCCTTCCCGGCCCGCCGCGTCCGTTGCCACGGTCGCGCTCGCTGCTGCGCCTGCCGCCGTCGTCGACGCCGGTTCTCCCCGAGCCGCCTGGCCGTACACGTCACCGGTCACGGTCCGCGGCGTGCACGGGATGGTCGTCACTGACAACGCGATTGGATCCATCGTCGGGCGCGACATGCTCGCTGCCGGGGGCAACGCGGTCGACGCCGCCGTCGCCACGGCCTTTGCGATTGCGGTCAGCTACCCAACCGCTGGCAACGTGGGCGGTGGCGGTTTCGCCGTGGCTCGCATGGGCACCGACGTGCGGAGCATAGACTTTCGGGAGACAGCGCCTGCCGCTGCCAAGCGAGACATGTACGTCGACGCTGCGGGGAAGGCGACGAGCGACGCCCGCGAGGGGATCAAGTCCGCCGCCGTTCCGGGGAGTGTGGCCGGGCTCTGGGAGCTGCATCACGCGCTCGGGTCGAAGAAGAAGACGTGGGCCGAGGTGCTCGCGCCGGCGATCGCTCTTGCCGAGCAGGGCTTCGTCGTCGACGAAAGTTTTCTCGAGACGCTGAAGAGCTCGGAGCACCTGAAGGCGTACCCGACGTCGTCCGCTCTCTTTTTTCCGAATGGATCGCCCCCGGCGCTCGGCTCGACCTTCAAGAATCCAGAGCTCGCCGTCACCCTGAAGCGAATCGCCGAAAAGGGTCCCAAGGGATTCTACGAGGGGCCCACGGCCGACGCGATCGTCGCCCAAATGAAGGCCGACCACGGCCTCATCACTCACGCCGATCTGAAGGCCTACAAAGCGAAGTGGCGGGCGCCGCTCGAGTTCACCTACCGAGGCCACCGCATTACCTCGATGCCGCCTCCGTCCTCTGGCGGAGTGACGCTCGCCATGATCTGCCACATCGTTGAGGGTTACGATCTCAAGAAGCTCGGATGGCAATCGCCCGAGGAGCTCCACTTCGTGTTCGAGGCCATGCGTCGGTCTTACGCCGCACGCAACGCGAAGCTCGGCGATCCAGACTTCGTCAAGATGCCGCTCGAGCAGCTTCTGTCGGACGCGTGGGCCACGCAGCAGCGCGCCACGATTTCGCCGGAGCGCGCCACGCCATCCTCGGAGATCGTCACCGCCGGGCCTGCGTCCGCGAGCGGGCCGCACACGACACATTTTTCGGTGGTGGATGGGAATGGCAACGCCGTTGCGCTCACGACGACCGTCAACTGGTGGTACGGCTCAGGCGTCACCGTAAAGGGGGCTGGCTTCGTCCTCAACAACGAGATGGACGACTTCGCGTCGGTGCCCGGCACTGCCAACGGATTTGGTCTCGTGCAAGGTGAGGCCAATGCAATCGCCCCGGGCAAGCGTATGCTGTCATCCATGGCACCCACGATCGTCACGACGCCGGACGGGAACGTCATCTTCGTCGGAGGAGCGGCGGGCGGGCCCACCATCATCACGGCGGTTTTCCAGGAGATCTCGAACGTGGTCGACTTCGGGCTCGACATCGGAGCCGCCGTCGGTGCACCGCGCTTTCACATGCAGCACCTGCCCGACACGGTGTCCTACGAGAAAGACGGAATCTCCGAGGTCACGGCCAAGCGCCTCGAGGCGATGGGCTACACACTGAAGCAGCGTGGCCACATCGCCGACGCGCCGGCGATCGGTCGCTCTGGCCTCGAATGGGTAGGAGCGGCGGAGCCCCGAAGAATGGGCGCGCTCGCGGCGGGATTGTGATGAGGAGCATACCGATGACGAAATTTGGAAGCTTGGTCGTGCTCTTCCTTGCGGCGTGCAGCACCGCGACGACGACGCCGGGCGGGGGAGCCTGCGACGGCGCGCCGTGTGACGCCGGTAGCTCCGATGCCAAGAAGCACGACGGCGGCGACGGAGGGTGTGTCCTCGATATCGTCGTCATGAACAACCCGGACTGCACGGGCTGCCTGCAGATGAACTGCTGCCCGGTGGTCAACGCGTGCTTCGCCATGGCGCGGGATGCAGGTCCGACCGACTGCAACCTACTCAACGCGTGCGAGTTGTCTTGCGTGGCGATGGACGCCGGCGCTCAGCAAGCGTGCTTCGATGGGTGCAAGTCCGCCCACGCTGGCTCGGTAGCGGCCCAAGCCGCCTGGACCGACTGCGCGAGAGCAAGCTGCCCGAGCGTCTGCAACTAGTGCTCAGGCCACGGCAAACGAAACTCGAGTAGCTCGGTCTGCGCGGGGACCCACGAGCCGCCGCCGACGATCTGCACCGATCCACGGACGCCCGGCGGGTCGCTGATTCAGAACCTACCGTCGCCGGTCGCGTTCTGAGCTGGGCTTGGATTGCGGACAAGGATGACGGTCTCCTCGAAGCGGACGCGCTTGTTGTAAGAATCGAAGCGCCGAAGAATTTTTTCGTGCGGCATGCGCTTATCCCGTCGCGCAGATGGACCGTAGGTGGAGGAATGAAAGTCCGGCAGGAGCGAACCTCCGGAGCGCAGGCGCGGCTGTCGGTGCTCGGGATGCTCGGAAAAACGGCGAAATCGCTCCCCGAGCTCGAAGCGCAACGCCGCAGCACGCTCCACACTCTCTTCTGCGCAAGTGGCGCGGGCGTGCTCCTCCTCTCCGCCGCCGTCCGTAGCGTCGCCGAACGGCGCCTGGCTTCGACGTTCGCCGTGTCAGCTCTCGTCGCGCTTCTCCTCACGCTCGCGCCCTTCGCGCGCAGCCTCTCCGTTCGGTTGGCGGACGTCCTCGCGTGCGTCGCGGTCATCGTGGCGGTGCCCATCACCCTCGCCCAGAGCGGCGGTTTGAACGCCGGAGGAGTGGTCTTCGTTCCGCTGATTCCGATCGTCATGGTGGGCTTCCTCGGCGGGCGAAGCGCGCTCATGGTCGGCGCGGCTCTCGTTCTCGCCGTAGCGGGCGGGTTGCTCGTCGCGGGCCACGTGCCGACGCCCGAAGCCGCTCACCCTGAGGCTTTCCGGGCCCTCTACGCGAGTATGGGAATCGTCGTCGCGGTCACCATCGGCTACATCCACGACCGTGAGCGACAGAACCTCGAGCGACGCCTCGCCGAGAATATGCAGTGCTTATACCAGCTGAGCGTTCGGGACGCGCTGACCAATCTGTACAACCGCGGCTACCTCAACGAGCGGCTCGTCGCAGAGCGGGCATACGCGCAGCGGCACAGCACGGAGCTCAGCGTGCTCCTGCTCGACGTGGATCACTTTAAGCGCATCAACGACAGCCTTGGTCATGGGGCAGGCGATGACGTCCTCATCGAGCTCGCGAAGCGCCTGACCGCGGCGTTGCGAAAGGAGGATTGCCTTGCGCGCTATGGCGGCGAGGAGTTCGCGATCCTCTTGCGCGGCGAAGCGATCGAGAGCGCGTCGCTCGTGGGCGAACGTTTGCGGCGAGCGGTGTGCGTCTCGCCGTTTCGAAGTGCAGACCAGGAGTTCCCGGTGACGATCAGCGTTGGATGCGCGTCGCTCGCGTGCTGCGCCGGGGCCGCTCTCCTCGACGTTGCCGACGAGCGCCTCTACGCCGCCAAGCACGCCGGACGCAACCGCGTGGTCGCGCGCGTGGCCTAGAAGTTCCCAGGTTTGCGCAGCTGGTTGAAGAACCGCAAGACCGCCGGGGAGCCTGCGAGCGCCGCGTCGAGGAGGCGTGCGTCCTCGGCGTTCGACTCGTCATGCGTGGCCCACAAGTCCTCGAAGAGCACGCTCGTCGCGCCTATCGCGAGGGACGGGAAAGCGCCGTCGTCGACCTCGCCCGCACCAACGATGAGCAGCCGCGTCCAGAGCTCCTTCAGGGCGCGCACGTACACCGCCTCGAGCGGCTTGCCTTGCAGGTCTGCTTCCGCGCGCAAGCTACGGGTTGATTGCGGTGAGTTCTCCTCCAGAAGCGCGAGAAGCTGGCGCGCCTCGACACTAAGGCTTGCAACCGGATCTCCACGCTCGTGAACGACGCGGAGCATCGCCCGGAAAACGGGGCGCGACATGAGCGTCGCCCGACCGCGGTACCACTTTGAATAAATCACTTTTCCGGAGCGCGCGAGCTTTGCCCGGAGGTGCCACAACTCACCGACGCGATCGTCGCCGTCGTCGTTCCACTCCCAGCGCATGCGGCTCCGCGGATGAATCTCGCTCCACATAGACGGCGGATCTGCCTGGTTCGCCGCAGGAAACACGAGGAGAATTCCGCGCCGATTGACGGCCTTCACTGCCTCCGAGAGGGTCACCACCCGGCGCCCACTCACGGGGGCGACCCCGGCGGCCCGTCCTTCTTCACGCGCTCCCAGTCGATGCCTTGCCAGCGGAGGCCGCTCGAGCGGGGACGCGGCCGGGTCGCTCGCGTAAGGAGCGGTACCATCAGCAACACGGCGACCAGGATCGCGAACAACACCATCGTCCGATCTTACACCCGTGCTAAAAGCCGTGCATGAACCGGAAGGATCGTCGCGCCGAGGAGGCGAAGACCCGAGGGGGCGCCGTCCTCGTCAAGGCCCATCGCTCCGAACCGATGTGGACCAAAATCCACGCGGCGGAGGCCAAAACGGTGAACGAGATGCTTGCCGGCGGCGTCGATCGCGCAAAGGTCGACGCAGCGATGGACAACGCGATCGAGTTCGCGGCGATGTTCAAGGACGAGACTAAGACCAACGCCTGCGGAGACGGCTGCTTCTACTGCTGCCACCAACGAGTCTCCACCACGGGCATCGAGATCGTCTACCTCGCGACGTGGCTCCGCGAGAACGAGAGCGACGAGAAACGACGCACGATCCTCGACGGGCTGCGCGTGGTGGTGGCCCAGCGTGCCCCGAGCGAGGACGGCCCCGTGCGATGCCCGCTCCTCTCCAAGGAGGGGAGCTGCGGAATCTACGAGGTGCGCCCGCTCGCGTGTCGCTCGGTCACCTCGGCGAGCAGCGAGCCTTGCCGCGCGTGGCTGGAAGAAGGCGCGGCCCTCGGTAGAAACGCGGATCCCAGGGCCTACACGGCGTGCTCGGCGGTGCTGGGCGGCCTCGACACCGGGGCAGCCGGGCGAGGCGTTCAAGGGGGCTACCTCGATTTCCACAACGCGCTCATGATCGCTCTATCGGATGACACGGCGATTGCGCGCTGGTACGCCGGCGAGCATGTTTTCTCGTCTGCCACCATTCCTCCTGCCAAACGCCGCCTCCTTCCGGTGCTCTAGAAAACATGCAAGCGAATGAATCCGCCGTACCCTTTGCGGAGTCGACCCCGCTAGGACTGCTTGGCCTCGCCATCGGGTGCGCGGCTCTCACTCCCGTTGCGTTCGGTGTGGCGGTGACCTCCGATGCGCTCCGCACGGCGGCCTGGTTTTGCCTTCTCTTCGGCGGCGGCGGTCAGTTCTTGGCCGGGATGATGGCGCTCGCAAACAAGAACATGCTCGGCGGCACGCTCTTCACGATCTTCTCGTTCAACTGGGTGATGAACTGGTGGGCGCTGAGCGAGCTATCGCAGGGGCGGGCCCCCAACGCGGCCGTCGTCTTCTCGGTCGACGTCTGCTTTCTCGTCGTGTTCCTCGTTCTCACCTACGCGTTCGGCTTCTTCAGCAAGCTCCTCTTCGCGTTCCTTCTCGACGTCGATCTGCTCTACGCGCTGCGCATCGCGCGTCACCTTACGCACATGAAAGAGCTCGCGCTTCCCGTCGCCGTCTGCACTGTGCTTCTCGCAGGGATCGCGCTGTGGATCGCCTTTGCGATGCTGGTCAATCCGGCCGCAGGGCGCGACGTCTTCAAGATGCCGGGGCCGATGTTCGCGCCAAAAGTGGGCTGACTACTTCTTTGGCTCTGCGTTCGGCGCGCCTTTCTTCTCGTCGACCTCGCCTTCCGTTTGCATCGAGGCTTCACGCTTCGACGCTTCGACGATCTTCGCCTCTGCGGCGGCGAGGCCTTCGTGGGTGGTCCAGGTTGTGTACCCAACGGTGGCGAGGCCGACTGCGCCCGAAATGACGGAGACCGCCCACACTTTTTGTTCGCCATGAGGAGCGCGACGGAGGCAACGACGATTCCGATTTCCGCGAGGAGCTGGGCCCGCTCGTAAAGCTCGGATGCGCGCTCGTGCGATTTCACGGCGTCTTCCTTTGCTTCCTTCACGTCGTTCGCAAATCGGCGGGAGAGCTTCTCGAAGTGCTGCACGTCTTCTTCGTGGGGAGCGAGGAGATCGGCCGTGTCGTCGATCGTCGATGCGATCAGATCCTTGATCTCGGCCGTGTCCTCGAAAGCATCACGCCCAAGACGGCCATCGTGATCCCGATCTGCGTTGCGGGCCCGCCTCCGCCGTGGCCGGCATGGCTCGCGTGCTCCAACGTGTCTTTCGCTTCGCTCATCGTTCGATCCTTCCCGACGTTTGCAGTCCGTGGTTACCACATCCAAGAGTGGTAGAAGGGGGGGCATGCACCTCGCTCGCGCCGCAGCACTCGTCGGTCTTTCGCTCATGATCGCGTGCACGCGATTCGGAGCCGTGTATCCGTCGCGGCCAGGTGCTTCCCCCGGCGTTCCGGCCGCCGATCCCGTCCCATCGCGCATCGTCGCCCACGTGTCGATGAGCGCCGCGGCGCTGCGGGCGTCGCTGGATGAGGTCATTCCCAAAACAGGGAGCGGAGACTTCACGGTCCTCAAATCGCAACGCCACTACACCTGGGATCGCTCGCCGCTCGAGCTCAGCTTCTCGCAAGGGCGCATCGTCATCGACGCCCGGATTCACACGAACGTCGCGCTCCCCGTCGGGAGCCTCGATTTTCCAATGGATCTGCACGTTTTGGCCGAGCCCGTGGTGACCCCGGAGTACAAGGTGGGCATGCAGTCGACGGACGTGAAGATCACTTCGACCGATAGGCGCCTCATCGTCGCCGATCATGTCGCGGGCGTGTTCGAGACCGTCGGTGCGCAGGTGAACGCGAAGCTGAAAGATTTCTCGTACGATCTGCGGCCCACGCTCGAGGAGGCCTACGCGCGGATCGCAAAACCGATCGAGCTTCCGATCGGCGAGACGAAAGGCTGCGCGGAGCTCAGGGTGCTCGGCGTCGAGGCCGGTCCCACGATCCTCGCCAATGGAATCGAGAAGGACTTGGCGATCATCGTGGCGCCCTCCGTGACGCTCCCCTGCGGCGGAGGCGTGACCGCGGACGCCAAGCTGCCGCCCCTCGCCAACGTGCCACTCGTTGCCTCGGGCCCGTTCACGGTCACCATCCCGATCGCCGCGCGCTACGAGGAGCTGACGCGCGCCATGTCCATGGCGTTCACCGACGGGAAGCTTCATTTCTCGACCGAGTTCCCAGAGCTCTATCTCGAGAATCCGGAGCTCTACGAGTCTCAGGGGCAGCTCGTCCTCAAGCTCCACATCGCCGGACCGGTTCACAAATTCGGGATCGACACCGTCCTGGATGGCGATCTCTTTCTCAGCGGTCACATCGCCGTCGTCGACAACGAACTTCGGATCCCCGACCTCGAGCCGACGATCGAGACCTCGAATTTTCTGCTCTCACTCAAGGCAATGGCCGACGGAGCGAAGATCCGTGATCAAGCCCGGGCCGCCCTTCGTTTGGACATCGGGGAGCGTCTCCACGCCGTGCGCGCGAAGCTCTCGTCGGACCTCACCTTCGCCGCACCGCAGGGGTGCTTCAAGGGCGACGTCGACAAGATCGAGGTCACCGGTGCCTACCCCCATGGCTCGTACGCGCGGGTCTATGTCGCGGTCACCGCCCGCGCCTCGGCGACGATGCCTTGCGTCGCGCCGCCCCCGGCCGAGTAGGTGCGCGATGTCGCCGAGGGAAGATCCGGGGCGGGCCTGCGTATAGGTAAGCCTAGGAGCTAACGTGAACCTTCGACTTCCAATCGTCCTTGTTTTTTTCCAATTCATCGCACTCGGCGCAGCGGCCGAGGCTTGCAGCGGAGCCGCGCCCTTCATCAACGATGGGGACGCCGGCGACGACAACGAAGGCGGGGCGGTGGACTCCGGCAAGAGGGACGCGAGCAGGGGCAGGGACGCCGGCCGTCTCGACGCGTGGACCAACGCCGAGGCGAGCACCGACGACAGCAGCACCACGGGCGACGATGGCAGCGTGATCGACCCGCTTGGGTCTGATGCAGACATTTATTGTGCGACGGTCGTCTGCACCTCGCAGGTCTGCTGCGGCTCGGGTCTCGCCGATGGCGGCGTTCCGGCGAACTACGCCTGCCAGAACACCGGCACATCGTGCGCCGGCGTTACGGCGCGTTGCGACGACATGGCCGACTGTCACGGCAAGATGTGTTGCGCGACACTTTCCGGAGGGCATGTGACGGCCATCGGCTGTGCAACGTCGTGCGGCACGGGACTCCGCGTCTGCGACCCCGCTCTTGCTAGCGATTGCTCGAGCACGGGCGGTGGCTCGTGCACGGCGATGACCGAGCTTCCAGGGTCGAACCAGTATTATTGCCAGTAGGGCGCCACCATCGCACCCGCCCTCGATGGATCGGGCGATCCTCCGAAGGGCAAGGCCCGAACTTCTTCCCTAGCTGAAAGAAAGTGCGGCGCGTTTTTTCGCTATTTGGGACGGCGGGTGCCGGGAATGTATAATTCACGCACGTGACGACGTCCGACTCGAACGCACCGCCAGTCCCGCCGGTCCCAGAGGAAACTCCCGGCGTCGATCCGCCGACCGAGGAGACCGGGGCCATCCCCATCTTCCGGATGACGAAGATCGTGGTGGAGGACGAGCAGACCCGCGTCGCGAATTCCCCGATGCAGGCAAGCGGCGAAGAGATCGGCGCTATCGCGGAGGTACCCGCGGCGGCGCGCGGCTCGGAATCCAAGAGCGTGGATCGCTACGCGTTCGCGACCCAAGCAATCGTCACGACCCCGGGAGGTAAGGAGTGCGTTTGCCGGACGGTGAACGTCACCACCACCGGGCTCCTCGCCGATGGCCCGGCGGGAAAGGAGACGCCGCTTCGCCTCGGAATGGTGTGCCACGTGACCCTCCGCCGCAAAACGCGCGTGATCGATTTCGACGCGGAGATCATGCGCATCGATCCGCCAACCGCGGGCCATCGCCGGCCGTGCTTCGCGTTCCGAATCAACTTTCTGACGCGCGAGGCGCAGGCGGAGCTGGTTCGTCTGATCGAGGAGGCAAAGACGCCGGGCGGCGCCGACAGAGGAGGGAACGCTGCGCGCCTCGTCCTATCGTTCCTCGCAAACGTCGCGGCGGTAGTCCTGCTCGTGGCGATGGTGGCAGCGGCGGGTTGGTATTTCACGCGCCGGGATCGGGCGCTCAGCGTCGCGACGACGTCGCTCGTGCGGAGCTCCATTGCAGAAGTGATCACGTCGCGCAGCGGAGAAATCGTGGCGGAGCATCGGATCATCGTTCGATCGTCTCTCGACGTGCCGACGGTGATGAAGCTCAGCGTACGTCGTGGTGACCGCGTGACGGCGGGCACCGTCGTCGCCGAGCCGACCGGCGACACCTTCCGGGGCGCGCTGAACGCCGCGCGCAACAAGCTCGTCCTTGCCCAGAACCGGAGCGCCCGCGCAGCGCAGCAGGCGCAGGCAGATGCGGACAGCGCGGTCCCCCCCGACACGACCCCTCAGCAGCGAGCCGAGAAGCTCCAGCGCGGTCAAGATGCCGCTCAGCGTGGACGCGAAGCCGTCGCCGCTGCGCAGACGGAGCGGGATGCGCGCGCGAGCGACGTGTTGAAGAGTCAGATCATGGCGCCCTTCGACGGCGTGGTGGTCGACGTGAAGATCCAGCCAGGCGATCTGGTCGCACCCGCGGCCCCCATCTGCGATCTCCTCGACGACACCGCGCTGCGCGTGAACGCTCAGTTCGATGAGGCCGACGTCGGTCGCATCAAGCGAGGAACCGCGGTGCAAGTCGCCGTCACCGGGAACAAGAACGTGATTCGCGGCGCCGTGGACCGCATCGGAGAGGTGGTCGTGGCCGACGCGAAGGTCCACACCGTGCTCGTCGAGATCGCGCTTCTCGATCGTCCGCCGCTTCGACCCGGAACGACGGTGAAAGCGGACGTCGTCCTCGAGACCCGGCCGAACGTGCTCACCCTGCCGCGCACGGCGATCATCGGCGAGGACGCAAAACGCTCAGTGTTCGTTGTGGGCAAGGACGGGGAGCTCGAGAGGCGAGACGTCCAGGTCGGCATCGTGGGGAACGATCTCGTCGAGATCGTCGGGGGCCTGCCGGAAAGCTCCGTCGTCGTGGTCGATGGCTCGGCGAGCGGGCTCGCAAGCGGCCTCCTCGTGCGCTCCTCGCGGTAGCGCGCCCCACCGAGCCTTCGTCACCGGTGCTCAGCTTTTTTCGTCCTCGTCTTCTTCCTCGTCTTCGTCGTCTTCGTCGTCTTCGTCGTCCTTGCCGCCGCCCTCGCCGGCTTTCGGCGTGAACACGAGGCGTCCGTCGCCGTTCGACTCCGCGAGCGCTTTCGCAAGCGACTCGTACTCTGCGGGGACGTCGCCGAGCTCTTTGCCACGCTCGAGCGCGCCGAGCTCTTGAGCAACCCAGACATCGAACGGCACGAAGCCGCCGATGCGCGCGACGCCGTTTTCCCACGCGAGGACAATCACCGGGTACTCGCCCGCTTCGTCGGTCTCGCCGATGTACAGACACGCGGGTCGGGAGAGCTCACCGCCGAACGCCACGCAGTCCTCGCTGAGCATCTCGCACGCTTCGCCGAAGGCTGCGACGGCTTCTTCGCCGAAGGCCTCTTCGACGATCTCGTCGAGCGAGGTTGCCTCGACCTCGGCCTCATCCTCGTCGTAATCGATCGCAAGCCAGCTCCCGTCGAACGCGAGAAGCTCCTTCATGCCAGGCGAGAGCGGCTCACCGTTGGGCAGCCTCAGCTTCCGGACGAGCCCCGACGGGATGGGCTCAGGGGACGTGATGACAGCGCCCGCGGACGCAAGCGCCTTCTTGATGAGCTTCGCGCCACGGAGCGGTGCCGATTCTTTCTTGGTAGCCATCGCGCGAACGTCGGCGTGCCGCGCGCGCGAGTCAATGGGGGAAGCGTTCTCGATCTACGGAATGGCTTGGATGTAGAGGCCCTCTTGGCCAGCGCCGGCGTCTGCCGCGACGCCCGAGCGCACGTAGACCACGTGATCGCCGCTGGGCGTCACGTAGAAGGAGCCGCTGTCGAGCACCTTGGTTTGAAGGACTTGCGGTGCACTCGTGCCGGCGAGATCGAGGACGCTCACGCTCGCCGTGATCGGATAGAGGCTCGTGTCGCTGCGCGCATCGGCGAAGACGATCTTGCTGGCGCTTGCGGCCAGAGCGGAAACGACAGTCGGTATGGTTCGCACGGCGCCACCGGAGCTTGCTCGGACGTCGAGCGTGCCGACGCCAGCGGCAAGGTCCGTTTGGTAGAGAACGAACTTGCTGTCCGCCGTGAACGCCGAGCGGGTCACGTTGCCGTTCGGTTGTGCGAGCAGGACATCCGGGGTGACGTTGAGCGAGGCCGTGGATGCGATACGAAGATCTCTCCGCTCTCCCGCCGCCGGGTAGACGATCTGCGTCGAGTAGAGGACGAAGGAATAGTCGGGGCTCCACGCCGTGCGCGCATAGCCATTGGTCACGATCGGGATGGGATTTATCGCGGAAATCGTCACGCGTCGGAGCTGGTCGGCAACGGTGTAGAGGATCACCGACCCGTCGGCGAGGAAGGTGCCGCCGGTCACGCTGCTGTCGAAATGGTAGGTCGCCGCGCCTTCTGCGTACCGTCCTTCTCCGCTGTTCGTCACGTAAAGCACGCGTTGCCCCGCGGCGTCGGCGGACCAGATCGGCTGCACGTTCGTCGCGATGGGGACGGCTCCCCAGCTCGTTCCGGCGTCGCCACCGTCGGCCCCCGCGTCGACGGATCCACCGGTTCCTCGGTCGAAACGGGTCAACGTTGCCGCCATGCTTCCCAAGGCGCACGACGCAACGAATGCGTGCGCACCTCCGAAACCAAAGCTCGGTGCGCACGTCGTCAGCGAGCCGCGGCCAGCCCCGCCGACGAGGGTCTGCATAGACGACAGATCGCTCGCGGCAAGGACGATGTCCTCCTTCACCGGATTCACGTTCGCTGCGTAAAGCAAGCTCGATCCGTCTACGGTTGCGGAGAGAGAATCGTCGTTGATGAGCGCAGGCCCGACAAACCGGGGGCCCGTCGATGCGGTCCACACGGTGAGGTCTCCGACGTTCGTCGTGTAGTTGACGTTCGAGAACGCGAAAATGACCTTGCCGCGGATCGCCGCGCTCGTGCTTCCCGTCTGGGCCGAGATGACCGTCGGCGTCGAACCGGGCTGATCGAGGACGGCGCTGAGCACGCCCGCCGCCGTGCGGTAGATGACGTAACCGTCGCTGGTGATGCCCGCTAGCGTGACGGATCCCGCGGCCAGGAGCATCGGGGTAATGTCCGCGGGGGCTGCGTCCTGAAAGACAGGGCTGTCGGTTGGGGCATCCGCTACGCGCGCATCGGTGAACTCGGCGTCGAGCCCACCATCGGCGCTGCCGCCTCCGTCGTTGCCTTGTGCTGCGTCGCCCGGCGCCGCGTCCGCGTGCTCGGTGTCGGCTATCGTGTCGTCGCACCCAGACGCGACGAAGAGGAGCGAGGCAAGCAGCGCGTATTTCGTCTTCATGAGAGAGCGCCCAAGTGCAAAGCGCATGCGCACGCCTTCACCGCTCCGCTTGCGCGAAATCATCTCAAAATGGCGTCAAACTCAGGGTCACTGCACACGCCCCACGTGTGGCAAATCGCAACGAGCGCGATCGTCGACCGCAAAACGGCCACGCCGCTCCCATCGGCCCGTGGGCTTATCGGGACGATCCGCTTCGACCGGCTGCGCCGGGGATCGAGCCGCCTGGGTCGCTCTTGCGGTTCTTGGGATGATCAAAAATCGAGGTCGGCGGGGGTGGCTGCTTTGGCAGGTCGAGCGCAAAGACGCAGCCCTTGCCGGGCACGTCGCGGATGACAAGATCGCCGCCCATCGACCTAGCCGCCTTGAGGCAGATCGAAAGGCCGAGGCCCAAGCCGGTAAGATCGGTGCCCCGCTGGCTGAATGGTTGTAGCAATTCCTCTGCTTTGCCGGGGGGCAGCCCGCCGCACTCGTCTTCGATCTCGACGAGGACACGGGTCGTGGTCGAGCTCGCGCGCAGGGTCACCGTGGAGCCGCGACGCGTGAACTTGAAGGCGTTCTGCACCAGATTTGCGATCGCCGCGGCGAGGATCTGCCGGTCTGCGTCCACCGTGATCGTGGCGTCGACGTTGACCACGATGAGGCCGCGCCCCCGCGCTTGCGCAATCAGCACAGCGCCGATCGCCACCTCCTCGATGATCTCCCGCACGGCAATGCGCTGGACGTTCTGCATCCCGGAGTCGAGACGCACGTCAGCGAGCGAACGATCGATGAGCGCGTTTAGCGCCGTCAAAGTCCGCGCATGAACGGCGCCCGTGCTGCCTCCAGGGCTCACATTGCCTTTCTGAATGATCCCGAAGCTGAGCATCGCCGTGCTGAGCAGGTTGCGCATGTCGTGGGCGAGGACGCCGAGCCGTTCGGTCCCCGCGGCGGAGGCAGCGGACGCGATCGCTCGCTCGCGGTGCTGCGAAAAAGCGGTCACCGCGCCGGCGGTGGCGTCGTCGAGACAAAGGTTGAGCGTCTGGAATTCGTCGGACGCGATGCTCTCATTCCGTTCTATCGCGAGTGCCGTAACGACTTGGCAAATGTCTCCATAAGCGTTGACGACCTGCGAAACGGACAGCCCTTGATGAAACAGATGACCGCCATGGACGGACGCACTCGCTTTCAACTCGGAGTGGTCGAAGTCCGCCTGTCGGCCTGCGCGCTCCAGCGAAGTTTGGAGTTGATCCAAAAAAACCGGCAGCCCCTGCGCCTCATCCGCCCCCGACGCAGACGTCTCGTCCCTCGCGGCGACACGCAGTCGCGCGCGCGCTAGGACCTCCTCGCGGTTCGAGGCAATGAAGTCGCATAGCGTGCTGCGCATCCCAGACCTTAGACCGGACGCACGCGAACACAAGGCGCGCTCGCGTGTTTAGCGCCTGAGCTAGGCTATGTGCGTGCAGTATGCATGAAGATAATCGGGGCATTACGCCGCTCGTGCGAACGCTTTATCTGACGCCGGCTGGCATCACTCGGTGTTGCCGCTCGTTCGCTCGTTTCGCCCAACTGAGGCGCAATTGCTTGCCACGACGTTCACGAGTGAACGGCTCGCCCCGCATCGGCTGCCGCGTTTCCCTGCAATTCGAGCGTCCACCACGCGCGGTCGTCATCTTGCACCCCGGGCATTTCATGATCCGAGCTCTTCGACTTGTTCTCCCGAATGCCATCGCTGCTCTCTGCCTTGCCGCATGCAGCTCCACCACGACTGCGCCAGCACCCGACGCAACGAAGCTCAATGGAGACAGCGGCGGCCTGGGGGGCAACGCCAACGTCACCGGGAATTACGGAGCGGACGCGATCAAGCCGATTGTCGCCGCCTACTGGGTGGGCATGCCTGGCGACCCCGCCGAATCGGCGGGCGGCCCGTTTCTCTACGTCTTCTCCACCCCCGTGAGCTGCAACGATATCTCCAAAGCCTCAGGGTGGGCTCCGTCTCTTCCCGCGGGCACCCAAGCGATGGAGATGATCGTCGGCACGACGGCTACCGGAGCAGCCGCACCGAGCGCGCCGCACGCCGGTGCGAATGTCTCGGAAGTGAATTACTTCAGTCCGACGAGCCCGGAGGCGCGCGCCGTCTCGGGGAGCGTGACGTTGACGTCGTATGTGAAAGACGTTGCCGTCGACGGTACCATCGACGTCATGTTTCCTTCCGGCAACGCCAAGGGGACCTTTCATGCAACGTGGTGCGCAGGCGGCCACGAGCGCTGAGCCCCTAGTCTGTGTGGCGTGGCCGGAGAGTTAGTGGGCGGGCGCGGAGATGCTGCCGTTCAGAGGATCGTGCACATTGCCGCCGGTGTGAAAAACCGGCCCGCTCGGTGCGTGCTTTTTCCTCTTCGGCGCCGTGCGCGCACTAGAACGTGCCTTGCGCAGTGGGAACGTACAAATCAATCAGCAGCGCAACTCGGGCCGCGTGATCACCGTCACGCAGCCACTATTCGTCGAGGCAGCCCGTGCGGCGGAAGACGTAAGGCACGTCGATGTCTACCGCGCCGTCATTGTTGGTCGACTGGAACTCCTCGCGGATGGTGTCGATCGCGCCGCTGAAGTTGTCCGGCGCGTAGTTCGCGTGCTCGGTCGGGCACTGCGTAGCTACGATCGAATACGACGACGCGCCGAAGCGAAGGTGAGTCACGCGATCGACCTGCCCGCGAGCGACCATCGAGACGCTTATCTCGAAACCGAACGGCGAGCATGCGGGCGGCGTGCGATCGAGCTCGTTGCCGTACCAGGTGTGCGAGAGGATGGAGCCGGTGAGCGTGCCGCCCGCCGCGCGATGCACTAGGAGCGTGAAGCGCACCCACGTTCGCGAGGCCGGATTGTACTTCAACGACTCCCAGACCCCCTCGACGGGATCTTTGCAGCTCACGGCGCGGGGGAGGAGCGCGCGCTGGCCCTCGATGGAGTCGCCGTTCGGTCCGTCGGCGAGCTCGCTCCCTAGCCGCACGGGCCCAGGTGCGCGTCCCCCGTTCGACGAGGTGCCTCCCGGTACGCGCGGGACAATCGGACGGGGCGGCGTGTCGGCGTGGGGAAGGCTTCCCTCCGGATCGGGCGGCTCCGGGGGCGTTGCGATCTCCGGCGGCGGCGTCTTCGACGGAGGGACGGGCGGCGGCGCATGATCGATGGCCGCGGGCGGCGCGAC
Organism: Myxococcales bacterium; assembly: GCA_043747615.1. Classification (GTDB taxonomy): domain Bacteria; phylum Myxococcota_A; class Polyangia; order Polyangiales; family Polyangiaceae; genus JAYTOU01. The sequence continues at coordinate 25,957 of JAYTOU010000070.1, read as the reverse complement.
CTCGTTGCCTTCGACGCCCAGCACCGAAATGTCGTGGCTCGTGTCGCCGCCGCCCCGCACGCCTGCCTCTCCGCCCGCAGCCGTCGCGCTGCCTCCCAAGAACATGAGACCCGCGACGGACACGTGCGTGAAGGTCGAACCGAACAACCATAAGAGAGGGGCCACCAGCCACGGGCGGGAGCGACGGGGCGGATCGGTTGGCGGCGGTGTGAAGCTCACGTGGCCTCACTATGCGCGGCGCGGTCCTCGACGGCGAGCGGATCGCGTCGCGGCGCGAGGCTCACACGGGCGCCCAACGTAGAGAACGCTCCCATTGGATCAACTGTCCATGGGGGGTGATCAAACGACTACCCACCGAACCCCGCGCGACCTCACGAATCCTCGAGAAATACGCGTCCCTGAGCCGAGGGCGTTCCGCGACGAAAGAAAATTGTACTGGCACGAGACGTGTATAATCAGTTTCCGTCGACACGGCAGGTAGAGACCGCGAACTGGTTCCCTGAGGTCGACGCAAGCGAGCATCGTACGCATCGAACACCGTTGAGCATGTGAACCCCAAAAACCGCAAATAACCAGGAGAACACCACCATGAAGACCAACCTCAAGATGATCGCCGCCAAGAACTCCATCAAGAGCCTCGTCAAGAACGAGAAGGGCGCGACCGCCGTTGAGTACGCTTTGATGCTCGTCGCAATCCTAATCCTCGTCGCGGCGGCCTTCAGGGCGCTCGGCTCGAAGGTTAGCCAGCAGGTCGGCAAGGCCACAGGCGCAATCTGAAAAGCTAACAAACCCAGAGGTCCCCGGAAGAAACGGGAGACCGAAACTGGAAGGGGAGGATGCCGCGGCTATCGCGACCATCCTCCCCGTTTTTTATTTTGTCGAAGCGATCATGCACAGAGGATCCTGTCTCTGCGGGGCGGTGCGTTTCGAGGTCGCCTGCGCCTTGCCTCCGCCCGCCGCCTTCAGTGCCCCACGCGTCGAGGATGCGTAGTAGCGTAGATAAAATGAAAGCCATCTGGAAAGAGACGATCATCGCGGAGAGCAACGACACCGTCGTCGTGGAAGGAAATCACTATTTTCCTGCGTCTGCCGTGCGATCCGAGCTGCTGCGTCCGAGCACAACGCACACGACATGCGGATGGAAAGGCGTCGCGAGCTATCACGACGTCGTCGTGGGCGGCGAGGTCAACAAAGACGCCGCCTGGTACTACCCGACGCCGAAGGAAAAGGCGGAGAGCGTGCGTGACCGCATCGCGTTTTGGCACGGCGTCACCGTGGTTGAATGACGGTCACTCGCAGCGTCGATGCGCCCACGCCCAGGAGGTGGCTCTCTTAGAGAGGGTGCACGCCGTTGCACGCGTCGGGATCGGTCCAACGGTCGGTCCAGTAGCCGTTCGCGCACTGGTACCATTCGCGGTCTGACGCGGCCTGGACGCACGCGTTGTGGGGCACAGTGCTCCGGAGCGTCGAGGAGTAGCAGGTTGCGCCGCCGCCGCCACCGCTGCCGCCGCTGCCACCACCACCACCGCCTCCACCACCATGAGTGGCGAGCACCATCTCAGCGTAGCGAACGCGCGAGGTCTGTTCGCACTGCCCGCAGGCTTCGAAGTCCGTCTGGAAGATGGCGGTGGCCGCCGCGACGCTGCGGCTCGCACGAAGCTTGGCCAGTCCATAGTTCGCGAAGGTCTCGAGCTCGTACCAGATGAACTCGAGCTGCAACGTAAGCGAGGTCGGGGACGCTCCTTGCGCGCTCGCGTACGCCTCCAGATTGTCACCGTGACTTGCGTTCCACCGGCCGCCGACCGACCACTGCGCGATCCCTCGCCCCGGTCCTCCAGGTTGTACGGAGGTCGGCTGCACGTTTGACTCCTGCATCAAGTTTCCGACGATGCCGGCCGCCTGATAGCTCGTGAGCCCCTTGCTCAAGAAGAAGTTGTACGCGCCTTGCTCCGTCGCGGTGATTGCGCTCGACGACTCCGAAGTCGCGCTCGTGTCCTCCCCCGAGTCAGGCGCGCCGGAGCACGCAGCGAGGAAGGAGAGGAGCGTCGCGCAGAGGATCGTCGTCAGACGCGGCCGGTTCGTGATGGTCATGTCGCGACATGGAGCAACGTGCGTGCCGATCGTTCGTCGCTCGCAAAAGCCACAAATTTGCCTGGTTTTCGCTCATGAAGCGCGTGTGCGCATTTGTGCGCTGGCTAAATCACTAACCAAGCTACGCGGGTAACGGATTGCCCACGTGCCCTGAGTTGCTTGTGACGCGGAGCCCGCGCGGTAGGCCACGACGCCGCCGGACGAGGACACTCGAGCGCGTCGGTTAGGCAGCGTCGCCGAGGTGTAAGCGAGTGAGCGCGAGAATTTCTTGTGAAGACGACGGCCGCCGCGATACCTGCTCCGCGCCCGCCGCTCGGGCTCGTTCGTGATCGGCCGGTGCAGAGAGGCCGGTCAGGACGACGACGACGATACCCCGCGTGAGCGGGTCAGCTTTGATGAGCCGCGTGGCTTCCCAGCCATCCATTCGTGGCATCGCGAGATCCATGAAGACCAGATCGGGCGGAGCCTTGGCAATTTTCTCCAGAGCCTCAATTCCGTCGGATGCGCGATCAACACGAAACCCCGCGCGCTCGAGGACCGCAACGCACATCGCGGAGTTGTCCATGTTGTCGTCGACGACGAGGATCAGCGGCGCGACCGGTACGTCCGCTCTCACGTCGGTCGGTGCGAGCGGGACCACCACGCTGAAACGAACGCGTCCGCCTCCGCAGTCGACGGCGACCGTCCCGCCGTGCGCCTTGACGATTTGATCGACGATGTACAGGCCGAGACCAAGGCCCCGCTCGTTTGCCGTGCGTGACGCTCCCTGTTGGAAGGGGTCGAAGAGCATCGGCACGAGTGCGGGCGCGATGGGGTCACCGTCGTTCTCGACCGTTAGCTCGATGCCGCCCGGCGCGGCGTTCAACGCGACATTCACGGGGGAGGCGGGTGCGCTGTGAGCTAGCGCGTTCTCGACGAGATTACCGACCACCTGCGCCATGCGATCGGCGTCCCACCTGCCCACGGAGCTATCGCAACCGTCGAACCGGATCGTTCGGGTCGGGTGTTCGAGTCGGACTTGCTCGACAATGTCTCGGATGACGACGCTCAGATCAGTGGGCTGCACCACGATGGGCATTCCGCCGCCTTGCGGTCGGCTTCGACTGAAGTCGAGAAGCTCCTCGATCATCCTCTGCATGCGTGCGGTCGCCTTGGCGAACACCAGCTTCAGCCTGTCACGTACCGCTTGCGGCGTGTCCGAAGCCGCCAGTGCCTCGCTACCGACCGAGAAAATATTCAGAGGTTGGCGCAAGTCATGCGCCAGGATTGCCAGAAAGCGCTCGCGAAAACCCGCTTCTTCTCGCAACGCCCACTCCGTTGATGCGAGCCGAGCATGAACGCGTTTCATCCGGACGAGGGACGAAATGCGCGCGTTCAGCTCGGCTTCGAGCACGGGCTTTTTGACGAAGTCGTTGGCCCCCGCAGCCAAGCCATCAAGAAGGTCTTGTTGGTCGCCCGTCGCGGTCAAGACGATGATCGGCAGCTCGGCAGCGTCGGCGATGGTGCGCACGAAGCGACATGCTTCTTCGCCCGAGACCTCGGGCATATGCCAATCGAGCACGAGAATATCTGGCCGGTCCCCGGTGGAGAGGCGCTCGATCATCGGCGCTGCTCCGTCAAATAGGACGACCCGATGCCTGCGGGCGAGGGCCTGCCGCGCCACCTCACCCTGAAGTGGGCTGTCGTCGACGAGCCAGACGCTCGGTGACACCGCGTCGTCCATCGTGACGGGGGCAGGTCGGGTGGACGAACGACCTCGCGGGGAAATCATCATTCGCAGCTCCTGCTGCGACGTGCTGCCGTCCCAGGACCGAGCACCCTACGCGCAACGACCCTAACGTCAACCTGAGGAGGCGCGATTACATGGGCCCCCAATCTGCTCATCCTCGACCTCGGTCAGGCGCGGTGCGTCTCTTCGGGTCACTTTCAGACGAGCTCGTGCGAGGCCGCAACGCAGCGACGGTTTCGTTTCAGGAGGCGGTGGAGCTGGCGCAAAGCTCGCGTATGGCGGTGCGCAGACTCCCGAGGTCGAAGGGTTTTTCGAATCGGCAGTTCGGCACGCGTTCGAGGAACTGACACGCACCCGTGCTGAACGCGCCACCGGTGATGAAGATCATCCGCGCCGCCTGCCCGGGCGCGAGATCGAGGAGCGCGGCGTGGAGGTCCATCCCGGTGGCGTTCGGCATCATGAGGTCGCAAAGGATGGCATCGAAGGTCTCGCCCGCGACGAAATGCGCCAGCCCGTCCTCGCCCCCGTTCGCGACCACCACGTCGTGCTCGCTCGCCAGGGCCCGCCGGAGCGCGGAGAGCACGCTGGGATCGTCGTCGACGAGAAGCACGCGACTGCGCGGGCCTGGTTCATGCGCGAGCGTGGTCGGAGCTGCCGCCTTCTCCACTGCCGGTCGATCCGTTGCCTTCAGGATCACGCGCATCGTCGTGCCTTTTCCCGGCTCGCTCTCGACCGAGATCTGGCCGCCCATCGAGGTGATGATGCCGTGACAAATGGCGAGCCCGAGCCCCGTTCCTTCGCCGACGGGCTTCGTGGTGAAGAAGGGATCGAAGATGCGGGCGGCGACCTCGGGGGCCATGCCGGGACCCGTATCGTGAATGTCCACGATGACGTTGCCGTCAACATCACAACGCACGGAGACCCGCACCTCGTTCGACTCCTCCTGGCCCCCGGGAAGAGCTTGGGCCGCGTTGAGGAGGAGGTTCATGAAGACCTGACTGAGTCGGGCTTCATCGCCTTGGACGGCCGGCACACGCTGATAATCGGTGACGAGGCGCGCGCGCTGGCGAATCTGGTTGAAGGTCATGCGGATCGAGAGATCGAGCACATGAGCGATGTCGATAGGGACCGGCGTCGCTTCATCTGCGCTGGAAAAGGCGCTCAGCCCGCGCACGATCGCACGAACCCGCTCCGCACCGTCGCGCGCGTCACCCAGCATGGCGTCGACACCCTGCCGCAACGCAGGAGTGCGAAAAGCCTCCTCGAGAAGCTCGAGATTGGTGATCACGTACGCGAGCGGGTTGTTTATTTCGTGTGCGATCCCGGCGGCCAGCGTGCCTAGCGATGCCATTCGCTCGCTCAAGACGAGGCGGGCCATCAACTGTTCGCGCTCGGCGCTCGCCGCTCGCGCTGCCGAGACGTCGCGGAGGATCAAGACCGCGCCGCTCACTTTTCCGTTCGCATCACGAATCGGTGCGGCACTATCGGCGACGGAGCGCTCGGTGCCGTCCCGCCTGACGAGGCAGGTGTTCGGGGGAATGCTCACGACCCTATGTTCGTCGAGAACGCGATCGACGGGGCTCCGCACAGGGGTCCGGGTGGACTCGTCGAGAAGCGAGCAGAACTCGGAGAGCGGCCTTCCTGCCGCTTCGCCGAGCGTGCAAAGAGTGAGAAGCTCCGCGGTCGGGTTCATCTGCACGATGTGGCCGCGTGCGTCGGTCGCGATGAAAGCGTCGCCGATGCTCCGCAGCGTGATCAAAAGACTCTCTTCGCTTTGCCGCAAAGCTTCCGCCACCTGCGTGCTTTGCAAGAGCTCGCCGTCCCGCAAGGCACGTGCGTGCACCGCTCGCTCGGCGACGGTCAGCCGACTCTCGAGGGGCTCGACGCCGACGGACCGCGCGTGAAAGTCGTTTGCCCCAGCGTCGAGAAGCGCGGACACGAGCGGTAGCTCTTCGTCCGTGAGCGACGCGAGGATCACCGCGCATTCACAGGCCGCACTCTTCCTGACCGCGGCACACGACTCGACGAGTGTGCTCGACGCAGACCCAACGAGGACTACGAGGGCAATGGGCGCCGGAATTTCAATGGCGGACGTCAGGTCCTCCGCGACGCTCACCTGATGACCACGCGCCGCCAGAATGCGCGCTGCATCGGACGACGCCGCCCCCTCGCCAAAAACCAGTGTCTTCATCGGCCAGCGCCCCGAATTGAATCTAGCAGCTCGCAGGGACTATTGCAGGCTCGTCTGTGCGAACCATTGGCTCATCGCGGTGACTCATCGCGTGGCCTCACGGTGGCGGTGAGCCCATGACCTGCTGCAGCTCTTCCTCCACTTCTTTCTGCTTCGGATCGACCGGAAAGTCGTGCGTCAATCGCGCGTGCGGATTGTCGAACTTGAGTGACGTCTTGTAGAGCTCGAAGCGGCCGTCGCCTGCAGCCTCTCGACACTTGTCGCGCACGACGACCATCTCAGCCGCCGTCATGGGCTTGAACGCTTGGGCCAGGGCGATGTTCTTTCGCAGCACGTCTGGCGACTCCATTCCACTGATCGTCGTGGCTACGGGCAGGCTCATCGCATACCGGAGCATCTCTTCGGCACTGACCACGCCCTTTTTTATGCCGTCTGCCCGCCCTCCCATCGGCTTCATTCCAAGCGCCGAAATGCCTTGTCTTTGCAGCTCTGGGAGCACCAGCTGCTCGAAGCTCCGAAAGCTTGCGTCGAAGCAGTTCAGCGGCATCTGCACGCTGTCGAATCGATATTTGTACGAGAGCATCTTTAGATGAATGCGAGGGTCCTTGTGCCCCGTGAACCCCACGAGGCGAACCTTGCCGGCGCGCTTGGCGCTGTCGAGGGCCTCGATGACTCCGCCTTTGCGGAACGCAAGCTCCGGGTCATTGTCGAACGTCACGCCGTGCACTTGCCACAAATCGAGGTAGTCCGTGCGCAGACGGCGGAGTGATTCGTCGAGCATCTTCAAAGCGAGCGTTCCGTCGCGGCCGTGCGTGCAGACTTTCGTCATCACGAACGCCTTCTGCCGCCGGGCGCCAGAATCGAGTGCGCGTCCGAGCCAGACCTCGCTTTTACCATTGTGGTATTCCCAGCAATTGTCGAAGAAGGTGATGCCGGCATCGAGGGCGTCATGCACCATCTTCTCGGCTTCTTCGTAGTCTTTGGCGCCGCCAAGATGGTGACCGCCCATGCCGAGCGCGGATACGTGCGCGCCTGTTTTGCCGAGCGCTCTTTGAGCAATGGTCGTCATGGGGTTCTCAGAGCGGGAGCTCGTCCTTTAGTGGATATCCGTGCTGCTCGCGCCCGACCTTGCCGTCGAAGTGCGTCGTCGTCTTGTAGAGCTCGAGATGTCCGTCAGCCGCGGCGTCGGCAACGCGTGATCGCAGGGCGACCATTTGCTCCTCCGTCATCGGAGTCATTCCGCGCGCAACGGCCAGATTTTGGCGGAGGATGTCGAGGCTGTCGATCCCGCTGACAGTGGTTGCCACTCCGCGCACGCTCATCGCGTAGTGAAGAGCCTCGGCGGCCGTAACGACGCCCTTGGAGACGGGCTCACCGTGGCCGGTGAGGCTCTTCATCCCGATGGGCGCGATGCCTCTCTTCACGAGCTCGGGCATGACTCGCTGCTCGAAGCTGCGGAAGGTTGCGTCGAAGCAGTTGAGGGGCATCTGCACGGTGTCGAACGGATAATTGTACGAAAGCATTTTTAGGTGAATGTCGGGGCTCTTGTGCCCGGTGAAACCCGCGAAGCGCACCTTGCCCTGTTGCTTTGCTTTGTCGATGGCCTCGATGACGCCACCTTTGGCGAAGTGCCGGTCGGGATCATTGTCGTAGACGCACTCGTGCACCTGCCAGAGATCGAGGTGGTCGGTTCCCAGTCTGCGCAGTGAATCTTCGAGCTGTTGCATGGCGACGCTGGCACCGCGACCGTGCGAGCAGACCTTGGTCATGAGAAAGACCTTGGCGCGGAAGCCACCGGCGAGTGCGCGCCCCATGATCTCCTCGCTCTTTCCGTCGTGGTATTCCCACGCGTTGTCCATGAAATTGATCCCCGCGTCGATGGCTTCGTGCACGATGCGAATCGCGCTGGTCTCCTCCTTCACCTCCCCGAGATGAGAGCCGCCAATACCGAGGATCGAAACTTGTACTCCCGTCTTTCCCAACGCGCGACGCGGTATCGGAGCCGTTGCATTCGTCGCAACGCGAGCGGCAGGGGGTGGCGCGGCGCGAGCACAACCACTTCCCATCGCGAGCGTTACGCCTGCAGTTGAAAGGGCGATGAACTCCCGCCGTGAACGCTTCGTCATGCGCCGCGACTCTGCAATCTGCGTTCCGAATCGACGCGGGGCGCTAACATGTAGAGTGCATATGTAGTGGAGGCGATTGATTTTCGACGGCCGACGGCAACGGTCGCCTCACCAACACACGGCAGCGACGAATGTCACGCATCCTTACCGAGATTCGCAGCCGCATCTCGGCGACGCATTCCGCCACAGCGCACGCTCGGAGCCCTGGTTGACCTTCGTCCGCGAGGGAAACTGCCGGCAGACGAATGAGCCTGCCTCTTCCAGAAGCCCTCTGTGTCGGGGAAGTTATCGCCTCTGTGACGGTGAGCTAGGACGGGCGCCCGCCAACGCGCTTTCGGCAGTCGTCGATCAGTTCAATGACTATTTGCAGCTCTACGGGTTTGACCAAGTGCGCGTCGAAGCCTGCCTGGGCAGCACGGATCCGATCGGAATCTTGGCCATACCCGGTGACCGCAACGAGCCGAAGCTGCTCTCCGCGCGCGGCCCTGCGTAGATGCCCCGCGAGCTCGTACCCGTCCATGACGGGGAGGCCGATGTCGAGCAGGGCAAGCTCGGGGTCGAACTCGTGGGCGATGCGGATGGCTTCGGCGCCGTCGTAGGCGACTCGCGCGTCGCATCCCAGCATGCCGAGGGCGTCGGAGAGCATTTCCGCCGCGTCCTCGTTGTCGTCGACGACCAAGACGCGAAGTGCGCCGGGCTGTCTGCCTCGCGCCTCGGGAATCACGGGCGGTTGTCGTCAGCGAACACGATGCGTTCCGGAGAAGCTTTCGCTGCTGGCTGCAGCGCGGTCGAAGGTAGGGGCGTTGCCCGCACGTCGGCAGGTAGTGCCCAGCGAAGCGCTTCCTCGACGTAGGCTTCCGCTCCAACGCTGGTCGAAGCGAGCGGGGCGTCCAAGCTCGACGGAGCGGGCTTTCATCGTCGCATTCCTAGACGCTAAATAGTCCAGCCACAACCGTCGCGTCGCCGCTTGCTCGGTCTGCGTGACTCATGCGCAGCCAAACCCGACGAGAAGAAACTTTCGCACGGCACGATGCCATCAGGTTACCCATGCGCCCGGCTGAGCGTGGCTCGGAGGGCGCCAGTCGTCTACCCGAACCCGACGTGACCGCCGAGACGAAAAAATCCGTCCGACGGCTTTCCGGTGGTGATGCTGTAGCCCAACTGCGGACCCACACGGACGTAGGCTCCGTCCCAGAGATCGTCGCGCGCACCAATCGGGATCACGATCGAGATAGGGACGAGAAAGTCCACGGTCGGCACCGTTCCGCCCGCGAAGACATCAAGCTCGAGATCGAAGCCGATGATCTCGCCGCGCGTCGCGAAACCAATGCACGGTCCAAAATGAAATCCTGACCAGAAGCCCACCCTTGTATTTGCGCAGGTCGCGAAGCCCGATTCGGCGCGAATGGGTGGCGACGCCGGCTGCGGAGCTTCGTATCTCGCGGTCGCAGGAGGCGCGGGCGGTACGTACGCAGGTGCGGGGGGGCAGGGCGGGTGCCGGCGTGGGCGGGAGCGGCGGTGGTGCGGGAGGGGGAGGGGGAGCCGGAGGACGCACGGTCCCCGAGCCTTGAGCGGCACCTTGACCTTGACCCTGTGCTCCATTCGGGCCGACGTGCCCGCTCGTCACGGGCGATGAGTTTCAAAACCGCACGCCGCGTAGTCAATCCGCCCCCTCGGTTTTCATCTCCGTCATCAACGTCGAGGACTCCTTCTTCGGCAGGCCGAGAGAGACAACCCCCGCCATCGCTGCGAACGCCACCGAGGTCCATAGGCAACCCGTGACCCCGGCAACTTGAAACATCACGCCCGACAGAAGCGTCCCTACGAGGCGGCCCCCGGCGTTGGCCATGTAATAGAAGCCCACGTTCGTCGCCACCTTGTCTCCGTCCGAGTACGCAAGGATCAAGTACGAGTGGACGGAGGAGTTGACCGCGAAGACGGCGCCGAAGATGCCCAGGCCGACCAGGATGACGACTACCGGCGCGTAGCCCGCGACGATCCCGGCGGCGACGATCGCTGTGACGCCCGCGAGGACGAAGGCGAGGACCTGGGCGGTTCGCCCTTGGGGCGCTCGGCCACCGGTCCACCGGCCAATGAGGAGCGGGGCGCCCGACTGGATGACCCCATACCCAATCACCCAGACAGCTAGGAAGGTGCCGATCTCGGCGAACCCCCAGCCGAGGTTCTCTGACAAGAAGACGGGCACGCCAACGACGAACCAGATGTCCCTCGCGCCGAAGAGGAAGAACCGCGCAGCCGAGAGGATGTTCACCTCGCGCGTCTTCGACAGAAGCCCCTTAAATTTACTCTTGGACTTCGACTTCCCCAGCCCGCGCGGGAGGGAAAAGAAGGAGCCGGCGAGGACGATGAAGAGAGCCGCGGCCATCCCGAAGAGCGCGTGCCGGTAGCCCCATGCCGTGAGCAGGAGACCGCCAAGAAAAAATCCCACGCCCTTGAGCGCGTTCTTCGAGCCCGTGAGGATTGCCACCCATTTGAAGAGCGACGACTCGTTGGTTTCGGGTACCAGGAGCTTGGTCGTGCTCTTGGCGCTCATCTTCGTGAGGTCCTTGGCGATGCCCGAAAGCGACTGGGCGCTCATGACGTAGCCGACGGACGTGAGCTTCGGCCACGCAGGGTTCACCATGCCGAGGAGCACGAGCGAGACCACCTGGAGGGCGAGCCCGCCAAGGAGAGTCACACGCAGACCCATCCGCGAGGCGATCCAGCCGCCCAGCAAGTTGGTGACGACGCCGAAGAGCTCGTAGAAGAGAAACAGGAACGCGAGCTGGACCGGCGTGTAGCCCAGCTCGTGGAAATGCAAGAGGACGAGCATCCGCAGCGCGCCGTCCGTCAACGTGAACGCCCAGTAGGCGGCGGTCACGAGGCTGTAGTTGCGGATGGCGCTCAACGAGCTCACCGAAGGCTCTGGGCAACCGTGCGGGCGAGCTCCATCATGCGGTGCACGTAGCCGATCTCGTTGTCATACCAGGCGAGGATCTTCACGCTCGTGTCGTCCACCACCATGGTCGATGGGGCGTCGATGATCGCCGATCGCGTATCGTCCTTGTAGTCCACCGAAACCAGCGGGCGCTCTTCATAGCCCAGGATGCCCTTCAGCGGCCCCTCCGCGGCAGTCTTGAGGAGCGCGTTCACTTCGTCCGTCGTCGTCGGCCGAGAGACCTCGAAGACGCAATCGGTGAGCGACGCATTCAAGAGGGGCACCCGCACGGCGAGGCCGTTCAACTTTCCCTTCAGCTCGGGGTAGATCAACGAGATCGCCGTCGCCGACCCGGTGCTCGTCGGAATGAGGGAGAGGCTGCTGGCCCGTGCTCGCCGAAGATCCTCGTGGGGCGCATCAACGACCGTCTGGGTGTTCGTCATGTCGTGGATGGTGGTGATCACACCGTGGCGGATGCCGATGCCCTCGTGAATGACCTTCACCACGGGAGCAAGGCAGTTGGTCGTGCAGGAAGCCGCCGTGAGCAAGTGGTGCTTCTCCGGGTCGTAGAGGTGATCGTTCACCCCGACGACGACGTTGAGCGCGCCCTCCTTGACGGGGGCGGCGACGATGACCTTCTTCACTCCGACCGCGAAGTAGGGAGCGATGAGCGCCGGGGTCCTGAACTTCCCAGAGCACTCGAGGACGATCTCGACCCCGTGCTCCTTCCACGGCACCTCTGCCGGCGTGGCGTATCCGGTGAAGGGGATGGCCTTCCCCGCGATGGCGATGGCGTCCGCCGCGGTGACGACCTCTTGGTCCCATCGACCGTGCACCGAGTCGAACGCGAGGAGATGCGCGCCGACTTTGGGCCCGCCCTTCAGCTCGTTGATGTGGACGAACTCGAAGTCGGGCCAACGCCATGCCGCTCGAAGCGCGAGCCGACCCATACGGCCGAACCCGTTGATGCCGACCTTGGTGCGCGTGCTCATGGCTTCGTCGCGCGGATGAAGGCGCTCATGACGGCGCCGTCCAGGGCCTCGAGGGCCGTCTCGGCCTCTTCGCCGCAGCAGGACGACGTCATCTCCGCGGTGTCCTCCTTCGTATAGATGCGGGTCGGCTCGACCTCGATGTCGATGAACCCGGCGGCCTTCAACTTGGCGACGTACTCCTTTTCCAGAAGCGCCCCTGCGATGCACCCGCTCCACAGCTCCATCGACTTCCTCACCGGTTCGGGAAGCTCGCGGCGAACCACGATGTCGGAGACGGCGAACCTACCCCCCGAGCGCAGCACGCGGAAGGCTTCGCCGAGCACCTTGTCCTTGTCGGTGGAGAGGTTGATGACGCAGTTGGAGATGATCACGTCCACCGAGGCGGCCGGTAGCGGGATTGCCTCGATGTGTCCTTTCAAGAACTCCACGTTCGCCGCGCCCGCCTTCGCCTTGTTCTTCATGGCGAGGTCGAGCATCTCGTCGGTCATGTCGAGCCCGTACGCCTTGCCGGTGGGGCCGACCCGCTTGGCCGACAGAAGCACGTCGATGCCGCCCCCTGAGCCGAGGTCGAGCACGGTCTCGCCGGGGTTCAGATTGGCGAGGGCGGTGGGGTTGCCGCAGCCGAAGGAGGCGAGCAAGGCGTCATCGGGCACGCCGCCCGCCTGCTCCGCGTCGTAGAGGTTGCGCGTGATCGGGTCCGTGCCGCGGATGCCCGGCGCTGCAGACGACCCACAGCACGAAGGCTTCGAGCCTTTCATGACTGCCGCGACCGCCTGGCCGTAGCGCTCCTTGACCGTCTCACGAACGGCGTCGTCGACCTTTGCGGTCTCGGCCTTCGCCGCGGCGTTGTCGCCCTCGCAGCAGCTTGGGGCGCAGCAGGTCTTCTCGGATTTTTGAACGCTAGGGTTCTTCATGATCGACTCCTCGTGTGTGGGGTTAACTACTTCCAAAATACTCGAACATTAAGCGCAAAAAAAAGGCTTTGCTCAGCAGCAGCCGGACTTGCCGCGCTTGCAGCAGTCTTCCCAAAGGTAGTCGGTGAGAGCGCGGAGGGCGGTGTAGTCGGCGGCGTAGAAGTGGAAGGTTCCCTCGGATCGGGTGGAGAGCACCCCGGCGTCGACCAGCCGCTTCAGGTGATGACTCAACGTGGACGCTGGCAGCTCGACGTGAGCCTGGATGTCGCCCGCTGCGGAGCCTTCGACGCCCGCTTGCACGACGAATCGGAGGATCTTGAGCCGAACGGAGTGGCCCAGGGCACTCAGCTGCTCGGCGCGGCGATCCAGCTTCGAGGTCACAACCTACTTCTAGTATCCTCGAAGCAACTCCGCAAGCTATGATTCCATAATAATGGAACAAGCATTTGCCGAAGTAACGTTACCTGGTGAAAGTGGGAATGACCTCCCGCTTGAGGCGATCTGACGTGTGCCTTCGACGAGGCCTGCAACTCGAAGAGCGACGCCTGCGCGTGCTCACCGCACCGTCAACCCGGTAACGAAAGTGCGCGGGCCCGACAATGGGGACGGTCGAAGTCGCGTCATCCTGGACCCCTGGACCCCGACGAGTTTCTACAGCTTCTCGAATGCGAAGAAGTGCCCGCCCGCCGACGCGGCGTGTACGCCGTGGCCGTCTACTTCGCAGCGCGCTCGAACGAGATCGCGGCGCTAACCGCTGGCGATCTCGACTTCACGCATGGGCGCTTTCACATCACGAAGCAGGTGGACCGCGAGACGGAGAAAGGCCTCGCGCGTCTCAGCCACCCCCGCCCGCATCAGCGATCTTGTGGCATTGCGGGTCACACTGCTCGGTGGCTCCACAAAGCTGTCCGTCAAGACATGACCGACATGCGTCGGATGCCGTCGCGCAGAAAGGACCTAGTGAATCCTTTGCGGCCTGGGAGATATTCGTACACGCATTGATCTGCGTTTGAAGCTGCGCGCATGTGGGCGGCGTTTTCGGCGTGCTGCTTGTTGAGCTGCATCCGTACGTCATCAGTCCAAGGATGGCCAACGCAATGGGGGCAACGGTTCGCATGGCGGCAACGCTAACAGCGGGTGCCCGTGCTGTCCCAACTAGCGGCGAGTTCATCGTCGGAACTTTTCTACTGCGCGGAATGGCGCCAATGGTTCGCTGGGTGTTCACGGCGCACACGTGGTCGTTGAGGAGCCGCCAATACTGGCTCCCGCGTCGCCCGATTCGTCGTCGCACGTCGTGAACGCGCAAGCTACCGGCTGCGGCGACGACGCGGCCGTATCACCGAACAGCGACGCGGCCGCGACGGATGCCCTTCTCGCCGATGGATCAATCGAGGACGGAACCGTCGACGCCGGCCGGCGCTCCCCGACGACCTCTGCGAATCGGTGGGGTTGTCCACCGAGCTGTCCAAAATCCGCCGTGAAAAGTTACATCCGCGCGGAATGATACAGAGAAAACCAGTGACCCCAACGGGAATTGAAATTGAGATCGGCATCTTGAGATAACCAAGTAGTGACGCGGTCTTGGCCCCTAAGTCACCGTGTTAACGCAAGATGCCGTGTCCCAAACGTTCCCGTTGGCTGCCGTCTGTTTCCGTCCGTTTCCGCGAGGCTTGGGACACCCATGGGACACCCAACTCGCCCCATCGTCAGCGGGGTGTCGAGCGGCGTGGAGTCCGGGTTGTCAGGAGCCTCGCGGATTTTCGAAGCTGGGCGGCGAGAACTTCTTCTGCAGGCAACGTTGTCCGATACGCCGCAGCCAGCACCTTGTTGGGTAAGCCTTCGAGCGCGTATCGGACGACCGCCTCGTCCTTCTCGGCGCAGAGGATGATCCCGACCGGAGGATTCTCGCCGGACACCATCCAGTGCTCCCGGGCGTAGTTCAAGTATAGGTGCATCTGGCCCGCGTCGGCGTGGCTGAACTTCCCCAGCTTGAGGTCGATCACCACGAGGCATCGCAGGCGCCGGTGAAAGAAAAGCAGGTCGATCCGAAACCACTCATCTCCGACGCGCAATCGGCGCTGGCGACCAACGAAGGTGAAATCGCCGCCGAGCTCAAGTAGGAACGTCTCGAGCTTTGAGATGTCGGTCGAGCTGGCGGGCCGTCCAACCACCGCGGAGAGCCTCGTACTCGTAGAACGCCCGGGCGTTCTCGTTCCTGACAGCGAGGAGGCGAACATAGTGGGACCACGGCAGAGGGAAGCTTGGCGCAATGTGGTCTTGGGACTTCGCAGACAGCGTCTGCGAAATCTTGGATCGCGGCGCGAGTGCCGGTCCTTCCTGGAATTTCGAAGACAGCGTCTGCGAAATGGGCCACGTCAGGTAGAAGCGCTGCATCTGTTCGAGGTTGCGCTCCGAGAATCCGCGACCGAAGCGTCCTGCCAGATCCTTCGATAGCCGGCGCAGGAGCGCAGCGCCGTACGCGGCCCGCGCCCTCCCGCGCTGCTCGTGCTCAACGAGCCGGCGACCGATTTCCCAGTACGTGGTCGTCATGACGGTGTTCACCGCGCGGGCGGCCGCTCGCCGTGCGCTTTCGAGCAGCGCGCTGACCTCGCCGAGGATCGCGCGGTAGGCCACCGAGCCCGAGAGCTTCGCGAGGTTCGGGCGGATCGTGCGCGACGCCATTGCTCGTCACATACCATTGGGGACGGTAAACGGGATCGGCATTCCAACGTTCGAGGGTAGACGGCGACGCCGTCGCGACGGCCCTCCCAAGGAACCGCGAGCAGGTACAGAACGACGCGGATTTCCAGAGGACCCCGTCGCGTTATTTCGGGATGGTCGCGATGGTCCTTCTCCATAGCGCTTTTCTGCGACGCCTCCTTGACGACGAGCCCTCCAGTCGCGTCGCGGCAAGCTAAGCTCCGCCCAATGTCGACGATTCTCGATCACATTGGGCACACGCCGCTCGTGCGGCTGCGACACATCGGGCATGGCCTCCCGGTTTCGATCCTCGTGAAGTGCGAGCATCTAAATCCGGGAGGAAGCGTGAAAGACCGGATCGCCCTCGCCATCGTCGACGATGCCGAACGACGCAATCTCCTGAAGCCCGGCGCGACCCTGATCGAGGCGACGGCCGGAAACACGGGAATGGGGCTCGCGCTCGTCGCCGCCGTGCGAGGCTACAAGCTCGTTTGCGTACTGCCGGAGAAAATGTCCGTCGACAAACGAGCTGCGCTTACGGCCCTCGGCGCGCGCGTCGTGATCACTCCGAACGCGCCGCCGGATAGTCCTGAGAATTTCCAGAACGTTGCCCGTCGCCTCGCAGATGAAGAGGGGTGGTTCCTCACCGACCAGTTCCGCAATCCCGTGAACGTCCGCGCCCACGAGGAGACCACGGGCCCCGAGCTCCTCGAACAGACGGGCGCTCGGATCGGAGCGTTCGTCGCTGGAGCCGGCACGGGGGGCACCATCACCGGGGTTGGCCGGTTCCTGAAACGTCACGTACTGAACGTCCAAATCGTCCTTGCGGACCCCGTCGGCTCTGGTCTCGCTCGGTGGGCCGCGGATGGGATCGTTGGCCCCGACGCCGCCTATGAGGTCGAAGGAATCGGCACGAGCAAGCCACCCGCGATCCTCGACCGCAGCGTGATCGACAGCGCCGAAAGCGTTTCTGACACCGATAGCTTCGCGATGGTCCATCGCCTCGTTCGCGAAGAGGGGCTCTTCGTCGGCGGCTCGGCGGGGACCGCGGTCGTTGTCGCGCTCAGGATCGCAGCGCGGGACGGCATTACTGGTCCTGTCGTGACGCTATTGCCCGACTCATGGGACCGATACCTTTCGAAGCCCTGGATGCAGCCGTCGCGCGCGGTCTAACGCGCTCGCCCGAGCGCGGCCGAATCGGAGCGAGCCCGCCAGACAGCGGTTGCGTCGCGAAGCGAGACAAGCTCATCTTCCGGTGATGACGACGACCTCGGCTGCAATGGCGGGCAAATCCGGAGGCTCCGCGCGCACGCAATTCGGCGGCGCTTTCATCCTCGCGATGATCGTGTCGGCACTCTTTTATTACAAATGGGGCGGCTCGCTGC
This sequence comes from Myxococcales bacterium, assembly GCA_043747615.1. GTDB lineage: Bacteria > Myxococcota_A > Polyangia > Polyangiales > Polyangiaceae > JAYTOU01. The sequence continues at coordinate 8,891 of JAYTOU010000070.1, read as the reverse complement.
GCGTGCTCGGGCGCGTACGTGAGTCCGGAAAGCTGGGCGTTTCAACGTCGGCGCTCGTTGACGGAGGCGTCGTGGCAACGACGCTGTTCTACTTCGGTAAAATCTGGCCAGCGCTCGTCTTCGGGATCCTCGTCGGCGCAGCGGTTCGCGCGGCGGTTCCCTCGTCATGGGTGAAGCGCTGGCTCGGGGCACGCGGAGGGCGGCCGACGATCATGGGGGCGCTCGCAGGCGCGCCGCTCATGTTGTGCTGTTGCTGTGTCACCCCGGTCTTCACGGGCCTCTACGAGCGCGGTGCGCGCCTCGGTCCTTCACTCGCAGTCATGTTGGCGTCGCCCGGCCTGAACATCGCCGCCATCGTGTTGAGCTTCGCGCTCCTCCCCGTGCGGGTCGCTGCGGTTCGCGTCGTGGCGGCGCTCGTCATCGTTCTCGGGCTCTCTGCGGGCATCGGCCGGGCCATGGAGAAAGACGTGTCACCCGCGCGCAGCGTCGCGTGCGAGGTCGATGCCGACGAGGACATGACGCTCGGCGCCCTGCTCGTCCGCTTCGCGAGGAGCGTTGGGTACCTCACCGTCGTGACCGTGCCGCTCATCATCGCCGGCGTGCTCGTTTCAGGCCTTCTTCTTCCGCACGTCGCCATGCTCACGCGTGGAGGTACGGTCTTCGCGATCACCGTGGTCGCTCTCATCGGAATGCTCGTTGCTCTGCCCACGTTCTTCGAAGTCCCGGTCGCGCTCCTGCTGCTCGCCGCGGGCGCGCCGATCGGCGTCGCCGTTGCGTTCGTGGTCGCGGGGCCGATCGTGAACCTGCCCTCTCTCTTCGTCCTCGCACGCGAGTCACGGCCTCGCGTCGCCGTGGCCTTGGCCCTTGGCGTCTGGCTCGTAGCGACCGCTGCTGGCCTCGCGTCCATGGCATGACTTACTGATCACCCACAGGAGAATGCGATGTCCGTTCGCCTCACGCAGATTGCCAAGCGCGCTGGTTGCGCCGCAAAACATCCGCCCGGCTACCTCTTTCCGCTGCTCAGCAGACTACCGCCCGTCACCGATCCGAACGTGCTCGTCGGGAGCGCGACCGGCGATGACGCCGCGGTCTATCGCATCGATGACGAGCGAGCTCTCGTCTTGACCACGGATTTCTTCACGCCCGTCGTGGACGATCCGTACGAGTTCGGGGCAGTGGCCGCGGCGAACGCGCTCAGCGACGTTTACGCCATGGGCGGCTGGCCCATCGCCGCGCTCAACCTCGTCGGCTTCCCGGAATCCGAGCTCGACGTGTCGGTGCTCGGCGAGATTTTGCGCGGCGGCGCGGAGAAGGCACGGGAGGCCGGGATCGACATCGTCGGTGGTCACACGATCAAGACCGACGAACCCATCTACGGGCTCGCAGTGACCGGCATGGTGCATCCCAAGAAGATCGCCTCGAACGCCGGTGGTCTTCCGGGTGACGTCCTCGTCCTCACGAAGCCGATCGGCATTGGAATCGTGACCACCGCGGCAAAGCAAGATCGCGATGCTGCGCACGCCATCGGCGAGGCGATCCGTCTCATGAGCATGCTGAACCGCGCGGCAGCAGAGGCGATGGCCACGGTGTCCGTGCACGCCTGCACCGACATCACCGGTTTCGGTCTCCTCGGCCACCTGCGCAACATCGTCAGGGCGAGCGGATGCAGCGCGACCGTGCGCCTCGAGGACGTGCCCGTGATCGACGCGGCCTGGACCTATGTCCGCGAAGGGATCGCGCCGGGGGGCACCCACGCAAACTGGCGCTTCCTGAGCGACTCGGTCGAGTACGCGACCGGGATCGACAAGGAGTCGCAGCTCGTCCTCAGCGATGCTCAGACTTCAGGCGGTTTGCTGATCGCCGTCTCGCCCGACGAGGCGGACAAGCTCATTGGCGAGCTGCGCTCCCGCGGAACACCCTGCGCGGCGATCATCGGAACGCTCGCCGCCGGGCGCGTCGGCCACATCCACGTGGTCGATCGCTGAAATTTCGATCACTCCAGCGGCTTCAGATCGCCGAGTAGGGTCGGGATCAGCTCCGAGACCGTCGGATGGATGTGCATTGCCCGCGTGATGAGGTCGCAGGTGCCGCCAGCGTACATCACGTCGAGGAGCGCGTGGATGACCTCGTCCGCTTCGATCCCGAGTAGGGACGCGCCCAGGATCTTGCGGCTCTCTGCGTCGACGATCACTTTCATGAAGCCCAGAGTCTCGCCGCGCTCCTGCGCCCGACCGACGCGCGCCATCATCATCTTCCCGATCAGCGCTTTCTGGCCGGAGGCGCGCACGTCGCGCTCGGTCAGCCCTGCGCGGCCGAGCGGCGGGTCGACGAAGAGCGCGTAGGCCGGGATGCGATCACTCACGCGGCGTGAGCCACCATCGAGCAAGTTCGCGGCGACGATCTCATAGTCGTTGTAAGACGTGTGCGTGAACGCGCCGCGACCGTTCGCGTCTCCGAGGGCCCATACCCCGGGGACGCTCGTGCGGAGCTCGTCGTCGACGACGACGAAGCCGTGCGCATCCACGGCGACGTCCGCGGCGTCGAGCCCAAGGTCGGCGGTGTTTGGCACCCGCCCAACGGCTACGAGGAGATGCGAGCCCGCGATCTCGTCGAGCGTTCCGTCGCAGCTCACCGACACGACCACCCCGTCTCCGCGCCGGCCGAACTTCAAGCACTGCGCGTTCAACTTGAACGCGATCTCTTCGGCCTCGAGAATACTCTTGATCTCGGTTGAAACGTCCTCGTCCTCGCGCGCCGCGATCCGCGGTCCCTTCTCGATCACCGTCACTCGACTGCCGAAGCGGCGATACATCTGAGCAAACTCGAGGCCGATGTAGCTGCCTCCGATGATGATCAGATGCTCGGGGACGAAGTCGACATCCATGATCGAGGAGCTCGTGAGAAACGGCACCCCGTCGAGCCCCGGAAGGTCGGGCACCATCGGGCGCGCACCGACGTTGATGAAGACCTGAGGGGCCTCGAGGACGTCGTCGTTCACGCGGATGACGTGGGGGCCTTCGAATCGGCCGTGCCCCTCGATCACCGTGAGGTTCGCCGTATTCCGGAGCCAGCGCGTGACGCCCTCGTTCGACCGCTGGACCACAGCGTCCTTGCGCGCCTTCACGCGTTTCATGTCGACAGTGACCCCGCCTTCGACGATCACGCCGTAGTCCGCGGCGCGCCTGGCGACATGAGCGGTGCGCGCGCTGGCGATCAAGGTCTTGCTGGGGATGCACCCGACGTTGACGCATGTGCCGCCGAACCGCTTTCGCTCGAGGATCGCGGTCTTTCGTCCCGCGCTTGCCAGACGTACGGCGAGCGACGGACCTGCCTGACCTGTGCCGATGACGATTGCGTCGTAGTGCTTGCTCATCTCATCATCCTATCGGGTGAGGTTCGCCGCGTCGCGCCCGAGCGGGCGGCGCGAGCTCTTCGAGCAGCGAACGCCATGCGCTTCTCTCCGCCTTCGCCGTGAAGAGATGGCGGCGGGCGCGGGTCTGCCGCCGTAGCTCGGCGAGGAACGCAGGTTCGCGTTCCGCGCGCGACAGCATGCGCGCGAGCGCTCGCGTGTCGCCAACCGGGAAAAAACCAGGGTACTTCGCGCCGAGCGCCGCGACGGCGGCGGGGATGCGCGACGTGATCGGCGGTGTTCCGGCGACGATTGCCTCGCCGAGGACGTTCGCCCCGCCCTCCATGATGCTCGTGAGGACGAGCACGTGCGACCGCGCGATCAGGTGGCGGGCGCGCGCCGGGGAGACCTCGCCGAGCCAAGCGTACCGCGCGTTCGTTTTCGTCTCCTTCGTTGCCTGCCGGTCCAGTTCTTCGCTGAGCGCGCGGCCGACATGCCGAACGCGCACGCGCGACGCCGCCGGCAGCAAGCGAACGGCGGCGGCAACGCGCATGGGATCCTTCTCGGCGCGCAGGTGGGCGACGAATGCGACCTCGAAGGCGTCGCGCTCTTTTGCGCCGCCAGACGTTTGGCGTGGCGCGGGCGGCGCCGATTGACGAATGACGCGCGTCTTGCTTCGGAAGGGCCTTGGGACGTCGAGAGGCGCAAGCTCGTGCAAGACGATGAGACGATCCGCGAGCGCGAGCGATTCCTTCGCCTCGGCGTCGTGGTGAATGTCGCGATAGAGGTCCGTTCCGGTCAAGGCGACGACGATGGGGCGCGAGGCGTGGTTCGCGCGCGACCACGCGACGGCGCCCGCCGCGAGACGGGCATGCAGTGCGACGAGGACGTCGTACGGGCCGCGGGGGAGGGACGAGGTGATCACCACGCGGTGTCCGAGCTCCTCCACCAGCTTCTTCCAGCGAAGCGCGGTGATGCGGTTCCCCAGGCGCGAGCCCCGCGGGGCCTTGCATACGAAGACGACATTCATGCGCGGTGGAGTGTAGATTGCGAGAGCGTCGCATGGGAATTATCGATGACCTGAAGGACTCGCGGGCGCGGACGCTTGGCCTGGCGCTCGACCTCACCGACGAGCAATGGCTCGGGCCCCGTCTGGCGATCGTCAATCCGCTCCGCTGGGAGCTCGGGCACGTTGCCTGGTTCCAAGAACAATGGGCGCTGCGGCATGCGCGCGGTGTGTCGCCGATCCGCTCGGATGGGGACGCGCTCTACGACTCCGCTCGCGTCCCGCACGACACGCGCTGGGACCTGACGCTTCCAGATCGTCAGGCCACCCTCGCGTACATGGCCGAGGTCTTCGAACGATGCTGCGAGACGGACCGAGACGTTGAAGATCCCTATTTTCATCGACTCGCGCTGTTCCACGAGGACATGCACGACGAGGCCTTGACATACACGCGCCAGACCCTCGCCTACCCGGCACCGACATTCGTGCACGCGGGTGTCACTACGCTCGCCGTCGCCGGAGGGGCGCTTCCGGGCGACGTCGAGGTGCGGGGTTGCCGGTACCAGCTCGGTGCGACCCCTCGCGAATCGTTCGTATTCGACAACGAGAAGTGGGCGCATCCGGTCGACGTACCGACGTTTCGAATCGCGCGCGCGGCCGTCACCAACGAGGAGTTCCTGAAGTTTGTCCAGGCACGGGGCTACGCTCGGCGTGAGCTGTGGACGGATGCCGGGTGGAACTGGCGCACGCGAAACGGCGCACACCATCCCGTGTACTGGCGTCCGCTCGGCGACGGCGGTTTCGACGTGCGCCGTTACGACAAGCGCGAGCCGCTGCCGCCGCACCAGCCGATCGTGCACGTGTGTTGGTTCGAGGCGGAAGCCTATTGTCGTTGGGCACAGCGCCGACTGCCGACGGAGGCGGAGTGGGAGCTCGCTGCGTCGACGGACGAAAAGCGCCCTTTCCCGTGGGGTGAGGCCGTGCCGTCCGAAGCGAACGCGAACCTGGATGGCCGCTGCGGTGGGCCCGTGGACGTCGGCGCGTTTGCCGCCGGAGACAGCGCGTTCGGCTGCCGACAGATGATCGGCAACACGTGGGAGTGGACGGCGACTGATTTCGGACCTTATCAGGGCTTCATCGTCGATCCTTACCGGGAGTACTCGGAGCCGTGGTTCGCGACGCCCCACAAGGTGCTGCGCGGCGGTTGTTGGGCGACGCGCGCGCGGCTGCTCCGGAATACCTGGCGCAACTTCTACCCACCGGATCGTCGGGACGTCTTGGCCGGCTTTCGTACGTGCGCGCTGCGCAAGTGAGCGACGATCCACGTGCCGTCCACTCATCGCATTAGGATGATCCCAATGCTCGCCATCCCCGCGTGAGCACGTCGGCAGCGTCGTCCACGTCCTGCGTCGTCGTCGCCACCCCCAAAGAGAGACGGACGGATCCGAGGGCTTCATCAGGCCGCAGCCCCATCTCGAGCAACACCGACGAAGCCCTCTCGCGACCGCCCTCGTGGCACGCCGAGCCCGTCGAAGCGGCAACCTCGGGCGCCGAGCCGAGCACCGCGCTCCCGGTCACTCCGGGAAAACGCACATTCAACGTGTTCGGCAGTCGCTCGGTCTCGTGCCCGTTCAACGCGAGCCCAGGGACGACTGCAAGGAGGCGAGCCCAGAGTCGATCGCGGAGAGCGCGTACGGCGTCGCCCGATACGGAGAGACGCTTCCCGGCAAGCTCGCAGGCGACTCCAAGAGCGACGATCGAAGCCACGTTCTCGGTGCCCGGCCGCAGACCGCGCTCGTGCCCGGCTCCAAGAACGAACGGTCGCAGCGGGGTTCCCCTGCGTACGTACAGCGCACCGACACCCTTCGGCGCGTAGAGTTTGTGCCCGGCGACGGAGAGCAGGTCTACGCCAAGCTCGCGCACCTTCGTCCGCACCTTGCCAACCGACTGCGCGGCATCCGTGTGGACCAGACAGCCACGCTCGCGTGCGATACCGGCGAGCTCGGCGATGGGCTGCATCGTCCCGGTCTCGTTGTTCGCGTGCACGATCACGGGGCCGCCGTCGCCGGGTGCTCGATGGTCGAGGTGACGATGTGGCGCTTCCCTTCGCTCGCTTCGGCGACCCCGCGAATCGCGAGGTTGTTAGCTTCGGTCCCGCCCGACGTGAAGATCACCTCGTCGGGCTCGCAGCCGAGGAGCTCCGCGACTTGAGACCGCGCGACATCGATCGCCCCGCGCGCCCGCTGTCCGTAGACATGACTGCTCGATGGATTGCCGAAATGCTCGCGCAAATACGGATCCATCGCGGCGATGACCTCGGGGAGCAGCGGCGTCGTGGCGTTGTAGTCGAGGTAGATCATGGTGGCGTCGTTAGAAGACCAGTCGTTTTCTCGCTATGCGCCGTCATCCAGGCGTTCGTCCCGCCGCATAGCGATAGCGCTGTTTGAAAACCGCGTTGGCGGAGCAACTTGGCGGCGCTCTCGGACCGCCCGCCACCCTTGCCGCAAACCGTGACCACGAGCGCGTCGAGCGGGAGAGTGCCTGCATTCGCTTCGAGCGTCTGCAGCGGGATGTTCGTCGCGCTCGACACATGGGCGGCGGCAAACTCCTCGGGGGAGCGCACGTCGACGACGAACACAGCCTCACGCTTCCCCATGAGCGAGTCCAGATCATCCACCGTGATACAAGCTGGCTCGGGCACGAGCTTCGCGCCCGTCCGCCGTGCCCCCAACGTCTCTTTCATACGGAAGGCCGCCACGAGTCCCGAGCCGAAGGTGAGCGCAGCGATGGCCCAGATCGCGGCGCGGAGCCCGAGCGCATCGGCGACGACACCGGCGAGCAGAGCGCCGATCGCGTAACCGAGATCGCGCCAGAGCCGGTACACGCCGACCGTCGACGCGCGCCACGTTGGGTGAGCGACATCGCCAATCGCGGCGAGCAGCGTCGGGTACACCATCGCGGTCCCCAGGCCGAGGAGCACACCGCCCACGGCGAAGTCCAAGAACATCTTGGAGAGCACCGTCACGACGATGCCGATCGCCTGTACCCACATCCCCGTCACGATGAGCCACTTGCGTCCGATCTTGTCGGAGAGCGCTCCAGTGAAGAGCTGCCCCATTCCCCACACGCCGGGATAGATCGCGGCGAGCCACCCGATCTGAGCGAGGCTCATGCCGGAGGCGGCGAAGAAGATCGGGAAAAGTCCCCACGCCATGCCGTCGTTCAGGTTGTTGACGAGCCCTGCCTGGCTCACGCTCGACAGGTTCTTGTCGCGCACCGAGGTAAGCGCGAAAACTTGCCGCTGCGAAGGCACGCCGCCTGGTGGCAAGGCTCCTTCGAGCTTCGCCTCGTGGTGGACGTGGTGCTTCGTCTCGCGCACGAGGACGAGGGACAGCAAGAGACCGAACGTGACGAAGACGACGCCCAAATAGAACGGCTGCGGGCGAAGGCCGAACGTCGAGGCAATGGTCCCGGTCGCGAGCGCGGACATCGCCACGGCGAAGTAACCGGCGAACTCGTTCAGGCCCATCGCAAGCCCGCGCTTCTGCGGCCCCGCGAGGTCGATCTTCATGATGACCGTCGTGGACCACGTGAGCCCTTGGCTCATGCCGAGCAGCACGTTCGCGAAGAGTACCCAGCTCCACGAGGGCGCCCACATGAGGAGAAACGGCACCGGGCACGCCACGAGCCAGCCGCCGACCAAGATTACCTTGCGCCCATACGCATCCGAGAGCCGGCCCGCGAGGTAGTTCGTGAGCGCTTTGGTGACGCCGAACACGACGATGAACGACAGGATGGCGGCGCGCGCGGCGAGGTGAAACTCTTGCTCGGCACCTTCAGTTTCGGAAAGGCCGGCACCGCCGTGAGGATCTCCCACTCCCCGGACTCCAAGACGGACTTCTTCAACAGCGAAGAGTCGGCCTTGGCGATCAGTGCGGCGCGCAACATCGAGGAACGAGCGCTCTTGCTCTTCGCGTTCCGGACGGGCGCCAGGGCAGGGGAGCAGATCGCCCTGAGTGGGGCGATCTCGATTTCACTAACAAGAAGGTCATCATTCGCCGTTCGTCGTCGCTGGGCATCGTAGGGCCCACGAAGAGCGGCAAGGATCGAAAGGTTCCAACGACCCCCGAGCTAGAACGGGCGTTAAAGGAGCTGAAGCACCTGAGAGGCCCTCGCGTCTTCTGCAACCCGGACGGGAAGCCCCTCAGCATCTACCAGCTGCACGAAAGGCTCTGGGGCGCATGCCGCAGGGCAGGGCTACGCAAGATCCGATGGCACGACTGCCGGCACTCGTTCGCCAGTCAGCTCGTGATGTCGGGGGCGCCTCTCCGTCAGGTTCAGGAATGGCTAGGCCACTCCACGATCCAGATGAAGATGCGCTATTCGCACCTCTCGCCCGGTGGCGGACGGGAGTTCATGGCAGCCCTTGATGCGCCCGTTGGGACATCTTTGGGACACCAGGCGGTGAGCTGAGTCAAAAACTCACGAAACCGCTTCTTTTTCCGAGTAGAAATGGTGACCCCAACGGGAATTGAA
>JAYTOU010000069.1:0-32334 GCA_043747615.1 Myxococcales bacterium | reverse complement strand
TCGGACCATCGTGAACGCCCAGATCGTCCCGCGGTGTCCCATGGTCTCCGGGAGTCCCCCTGATTCCACAACGATCTACCCACGTCGTGGAGGAATGGGGGGCGGCGTCGGGAGAGATTCCCGGCGCCTCAACGCTGCCAAAGAGAACCCGAACGGCCGCAACGTCCGTCCTTAGTTGTGAGCCTGTCGCCTTACTTCTTCAACGAAGGCTTCGAGCCGATCTTCGCGTACAAGACGTGCATCATGCTCCTTGAGCACGAACTCGATTCGGTGCTTTAGATCTTCTGGAGCCGTGGCGTCGAACCCGCCCACGATGATCAGCTTCCGGGGTTTTCCCTCGGGGCCGGGGTGCCTGGATAGCAGGTGGCCCTTGACCGCTAGGTCGTTGGCCTTGGCAGTTGCCGATTGAGGATCAACCGGGAACCCCTCTGGTCGAACCAGATTCAAGACCCCATTCTGGTAGGCGTACGGGATCTCTAGCGTGCCGTACTCCGGCACTTCAACCGCGAGATTTCGGAGGAGCGGGACCCCGAAAAGCTTGGGTTCAAAGATGGTTCTGAGATCAGGCTTGGCCTGCCGACGACGAGTGTGCGGGTCTACGTGAACTAGCCTTTGAAATAGTTCTTCAAGCTCGGCATCAGCGTCCTCAACGAGGATGACCCGCGGTGGTGACAGGAGAAGATTGTTTCCTTCCTTCTTGCCGAACTTGAGGAGGTTCTCAGAAGAGGTCCAATCCTTTCCCTCGTTCTGAACGCGCCCTTCCAAAGCCTTCTTCGCAAAGGAGAGGCGACCGTCGTCGTAAGCGTCACGTCCGAAGCGTTGCTTCGGGCCCTCGTTGTCTTCGCTCAGACGCACTCCGAGGAAGCCAAGCTCGGGCACAACCAACACCACGCCAACGTTCGCGCATTCCCCCCGATCAAAGTCCGGGCAGAACTGAACGACGCTGAAGAAGCCTTTCGTCGATGCCATCGCCTAACCTCCTAGCTCAAGTTGGGGCTGAAGGTCGCCATGATCCACTAGCATTTTGCGTATGTTTTGGCCCACGAAGCTGGCACGAGCCCCTATGAAATCCATCAGCGCAGCCACAATTTCAGGCTGAGGCAGCCACGCGGAGGGGATACCCTGAAAAAGGGCCTGAACGTCCTGCATGTCGATGCCGTTGAGGAGCGCGGTGTACCGAGAGACGGCTTCGTGTGTCAGGTACGGCCTGAACTCGGGGAAGTTGCCGTAAAGTCTTTCGTCTCGCACGCGGTCGATGTGTTTGATGGCCTTGGCCAGCTCCCTGCCGCAGGTGAAGCAGTGGGTGTGGTCCATCGCGACCAGCCGAAACTTCCCCCGAGACGCGCCCTCGCCGCTGAGAAAGACGTTGCGGGTGTTCCGACGCACTTCCAGCCCTTCGGCCCTATAGCGGTCACAATTCAGTAGCCACGTGTCCAGGACGACCAGTCCGGAGAGAACCTCGGGGTTCTCGACCGCATCGAGCTCCTTGGTCACGCCGCCCCAGGTGGTTCCCTCTTGGGAGCGAGCAAGGAAGGCAGGTCCGACCTTTGAGCTGGAGCCGTCCGGGTAGGTCACCAGGCCGGGGGTCCCGACGTCAACAACCGCCACGGCGAACGTTGGAAGGCCAAGCCAAGCGGCAGCCCGGGTTCCGACCCATTCGCAAAAGAGGGCCTGTGACCCCTCCGGGTTACCGAGCAACTTTGCGTAGGCTGGCCCTCGGTCCGTCTCGACTCGCGCCGCTCCCGTACTACTGCCGAGGGTGTCGTTGACCCAGCGAATCTTCGTCGGTTCCCAATCCCCCATCGACCTCGAAGGCTACTGAGTTTCATGGAGAACGACCACCTCGGCTGCACATGTCCATAAGAAATTGCCGACGGCTGTACGTCTTCCTCCAGCGCGTCCGCGCTTGGCTCCTTCGTCAGCGCCTCGGTCGTCAGCCACGTGTGGAACGCCGCTTCGGCGGCGTCGTCGAAGGGACGCACGCCGGAGGTAATCGAGGGTGTCTCGCGGTGTCGCCGCCCGGTGCGGTCGGCCCACTCGTAGCCGTCGAAGACGGAGACGATGACGCCGATCTGCTCGGCAAGGTGCGCCGATCTTCTCGGGCTCGCGATCGACGATCTTGCGGCGCGTCTTCTGGAGCGCGGCCGGCCGCAGGGGCGGGCCCCCGATGACGTCGGGCTCCCGGTCGTTCCCGAGACCGAAGAGCTCGAGGAGGAACGCCTCATCGAGACACATCGAAGCCGAGGGGTCGACGAGCGTGAGCGTGAAGCGGATGAACCGCTCGTCAACCTCCGTGACCCGCACGTGAACGAGATCTGTGGACAAGTGGCACCTCTCGCGAGAGTTCAGCCGGGTTGCCCGCGCGATGTCAAGCGCCTGGCGAATCTCCTCCGCGCCCGCGCGGCGGATGGAATAAGGGCGTAGCCGGGCAAGCCCGTGCACACGAAGCGCGGGGGGCGATCGCCTCGAGCTCGGCACGGCGTAGCGCGCAGGCCCAGTGCCCACGAGCGTCGTCTCAGACGAGCACCGGCCGTCGCCGATCGCGATCGGGCCGCAATGAATTGAAACTGAATAGAGCTTAATGAGCTCACTTCGAATTTCACAAAGAGAGCTCCGCGTCATGGCGCTTCTCTCGAAACGACGGAATGACGGAGCAGATATCCCACGTGGACGTAGTCGCGCACGACGGAGATTTTCTCGCCCTCGACCGCGAGCTGCACCACGGCAACGGCGCCCAGGCCCGCCCGGTTCACGAAATGAACGATCGTCTCCACCCCGTCGACGCAGGCGAGAGTGAGCTTCCAATTCCAGGTGAGATTTGCGTAGTTAGTCAGGTAGGGCGCATCACAGAAGAGGCCTTCGCTCCGGTGAACGACCTCGATCGGGGTCTCGCAGGGACAGCTCTCGCGCTGGTTGCTGACGGCTCGGGTCGTTGGCCCCAGCGGGGAAAAAACCTACGCGGCGGTCGCGTCCACATACATGGCAGCGAGCGTTGAAACATCGACGAGGTCGAAGTTTTCCGGGCGCCGCGCTTCGAGGTAGTGCGCGAGCTCCAGCGTCGCTGCATGCCACTGGGCCACGAGCGTCCGCACCGCCGGATCCTTGATGCCCAGGCCATGAGCCTCGACGAGATCACGGGCTACTTCGAGCGCGAGAGAGGGTAGGGGGCGGCGTTGCTCGGGTGTGTGCACTTCCGAGAAGACCGCGTACCCGTGCTGCTGCCTTCGGGCGACGAGCACTCCCCATCGTTTCTCGAGGGCGTGGCGATCGGCAAAGACCTCATCCCGTGATCGGAGCGCGCGGTTGCCGATGCGGCCCCAGGTGATCCTCAAGCAGAGCTCACCGAAGAGAGTTCGGCAGACGGTCATGCCGTAGAGGCGATGGCGGTTGCGGGCGGGATCATCGAGACGGAGTTCCAGATCGTCCATGGATTTCATGGTGGGCGTTTCTTAGGTAACCGTCAAGCATAAAAGTTACCTAAGAGAGTTACCCAAGAAAACGAGGCTGAAGCGAGTCGTCACGGCGCTCCGCTCGGCTTGCAGACCGCCCGCATGTTGGGTAACCGTAGGGGATGTTACCTAAGAAGCGCGCCCGCGCTTCGATCCCCAAAAACGCGACTCTCCGGCGGGAGTACGTTCTTTGCGGGAAGTGCCCGAAGAAGCACGGGCCGTACTGGTACGCGTACTGGAAGGAGGGCACGCGACTTCGAAAGAAGTACGTCGGCAAGCAGCGGCCCCCGAGGCGTCCGACGAAGCGCGCGCCCTGAGCGATGGCGCGGACGTCGCTCGCGAAGCGAGTCACTCGTCGTCGTTTAGAGGCAAAACGAACCGTTCAGGGTAACGCGGCGCGCGCCGTAAAGTCCAATTGTTACGTTAGTTTACATAATCTAACTTATGCGATTTTGAGGACACCCCAAGCGGTAGGGGAGCTTAGCCTCGATCCGCGGTGCGCTCGCCCTCGTACAAACCGAGCACGTGTTTCTCGCCGGCTTCGTCGATGCGAACGCAAAATCAGGCCGTCCCGGATCATCAACGGCAGCTACCCGGTCACTAGGCCTAGTCCGCCGCCTCTCGGCTCACGCTCGTCCCGTCCGAGAACTTGATCGTATCGATCTCAACATCGAACTTGTCGGTCTCCCCCAGGTTGAAGACCTTCTCCGTTTCCGGGATGAACTGGTTGCCGCCTCCGCATCTGTTCTGGGCGCCACCTTGGTGACGTGCGACGGAGACTTCGATCATCTGAGCCCGCCGCGTCTGGATGTCGCCTTCGTCGAGTCCGGACCCGAGGGCGCCAGCTAAGGCGGGCGGTGGATCTCGGTCTTCGCGAACACGGCCCTTGAGGACACCACTCGCCACCTGCGCTCGAGTCGGACACGCGGCCTACTGCCGTTCACATCGCAGGGTGGCCATCATCGTCAAAGCACTCCAGGCCTCCGGGAAACGAGGCGGCAAGCGCCACGCAGTGAGAGCGAAAGAGGCACATCCCATATTGGAGAGCTGCGGGGCGATCCACGGCGGGTACGCTGAAAATCATGCAGACAGAGATATGCTTGTCGCTGCTGAAAGCGTTGCATCCGGGAATTGAGGGTTGACCCGGGGTGACGGAGCAGGGTGAAACCTCGACGGTTGGAACCCCGGCGGCGTCCGTGCAAAGGCCAAATGGGTGCGTGGGCGAACGGCCGACACAGCGAACTCCATTGGGACAAGGCCCGCATCCGCCACCGCACGCGATGTGCCTGTCTACATTTGCTGGGCATCCGTCCGACGTTGCAAACGATTGATGATCGTAGGCGCTCTTGTCCGCGTACCGACACACATGCTTGATCCCAGCATCCCAGAGCGCTTCGCACACGCGCGGAGAGACGCAGACGAGCTGGTCGGTCGCGCGCTGCAAACAGACTTGACCGTCCTCACAAGCCGAACACGAGGAGCCTCCCTGGTCCGGCAGATCGGCCCAGCAGATCCCGCCGTCCACACCCATGCTCGTCGAAGCGATGTCGTGCGCCGGCGCGCAGCCGTAGCCCGGACACTCGGGAGCCGTGATCTCCGGGCACATGGTGCTTCCGCCGCAAATGCGCACGCCGTCCGCGCTCGCGCATGTTGGGTGCGCAGGAGCATCGCTGAGAACCCTCTCCGGAATCGGATCACCCACTCTACCCCCACATGACGCGAAGAGCAGTGCTGCAGCGACCGGGCCGAGGGCGCGGCGCGCTACTGCGGCGGCGTGCATGTCCCGCCTCCGGGGAGATTTGCGGCCAGGGCCTGGCACTCGTCCATCGGAACGCACATGCCAAATCTATCGGCTTCGGCCTGTGCCTCCGACTGCACCTTGAACGTGAAACAACCTTGACCGATGGCGCATATCCGCGGATTGAGGGGATTCGCGTCGTTGGGATTGCATTGCTTTGTCGTCGGCGAAGGTGGAACGCAAAAGCCCACGGGGTGAAGCGGAGAGCGCCCAGTGCAGACGAGGCCACTCGGACAGCCGCCGCAGCTGCCACCGCAGACGGTGATCTTGTCGAGGGTCGGGCAGACGGCAGTAGAAGGAAGCGGATCGCCCGTCCAAAGTCCGAGGTCGGCGTAGCGAGCGTTTTCCGCGCCCCCGTTCTTGGCCATGAGCTGACCCACCTCGAATGGGGCGCAGCCGAAGGGCTTCGTGCCTACCGCGGGTCCGGAGTCAAATGCGGGACAGCCCTCTTCGTCGACGTAGACATTGCCCTCCGGGCAAGGGAACGTGATTTCGAGATCAAGAAGATCCTGCGAGATGCAGATGTGTCGCTCAGCCGCTCCTTGGCAGACCGGGTTACAATCGCACTCTTTTAATGGCGGCGTCTCGCAACCTGGAACCCCACATGCCCGATAACCCCCCGGCGATGAACAGGGTGTCCATCCCGCGTCAGCTTTCCCTCCATCATCGGGAGCGGCGGCGTCGCTTGGTGCTGCGCTGAGCCCTCCCCCACAAGCAATGAATAGCGCCCAAACGATCCCTGCTCCCGCGCTAGAAAGCGGTGTTAGGCGCATTTCCCCTCCTTGGGACACAGGGTGGAGGTGGCGGAAATGGACCCTGACAGAGCTCGAGCGGATGATGAACGTTGGCGAATGCCGTGGTGAAGATCACGGGACCGTGATCGTCGACGAAGGGATTATCGTTAGGCCGTCGGCTGCACAAAGCACCGGGCCCGGGGGGTGGCTTTGTCGGATCCGTGCTGGCAAAGGAGGCGTAATAGAGCGGCAGTGCCTCAGCGTTGAACTGCTTTACATCGTCAAAAAAGACGAGCTCAACCTCCGCTGGCAAGACGTTAATCCGCGTCGCTTTCACCAGATATTCGCAGCGATAACTGTCGTGGCCTGGAGTCACGGCGCACGTGTCAGGGTTGACCGTCGGTCCAAAGGGCCTGTTGACGCAACGCCAATTGGTGAGCACTTCGTTTACGTCGCGCCGGCTGGCTACCGCGACAAGTTGGGCCTCTTCAGTACGGCTCAAGCCCTGCGTGTCGCCGCCCACAAAAATCCCGCGCTCTAGCGTCCGTGTCGCGCTGGAGCACGGATCGAACGCGGCCGGATCGCAGGAGCCGAATGGCGACACATCGGGTCCGTCGTTTCCTCCCGGATAGCTTTGTTGGTCGGTAGATCCACCCAAGATCCCATTCGGGATGTCGAAGAGCAACCCTTGGAAAAGCGTGTCGACCACGCCGCCGTAGGGGCCGAACCCTGTGCACAGTACGCGGTTTCCTTGCGCGTTAATTCTTGGTGGGGACTCAGGGAATGCGCTCAGCCGTCCATCCGTCAGACCCAGCTGGTATCCCTCGTTAAAGTTTGCGCTGCACGAATTCACGAATCCTGAGCGGTCATAGACCTGGAGTCCGCTTGCCAAGCGAAAACCTCCTCGCAAGTCCCCGATCTGCCCTTCATTGTGCGCCAGATAGGAAGTCGCGTTCGTGTAAAAAACGGTTCCACTTAGTGTGGTGCCAATGGGGTGACCGCTGCACACGGTCCCTTTCGGGTCGATGAACGAGCTCACGAAATTGTTGGCGACCGTGCTGATGATTCCTCCGAGGGGTTGAACCGCTGAGCAGAGGCCCCTTTGATATACTCGGATTGCCTTGATGCTGCCGCTTCCCAGCGGCGATGCAGCCGTGTCTTGGGGCGGATTGGAAGTGTAGAACGGGAAAAAATCCCCTTCGGGTGTTGGCGCAGCAGCGAAGTACGCTCCAAATCGGTTGGGGGAAGCTATCCCAACAACGTTCGGAAAGAACGACAGGGAGGTGTTCTGTTGCCATCCGAAATCGTCGTCCGTGAGGCCCCGAAGGGTGTCGAAAATTTCCTGCGGATCACGGGCGAAGGCAAGGACGTCTGCTTGATTTTTGAATTTCGTGAAGTACCCGCCAGGGGGTAAATAGCGCGGGTTCGCCAGGTTGCGCAGAAACTCGATACTCATTGGAGAAGACTGCGTCGCCACGTCGAAGAGCGGTAGGAGCGGCACGACCTCGAGTTCACCGTTACCGAAGGCAGCATTGTAGCCCGGTAGATCCCTGGCGAAGACGCGCTCCTTGTTCCCATTCGAGTCAGTATGCCAAACCTCGAGCATTGCGGGCGGCGGTGTTGGTGGAGGCGTCGGGGAGCATCGGAGGAGCGCGAGGCTCATCGAGCCCAACGTGATGACCCCGATCCGCCGCCAGCGCCTGTCGTTCGCCTTCGCCTTGATACGAAATCCTTGAATGACCATGTGCCCCCTTAATTCTCGTCCACCGACCAAGTCCCCTACGTCGCGGAGAGGATGCTCACGTCCCAATGTCAGACCCACGGTAAGACTGAGGCCAAGCGTAGAGCGAGCGTCTGCGCTGCACGCAAATGGGTCAACGGCGAATCAGCGCGCGAACGATCTTCAGTCCGACTCGCCCGTACGTGTCCCTCTGTTTTGCAGCCTAAAGGCCTAAAGGCTGCGGTCGAGATCTCACGGAGAACGGAAGTGCGGTTGGAGACGAGCATTGGCATGCTCCCATCGGCCACGCATCAGGACGGTTGCGGGAAATCGACCGCCCCTCGTTTTTTTTAGAGCCGACCTGGCCTCCGCGGGCGAAACCGACCACCACTTTCGGCCGATGGGAGTGGACCTCGGCTCCCTTCGCAGCGGCGAGAGCGAGGAGCCCTCAGATCCACTTGCTTGAGCGCGTGGCGTCCCTCTCCGCGATCGGGATCGGGGTGGAACTACGCTTTGCTCGCTTCCCCCTTCGAAGCCGCGAGAGCGAAGAGTCCTAGAATTCGCGCCGTCTCGCGCTCGGCCCCATCGTCATCATCGGTGAGATAGCGGTACATCTGCAGTGCCCCGAAAGCGCACGCGTCCGCCGGGTTCGTCGGATCACACGTCTCGTCTTTCAGCTCCTCAAGCACGGCCCGCGCTTCATCAAAAAGGCGAGCAAACGTGCTCCCGACATCCGCGGCATCTTCCAGTCCTTCTTTCAAAACGGCACCTCGCTCTCTTGCGCCGGAGAGTACCCCACGCGCGGAGTTGGTCGTCGAGCGGCTCGCACCATCTCACGCTCCTGTCGCTCGAGATCACGAACCAGTTTTTCCGTCTGATCATCGAGGACCTGGAGCAATTCGTGCGGATGGTCTTCGACGTACTTGAAAAATGCTTCGGTCCGCGTCTGGCGCGAGCTCGCCTTGATCGAACGCTTTACGCGCTCAAAGAGAATCATGAACTCGGGGGAAATATTGGCCCGAACCTCATCGTCCGATTCACTTCGACGCTCGCTCGATGTTGCGCGTGGCCGATCACCTCGGCGAGTCGCGTTCGAGCGGTTGATGCGCCGGAGATCGGACTGGTATTTCTTCTCGGCCGCGAGCTCGCCGCGGCGACGAGCAACGTCGCCGGCGCTCGTGCTGCGCACCTCGCCCTTACGGAGCGTGCACGCGCTTCGCGCTGACAAGCGCTCGGCCTTCATCGCGTCGCGTAGCTGCTCGAGCGCACGGACACGGAGAAGCCGAGCGCGCTCCCGAGCGCCGATGCGCTCGGCGCGGCAGCGCTCCGCAGCATCCTTCATCGCCCCTTTTCGCTGGATACGTGCCGCACGAATCTGCCCGCGAAGGGAGGCGAGCTTTTCTTTGGCCTCGCGACGATGCCCCCGTTCGATGTCTCGCCACAATCGACGCCGATCCTCCGCCGCCTGCTTCCGGGTCATCATGGTCAGTCCGCGTCGGCGCGTCGACCACGTCCGCGTACCCGCGAGGGACGTGCCGCCTCTCCGATGATCGTTTCCGCAACGACCACGGCCTCTGCGCGCGAGGCCCGCTCGAGCGTCTCCTCCGTGGTCGTGTCCTCAAGCCAGTCTCCAAGCACGAGGGCGAGATCTGCGACGTCTTTCCGCGAACAGCGTACGAAGTCGTCACCCAGCGCGAGCTCGAGCGTCCGCGGGTTTCGCGCGATGACGTCGAGGTAGCCGAACTTTCCGCCTTCCAGCTTTCGAAACGTCTTCAGGAGCTTCGCTTTCATTCGCCCCGCCCCTTGCTGTCGTCGCGCTCTTCGACGGTGAGCGCGTTCTCGCGATCGCCCTCTTCACCGAGGTCGCGCACAAACTTCTCCGAGTCGCCGAAGACGGCGTTGAAAAACATCCGGCCCGCCTTCGATACTTCTCGTCCACGCTGCTCCAAAATCTTCTTCTTGGGATCCATCACGCCTCCTGATTAGTGACCGGCAGCGCCGTTGCTGTGGCCGTTCTCATTCTTCTTTGCTGCTTCCTTCGCGACTTCGCGCTTTCCATAGGCTTGGTAGACCTCGTTCAGCAGGATCCCCTGCTCAACCTGTAGGGATCCGGTGATCGTCTCCATCTGCTTCGGCGTGAGTGAGCCGAGGAGCTGCCTCATCATCTCTTCGCCAAGGGCCGGGCCCCCTTCCCCTTTCACGAACTTGTTGATGAGCACGGGGGCGAGCACGTCGAGTTTTTCTTTGATGAACTCGGTGCGCTTGTCCGACTGCTGCGCGCGCACCATCTCCATGTCGCGTTCGTGCTGCATCGACGAGAGGCGCTCGTGGAGCTCAAGCACCTTGTAATGGCGCGACTCGAGCTCCTCGATGCGCTTGTCGCGCGCTTCGAGAAGATGCTGGTAGTGCGCGATGATTTCCTGCGTGTGGCCGAGGGCGATGCGCGATGCCATCTCCGTGTGCCGCATCATTTGGGACGTCAGGCCGCGCGCATCCGCGGGCTCCGTCTCGCCCACCACGTCATGGAACCCCTGCCCCGCGATGCGAATGAGGGTGCGGCTCACGTGGCGTTTGGGACCTCCCTCCCGGTACGAAAAGAGACCGTAGAGCGTGGGTCCTCGGAAATTACGACTGTCGGCGTGCGCGCACTCTTGAACTTGTTCGATAAACTCGTCGACGTCGCCGAGGTCTTTGAGACCCCACTCCCGCACGTGCTGCTCGGCGTCCACGGTCTTTTGACGAAGCGCAACGCGCACACATCCGCTTTCGATTTGTTCACGCACCCAGCGCGCGAGATCCACGGAACTTTCGGAGAGCTGTTTCATCGCATGACCGATCGGATTCCCACGACCACGGCAATCACCGCACCGGCGATGGCGACCGTTCGGATCGTGTCCTGATGCTCGTCAGGGGTTGAGGAACGAGGCGTGATCTGGGGACCGCTGAGCGCACACGAAGCCGCGGATAGAAAGCGCTGCCAGTCGGCGATCTGCCGCTCGTAGGCTTCGCCGGCGTCCATTTGCGCGGCCGTGTGCAGCCAGGACTCTTCTTCGTCGAAGTAGGCGTGCCACGACGTTGCGAAATCGTTCCACGTAGAGCGCGTCGGTCCGGGGAGACCGGCGCATGAGGCCGCGGTCGCGGCGAGCGAACGCACGACCGGATTGAGGCGCACCTTCAGGCTGCGAACGTCCGCCGGCAGGACAAACCGCGGGAGGATGCCGCTCATCGGATGCTCCGCACGAAAGCAAACCCTAGGAGTCCGAGAAAGAGAGCGTAGATCCCCGCGTTGCTGCTGCTGCCGCTCTTGGGGGCCGCCAGCTTCGTCCCCGTGATCGCCGCTTCGATCGCGGCTCCGATCGCACGGATATTGCGGGCGTAGTCGCGGATGTTTGCTTCGGGATCGCCCTTGTGGAAGCCCTCGTAATAGCGGCTCGCGTACATGGCCCGTGCGAGCTCCTCGGGACTCGCGCGGCCAAGGATCGCGCGCACACCGGGGCGCTGCGCAACGAGGACTTCCAAAAACTTCTTCGCGGCGTCGACCTCACTAGCGAACGACCAGAACCAGGTGAAGTACGGACCAACGATAGGTGAGGTGTCGCGCGCCAAAATCTCGTTCGGCCCTTGCCTGAGGAGTCCTCGCGCGGAGCGGAGTGCTTCGTCGCCTCCTGAAGGAAACACGCCGTGGCCGAGAAGGATGGAGGCCTCGTCCGGGCGGAGGCCGCGCTTTTGGACGCCGCCCCAGTTATGGAGCCCGGTATCGCCCATCTTCGTTTCGAATTCCGCAACCGACATCACGCGCACGAGCGCATTGCGCGTGGGCATCTCGCCAAAGAGATCGCGCCAAGCAGAGAGGGCGATCTCCGCCTTCCGTAGGTACCGGTCGATCGCGGCCGTCACAGGAGGACCTCCGCATCGACCCGAAAGCTCGCGGCGGCGTCGAACGCCAGCGTGAGCGGGCTCGAGCTCGCCGCCCAAAAGACGCCGCTCAGAAACCCGCGGGTGTCTGGACGGCGTAGTGCAAAGACACCCGGGTATCCGGGCGCGGGCGCGGCCATGAGCGGAAGGGTGCCGCTTGGAGGAAGCGACGTGGCGTCGAACATCATGACCCACCGCTTCGCCGATTTTGCGTTGTACCCGTCGAGGGAAAGCACCTTTTGAGGCCCTTCCGCCACCAGTCCCGAGGCCCCCGTCTGGGCAGACCAGCGCGACGGACGGAGCGTCTCTCCGTCGATGCCCGGGGCAATGAAGGCTGTGATCTCACATGAGACCGACGCCGGCGGCGCCTTACCCGTCGAGAGATCGATAAGCTTCGCCGAAAGTTTCACCATGCTCCCCGCAAGGGGCACGCGCAGTCGTTTTTCGATCGGATAGTCGCCCGCGATCGAAGCCCCGCCGTGCCCCCATTCGATCGTGACGATCGGCTGCACGCGCGAGAAAAAGGCGGCCGGACCTTCGACGCGAGCGGTTGCATAGACGGTCCACGCGCGCGACTCTTCGACGCTGATCCAGACGAGCGTCTTTTGCTCGTTTCCCGTGACGTGCGTTTTGTCGCCGTGGTTCACCGCGAGCTCGCGCCGCGTGGGCTGTCGGGCAATGCGGTTCATGCCGGCATCAAGTGCATCGGGCGAAGGAGACGCGTCGCCTCGTGGTTCAGAAAGGAGGCAGGATTCGCGAAGCGGTGGGCCTGCTTCGTGAGCTCGTCCAGGTGCGCCGCGTGTTTCGAGGCCTCCGCAAAGTGCGCGAGATGATCGGCGTGCGATGCGATTTCACCGATGGGGCCCGCGTGGGCGAGCACGTCGCCAAAATGCGCCGCGGCTCCCCCCGCGTACTGGTTCACATAGTGATCGACCAATCCGCCGGCAACCTTCTTGAGCGGCACCTTTTTGACGACGAGCTGCGCGAGCGTGTCGAACACGTCGCGGGGAAAGCCGCTCGGTACGGCGTCGCGCGCCGCGGCGATCACCACATCCGTGACTGCGCCGGGATGAAAGATCAGCGCGATGACCCCGTCGAGCACGGCGTCCGTGATTTGCCGGATCCCGATCGGGATCGGGATCGCGCCGTAGGCGGTGCGAAGCACGACTTCGAGCGGGCTTCCGGCCTCGAGTGCGGCAAGACCTGCCGAAATCCCCGCGCTGATGCCGGTGCCGATCCCTGGGATGAGCGAGATGATCCCCTGCGCCATGCTCAGGTCCTCGTTCACCATCTTCGTGAGAGCCTTGAAGTCGCCCCGTTGAAGGTTGCCCATCATCTTGTCGAATTTTTGAAGCGGTGAAATCGAGTGCATGAAACCACCCAGGCCGGGGACGTGGCCCAGGAGCTGGACGGGGAAATCGAGGGTTCGCGCGACAAGCCGGGCGCCGCTCACGAGCGAATCCGCGATCGCGCGGGCTGCGTGCACGCCGGCCTTCGCGGCGTTCACCACGTTGCGAATGAACTGCTTCGCCGTGACGTCCCCCAGCCGAGCGCGCGCCATGATGCGCGCGCTCGCTTCGATGTGCCGGCGCGTGGCGTCGGAAAGGAACGGGGTCGCCGATGCAATGAGGTGAGCGCCGGCGGCCGCGGCATGCTTCGCCACGTTGAACACAGGACGTGCAAGCGTCGTCGCCACCTTTGACGCCGCGTTGAAGGTCGATTCGGCTGCATGCCCGATCGCGTCGCCAATGTCGGAGAAAGAAAACCCAACCGCGTGGCCGTGCGCTTGAAGGAGCCGCGCTCGGTCGGATTCGAACGAGTGCCGATGCCGGAGGCCTCGGTCGATCTCCACCATCAAGTGAAGTGGGCCGAGCATCGTGTGCGGCGCGTCGAGCACCGCGAGGATGCGGTGCTGGTCGGTCATCACGATGCGGAACGTTCCTTCGGCGAGCACGGAATCATGCTGACGCAGCGTCATGGGGTCCTCCTGGGTTCAGCAAGAATGGGGGTGGTGCGCTTTGCCAGGACGCGGGGAGCTGCAATTTTTCGCCGGGCTGAAGGTTCGCGAAATTTCCATCGGGCGCTTTTTTCTTCGCGGGGTTCGCGGCGATGAGCTCGGGCCAACGGTGTCCGTCGTGAACGAGCTTCTGAGCGATTTTGATGGGGAAATCGCCTGATTGTACGACGTACATCCCCGCGATCCTCGGCGGCATCATCATGGGCGGCCCGACCCTCGGAAGGCTGACCGCCTCGAACGCGGGCGGGACTCCCCACGACGCGGGGAGCTGAAGAACCTCGCCCGGTAGCAGCGTTAGAAAGTTGCCGTCCGGCGCGCGCTTCTTGGTCGGATTCGCCGCGACGAGCTCCGGCCATCGCGCTTCGTCGTGGACGAGTTTTTTTGCAATCTTGATCGGAAAATCTCCGGACTGAACGACGTACGTGCCTGACGTCGTCGGGGCGAATGCAGGCACCACGAAGCCCGGCGGTGGCATGGACGCAGGTGGAATGAGCAGGCCCAACGTGCTCGCCTTCGCCGTGAGGAGCGCCGCCGCGATCGGAAAGTGCGCCGCGAGGGACGCTGCAAATCCGCGAAGCTTCGCAGGATCCGTTTCCCGCGCGAGGGCGTTCATCACCGCTTGGGCGACCTCGGGAGGCATTCCAGGATCTAGACCAAGCCCCGGAGGAAGGCCGAGGGGGGCTTGAGGAACCGGCGACGTAGGCGCGGCAGGGGGGGCCTGCTGAGCGGCCTGAGGGGCGGGGACTTGGGGGGCCTGAAAAGGCGGCACGACGGCGGCCGCCGCTGGCGGGAGTGCGTCAGGCGCGGCCGCTGGTAGCGGCACGTCGGGCATCGTGGGGACACTGCGGAGCAAGGAAGCGCGGAGGCGCAGCGCCGATGCCGCCGCGGGGGAGATCGCCGCGAGCTGGCTGGCGAAGGCTTCAATGGCCGCGGGATCGCTTCCCGTCGCCAGCTGCTGGAGCACCTGCGATCGCGTGGGCTCGGGGAGCTGACCAATTTCCAGAATCGACGATCCCGGCGGCGCGGCAGGCAGCGGCGGGGCAGGCATGGCTCCCCTTCCCCCGAGTGAGCTCGCTTTCGCGTGGAGCTGCGATGCCGAGAGCGGATAGATGGACGCGAGCGCCCCCGCGAAGGCCTCGAGCTTCGCCGGATCGTTTTCGCTCACGAGCGCCGCGAGGACTTGGTTTCTCAAGCCCGGGGGCATGTTGCTGTCGAGCGTGAAGGTCTGTGGCGGTGGCTTTTTGTAATTCGCGTTCGACGCGACAACGGCGAACGTCGCCACGCCCAGGAGCAACAATAAGATCGGCATTGGTCCTTCTCCTCTGTGTGCTAACCGCGCATCCCAAGGCGGCGCGATGGGTCTTCGAGGCGTCCGTCGGTCCGTTGAATCGCGACGTGGTAGACGGTGCGGTGTCCGATGATGCTGCTCCGAATGATGGGCTTCGCGTGCTCGCGTTCACGGACCCGGAGCTCGGCTACGCGCCAGCATCCGAGGTCCTCGCAGTCCCCCACCCGGAGCTCGAGCGTCCGCGGAATGTCCTGCCAGTTGTCGCGCCCGTCGGGCTCTTCTTCGTAGACAACGCCGCTTTCGTAGAGCCACGGCGTTTTCGGGTTGTCGATGAGGTACGCGACGTCGGCGGCGATGAGCCCCTCCAAGAGGTGAATGAGCACCACGGCCTTCGCGCGATCATTAATCGAGTCGAACGCGCGAAGCTCGAAGAGGGGCGCGTACACCGGCGCGTTATTCCAGGACCGTTCCGTAGAGGACCGCTTTGAAGTCTTGCGGGCTCGTATCGATGTTCCGGACGGTGATGGTGAGGGTGATCCCCGGCGAGGCCGTATCGAGCTCGAGGCGCACGCCCACGGCCAAGGCCGAGAACGACTCGGCCGGCATCTCTCCCGTCGCGGCGAGCTGGCTGTCCTTCCCCACCTTGATGTCGATCACGTCGAAGTAGCGGGCAATGCTCGGCGCAACCGCGAGGCGCTCCCCGCGAAATAGCACTTGGGGCTTCACCTCGATGTCCGTCGCGGTGCCCGGCGCGATCGCGCTCTTCGTGAAACCGATTGGGAATTGGCGCGCGTGTTGTGGGTGCTCTCTCACGACACGCGGACCCTCAGAGTGATGTCCCGGCTGCGGGTACGGCGGCGGCCGAGGCCTTTCGTACTGCGGCGCGTAGCCATGATGCTGCTGCTGGGGGTGCTGCGGATGATGTTGCGTGTACTGCGGCGCGCGCTCGTGCTCCTCAGGATACCGAGCGGGCTCGCCCGCCATCGCGTGCTCCATCAACTCGTCGTAGTCGTGGTGCCCCTGCCCTGCTCCCACGATCATTTCACGACCCACGATCATATCTCGTCCAGACATGTGCTTTGCTCCTTCGCTTCGTTGAAGTGTGATCAGCCGTGCTCGGCTTGAACCGTGTATTGCGTGCCGCCGCTGCTGAGGCCGCTCACGGCGTACGCGGCCGTTTGAGCGCCGCCGTTGACGTACGGAGGCGAAGAGGCGACGAAGCTCGCCGGCTGCGGCCCTGCGTGATGTCCCGCTTCAATCCGTGCGGCGGAGGCTCCCATCTGCGTACCCATCCGGTACGCGTAGGACGCGAGCGCGCCCGTGCCGACGTTGTGCCCGTGCTCGGAATACTTCCCGAGACCGCCCATAAAAGAGACGCCGTGTAGAGCCACGGCGACACCAAGATCGGCGGGGATCCCCATCACCATGACCTCGCCGTCTTTTCCCCAACGCTGGTTCGCGTACCCGAACCCGAACGCTGTGCCGCCTACCTCCGCGATCTGGATCCCCGTGCCGATCGCCTCCTCGGCGTGCTCGCGAACGCGCGCCATCTTCTCGCGTGCTCTTTCGACGTACTCCTTCGCTTTCGTAATGCTCTTCGTGTCGAACGCCATTTTTCCGCCTCCGTGGTTGACCCATGCGGTCGTATCGACGCGAAAAAAGGCCCGCAATTCTGACCGTTTGTTCAACGGCAGGTCGGCGACATGTCGCGCCACTCGCATCCATGAATTTCCCTCGATCGACCCCGTCTTAGAAACCGTGTGGCGACACACAATCGTTTCTCGTGGCGGCCATTGGGGTCCAGGCGGCCGTTTTGCGGACGGGAGGACACAACGTTTCTAGCCGCGCGGTCGAAGGGACTCGAAATGAGCAAACGCAATTTTTCACTCACGCGCTGCGCCGTCGCGAAGCTGCTTGGCGTCCACATCAGTACCGTTCGGCGCATGGAGGAGCGGCACGAGCTTCGTTGGGTTCTCGATAAAAATGGTGTCCACCGATTCGATCCCAACGAGGTCGCCATCCTCGCCGCCAAACGCGGACAACGCGCTCCCTTAGCAGCGCCTGTCTCGGGTCCCCTCGCCGCTCGCGTCTACAAGGCCCTGCGGGAAGGAATGACGATCGATCAAATCGTCATCGAAACGGAGCTCGCGCCCGATCAGGTTTTCGCCCTTTGCTCGCACGTAAATAAAACCCCCGCGCGTGTTCTCAAGCAGAGCGATGAGTCCAAGCCCCGCACCAGCGACGCACGGGCAGAGAACGACGACGCGTACGCGGCGATGCTGCGCGACCTGGAACGCGACGAAGCCCGGCGCCGTCGCCGGTGAAAGCATCATCCTGTTTTTAGGCCCCCAAGAGCGTGGGAACCTACGCCGCGAGTAGTGGGTAGCGTGGTGGGAGACCACGCCGTGCGCGCGCTTCGTTGTCGGCGCGATAGAGGCTCGGCGAATTCCGCTCGCTCGCGGATTCGTCTTCCATCCGAGGCCTATCGCAGCGACGAAGTAGCGAGGCTATTCCGCGAGATCACGCTCCAACAATGCGCGCACGTATTCCGTGATCGTCGTCTCGCGCGTGATCGCGCGCACTCGGAGCTTCTGATGGACCGCGGGAGATAGGTAGACCGTCAATCGCGATTCCTTCTCGACAACCCGCACGATGGGCTCGGGTTCGCCTTTCAAAACCGTCAGAAAGTCGTCGCCCTTTGACGGCTCCTCTTGAGCCTTCATGAAATCCTGATCTTTGCTCGGTACCGCAAAGATCAGCCCTTTAGTTCGCTCGGCCATCGGTCTGCCCTCCCATCGCGAGAATGAGTTTGTAGAGTGCAAGGACCTCTTGGGCTGCCTTGCCTTTCGGTTCGAGAGTGAGGACCGATTCGCCGCTACCAAGGCCTCGCGCATAAGCGACGCGGTGTTGGATGCCCATGGGAAGGAGCTCTACGTTGCCGGTGAGTGCGTCGATCATCCGCTGCGTTTCGGTGACGTTCGGAAAAATCTCATTCAGCAAGTAGACGCGGCGCACAGTCCCGATGCCGAGCTGTGCTCGATACTCGTCTGCGGTGTCGAGCATCTCGTCATTCTCGGCGCACGCCCACCACTCCCCCATCCCCACACGGATCGGGATCAGGACGATGTCTGCCGCGACCGCCGCCGCAGTGCTCACGTTTGAGAGTCGCGCTGGGCCGTCACATACGATGAAATCGTGATTGCCCGCCAGCTCGCGAAACTTCGGCACGCTCCAAACCTTGTCGGCCTTCTGCACCGCTAGTCCCTTCAGTCGCGAGTCGGCCCCGCGCTGCGCGAACCAATTGAACGTCGTCCCTTGCTTGTCGAGATCAAGGACGAGTGTCCGGCGCCCGTGGAGATGAGCTGCAGCAGCTAGGTTTTGAGAAATCGTCGATTTCCCGACGCCTCCCTTCTGGTTTAGGACGGCAATCGTCTGCGTTGTGTTCATTGTGGGCCGGACAGTAGGAAACGCAGCAAAGAGGGCCAACAAAGCTGCGGTACCTCACCAAGCGCACGCCCCGGACTCACGCGACTGTGGGCGCACCAGCGTGTGCGGTGGCTGAGTACGCGCTGCTGTCTGGCACGTCTCGCGCGCTCCCCCGAACTCGCTTGAGTGAGTCAGGTGAGCTCACTCAGCTAACAGACGCACTGGCTTCAGCTGTCGGCGAGCTCTTCGCGCGTTCGGTCCCGAGAGTGAACGTGGCCTTCTTTTCGATGGCAAAAATCGTGACCTGGGGGATGCCGCTGGCTCGCCGAAGCTCCGCCTTGGATCAAGTGCCTCCACCGCCATTCTCCTGAGCCCATGCCTCCGCATGCGCGAGCTGCTCCGCCCGACGCTTCACGATCTCCTCGACCGTCATCGGTTGGATAGGCGGCGGGGGAGGGGGCCGTAGATCGGGGAGCCACCCCCGAATCTCGTCGGCGGTGGGCGGAGACTCGGTCCGGAGCACGGCGCGTTGCTGCTTACGCCACTCGCGATCTTTTCGGCATTCCTCCGCATCGCGGCGCGCTTCGAAGGCACTGGCATCGAGGATCTTCCGACCTTCGTGCGCGAAGCGCTCAATGCTCGCACGCGACGCGAAAACGACGGCAAAAGGGGCTTTCGCGCGACGTCGGATCCAATCATCTTTGCCTGCACCGGCGACGGCAGCCTCAAGCTGCTCGAGCGTCGCACCCTCGGCGCGGCGGTTCTCGAGAGCACGCACCGAACGATGCTCGAGCGCGCCGAGTCCGAGCTTCTCCCACGCCTCACGAATCGACTCGAGCTCCGACCCCATCGGTAAAACCGCCTCCCCCCCGTCTGCCGGATGCTCGGCTGCACGCCACGATTCGTCCGGGGGGTTAGGGGGGGGTGTTTGTTTAAAGTTAAATGCCGTTCCATAAGACGCATCCGATTTCGGCAGCGTCGACCCGACCGATTTCGGCAATCTCCGCGGTGGTCTTGCCGGGCCCTCCAGAAGCGTCCCTAACCGAGGCAGGTGCACCCAATAGCGGTTCACGTTCGTCCGGGTGAAACGGCCCGTGGGGAGCACGTGGTGCGGCGGAATGAGCTCCCAGAGCACGAGCCCCGCCGCGCGTAGCCGCCCGAGCGAATTCCGAATCGACGTCGTGTTTGAATCGCACGCCTTGGCGATCGTGTGCTGGTGGGCCGCGTAGTGGCCAGGCTTCTGGCCGAGAAGAAAGAGCAGCACGCGGAAATCAAGATGCGCGAGCGTGAGCCCGGGAATGTTTCCAGTACGAAGGAGAAGGAAAGCGAAACGTTCGTAGTTCGTTCGCGTCGACGCGAAGGCATCGATCGCGGCGGCCTGTTCAAAGGCCGAAGCAGAAGTTTGGGACATGAGGCACCCCGAAGACCGGGACCAGCCCGGTCAGAGACATTCACTGCATCGAGCAAAGTCGGCGCGTCCACATCAGTCGCGGAGCGCCACGAGAGCCCTGGCGACCGTGAGCGCGAACGCTCGAACGGCACACCACTCCTGTGCAGGCGCTACCAGCGCGCCTGCCGCAGGGGCTCGCATCGCAGTTCCTTGAAAAAAGGAACACGATCCCCTATGCTCGTCTCGTCGGTCTTGCAAAAGACGACGGGTCGAGCCTGCTGGCCTTGCCAGCCACCGTTAGCAGCGGTGACAGCTCGGCCCGTTTCGTTTGTGCGTCTCGCGCTTAAGCCATTGGGACCTTCGTCAGTAAGGGTTTCGAGGGAGAGCCTGAATGTTTCAGGCCGCGCGGACGCTCTTGGCGTCAGCCCTGATCTTCGCGACGAGCCGCCCGAGTGGGACCATCAGTGCCGATTGATCGGGATGCCGGAGCGTCGATACGCGAGCGTTGCCGTCGACCTCGTAAACATCGACGCCATCGGTCACGAGCATGGTGCCCGCGAGCACGTCGCTCGTCGTAAAGTCGAGCCCTTTGCGCTTGCGGAGGTACTCGACGACGCGGCGCAGCTTGTGGACCTCGATGCCCTGCGCGCGCAGATCGTCCGCAACGCGGATCGCGATCAGGTCGCGGAAGCTGTAGATGCGCGAGAGACCATGGCCGCGCGCGCCCTTGATGGATGGCTTTAGAAAGCCGCGCCGATCCCAGTTCTCAAGCGTCTTGCGAGTGACACCCGTGAGCGTCGCTGCCGTTTGGGTAGGGAACCCGTCCTGTGCGGTCATCTATGCCTCCATGGAGTGATCTAACTCCATGCCTCCACGGAGTGAACTTAAAAATTTTGCAGGCGCCTCTGCGCCTACCCATCTCGAAATGCTCCGCTCAGAGGCCGGAGGGAGGCAGTTTTTTTCGCGGTGCCGTCGGCGCTGCTTGTTCCGCGGCACTCGCGAATGGTGGCGGCGTCCTCCATTCCAGTAGGTCGGAGTTGCTCGATTTTGTCGAAGGAGTCGGGCGCGGTACTTCGGCGTGCTTGATGGGCGCGCTCGGCTTCACCGCGGGCACAAGCACAAGCTCTGGAGCTGGTGACGCCGCCGCTGCTGACGCGGGCACCTGTGGTTCGGGGAGCGGCGGGGTCACGGCGACAGGCTCTGGCTGACTTGCTGCGGGACTCGTCACGACGACTTCCGGAGAGCGGGGGGCAGCGCGCTTCGAAGCAGCGGATCCAGCGAAAAATAGAGAGGTGATGCTGAGCCCCAAGAACACAACGGCGAATATCGTCCCCGCGGTCATCCAAATGTGACGCGTCGGCACGCGCGTTTCGGGGATCGTTACGATTGGCGGAGCTGTCCCCGTCGCCGGAGCAGGCAGTGCTTCGGGCGCCGTGGAAGGATGCCGCTTCTCAAGCATCGCCAAAAAATCGATCGGGAACGGCTCCGTGTCGTTCATCGCCTTGCGCGCCGGCGTTCCGGCGTCCACGAACCCCCGCGCCGCCCAGAGGTCCCCACCAGTACCCGGTGCCTGCTCCGGCGTCGCCGGACGATCAGGCATTGGAGCGGTATGCGTGGGCGCGTGTGATTCCGCCACGAGCGCTCGTTCGAGAGCCGCGCGGGTGTGTGCGCTGTGGTCAATTTCGGGTGCGGATCTCGGAGGCTCCCAACTTCGGGGCGGAGAGCTGTTCACCGATGGCGTGGACAGAGCAAGCGGAGGGACGAAGTCAGAAATCCGCGTTGCCCCGCGGCGTGCGCCGTCCGTGGCTGGCCTCGCGTTGCGCGATTCCGCCGGCGCTTCGAGAGCAGGGGCAGGGGCAGGATCCGTCTTCGGTGCCGGATTTTCATCCGGGTTAGTATCCTCCTCCATCACGGCGGGCGTTGTGGCCGCGATCCCGATGGCCTGCCGGTCGCGTTCCTTTGCCGTGCTCGATGGGGCTGGCGCGCCCTCTTCGCCAACCACGGTGTGCACCGCCGTCGAGAGATCTTCGATCGTCGCGTTGACGTCGATGGGATTTACGATCCCGAGCTCCGCCTCCACCCGCCGCAGCTGCCTAGCCATGACGTACGCGGTGGGCCGTTCGTCAGGATTGTGCGAGAGCCCTGAGGCAACAAGGGAAGCTAAAAATTCAGGGAAATCGCCGAAGGTCGTGAGCAGCGGGGCGACCGGCGGCGTGGCCGATAGAATGGCCTGACCGAGTGCCCTCTCCCCACCGAGGGCAGCGAACGGTGTACGCCCGACGAGCATCAGGAAGAGAACCAGCGTTGCCGCGTAGACGTCGATCTTCGGCGTCGGAGGCTTGCCAAGAAGATGCTCACGCGGAGAATAGGCAATCGTCCCCAAGAAACGTTCGCCAGTGCCCGCAGGAGAACTAAGGATGCGTGCAATTCCGAAGTCGACGATCTTCACTTCGCAAAAAGGACCGATCGTCTGAATGAAAATGTTGTCGGGTTTGATATCGCGGTGAACGACCCCCCTCTCGTGCGCGTACGCGAGCGCCTCGAAGACGCTGATCGCGATGTCGAGGCTGCGCCGAATGTCGAAGCGACGGGACTCGCTGTTCCAGAGCACTTTGCGGAGGCTTGCGCCCTGGAGAAATTCCATGACGTAAAACGGGGTGCCATCTTCCGCGCAATCGCAGTCGTAGATTCGAGCGATGTTCTTGTGAACTTTCCGGTCAAGGTCAGCGTCCTCCGCCAAGTCGATCTTGGCGTGGATTTTGGCTTCGTTGAAGAACCGAGCCACGAAATCTTCGCGAGACGCGAGACTCTGATGCAGCGTCTTCAACGCGTACACTTTTCCGATCCGCACTTGGGTCACTCTGTAAACAACACCCATGCCGCCAGCGCCAATGACGCCTTCGATGCGATATTTGCGGGCGATGAGCGTCCCGGGCGCGTAGCGAATCTCGGGCTCAGCCATGGTGCCGTCCGCCCATGCCGTTGACATTGAACATCATCAGGGGCCCCGCCAAGAATTCTATCACGCTCGTCGGCGAGCGCTGCGTGCTCGGCCGCGATCCGACCTGCGATCTCGTACTCGAGGACGCAGCAGCTGGAGCGCGACATGCGACGCTTCGATTGTGGGAAGGGGAGTGGTTGATCATCGGGGAGTCGAGCAACGGTACGAGTGTGGGCGGCGTTCCGCTCCGGAAAGGCGTTCCCCGCGTCATCCGCCCGGGGGATCAGATCCTTATCGGCCAGACGGAGCTCGAGTTGCGTGAGGACGCAACTTCTCAGACGCTCAATGAGCCGAAGGCGACCCGAGAGCTAGCGCTTTACGCGCTGCGGGACGCCCTTCGCGGCCACGGACACCCGGAGGTTCCGACGGTGCGGATCGCGGAAGGTGCCAACATCCGGGCGACGCTCGCGCTCGTTGAGGATCGAAAGGTTTACGCGATCGGGCGCGCGAAGACGTGCGATTTGTGCCTCTCCGATGCAGCGGCCTCGCGCACCCATCTGCATGTATGGCGCCGCGGTGGACGCGTATTCCTTCGCGATACCGGCTCGAGCAAGGGGGTTCTTCTTGGATCAACCCCACTCCTTCAAGACGCGGAGTTTGAGTGGACGCCCGATGTCATGGCGGCCCTTGGAGAGACAGTGATCACCATTGATCTCGCGCTCGAGAGTGTGCTCGAGCAATTCCTCGAGAAACAGCTTGTTGCGCCGATCGAAGGCACCTCGCCGGCGGTGGACAGCGAAGCCCCGGTCGCCTCCCGGAGCGCGGGAGCAACGGTGGTGGAAGAGGCCAGACCTCCAAACACGCTCGAATCGTTGGGCTCGAGGTCTCCATCGCCGATCGTTGAAATTATTCACGCAACAAAGCAAACGCGTCGGCCGAGAGGCATGAAGCGTGAGGCGATCTTCCGGGTTGGAATTCTTGCCATCGCATTTGCGGTGTGCACGGCCATTGCGTGGCTCTTCCTCTCCGCGTCGTGACGCGTTCTTGGCCTTGGAGGAGGGCTTTGGGGACTATGCTTTGCGGGCAAGGACGATGAAAGAAACGAGCGACACAGATCCGGACGGGCCCTTGTCCGCGAGCGACTCGACGGCGGACACGGTTCCGAACGCGGATCCTGGCTTGACCGCACCCTCGGGCGAGGTCGACCCGGAACTCATGAAAAGGATCATGGCCGGGCTTGGCGCGCGCACACGGCGCGACCCGCCGCCAAATCTAAGAATAGAGCCGGTCATTCGCGCGGAAACGAAAGGCGATCTCGCGGCCGCCTACCACGCGGGACCGAGGGCGGCGCCGATGTCGAGGGACACGCAGCCCGGGTTCGAGGCTGCGGTGATTCCGCCTCCCGATGCGCGCCACGAGCCCACATTGCGACTTCCCCATGCGCCAGGAAAGTCTGGCGGTCCACTGAGCGACGAGCCGGCGTCGGCGTACGAGTCGGAGGCTCCACGTTTGCCCGTGCGCTCGCCGCGACTCGCTTGGGTCGCTCTCGCCGTACTTATTTTCGGGGCGGTTGGAGTGCTTCTTCTGAATCGGCGGGCCTCGAACGAAGGTGCCGCGGCGCCAGCGTCCGCGAGCATCTCGAGTCCTCCGCCGCGGCCGAGCGTCGCAGCGGCGCGTGAGCCAGCGGCCGCGCCGATTGCTCCCGTTTCGTCACCCACGCTGATCGCGCCGCCGGAGGCCAGCGCGGTGCACAGTCCTGCCCTTCGCAAGATCGAACCAGAGCGCCTCGCGCCCAAGCATGCACCGCTCCCTCCTCCGAAGCCTCCCATTCCCTCCGCGGACACTACGAAGCCGCCCCCAGAGAACGAGCTGATCAAATGAGACTCGCGAGATCCTTTGCGGCGGCCGTCGTGATCATGCTCGCCTCGGCCACGGCGCAGGCTGAAAGTCAGGCTGATCAGCGGCACAACGAAGGGAAACGGGCGTTCGCCAAGAGCGATTTCGAAGGCGCACGCCAGTCGTTCTTGCAGGCGTACGCGCTCAATCCCGAGCCCAAATTCTTGTGGGATCTGGCTCTGAGCGAGACGAAATCTGGGCACGCACTCGATGCGCTTCAGCATTTCAAGAAATACCTCAGGCTCCCCGCAGCGACGGCGGCCGACCAGGCGAACGCGAAACCATTCCTTGCCGACCTTGAAGGGAAAACGGGTCACCTCGTCATCGATGCGGCGAAAGGCACGAGTCTTTCGCTCGACGGGTCATCGATCGAACGCGATGCGGATGGATCGGTGGACGTGCTCCCCGGCAAGCATCACGTGGAGGGGAAGCTGCTCGACAAGGTGGAGGCCGCGGATATCGAGGCGGCCGCGGGTGCGAAGACATCGGTGCGGCTAGTTTTCGACACGCAGTCTGCTGCGACGCCGAACCAGACCCCTGCGGTGCCAGTCGAGCGAACGCAATATCCTCCCGCCGAGCCCACCACCGGTGGTGGATCGACAGGCACATGGGTTGGGCTCACGTTGATCGGCGTCGGAGCTGTCTCTGGCGCCACGGCGATCGGCTTCGCCCTCGGCTCATCGCATCAAGCGAACGTCGAGAGTCAGCAGCGAGATCCGAGCGATCCCACGGGCTCGAAATGCGCGGCCTCGCCGAGCGATTCGCTGTGCAGCGCGGCAACGAACGCGGACGCGGCAAAGGTGCAGGACAGGAACTTGGCGATCGTCTTCGGCGTGACGAGCTTCGCACTTGTCGGAGGCGGAATCGCGGCGATGGTGCTGTGGCCGAAGCACCATGCCACCGGCGCGCAGATTTCAGTGACTCCGCTCGTCCTCGGGGGATCTGGCTTGATGGTAAACGGACGCTTTTAGAAGGAGATCGGCATGCGTACTTTCTTGATTCTAGGGACGATGTTGGGGGCGGCAGCGCTGATCGCGAACTTGCCCGGGTGCTGGTCGTCCTCGTGCACGGATACAGAAACATGCGCCGTCCCGGATGGTGGTGCGGAAGGTGGCGACGGGAGCGCTTTGGATGGCGGCCCCGGAGACGGCGGCGGAGGCGACGTAGCCCCCCCTGGGTGCGATGCGGACCCGAAAGACTCGCCGGCGTGCGTGGACGACACCCTTGGTGTCTTCGTCTCGCCAACAGGAAGCGATGCGACGGGCGCCGGGACGAAGGCGCTTCCAGTGGCGACGATCGCGCACGCGGTGTCGCTGACGACCTCCGCGAAGTCGCGCGTGTACGTCTGCGAAGGCGCCTACCCGGCGGCGATCTCGCTGGATGCGACCCACGATGGTGTGAGCATCTATGGCGGTTTCGACTGCACGAGCTGGGCGTTCGCGAGCAAGTCGGTGAAGATCGCGCCAGCAGCGAGCGCAGCGGCGCCGCCGGCGCTCAAGATCACGGGTTTCACGAAA
Source organism: Myxococcales bacterium (assembly GCA_043747615.1). Classification (GTDB taxonomy): domain Bacteria; phylum Myxococcota_A; class Polyangia; order Polyangiales; family Polyangiaceae; genus JAYTOU01. The sequence goes on along the minus strand of JAYTOU010000069.1, from coordinate 6,243 downwards.
GCAGCGTCGTTTGAGGATCTCGAAGTGGATGCCCCGAATGGCACCGCGCCAGGGGACTCGAGCATCGCGGCGCTGGTTACGGGGTCGATCGGCATCACGTTCAAGCGTGTGGTCCTCGCGGCGGGCACTGGTGTGACGGGGACGAGCGGGACCGCGGGCGCAGTGGGGACGCCGACACCCGCCGATCTGAGTGGAATTGTTGGGGGCGGAACCGGAAGTGTCTTCGACAAGGCGTGCACGTGTTCGAACGGCGGAACAACCACAGGAGGAGTCGGCGGTGTTGGTCTGATGGGCAACGGTAACGACGGGAAGGTGGCCCAAGTCACGCCGAGTCCCGCGACGGCAACCGGGAAGGGAGGCACCGCCCTGGAATGCCCATCCTCGATAGGTGGCCGAAATGGCTCCGATGCGCCCGTGGGCGGAGACGCACCAAAACTGACGTCGTCGGGGAAGTTCGACGCTACCGGCTGGCATCCCGCGAACGGCACCACGGGCGTGAGCGGTGCCCCCGGTCAGGGCGGCGGCGGCGGGGGCAGCGTTGCGGCGGGGGCCCAAGGGGGCGGCGGTGCGTGCGGAGGTTGCGGAGCGAGCGGCGGCGCGGGTGGGACCGGAGGAGGAGCGAGCATTGCGCTCGCCGTTCTCTCGAGCACGGTCACGGTCAACGCCTCCACTCTGAGCACGAAGAAAGCGGGCGATGGAGGCGGCAGCGCGGGCGGGGGCACGGGACAGACCGGGGGCTTGCACGGCAATGCGACCGGCGCCGGATGTCAGGGGGGCAACGGAGGCGCGGGTGGCAACGGGGGTGCGGGCTCCGGAGGCTCCGGAGGCATCGCCGTAGGAGTGCTCTACTCGGGCACCAAGCCCACCGTGGACCCAGGAACGACGGCGGCGATCACGCTCGGTGGCGCCGGGGCCGCAGGTGCAGGCGGCAAAACGCCGGCGCTCGATGGCAAGCCAGGCCTCGCGGCACCCGTGCAGGATGCGACGCTCTTATGAGCCACAAAGCTCTGTGATGGCACGCACGTCTCTCGGCGGAGCGGGAACCGGCGCTGCGGGCGGCGACGATCTGCTGGGAAACCCCGGTCCCGCCGGCCCCAACGGCACTACGGGCAAAGTGGACCAAGCCGCGGACATGCAGGACCTGTCATGAGGCCGATGCGCGTGCAGCTAGGGTCTCCCGAACACTCAACCCGGCGGACGCCTGCGTTTTTGGTGCGCTCCAAATGTTTCGCTAATCATCACCGATGACGATGAAGGGAGGCGGCGCTGGCTCTCGCTCTCGCTCTCGCCGCGGCGAAAGTCGCTCATTCGGCGCGCGCGAGCGACATAGTGCAAATCCGCTGCTGCTCTCTGCGTAGGAATGTCGCCTCAAGATCGCCGTATGGCATCTCGGTCGCCAGGCCTAGCGGCGCGTGAGCTACGCTAACCGCCATGTTCCGCGACGAGGATCAAATGGGCCGCGCTTGCCGCGCGCTTCTCGCGATGGTGAGCCTCGAGAAGCTTTGGACGAACCTTCGACCAACACCTGCCGCCCTCGAGCTTCTCGCTGGCGATGGAGGCAACCTCTCGAGCGCCGAGCGGATCGTGCTTTTGGCGGCGTTCGCTTTTTGGAATGGTGAGGGATCGCTACGGCTGGCCGAGATGATCCCGTTCGAACCAAGCGTAGCGATCTGCGCGCTTGTCGTCGCGGTGCTGCAAGGACCGGACGCCGTCGACGAGTGGCTCGGTCGTAGTTACGAGGCCCCCGAGATCCACTGACGCGGCCGCTCGGGCGCCACGTCGATTTCGCACAACCACGCGGAGCCGTTGGCCGACAGGATGAAGCTGCGGGAAGCCGTCCCGAACAGCGTTTACTCCTCCTCTCTAGCCCCCCGAGGCACCATGAAAACGCTTCTCCGCTCCGCCATGACCATATTCCCGTGGTGCTCGTTAGCGATGGTCCTGCCGTACGCGATCGTTTGGAAACTCGGGGGTACGCACGCGCCTTTTTTCACCGCGATGGTGGGACCTCTCTTAATTATCTCGGCATGGCTCGCCTTCTCGTTCGTTGCGCTTCGCGCGTCCGTGAGCGCGTTTGACAAGGCCGTTCCGCTGGGAAGCGATCGAAGCACGCTCACCATGGCGACGAGCAATCTCGCACTCGTGGTCGTCGCCATTTGCGGAAGCTCGGTCGTCATTTCAGCGCTGGGACCCCAGTTTTCTTGGGCCACGGAGGTCCCGAGTCTTACGGAGAGAACGACCGTGGCCCTGTTTGGCGTGTTCTTGTTCGGCGTCGCTCGAGCCCGCCAGCTTGCGAAGCACGCGGAGGGTGCGTCTCGTTGATCTAAGGCTGACGCAGTGTTTTCGACTGTGCGCCCTTGCGCCCGAGGCCAGGTGTGGTGCGATGGCCGGATGAAGTTCGCATTGGAAATAGCTCGGGGAGCGATCGGTCACGTAGAGCGCGTCGAAATGCCCGACGGCACGGTCGTCGCTCGCAAGACGTTCGATCCGAAGCCGGAGTTCGTCGAGACCGAGATCGATCGAAAGAAACAGCTCGCGCGCTTTCAGCGCGAGGTGCGCGTCCAGTCGCAGCTTTCCGCGGACCATTTCGTCTCGGTGCTCTCATCAGACCTGGCAGCGGATCCGCCCTGGTACACGATGCCACTGTCCGAAAAGAACTTCGAAACGGAGATCGTGTCGACCCATAAGAGCGCGGAAACGCCGACGTCGGCGTTGCTCGACATCCTGAACGGTCTCGCCGAACTGCACCGCCTTGGGTTCGTGCACCGCGATCTCAAGCCGCAGAACATCCTGTTTCTCGACGGAACGTGGAAGATCGCCGACTTCGGCCTCGTGCTCGCCAGTTCCACGTCGGACACCCGCGCGACGTCGACGAACACGACGTGGGGTACGGAGTGGTACTGCGCCCCCGAACAGAAGCAGGCCTTTCGGAGCGCGACGGCTGCGACCGATATCTACGCTTTTGGCTGTATTTTACACGACATCTTCGGCCGTCCTCGACACCGAGTGCCCTACGGACGTCAGACTGCGAAGGGTCGCATTGGCAAGGTGATCGAGCGTTGCACCGACGTCGATCCGAAGAAGCGATACACGTCGATCGACGCACTGCGCGGCGCGCTAGTCGCCGTGCTTGCGGTCTCGAAGGATGCGGCGCCGCCCCCTGACCCCGAAGGCGACGCCTGGATCGCAGCACTAAGTGACCTGCCCGCGTGGACACCGGAGCGCTTGTCGTCTTTCGTGTCGTACCTCCATGACGACAACGGAAAGGAGGCCGAGTCCATCTGGGGACACCACCGTCTGGCTGCCCATATCGACGCCGAGAAATTGCGGGCGCTGAAGGGCATCGACGACGGCCTGTGGGGAGCACTCGTAGACGCTTACAGCACATGGACGCGCGGAGCGTTCCCCTGGGAGTTTTGCGATGTGATCCCACCGCGCCTGGAGGCGATCTTTGATGTCGGAGGTCTGACCGAGAAATCTCTCGCCGCGGTTTCAATGGCGATCGTCGGAAGCTCGCACCATCGGTTCGCGGTCATGCGCCGCGTCGTCGCTCTCTGCGGGCGGGGCATGGCGGACGATGTCGCCGAACGCGTCGCACTCGACATCAAGATCGATGCCGCCCATGAAGCCTTCATTGGCTGCGTCGACGACCTTCACTATGCGAACGTCGACAGTTTTCATCCGACGATCGCGGCCGTCCTCAACGAGTGGACGTCCGACCGCCGGTAACGCGCCATCCATCCGCGCCGCCTCGTAAATATCGTACGCGGAGCCGCTCGCGGTCGTTGCGTCGACCTGTCGCATAATCGGTCGTTTTTGAGATACCGGCAAACGCGTCGCGCGCTGGCACGAAAAATGGCTTAAATCGAGCGCTCAACCCATCTCAAAAACAGGTTCTTTTTACTTTCCATCTGCGACGCGTTTTGAGATTGTACGGCGCACGATGCTTCTCGGTTACGCGCGCGTCTCCACGCAGGATCAAAGCCTGAATCTCCAGCGCGACGCGTTGAAGAAGGCAGGCTGCAAGAAGATCTTCACCGACGTTGCGAGCGGCTCGCGCTCCGAGCGTCCTGGTTTCACGAAGGCGACCACGTTCGCGCGCCGCGGCGACACGATCGTCGTTTGGAGACTGGACAGGTTTGGTCGCTCGCTCGGTCATCTGATCGAAACGGTGCGCGAGCTACAAGCGCGCAAGGTGGGGTTTCGCAGTTTGCAGGAGAGCATCGACACGACGACGAGCGGCGGGAAGCTCATCTTCCACGTCTTCGGCGCCCTCGCGGAGTTCGAACGTGACATCATCCGTGAGCGCACGAACGCGGGCTTGAGTGCTGCTCGTGCTCGCGGACGACTCGGCGGCCGACCCCGTGTGCTCGAGGGGAAGGACCTCGCCCACGCGCACTCGCTCTTCAAGGACAAGAACAATGCACCGCGCGAGATTGCCCGCACGCTCGGGATCTCCATCGCCACACTTTACCGCTACGTCTCCGCGAAGCCGACCCCGGATGTGAAGCCGTCCGCGAGGAACGTTGCATCCAAGGCCGAGAAGAAGTCGGCCGTGAAGACATCCGGGACTGTTACGAAGAAATCAAGGAGGGCCGCATGAACACCGACATGGAACTTCGACTCGTGGATCCGACAAAGAATCGCTTCCGTCTCTACGGCATCAGCGAGGCTCGAACGCTCTTCGGCGAGCTGTGTCTCAAGATTGCTTGGGGTCGCATCGGCAATCGGCGCATGAGGGAGCGCACGGAGACGTTCGTGGATCCGTCGGCGCTTGAAAAACGGCGCGACGAGCTACTCGCGCGACGCCGACGACGCGGCTACGTCGTCGTTGTGGGAAGCCCTTTGGCCACGCCGACGACGCGCAACCGGCGAGGTGGCGGTCGGACGCGTCGAACTCCGGAAGTGATCGGCGTCTCGGCCGCGAGTGAAATCGTTGAGGCCCATGGCATGAGCCTGCGTGACGTGGTGGCGCGAAAGCTCGTCGCGCGGTGGTTCGTGGCCACGCGCAAACTCTCGGAATATCTGGCCGAGATGCGACCCGAGGTGCTCGACCTGGTCGACACGTCCACGCTTGCGGCGATGTTCGTCGAGGCGACGGCCCTGGCGTCATGAGCTCAGCGAGATTTGCCGTGGTTGCGGTTGCCGGCTTGATGATGGTGGGGTGCGGCGGAAGCGGTTTGGAGACGGTGAGGGCGCACGCCGCGACCGCGATGAATTGCGATGCGAGCAGGCTGAAGCTTACCCCTGACAAGCCCGAGTCGACCAGCTTCACCGTCGAAGGGTGCGGACAGATCGCTCGGTTCTGGGTCAGATGCAGCGACCACGGCTGCAGCCCGGATGTCTATGGATCCGTGATCTCACCAATGCTTACTAAACAAGCCGCGTTCGACCTCAAGTGCCCGGTGCCTGAAGTGCAGCTCTCACAGCTCAGCATTGAGACCTTTGGTGCCAAGGGCTGCGGACGGCAGGCGAGCTACTTGCTGGTGGACTGCGCGATGGGAACGTGTCGAGCCATACAGAACACGCAAGCTCAATAGCGCCGAATGTGGGGTGTCCACGAAAGTGGGGAGGATCAGACCACAGCGGTGGATATTCCAAATCAGACTCTGAACCGGTGGGGTGGGCAACGGGTTTTGCGCAGATAGTGGCCCACCCCCCGCATCGACTGAAAAACCTACGGTAGTGGGTCCAGCGTGAACGGAATCCAGGCCGTACGGGTCGGACCACCGCCAACACCGCTGCGAAAAGTAGCGGTAAGAGGTCACGGGCGGCGGCCTGCGCGGCTTTTCGGCCCTCGAGTAGAGGAACGAAAACGTTAATCCGGGGCTACCTCTGCCTCTTCTTCTGCTGTGTCGTCGGATTCCGAGCCTTGGCGGGCCTCCTCCACCATGCTGCCGACGATGATCCCCGCTGACCTGAGCGACGACGAGCTCGCCCGCGACTGGATGCTCTCGCAGGACGAGCTCGTCGAAGTTCACCGCTGCCGAGGCAACGACAAGCGCCACAGCTTCGCGATGCAGCGCGCTCGGCTGCTCGTCAGCGGCCGCTACAACTTCGAGAAGCTCGCCGCGCCCGAGTAGGCGCGCCCGCCCGACTTGCCCTTACCGCTACTTTTCGCAGCCGCGTTGGCGGTGGTCCAAATCGGACCATCGTGAACGCCCAGATCGTCCCGCGGTGTCCCATGGTCTCCGGGAGTCCCCCTGATTCCACAACGATCTACCCACGTCGTGGAGGAATGGG
>JAYTOU010000068.1:0-14808 GCA_043747615.1 Myxococcales bacterium | reverse complement strand
TACGAGCTGCTGTGTGCGGAGCGGGTCGCCCTCCGTAAGCGCGGCGCGCGCCCGATCGAGCTTGGCGATCTCTTGGCCCATCGTGCCTTCGATGCTGTGGGGTTCGATGCGCAAAGCCGGGCGCGGTTTCGCGGGAGGAAGGTTCGTGGTCGGAGCTTCGCGCGACTCCGGAAGCGGACTCGCCACGGCAGTCGGCATCGGCGTCACTAGGGGAGTCACCACGAGAGTCGGCAGGGGCGCGGCCACCAATGCGCTCTCCGCGCTCGGCTTCTTCGCCTTCTCCGGCGGAGGCTGATGCGGGCCTTGGTGAAGGTAGAGCGCGCCGGCCACCGTGACCCCCACACCGATCGCCCCGAGCGCGATCCACTTCGTGAGCGAGAGTGCCCACAGCGCCGATGCCTTCGGGGCAATCGAGGAGCCTTTCAATGCGCTCGCCGCTCGACCTGCAGCGGCCGCTCCCACCGCCGTGCCGCCGAGGCCAAGCACTACGAGCGTTCCCGCGCGTGCAGCTGCGGACGGTTGCTCGACGTTCCAGGATTCGAGCAACTGCAGCTCGGAGAGCGTCGTCTCTGAGTTGAAGAGCAGTCTCTGCGGATCGCTCACGGCCTATCTCCCCTTGCTTGGATGGCTTGAAGGCGTTTCGCGACGCCCTGAAATATTTCACGTGCCCGTCGGAGCCTCGACGCAACCGTTCCCGACGGAACTTCCAAGAGCGTCGCGATCTCAGCCATGCTCATTCCTTCGAGCTCGAAGAGAACGAAGATCGTCCGAAGATCTTCCGGCAGATCCTCGAGGAAGCGATCGAGAAGAGCGCGAGCCTGCGTCGAAACAGCCGTCTGCTCGGGGTCTGGACGAGCGTCTACGTGCACGGCGATCGCATCGTCATCTTGCACCTCGCGGCTTCGTGCGCGGCCCCGCCGGGCGTTTGCAGCGATGCCTCGTGCGGTTGCGAAAAGAAAAGAGCGCTCACTCCCCACGATGATCGCTTCAAGCTTTTGCGCCGCGATCCAGAAGACCTGCTGGGCCGCGTCATCCGCACCCGACGAAGGCACGCCGAGTCCGCGCAACGAGCGCCAGACGAAGTCGAAGTTGGCATCGACCATTTGCCGGAGCCGACCCTGCGCGCGAACGGAGAGGCGGGGAGGGGTGGCGGAGGAAGGCATGTCGTTTGCGATCGTGGTGACGGTAGCCACCGGATGGGCGGCGCGTCTGCGTGCTCCGCGTGGTTCGGCGATCGTTGACACGGCTCCCATCATAGCGCTGCTCCAAACGATGTTCGCCTCGGGCATTCTTGATCACCAAATCGATACGCCAGCCCCGGCGCTCGCGCTGTACGCGATGGGCGCGGCGCGAAAGACGGTCGTGTCTGGTCGGAGAAAAAAGCGGTCTCGAAGAATGGGAACGAGAAGAGCAGCCTCGATCTCGAGAAAAAACGGGCCTTCCACGACCCACCGCCCGCTGCCCAGGGCCCCGACCATGAACCAAGGTCGGACGTCGTTTCGCGCCGGCGTCGTATTCAGTGCTTGCGCTTGCACCGACCCACCTTCCGCGCGCACACATGCCTGAGCGCGCAGCGTGGGCCGCCCCCACCAGGCAATCGGACACAGATCGAGACTCGCTTCCGTCCATGTGAAGTGCGCGCTTCCTGCCGGCGAGGCGGAGCTGTTGCCTCCCGGACGCTCGAACCGAAAGCGAGCGGTCGGCGCAAGCGGCGAACTCTCGGGCGTACGCGCGATCTCGACAAAGAGAGGAACGCTGGCGAGCGGGTAGGGCGAGACCCCTTGGGCCACCGCGGCGTGAAGGCCGAGGGCGACCTGCCATCGACGCGAAGTCTCGCCGCCTCTCCGAGCGGCGGGGAGAGCGGGGTTCTTTGCGGAGGGCACCGGCGAGGGGCGCTCGGGGGACGGCGGCTCGAGAGCTATCGGACGCGCCGCTGGGGCGGGCTCATCCTGGCTGGTTCCAGCGTCAACGACCGGCGAAGAATCTTGGGGGGCCGGGCTCTCGGAGAGCGCCGTCGGATCGAGGACGACGGCCGCGATGAGGGCGAGGCCCGAGACCACTTCGTCACAGCTCGCTGCGCTGAGACTTCGCTCCGCTTCACTCCCGTCGGGATCGCGGATCGTGAGCCGCCCGACGAAGTGGTGACTCTGCGGAGTCACGCGCACGACGAGCATCCGACCGCGCTCCGTACGACTCGCTAGGTGGACATGGCGGGTCCGCGCGGTGATCTTGGCCACGAACGAGGTCGCTGTCGGGCAGGTCTCGAGCGCGACGTAGTCGACTCCAAAAGCCTCGCTCGCCTGAGCGTTCGCGACTCCGCATGGGAGCACCGCAAGGAGCGCGGCTCCGATCCGCGCAACCAAACGACGCGCCACGACCATGAGCTGCGCGCGTACCGTGCGGGCGGAGAAAGCGCAAGGACAGGACTCCGCTCGGAGTCACACCAGCGGCGCGAGCAGGCTCTTCATGTCGTCGTCGAGCGTCGCGTGGATGTGCGCGATCGTCTTGCCGCGGAGGCGGACCTTCGTTGCCGTGTATGCGCCGCGCGAGAGGCCGCCAAGCCTCGCCGCCTCCTCTTTTGCGCGTGCGAGGACTTCGTCGGCCGGTGCGACCGCGTCGAGGTAGCCGACACGCGCTGCCTCGTCGGGCGAATAAATCTGGGCCATCAACGTGGCTCGTGCCAGCTCGGAGCCAACGAGGCGATCACGCGCGAGCTCCATCGCCAGAACCGGCACGGGCATTCCGATGGACACCTCGTTGAGCCCGATACGGTACGCACCGGACGCACCGAAGCGCACGTCGCCCGTCAACAAGACGAGCGCGCCTCCCGCCAGCGCATGCCCCGTGCACGCGATCACAAGCGGAATCGACGCGCCGTAGAGCTTCATGAGCAAATCGGAGCCACGCACGAGCAGCGCCTTGGCGTTCTCGGGGCCACTCATCATGACCTTGAGGTCGAAGCCGGCGCAAAATCGTTCGGGCCGCCCCGTCAGGACGATTGCGCTCGCCTCTTTCTCGGCTCGGGCGAGAGCATTCACGAGCGCGTCGATCATCGCGTCCGACAATGCATTCGCTTTGCCGTCGTCCATTCGAACGACCGCAGTTTTGCCTTCGAGCGTGTATGTCAAGACGTCGGTGGTCACCGAACCACTCTACCCGCCATCCGCGCAACGACGCTCGCCGCAAATGATTTCCACGAACTTTCTGCCGTGCAGCTACCCTGCGGTCGTTCACATATGATGCTCAAGACGACAGGAGAAACAACCATGAGGCGATGCGTAGGGTCAGCCGGGATCATTCTCGCGCTAGTGTCTTCGAACGCAGTGGCCGCGCCACCGGCAGCTTCCGGCTCGGCAACCCCGACGGGATCCGGCGCGCCTGCGGCTGCAACTCCGCCTGGCTCAGCCCACGCGAAGCCCGATGCGGGCCCCGTGGAGACGTCGGAACAGCGCAAAGTCAAATTCGACTACATCAGGGCAACGTCGACCAAGATCCGCGAGATCGCCAACAAGGATCACAAGGCCGTCACGAAAGACGAGCACTCGCTCATCAACGTTCACTGGCGCCGCGCGATGCGGGCGCTCCGTGTCCGCGAGCTCGCTGAGGACGACCACGACGCGAAAATGGAAGGGCGGGTCGATTCATTTCTGAAGAAGACCGACGACAGGTTCTTCGACGCGCTGACCGGCCTGAATGCAAAGGCGCCCCCGCGTCCGGCTACCCCGGTCGTCGCCTCGCCGCTCGCGGGCGCGAGTGTCCCGCTCGCCGGCGCGTTCACCTTCAAGCTCGTCCCCACAGCAGGCCTGCAGCACGTATGCACGATCGTTCAAGTCATTGGTCACGAGTCGGCGAGCTGGGTCGACCGCTCGAAGACCGACGGATGCGTCTTCGCTGCTGACAAACCCGAGCACGCCAAGTTCAAGGCTGGCACGGCTCACTTGCACGTATGGGCGCATCAAACGACGCCTCAAGGCGAGATCTACAGTGACGCTGCGAACATTACATTCGAGCTGACGGGACCCGGCGGCGCCGCTCCTCCTGCTGCCTCTGGAGGACCGAAATGAAAAGCGTGCTCATCGTCGCCTTCGCCGTGGTCGCGTTCGTGGGCTGCGACAAACCCAAGGTCGATATGGCCGTCGCTGACAGTGGTGCGTCTACGACGACCGCTACACCGGCCGCCGTCATCCAGACTGCGGCAGCCGAGAACGCCGCCGGTGGGGCCGCGACCGATCACGTGGACGTCGCCAAGGCTGCCGCCGCCGCCGGTGGCGTGACCGCGGAGGTGCCGAGCCACGAAGATCACGCGACGGCTGCCGCCGCGGAGATCCACAAGGGCAACTACAAAAAAGAAATGGACAGCCTCGAAAGAGACACGAAATAACCATCGTCGTGGAGCCATGAGAGCGCGGCACGTCCCTTGGGTGGTGTGCCGCGTTTCCAGAGCGTCTACCGCGAGCTGAATCGAGAGAACGACATGCGAAATTGGGGTGCGGGTCTTTGCGTGGGAGGCCTCGTGGTCGTCGTTTCTTGCACAAGCCTTCCAGGTGACGTGCGCGCGGGAAAGTGCGGAGACGGCGTGCTCGGTACACCCGAGAAGCTCACGAAGTACTGCGACACCTTCCCGAAAACGCTGCCGAACGCCACGAACACAATCTGCATTCCAGCGGGTCAGCCCGGCGAATGTCACTACGCGTGCGCACGGCAGGAGCCCGAGACGCGCGGCTCGATGCACGCGGCCGTCCCGTCTTCGTCAGCGACCACCGTTCCACTTTGTCCGCCCGAAGCGGGCTGCGGTGCGGACTCGGTCTGCCGCGTTGCAAGCGGTGCCTACGAGGCCGAAGTGGTGTCGCCCTCGCTCGCCGACAAGCTCTACGTCGGAGACTTCGACGCCGACACGATCAGCGACGTCGTCGAGCGAAGCCGCGTAGAAATGAAAGTCCACTACGGCGACGTGGACCGTCGGTTCGCGCAAACCTTCTCCATACGCGCGCCGGACGTCTACCCCAACGTGGATACGTTCGCGGGGCAAACGCAATCCGACTTGGGTTTCGTCGCGTCGTCGGGGGTCGCCATTTGGAAGGGGCAGACCGACCAGACCCTCTTTCCAACCGCTTTCTCGACGTTCGACGAGCACACGAAGGTGAAGCTCGTGCCGCTCACTTTCCTCACGCCCGGCTTGGACAAGGTTTTCATCTTTGGGGATGATCCGGCGATCCCGTTTGCCGCGCAGACCCTGAAGTATCCGACGGGCTTCCAGCTCGACGTCATAGACCTCGGTGACTCCGCCCCACCGCCACCGCTCTACGTGCTCCCGACCGGCGCAGTCGACGCCTTCGCGGGGGATCCGATCGCTGCCGCGTTCCGGGAAGACGTTCTTCCCATCGTCTCGCCCTGCGACGAAATCGTCATGGCGTTCACGGGCGACAAAGCCGTCCACGTGCTCAGCCCGTGCCGAACCGACGCGTTCAATCGAGCCATCCCCAACTTTGCATTCGTGCGCGGCACGTACACGGCGGACCCCGCCTACCAGCCCCCGTCGGACGTGAATCTTCCGAATGGACTCACCGTGACGAAGCGCGGAATGCGCGTCGGGGACGCCGACGGCGACGGTCACCTCGATTTGGTGATCAACTGCGCCAACTCGGCCAAGGAGCCGGTCGCCGTCATCGCGTACGGAGCGGGGGACGGAACGTTCAACTCGAAGCGCCTTCCCCCCGGACCGCCTCCGCCGCGCGACAACCAGGGGAGCGTGCTACCGCAGATCAACCTCGAAGTGCTGGCGTTTGGCTTGATCACCGCCGACCGCGAGACGGACTTCGTCTTTCCATCCAAAATAGTCCTCAACGCGCCTGGTCCGTCGGATGGAGGAATGCCCGACGGGGGCGCCGATGCCGGCAGCGTCTCTCAAATCCAGGACGTCACTTTCTTTGCGCCGAACGTTCTGTGGACCGAGGCGCAACTGCAAGACATCAACCGCGACGGCACACTGGACGTCATCGCGGCGTCCGCGCGCAGCATCGACGTCTATTTGGGCTCGCCGCGTCCGCTTCTCGACCACTTTCCATTTGCCGTTGCGGGTGCGGCAACGAATCTCGGATTCGGAGATCTCGACGGCGATTCGATTCTCGACATCGCCTACAAGGTGCAAGGCGATCCCTTCACGATGAGCGAAGACAGTCTCGGAATCCTCTTCGGGAAACCGCAGGGAGCCCCCGAGGCGCCTGTGGTGGTCGCGCGTCTCCCGAAGATCGAGCAAGTGGTGGTCTCGACGCTAGGTGGCGGGTTCAGTCAATTGCACCAGACCCTCGCATCCGTAGGCCTCGTTGCGCGAGGGCGCGCCGGCCGGACCGCAGGCATGCCGGGGCTGGGGGGCGAGTTTCTTTCGGTCCTCGAAGGGTCGACGGACCGCGAAATTCAAGCGCCGTTCTTGTTCCGTACGTCCGCGCCGGGCGGGGCGGTGGTGCCGATCGCGGTCGCCGGCGGCATCTTCACGCAAACTCGCCTAGCTGCGCCGGCCAAGGACCTCGCGGCGATCGTCGTCGAGGGCGTCCCGAACGCCGCGCAGAGCATCGATTTCAACGTGAAGGTTTATACAGCCGCGGCGACGGGACCCGCAGCGTTTCGCCAATTCCCGGCCATCGAGAGCCCATCGCTCGAAGCGCTGTCCGCGACTTCGCAGGCCTTCGACTGGAATCAGGCCTCCTTGGCCACGATCAACCTCGACGCTTCTCCTGCAGGTAGCGCCGACGGCGTCGTCATCCTCGTCCCGCCGAATCCCCTCGCGAACAACAAGCAGCAAGGGCGGCTCCTCGTGCTCCAGATCCGTAACGGAGCCTGGGCAACGCTCGTCGACACACTTCTTGGAAGTAACGTGAGCGCGCGTGCCGCTGCCTGGCAGCTGAACGTGACCGACGTAAACAGAGACGGCCACGACGACGTCATCGTCCTCTCCGATGGGAATGGCGACAAGAAAGACGCGAGCCAAATCAATGTTTACTGGGGTCAGTCGGGGCCCACGGACAAGCCCATCGACGTCACGAAATCAGCGCTCATTCCGTCGCCGAAATTTCCGCTGCCGTCCGATGCACCGCTGTCGAATCCCGGCAACATGACCTCCTTCACGACGATCATCGCCGATGGATCCGCCAGCCCGCAGATCTTCGGGCTCACGGAGGCGTTGGGGGTCTACGCCGCGCGAAGGAGCGGACTGGAATTCATCGTGACGGACGCTCAGGTAACCGGACTGAGCGCGCCGGTCTTCGGGTTTGATGGCGGAGCCGCGAATAACCTCTTCGCGGGTGGCAAAGCGATCGTCGCAGGCGATTTCGACGGTGATGGCATCGACGACGTGGCGATCGTGGCGTCGAAGCGCTTGCAGTTCTTCCACGGCGTGCCGGTGATCAAATGATGCGCCCTCTGCTCTCGGCCGTCTTCGTCGCCAGCCTCTTCTTTGGGGGCGACGCCGCTGCACAAGACATCGAGCGCGCCAAGGAGCTCTTCAGCGCGGGCGCGGCTGCGTACGGTAGCGGCCAGTTCAGCGCGGCGATTCAGGCGTTCGAGGCGGCGAACAAGATCGTTTCGAAGCCGGCAATCGTTTTCTCCATCGCCCAGGCGCACAAGCGGCAATACGCGATCGACGCGAACATGGACCACCTGCGCGCGGCGATTCAGAACTACCGCACGTACATCGCCCAAGTTCGGGTGGGAGGAAGACGCCTCGACGCCACGATGGCGCTCGAGGAGCTCCTCCAAGTGGAGAAGGGCGCGGCGCCGGAGCCGGCAACTACGAAGTCGGTGGTGAAGGAGCCCGCGCGTATCATGGTGATGGCGCAGGCCGAAGGCGCGCAGATTCTCTTCGATGGAAAGACCAAGACAGAGTCTCTCAATGCCCTGGAAGTTGCCCCGGGAAAACACCGCATCAAGGTGACCGCTGCAGGGTATTACGACGAGGAGCGAGACGTGAACGCCGTCGAGAACGCACTCGTTCCCGTCGAGGTGCAGCTGAGGGAGAAGCCCGCACGGCTGACGCTTGACGGCATGCTCAACGCCGACGTCACGATCGACTCGCGGCTCGTCGGCACGACGCCGCTGCCCACGCCCCTGGATCTCACTGCCGGAACGCACCTCGTCGTCATCACGAAGAATGGCTACGCGCCTTTTGCACAAGAGATTCAGGTGACGCGCGATCAGAAGAAGACGCTCTCGTACACGATGCACGTGACCGGGCAGCGCATCGTCGCCAACGCCCTTCTTCTGTCGGGAGGCGCGGCAGTCGTGAGCGGCGTCGTCTTCTCGTTCGTCGCCGGAAGTCAGCAGCACCGCATGAACGTCATCCTCGACAAAGAGCGAACGACGAATCTGGGGGACCAGGACGTGCAAGACTACCGAGATGCGCACGTCAATCGCGACACATGGTCGACGGTCGCGGTCGTCGCCTACGGCGTCGGCGTCGCTGCGCTCCTCACCGGAGTCGTCTTTTACGCGTTCGACAAGCCGACCGTCTCCCTTCCTTCGCGACGGCTCGACGAGAACCCGACCAAGCCCACGGCGCCGGCGCGCGAGCCCACCGAGATGTCGATGGTGCCGCTCGTTGGCCCGAATCTCTTGGGCGGATCGTTGATCGGTCGTTTCTAGTCGAAGGATGCGGGAGGAGCGTACGCGTCGTGCGTGCCAGGAAACGAGGCGCGGTCATACGCGCGGTCACAGAGCTCCGGGTGGTTGTTGCACGTCGTCGGCGCTGGAGGACCCACGCTCGCCGCGCTCGACCCGTGACAGCACGCGAGCGAAAGAGCAATCACCTGCGCCGCACCGCATTTGAATGATTTTACCTGGGCCAAGTGCGATAGCCTCGGCATCCATGGAAACCGCTCTGACCGCTACCATCTGCACTCTGCTCTTTTCGGTGATCGTCGGATGCAGCAGCTCCACATCCAAAGCCGGAGGCGCCACGAGCGAGGCTTCGCCGGTCGGCACGTGGAAGGTTTCTCCCATTCCGGGTCGCGATGCCACCGTCGCGTCAGTCACGGCGACTTGGGAGGTCGCTTTCAACGGTGACATGAGCTACGCCTCCACGTTCACCACTGTCTTCGCGGCGAACGCGAGCTCATTTCCGGGCTGCACCTATTCGCTCACGTCGTCCGGTGGGACGTGGGCATCGGTCACGGTCAACGGGTCGACCGGCCTTCGTCTGAGCTCGTTGCCGTCGCATGCGACCGCCCGCATGCAGTGCACCCAAGCGAGTCAGAACTACGCGACGCGGCCGGCGATGGCGTCGGAGAGCGATCCGGTCGTCGTCACTCCCGGAGACTATCCGTACCGCATTTCCGGCAGCACGCTGACCATCACGACCGGAGCGGGCGCACTCGGGTTCACGCGCGAGTGAACCGATCGTGACACGCCGTCAGCGCCCGGCGTGGCAGCACCTGGCGCCATGCCCGTCAGGCGCCGCGAGAAGACTCTCGGATGCGAGGTGCAGATGGAGCGCGCCAAACGCGGCGATGATCAACCCCGCTCCGGCGCGAACGAAGGGCTTTCGTGCGGCCTTCGAGATCGCGGCTGCCATCGTGCCCATCGCAAGGAGAGCGGGCGCGGTGCCCAGTCCGAAGGCGAGCATCGTCAGGGCGCCGCTCCTCGCCGACCCGGCGCCCACGGCGATCGAGAGCGCGGAGTAGACGAGTCCGCAAGGGAGCCAGCCCCACACCATCCCGAAGGCGAAGGAGTGACGCGGCGTTCGCAGCGGCAAGAATTTTCGCCCGATGGGTTCCATCCGCCGCCAGATGGGAAGCCCGACACGCTCGATGGTCGCGAACCGCGGAAGGACGCCGGCGAGAAAGAGCCCACACCAAGCATCATCACGCCCGAGAACACTTGCAGCCAGCTCCGCGCGCCGCCGACCGAGAACGCCGCCGCGAGCGATCCAAAGCCGCCCGCAAGCGCTCCGGCGATCGCGTACGAAAAGACTCGCCCTGCATTTTGAGCAAGGAGGATCGGTACCTGCGATGCCATCGTAAGTCGAAGGCGCGGGTCGACTCCGGTGCCAGTCGCAACGACGATCCCTCCGCACATCGCCACGCAGCGGGTCGCGCCAAGCGAGCCGAGCATGAGCGCGGCAACGAAACCGAGCGGCGCGTCGAAGATCATTTGGAGGGCCCGAGAAATGGCAGAACGAGCCTTCGCACCGGCGCGCCATTTGCGGATACGGCGACGTGCACCGCGAACTCACCGTGGTAGTCCGCCCTGGCGACGGTGACGAAGATCGGTGCGTGTGCGCTGCCAAGCGAGGCGAGCGTGATCTTCGCGAGCGGCACGATGAAGACCGCGCCCGGCGAAGCCTCCGGGACGATCTCGAACGTGGTCGGGTCGCCGCGCTTGTTCATGAGATGCAGGTCGAATGCGTTTCGCACCATGCCTTCCTCGAGGACGTACGGCGGCCCCGATACGCGCAGGACATTCGCTTCGTACGGATCATGACCTGCGAACGCGAGCGACGACGCCACGACGCCGGCCACGAGGAGTCCGGTGTAGAGGGCGAGGCGAGGGCGCAGGATGCGTCGCGGCTTTCCCAGCAAACCGTCTTGCGAGTCGTAGCGAATGAGTCCTGGCGCGCGACCGAGGCGAGACATGATGTCGTCGCACGCGTCGATGCATGCGGTGCACGCGATGCAGTCCATCTGCAGACCGTTTCGAATGTCGATTCCCGTCGGACACACGACCACGCACTGGCCGCAGTCGACGCAGTCCCCTTTTCCCTCGGCAGAAGCTTTGCCTCGAGGCTCTCCGCGCTGTGCGTCGTAGCCGACGACGAGCGAGTGCGGATCGAGAAGGACCGACTGTAGGCGCCCCTACGGACACACCACCACGCAGAACTGCTCTCGGAACCAGGCGAAGTCGACGTAGAAAACGGCGGTCAGCGCGGCGACGACGACGAAGGCCTCCGGGTGCGCCGCCGGAGCCTCGCGCATCATCGCGAACATCGCCCTAATCGAGACGAAATAGCTCAAAAAAACGTGTGCCAGCAGCAGCGAAAAGAAAACGTAGAAGCCGTGAACGAGCGCCTTTCGCCACAGCTTGTCGAGCGTCCATGGTCCCGCATTTCGCCGCAGTCGCTTCTCGCGCGGGCCTTCGATTGCTCGCTCGATGCGCCGGAAGATCGTCGCGTAGATTTTTTCGGGGTCGCCGCCATGAAGCCAGTACTCGTCGGTAAGGTTCGGACCAATGTTTCCGCCCGCCTTCGGGCCGTGGCAGGACACGCACGTCTGCGCGAAGAGCTTTTCCCCGTCTTTGATGACCGCCGGATCGCGGGACAAGGCGAGGAGCTCGGGCGCCGTCATCACCGTAGATTTTCCCTCTCGCTCGGCCGCCGCCGCCATGTCTTTGCGGTAGGCCTGCATCGGCAGATCGGCTGCCTCGAACACGTGGAAGGTGAACCAGTAGCCGACCGCGAAAACGATCGCGCCGTAGAACGTGAGCAGCCACCAGCTCGGGAGCTTGTTGTCGTACTCCTGGATTCCGTCGTACTCGTGAACGACTTGATCGGGGAGGGGAGTGGCCTCCGTCTCGACGCCGCTCATGACGCGTGCTCGTCATCGAGAGAAAAGCGCTCCATGTGCGCCGCGACCTCGCGGCTGCGAGGGCTGAACGCGCGAAAAACGATCATCGCGAAGACGACGATGAAGATCGCCAGCGCGAAGAGAGGCAACGCGAGGAGTGGACTGCGGGAGAAAAATTCTTGGTACATGCATCCTCTGAAATCACGGTGATTGGTGGGCGATGGGGAGCGCAGCCCGCTCTTTCGGCGGATTGCCCAAGCGCTGGAGGTAGGCGATCAGGGCGATGATCTCTGCGTCCGGCGCCACGTCTGCGCCGCTCTTTTGCTGGTCGGCCACGATGTCGGCTCCTTGCGCGAGCGCGGCTCTTTGCGCCGTCGCGACCTCGGACTCGCTGTAAGGAACGCCGATCGTGCGCATAGCGCCGAGCTTCTCGGACGTGCGCGCGTAGTCGACCTTCGCAGACACCATGAACGCGTAAGGCGGCATGTTGGACTCCGGCGACGTCGACCGCGGGTCCTCGAGGTGGCGCAAGTGCCAGAGACTCGGATACTTCGGACCTACGCGCGCGAGGTCTGGCCCCGTCCGCTTCGAGCCCCACTGGAACGGATGATCCCAGCGCGACTCGTCGGCGCGGGAGACGTCTCCTTAGCGCATCGTCTCGAAGCGCATCTAGCGAATCATCTGCGAGTAGCACAAGGAGCAGCCCTCGCGCAGGTAGAGATCGCTCCCTTCGAGCTCGAGCGCGGTATAAGGCTTAGCCGTCGACGAAAGCGCTTCCGTGTGACCGACGACGACGGTGGGAATGATCTCGGCCACGCCCCCGACGAGCACCGCCAGGATGGTCAATGCAGTGAAGATGAGCGGGCGCCCCTCGAGGAGTCGGTGCCAACTGGTCTCTTCCGCACGCCGGGTGAGCTCGAAAGCGAGCGTTCCGCCAATGGCGACGACCGCGACGACCATGATCGTGAACGCGCTCCCCGAAACATTCTGGAAGGCGATCGAACCCACGAGCAGCGACACGATCGTAACGAGGACCACCGGCGCACCAAAGACGATGCGCCCCCAGGGGACCTCCGCTCCTTTCGTCTCGACGACGACCTCCGTCTCCCCGTCCACGGCCACTCCGGACCGCGCGGTGCGAACGAGGTTGTAGGCCATGATGCACGTGCCCGCGAGGTAGATCATTCCTCCCGCCAGGCGCACCCAGTACATCGGCTTTACCGCGATGAGCGTCTCGACGAAGTTCGGGTAGAGCAGGCCTCCCGACGGTGCCATCGCCCGCCACATCATTCCTTGGGTGACGCCGCTCACCCACATGGAAATTCCGTAGAGGATGATTCCGACGGTGCCGAGGTAGAAGTGCAAGTTCGCGAGCGCCGTCGAGTGGAGCTTCGTCCCGTAGAGTCGAGGGACCATCCAGTAGAACATTCCTGCGGCCATGAACCCGTTCCAGCCGAGCGCCGCGACGTGCACGTGCCCGATGATCCAATCGGTGTAGTGTGCAAGCGCGCTGACGCTTTTTATCGACAAAAGTGGCCCTTCGAAGGTCGCCATTCCGTAGAACGTCACGCCGGCAACGAAAAACTTGAGCACCGGATCGGAGCGCACGCGATCCCACGCGCCGCGCAAGGTGAGCAGCCCGTTGAGCATTCCTCCCCAGCTCGGAGCCCAGAGCATGAGGCTGAAGATCATCCCGAGTGACTGCGCCCAATCGGGGAGCGCCGTGTAGAGGAGATGATGCGGGCCCGCCCAGATGTAGACGAAAATGAGCGCCCAGAAATCGATGATCGACAGGCGGTACGAGTAGACCGGTCGCCCGGCCGCCTTGGGCAGGAAGTAGTACATGATGCCGAGCACCGGCGTGGTCAGGAAGAAGGCGACGGCGTTGTGCCCGTACCACCACTGCACGAGCGCATCCTGGACGCCGCCGAAGATCGAGTAGCTCTTGAAGGCGAAGACCGGGATCGCGAGGCTGTTGACTACGTGAAGGACGGCGACGGTGACGATCGTCGCGATGTAAAACCAGATCGCGACGTAGAGGTGCTTCTCGTTTCGATTCTTCAGCGTGAGGAAGAAGTTCGCCGCGAAAACGAGCCAGATCACGGTGACCGTTAGGTCGATCGGCCATTCGAGCTCCGCGTACTCCTTGCCTTGGCTCAGGCCGAGGGGAAGGGTGATTGCCGCGGCCACGATGATCGCCTGCCATCCCCAGAAGTGGATGCTCGAGAGCGCATCCGAGTACATCCGCGTCTTCACGAGGCGCTGGGTCGAGTAGTAGATGCCCGCAAAGATCATGTTGCCGACGAACGCGAAGATGACGGCGTTCGTGTGAAGCGGACGGAGCCGGCCAAACGAAAGGTAAGGCGAGGCGTTCGCTTGATGATGCGCGAGCTGAAGCGCGACGATCGCGCCGACCAGCATCCCCACGAGCCCCCAGACCACTGACGCGGCGACGAACCGCCGGGGAGATCGCGTCGTTGCAAACAATCCGTACTTTTGCGATCTCAGTCGATACGGGGCGCGTCAGCTTTCTTCCGGGGGGCGTCGTCTTGGGCAATCGGGAACAGCGCCAGGCGATCGGCTTGCTCGTAGTCGCGCGCGCGAATGCTGTAGGTGAACAAGAGAATCGACGCCGTCACGAGCATCAGGCTCACGAAGACTTGCAAGATCAGGACTTCCACAGTGGGCTCCTTTCGGAGAGCGAGGCGAGGGTTGCGGCGACGATGGTGAGTGAGCTGACCGGCATGACTACCGCGCATAGGAGCGGTGACATCAATCCGGCGTGGGCAAGCGAGATCGAGATCGCGTTGTAGGCGACGGCAAACGCGATATTTCTGCGGGTAACCCTCGAGAGCTCGCGGCTCGCGAGGAGGGCGAGACGGATCGGTCGCAAGCCCGGAGTCGTGAAGAAAAAATCGGAGCGCGCAGGCCTGAACGGGCGGTCGATCGCGGGGGTGCCCGAGCAGAAGGCGCGCGCGACGGCCAAGCTGTCGTTGATGCCGTCGCCAATCATGAGGGTGTCGGCGTGATCGTGGACTTCGAGGAAGCGCGCCTTGGCTTCCGGTGTGCTCTCTCCGATGGCGCGGTCTTCTGGAATGCCGAGGCGTGCGGCGAGAGCGCGCACCCGAGGCTGCGCGTCGCCGCTCAGAATCCACACTGCCGGGGCTTGTCAGAAACTTTGTGTAACTTGCACTCTTCCGGCACTTCTCAATGAAGGAGTGTTCCATGAGTGTCATCGCACCCAAGATTAGACCCGAGC
>JAYTOU010000067.1:0-29825 GCA_043747615.1 Myxococcales bacterium | reverse complement strand
AGGCCCGGATAAAGAACCTCCCGAACCAGCTTGTGACCGGCGAAATGTTCCGCGATACGCTGCGCCGAATCGGACGCCGCCCGCACGCGCAGGTACAAGGTGCGCATGCCGCGCAACAACAGCCAGGCTTCAAACGAGCCGAGGGTGCCGCCGACCTGCGCCCGGATGGTCTTGATCCGTTGCCAGAAATCGTTCTTGTCGCGCGTCACCAGCACGCCCGCAATCAGGTCCGAGTGCCCGTTGAGGTATTTGGTGGTCGAATGCAGCACGATATCGGCGCCCAATGCGAGCGGGCGTTTCAGCATGGGCGTCGCGAACGTGTTGTCGGTCACCAGCAGCACGCCGAGCGCCTGCGCCAGGTCGCCGAGGGCGCGAAGATCGGCCAGGAACATCATCGGGTTCGACGGTGTCTCGCAGAACAGCATCCGGGTGTTCGGCCGGATCGCCGTTTCGACATTCTTGATGTTCCGCATGTCGACGAACGAAAATGTCAGGCCGAACCGCTCGTAGATCCGTTCCATCTGGCGGTGACTGCCACCGTAGATGTTGTTGCCCACGACGACGTGATCGCCCGAGGAGAGCAGCTTCAGGACGGTGTCGAGCGCGGCGAGGCCGGAGGCGAATGCGAAGGCGTCGGTGCCGCCTTCGAGCGCGGCGAGGTTGGCTTCCCATGCTTCGCGAGTCGGATTGCGTGTGCGGGCGTATTCGTAGCCGTTGTGCGGCCGCCCGAGGCCATCCTGCACGTACGTCGAGGTCTGGTAGATCGGCGGCATCACGGCACCGGACAGGGGATCCGGACGCTGGCCCGCGTGTACCGCGAGGGTGGCGAGGTGGTGCGTGGTGTCGGCGTTGGCGATGCGAGTCATTAAGCGGGCCGGGCAAGGGGAGTAGGAAGGCGAACATCCCGGGCGGCGAAACGACGCCGCATGACGTCGATCGCCGCGGGATTGTTGTCGATCAGCACCACATCACGACCGAGGCGATCGGCGGCGTCGCCGAACGACCCGCTTCCCGCGAAGAAGTCGCCCAGCTGCATTCCCGGCGACGAATGCACCTTGACGATGCGCTCGAGGATGCCGAGCGGCTTCTGCGTGGGGTAGCCGGTCTTCTCGTGACCCGTCGGACTCACGATGGTGTGCCACCAGGTGTCGGTCGGTAGCTTTCCGCGGGCCGCTTTCTCCGGCCCCACGAGCCCCGGCGCCATGTACGGAATGCGATCGATGCTCTCCACATCGAAGAAATACTTCTCGGGATCTTTTGCGTAGAGAAGAATGTTGTCGTGCTTGGCAGGCCACTTTTTCTTGGTGCGCGCGCCGTAGTCGTACGCCCAGATGATCTCGTTCAAGAACGCTCGGCGGCCGAAGATCCCATCGAGGAGCACCTTGCAGTAGTGGACCTCGCGGTAGTCGATGTGAAAGTAGAGGCTGCCGGTGGGCTTGAGAACCCGGTGCGCTTCACGGAGGCGCGGCTCCAAAAATCCGAGGTAGTCCTCGAAGGTGTCCCCGAAGCTCCGGCGGGCGACCTCGGTCGTTGCATATCGGCGCCCTTGGAATCCCGTGCGATCGCCCTCGAGAGACCGGACCGTCTTCAGCGTGGTCCGCTCCTGCGCTCGACCGGTGTTGAACGGCGGATCGATGTAGATGAGGTCCACCGATTCGGGCGGCAGGGTGCGAAGAATCGGGAGGTTGTCCCCCAGGACGACCACGCCGGTTCCCGCTTTGGTGGGAAGAGTTAGCGCGCTGCTCCTTGCAATGCCTACGGGTCGCATCGTATCTCCGGAGGCCATGATGCACGGAGCGCTCGAAAACATCACCCAGGCCGTTGGAAACACGCCGATCGTGAAGCTGAATCGCGTGGCGTTGGGCCTGGAGGCCGAGATTTACGTCAAATGCGAGTACCTGAATCCCGGCGGGAGCCACAAGGATAGGCTCGCTGCGAATTTGCTCCGCCGCGCCGAAGAGCAGGGGCTCAAGCCCGGCGGCACCATCGTAGAGGCGACGAGCGGTAACACCGGGGCCTCGCTAGCGCTCATCGCGGCCGTGCGCGGCTACAAGTGCGTCTTCGTGATGCCCGACAAGATGAGCCAGGAGAAGATCTCGAACCTCCGAGCATTCGGCGCGAAGGTGGTCGTGTGCCCGACGGCGGTCGATGCCGAGGACCCGCGCAGCTACTACAAAGTCTCGCGTCGCATCGCCGACGAAACGCCGGACAGCTTTTACGCAAACCAGTACCACAACCCGGCAAATCCCGAGGCGCACTACCTCTCCACCGGCCCGGAGATCTGGGTGCAAACGAACGGTGACTTCGACACGTTCGTCGCCGGAATGGGCACCGGCGGAACCATCAGCGGAGCCGGAAAATATTTTAAGGAGCGCAACTCGAACATCCAAATCGTGGGCGTCGATCCAGTGGGCTCGCTCTATTACGATTTCGTCAAGAGCGGCCGGGTCACCAAACCCTTCTCGTACAAGGTGGAAGGCATCGGCGAAGACTTCTTCCCGACCACCATGAACCTCGGGATCTTGGACGAGATCGTGCGCGTCGACGACAAGGAGTGCTTCCTCATGACCCGCGATCTCACGCGCCTCGAGGGGCTCTTCGTGGGCGGCTCGGGAGGCGCGGCGGTGGCCGGAGCGATCAAGTACGCCAAGGCCCGGCAGAAGCGGGAAAAGATTTTGGTCTTTCTGTGCGACGCGGGAACAAAATACGTTTCCAAGATTTTCAACGACGACTGGATGCGCGAAAACGGCTTTCTCGAGGAGCAACCTGGCCTCGGCGTCGTGCGCGACATCATCGGCAGCTCGCAGAAGCGAAAGATCGTCACCGCCTCACCGAACTCCAAGGTTCGCGAGGTGATCGATCAACTGAAGACACTTGGTATCAGCCAATTGCCGGTGGTCGAACATGGAAAGCTGAAGGGAATCGTCGGTGAGGTCGACCTGCTGCGTCACCTCGTTTCCGGCCGAAATACCCTCGATTCGTCGATCGGCGAGCTGATCGAAGGTGACTACGCCACGGTGACACTCGACACCAAAATAGAGCTTCTGCAAGGCGTGCTCGCCGAGGCCAAGGTGGCGATCGTGATCGAAAAAGAAGAGGTCGTGGGGATCGTGACGAAGATCGATCTCATCGATTACCTCGCTCGCACCTCGGTGTCGGGCATGACGGAAGGCCAAGCCTAGACCGGCTGTACAAGGAGTACCGTCGGGCGTGGGGCGGTAGGCGCCTTCAGGTCTTGGCCAGAAAGATGTTGTAGACGCCCTTCCCCGTTGCCACCGTTTCGCTCGGCGCGGACGGATGGAAGAGGCGGACGTCGGCGACGCCTACGCGATTTCCCTGCCGTACGATCTGCGCTTCCGCGGCGAGAAGCTCTGGTTTGCCCGGCCGGAGATAGTCGACGCGGAGATCGATCGTGGACACGCGCCCCCGGTCGTCGGGCAGCTCGCTCCAGACGGCGAGACCTCCCGCAGTGTCTGCCATCGTGCTGAGAACGCCGCCGTGGAGCGCGCGCCGCACGGGATCGCCGATGAACTCTTCGCGAAATGGAAGCTCGATGCGGGCGAATGATTTTCGGATCTCGACCACCTTCATTCCCAGGAACTTGTTGAAGGGAATCCATCCCTCCATCAGGTCTCGGAGAGTTTCCGGATCGACCGCTGTCATCTTTGGATAGTCCATCGGTCGACGTCCTACGCCGGCGTCACCCGACGAAGGTCGACCCACGTCTCCTGCCCATCGGGAAAGATGACCAGGCATTGCTCCGTCGAGGAACGCTTTACCGTTCCGGGGTACGTGTTGCCATCGTCCCACGCGACGTGGACCTTGGCCCCCGGCTCAGGGACCATGACGAGATCGTTGACCGTCGGAGCAACGACGGCGCGCGCCTGCGGTTTCCCGCTCTCGCGTGCGGCATCCATCGCCAAACGGATCTCCGCGATGACTTTGGGATCCGCCGGCGCGGTCCTCGCGAGCGGATCCGTGTCTGCGGTCCCGTGAACGACGGCGGCCGACGGAAGCGACTCTACGGGAGCGCCGCACAAGCCGCAGAAGCGACCGGCCGAAGGGAGCTCGCCTCCGCACTTTCCACACGCGGCCATGGGTAGACGTTATCCGAAGTTGGACTATTTTCGCAGCACCTGGATCTGTGCCGTAAATCCGCCCATATCGACATCGTGGGCCAACTCGAGGCCGAGACCGGCGCGGTGACCCCAGGCCTTGGTGCGCTCGCCCATCGGAGAGATCCAGACCAAGCGCCCTGCGGGTGCGAGGGTAGCGGCCGCGTGCGCGATGAAGCGCTCGAGGAGCTCGGCGAGATTCGCGTGACGAAGAACGCGATGACCCATTGGCGGGTTCGTCAGGATCAAGGTGACTCCGCGCGGCGCATGCGTGCACGCGTCGGCGATGGTGAGCTCGGCGTGGACACCGGCAAGCTTCAGGTTGGCGCGAGCGGCGTCGAGAGCGGCGGAGTCGATGTCGCTCCCGTGCAGCTCGCGGTATGCGCCGAGCCTCGCGCGTTCGATGAGATCGGTCGCCGAGCCGACGAACGGATCCCACACGACGTCGTCGGCGCGGCTTCCCGCGATGCGCGCAAGGGCGGCGGCAAGCGTGGGATGCGACGCCGCCGGGACGTCGCGTTCGCGGTACGTGAATCGTGGATCCACTAGTTTTCTTGGGGAAATCTCGATTCGTAACTTTTCGGGAAGCTCCTGCACGAGAACTTCCCAGGTGCTCTCGGTGGGGTCGTTCACCAGCTCGGGCGCGAGCTCTGAGACCCGCTTCGCCACCCGCCACACGTCGGCGCGACGATGACCACCCTTCGCCCAGGCGATGCGGTAGCGCACCTCCCCTTGGGTCCAGGTGTCGAAGACCAAGCGTGCGTCCGGCGACGTGAGCGCCTCGGCAATGGCTTCGGTCGCGGCCGCGGGCGTGCTCGCCTTCGGGACCTTTACCGAGGGAAGGAGCAGCGCAAATTCGAGCGCTGTGCGCGCGACGAACGCGCCATCGAGCGGCCCGCTGAGAGTGGCGTGCACTTCCCCTTTGCCGGCGACGCGCGGTTTCCAATCCGCTCCGAGCTCGGACTCCAGGATCGGCTCGAGACCGGAGCGGCAGCGAAAGACAAGAGGGACGGGGCGGGGCGGAGGCTTGCTTCCGTCGATGGCGCTCGGGGAGCCGCGATGAAGCGTGCGCGCAAGAATGAGCACGGATTGCGAGGCGATCCTGGCGAGCTCAGGATCATCTACGGGAAGCGAGCTCAATCGGGAGAGCGCTTTCTCGGAGCCGACTTTGCCGAGCGATGCGGCCAGGCTCCGCAGATGGTCGACCCGTTTTTCTCGATCCCACGCGGCGAGCAGCGCCGCCTCTACGTGCTCCGCGCGCACCTTTCCGAGGGCAATCACCGCGTTCCGACGCGTCTTCGGATCTTCGTCGTCGAGCGAAAGGATCAAATATTTCGTCTCGGCGTCGCCGAGGGGGACTACGCGCGCGATGGCTCGGCAGAGGCGCGCGCGCACTCGCGGCACAGCTTCTTTCAACGCTCGTTCGGCGAGCCCGACCAATTTTTCACCGAGCCGCGCCAGCGCCCGCTCCGCTCCGAGAGCGATCTCGTCGTCCTCTTCGGCGAGCAGCGCGATGAGCGCAGCCCCGTCGCGGGCGGCCGGGGTATAGCCGGACGATTTCACGGCATCAGCCAGATTGCGCGAGGTCATCGCCGCCTTCGTGACATCTTCGCCCTTGTTAAGCGAGCGCTTCGTCGAGCAACCTGCGGAGCTCGATGAGGTCGACCAGGTCTTCGACGTAGTCGAGCTTCGTGGTGTCGATGCGCACCATGGGACCGAGATCGTAGGTGTCGAACCACTCCGTGTAGAGACGATGAAGCCGCCGCAAGTACGCGTCGGGGATTTCTTTTTCGCTCGCGCGACCGCGCTTCAAGATGCGCTTCTTCGCCGTCCCCAACGAGCAGGTGAGAGCTATGAGTACGTCCGGTGGGCGCAGCGCGCGGCGAATGCCGGCGTAGAGACGGAGATAGATTTCCCAGTCGCGCTTGTCCATCAAGCGCTGGCTGTAGAGGTTTTTCGCGAAGATTTCCGCGTCTTCGTAGATGGTGCGATCGATCACCGACGGAGTGGTGCTCGCCTCGAGCTTCTGGTGGAGCTCGAGCTTGTGAGCGAGAAAGAAGCACTGGGAGTGGAACGACCAGCGCGACATGTCGCGGTAGAAGTCCGCGAGGTAGGGATTGGCTTCGTTTGGCTCATAGAACGGAGTGAGGCCGTAGCGCTTCACGAGCCAGCCCACGAGCGACGTCTTTCCCGCGCCGATCGTCCCAGCGACCGCGATGGTGCGTTTCATGAGCCGCGCTATCCGCGCATGGCGGCCATGCCGACGCCGACGAGCTTGCCCCACGAGGGCGCGGCTTCGAAACCCACGAGCTTTCTCCCGATCTCGGCCATGTTCGTGTTGTCGGAGAAATACGGAGGCTTCGGGCGCATTCGAAAGGGAGCTCGAACCACGGATTTTTGCGGGTGATCGAAGAGCATCGTGTTGTGCACCACGCCGCTACCCGACCGAATGTCCGCGCGATCGTGTCCGGGAAACGCGCCCCAAGACGTGACGCCAAGCGCGTAGATCATTCCAGGCCAACAGTTAACCCCGATGCCGCCGTAGCGAAGGCCTGCCACCGCGCGATCGAGCTCCTCGGCGTACATCTCGGCCGTCGATGGGTGAACGAGCACGCACACAGAGAGCGTTCCCCAGCAGCGATCGTTCGCGAACGCGACCGCCTCCTCCAAGAACTGACGAGGATCCTCTGCGGGGAGTGACGTCTCGGCGAGCACTCCGCAGAACGCTTCGTTGGTGAGCGCGTACTCGCCTGCATCCGTGGAGACACCCGGGATGATCGTCCAGGGCACCACGCCCTCACCTTCGGTCCCAATCACTTTCGCTTGCGCGTAGTGATCAACGAAGCCGCGGTAACGCGCCTCGGCCCCTGGATAATAAGCCTTTCGCGCGGGGACGGCGGCGAGCGCCGTCTCTACGTTTGCGAGGAACGTGCCTCTCTGTAGCCAGGCTTTCGCGGTGACCAGCACCTTCGCGGCGTTGCAATTGAAGCTCGCGTTTTGCGCAACCATCGAAGCCACGTGCCGCGCCTGGAATTCCAGGTCGGAGTGCGACCATGGCCCGGGAACGACGAGGATCGGCGTGACGCAGCCGAGCTCCGCGCTGAACGGGCGGGTATTCAGCGGATCGTTCGCCGCTTTTCGGCGAGCACGCTCTACCGGATCGGTTCCCCACACGATGGCGTCGTAGGTGCGATCGGATCCGGTGACGTGAAGCGAATCGATCTTCGGATGCTTCGCGAGATACGCGCCGACCTCCGCGCCTCCGTAGACGATGGCGAGGTACCCGTCGTCGATCAGCGCGCGAAATGCCTGCTCGAGGTGAGCGCCGACGAACGCGTTCACGGGGTTCATCTTCAGAACGACGACTTCATTCTCGACGAACAGCTTGTAGAGTACATCCATTGGTGGAATGGACGAGACGTTGCCCCCACCGAGAACGAGACAGACTTTGCCGGGCGCTTTTTCGCCCTGCGGCGCGCGGTAAATCGCCCCTTGAGAGGCCGGTTTTCCCGGCTCGATCCACACCTCGGCGGTCATCCCGCTGAAGATGGCGCGGTCCTGGAAATTGCGCGGCAACACCTGAGCGACGCTCTGCCCGTCGGCGCGCGTATGGACCGCGGCCTTGGGCTGACCGTTTTGCGCGAGAGACTCTGCGAGGAGGCGAACGTTGCGGAGCGTGGCCATCGGACCGGCGAGCCACTCTTCACCCGCGAGCGGAGAGCCCTGAGGGATGCCCTTCAGCGCGCATCCGCCTTCGACCCATCGCTCGGCGACGGCGAGAATTCCTTCAGTGATCTTTTTCAAGTAGGCGATGCGCTCGGGGATGCCGACGCCGATCCAATCGTCCTTCTTCAACACGACGCGGGCGACGGCAACGTCAATGTCGGCAAAGGAAGTTTCTTCCACGGGAGGAAGCAATTCCCGCGGAATCTCAGGGGCAATGGCGTTGGTCATGGCTAGTCCTTTACCTCTAGCGGGGACTCGCGCAAAATGTGAGCTGTGATGAAATTTCGTAACTTCGCTTCGGGGCCCTTCGCACTTGCTGCGGGGCTGGGGATGATCACTTCGGCTGCCGCGCTCTACGCCGGCTGCGGCAGCACGGCGGCCGATCCGACCGACGCTGGGAACGACGCGTCCCAACAGGGAAGCGATGCCTTGGCAGACGGGACGACGATGACCGACGGCGGGCCCTGCGCAGACAGCGGGCTCGATCTCCCGCAGGAGCTGCGATGCACAGGATTTTACTCCGACTGGGCGTCGAAGACGATCTCCGCCGACGCGCGCCCTTACACGCCGGGCATCGAGTTTTGGAGCGACGGCGCGGCCAAGAAGCGATTCATTTACCTGCCGCCGTCGACGCAGATCGACACCACGGACATGGACCAGTGGGTCTTTCCGGTGGGCACGAAAGTGTGGAAAGAGTTCCGCATCGGGGGCAAGCAGATCGAGACGCGCCTGTTCTGGAAGATCAGCGCGTCGCAGTGGACGGCAACGACGTACGAGTGGTCGGCCGACGGCTCGAAGGCCACGCGCAACGATCTTGGTCACCTCAACGCGGTCGGCACGTACGAGATCCCAAACAGCGATCAGTGCATTCAGTGTCACGGCGGAAGCGCCGATCGGCTCCTTGGCTTCGAAGCGATCAGCCTCGCCCTCCCGACTGCCGCTGGGCTCACGCTCTCTGTGTTGAAGTCCGAAGGGCGCCTCACCGCTCCTCCGACGATCACGAACGTCACGCTACCCGAGGACGCGACCGACGCCGGAAAGGCCGGGCCCGCGCTCGGGTTCCTCCACACCAACTGCGGTCTTGCCTGCCACAACGCAAGCGACACCGCCGCAGCCTCGTTCACCCACTTGCACATGCGTCTCAGCGCAAAAGCGTATTTCGATGCGGGAATGCCGGTGCTGCCGACGGACACGGACACGTACCGAACGGCGGTCCTCGATGGAGGAATCAACCAGCCTGGGCCTTACGCGTCGTACATCGATGCCGGCTTCCTCCGCATCACGAAGGGAAACGCGGCGCACAGTCTGATCCCCGCCGTCGACGGCGTTCGCGGTCCGGGCACCGGTCAGATGCCGCCGCTCGTCACGCACATCGTAGACGACGCCGGCGTGCAGGCCGTCACCGACTGGATCAACGCGATGCCGTAATCGGCGAGGTCGGTCGTTGAACGGCGGCTAAGTTCTTCCCGTCAGCGGCACGCGTCGTGCGATGGCCCACGCATGTCCCTAATTTCGCGGCTTCGTTGGGTTGAGCGCGTGCCTACGAATCACAGATCGTCCTCGAACGACGACAGGGCCTTTCAGTCGGTCTCCCCCGCCTACGAGCGCGCCGTGGGCGGAAGTCACCACCTGGCAGAAGAAAGACCTTCGCCGCCTCCTCCCGCGCCCGACGCGATGCGGGCTGTCCCCATGACGGCGAGCACCGGAGCGGCGTGAGTGAATCTCCGGGTGAATCACCCAACGAAGGCCGCGAAAGCGCGGAATCGAGCGAGCCTCGGTACCGCGTTTTTCTTTTTCACTTTCAGTTTCGCGCTACTTCAAGGCTTCGGGGACGCGCTCGCGGGCGCCGCAACGCTAGTCGTGGTCGAAGTCTGGAGGCGCGCCGAAGCTGAATCCGAGTGATGCGGTGACGAACGCCGTCGAGTCGCCGCCGATCGGCTGGAGCAACGTGAATTCCGGGTGGAGCGCGAAGATCTGGCGGATGCGGAAATCGAAACCGAGGCCAGCACGCCCGTAGGCGATGAACGCGCGATCGAGGTCGCGACCGGTGATCGACATGCTGCTGAGCCCGCCAGCCGGGACGATCGAAAAATAGCGCGTGATGTTGATCCCTACGATCAAAGGGAGATGAAACATGAAGTGGCTTGGACAACCGGAGAACTTCGGCGTCCCGCAGGTGCGCGGAAAAACACCGCCGCCCGCACTGAGAGATTCGGACGCAGGAAACGATCCGAACCACGCAAAACCTGGATCAAGTGCGAGGTCGAGGGGGCCGCGGAGAAAGTTGATCTTCGCATCTGCCCCTAGTGACGTGAGCCGTGAAAGGCGAAGGCCCACGTCCACACGATCGGCAAGGCCAAGGCGAAACATATAGGTTGGCAGCGAGGGAGAGAATGCCGACGTGCCGCCGAAAGCGCCGTTGTCACGACTCCCGATCGCGGTCAACGCGACGGTGTGAGCGATTTGCCCGCGCGGGATCGTGCGCGGGGTTCCCAAGGTTTCTGGATCCGGACATCCGCTCAGCGCGAGCGCGCCGACGAAGAGCACAACGCGATGACTCCAGCGGTCACTCGGCGTGTGCAACAGCTTGGCCTACTTCAGCGCGTCCGGCACGCGGTTGAGCGCGCCGTGCACAGCAGACTTGAGGAGGCTTTCGTCGAGCGAGCGCGACGGGGCTCCATCCTCGGCGTGGGCGCGGCCCTCGAGGATGGCGAAGATGGCGCCGCCGCGTGCGGTGCGAAGCGTGGCGGAGACGATGCAGGTCGCGACCTTGCCCTTCGACGTCGTCTCGCTGTCCATGCGAACGAGCGACACCGACAAGATCGCCGGAGCTGCACCCGGGACGCGGCTGAAGTCGAGCTCGCCGAGCTCCTTCACGAGAGTGGCGCGCAGCATGGCGTCGAGGTGTCTGTCTCCGCGAACGACCGCGGTCGACACTTCTCCGAGGGCGACCGGATGTTCCCTCGCACCTGCCGAGGGGGCGATGGCGATCGCGGACAACACGAGTCCCAACCGAAACAGTTCGGGTATGCGCATGGCTCACCTCCGCCGTGAGAATTTTTTTCGGCCGCCGTGCTCCGCGCCGACTCGTTCGACCTGATCGGGGCTAGCTGGCTTCGCGACGTCGGGCCAAATTTGTCGAAGGGACGCCTCGCAGAAGCCCTGTTTTCTACGGTAATTTAGCGCTTATTGATGCGCTCGGACGCGCGGTCGATCAACGTCGCGCGCGTGATCCCCGCGCTACCAAAGCGTCCGGCAACATCTGCGACAACGTTTTCTATTCTTCGTCGTTGCAGCTCACGGGGATCGGGGAAGAGCGAGGACGGCACATTGGCGTCGACCAATCCGCTCGCGGACACGCCCGTGAGACGCACAGCGCGATCGAGCGCGAAGCGCGGAAGGAGAGTCTGCGCGGCTTCGAAGATAGACGTCGTGTCGCACGCCGGCTCGGTGAACGTCGCTTGCCGCGTTCGCACCGTGAAATCCAGGTATTTCAGCTTCACGGTGATTACGCGCGCGGCGAGGCGTTCGGCGAAAAGTCGCGAGGCTACGCGAGCCGCGTGGGCGAGGAGCGTCCGTTCGATGGCAGCGCGCCCGAGGAGATCGACGTCGTACGTGATCTCGGCGCCGATCGATTTTGCTTCTGTGTCGGGATCGACGTGGCGTTCGTCGTCACCTCGCGCGAGCGCGCGCACCACCTCACCCCAGCTGCCGAGGTTCGCTTCTAGCGCGCGCGGATCGGCGCGGGTGAGATCGCCGAGCGTGTGGTAGCCGAGCGCGTGCAGACGCGGCGCCGTCTTCGGACCTATCCCCCACATGCGCTCGATGGGAAGCGGCGCGAGGAACGACTCGACGTCCTCGGCGCGCACGACCACGAGAGCGTCGGGCTTCTTCAGATCACTGGCGATCTTGGCGACGAACTTGGACGGCGCCACACCCGCGGACGCGGTGAGCCCGAGCTCCTCCGAAATCGCCTTGCGAATGGCCTTGGCAATCGTTTCTCCGTCGCCGAAGAGAGAGCGGCTCTCCGTCACGTCGATGAACGCTTCGTCGAGGGACAAGCCCTGAACGAGCGGCGTGAAGCGCTCGAAGATCGCAAACACCTGCCGGCTCACCTCCGCGTAGCGTGCATGGCGCGGAGGAACCACGATGGCCTGAGGGCAGCGCCGCATTGCCTCTGCCATCGGCATTGCGGAGCGCGCGCCGAAGGGACGGGCTTCGTAGGATGCAGCGAGAACGACCCCGCGACGCGCGCTCCCGCCGACGATGAGTGGCCGACCGCGCAGCTTCGGATCATCGCGCTGCTCGACCGACGCGTAGAAAGCATCCATGTCGACGTGAAGGATGGAGCGCGTGCCCAGGGTCACGTGCGTAGTCTAGGCTAATTTTCCCAGAGATCCTGGGTTCCGAACGTGATCCCTGCGAGGGCGGGGCTCGTCGTAAACGACATTGCGCGAAGACCCGTCACGCACGAGGCGTCCGCCGCTGAGCCGGCGTGCTCGAGAAAATCGCTGAGCACGGTGAGCCCGCAAGCGTCGCGCGCCGCGCCTCCCGTCGATGCGGGAAAGCTGACGACGTGCGCGCTGGGCCAATGGCGCTGAACGGCGTCCTCCCGGAGTGACGAAGCCGGATCGAGCCTGCCGGCAAGGACGAGCGTCGGCACCTCACGCGCCGGCCATGACTGGGCGAGGAGATCGACGTACCGCGGCCACGTGTCCTCTAAGTCGCCGGCAACCAGGCGATCGCTCGGATCGAAAACCGCGGCTGGATCGAGGAGGCCAAGATGCGCCGTCTCCGAGAGCTCCGAAAAAATGATGTGCGTCGCGAGCGCCTGGGATCGGTAGCGGGTGGCAGCGGGGATACGCTCCGGGCCGTTTCGATCGGTCGCGAACTTTGCGAGCGCGCGCGCATCCCCTTCGCTGCAGCGCAAAATGCGATAGGCAATCGCCGGAATGAGCGCCCGCTTTTCCGAGTCGCCGAGGTAAGAGGCGAACAGAACGCGGAGCTTGATCCGATCGATTCCGTGGTCCGCGAGTGCCCTGCAGCCGCCCGCATCGAGAACATCGAGTGCCTCCCCGACGCGCGCCCAAGGATCGCCTCCCAGCTTGCTGCGGCAGAACGGATCGTCCGCGCAGGCGCTCATCAGGCGTTTTCCGGCATCGGCGTACCACGCGTCTTCTTGCGAAAAGTAACAAGCGCCCGGCAGACACGCCGAGTCCATGATCACTCCGCTCGGCTTGGTCGCGCTCACGGTCACCACGCGCGCCGCCAGGTAGCTGCCGTAGCCGCGACCATAGAAAAAAATGGACTGCCCGGTCGTTACCGTAGATGCCGCGATGGCGCTGAGATCGTAGGCAGATTGCGTCGTGCTGAAGGCGCTCAGGCGCGCGCCCCATTGCTCACGGAGCGAGGCGAGGCAACCGACCCACTCACTGGTTGTGATCGCGATCCCGCCGGGGCTGCGCGGTGATTCTTCCGGCGGGCAAGCGAGCTTCGTGGAGCGACCCGTCCCGCGTGCGTCGGGGAGGTACACGTCAACTCCTCCGGTTTTGTCGAGCAGATCGTGGGCCAATGTCTCGAGCTCTACACCCGACGAGCCCGGGCTCTCGCCGAGCAACCAGATGACTCCGCTCGCGGCGGGGGACACGGCGGCGTGCGGCCGAACCGCGCCACGCACCCCAACGCTGCGCAAGCGCTTGACGAAGATGGAGATCTTCTCGCCGGCTGGCGTGCTCCAGTCGAGTGGGACATCGACACTCGCGCACTCCGCCGACGCATCCGTATTTTCGGTCGTGAGCGCGCACGGACTCCACGTGGCAGTGGGGACGAACGCCGCGGGAGATGCCACGGCGACCTCGAGTACCTGCTCAAGGCGGGGGCTCACCTCCGCACTCGAGCAGCCGCTCGAAGCGAGGAAAACAAGCGCACATGAGAGCACACGGAGCTTCGACATAGACCTCCTGCGCTGACTTCTTCAGCACAGCACATGCCACTGAAGTTGTCGTGGCTTTGTTGGCGAGCGACGGCGGAACGTGCATCTTTTGACGGCGCATGGGGCTCGTCGTTTACACTTCGTGCCGATGACGGAAGAGCATCACATCGCAGCGTTTCGACCGGTCCCGCGCACGGGCGTCATCTACGTGACCACGGAGGCGGCGAAGCTCGGCTTCCACAGCGGCGATCCCGAATGGTGCAACCTCGGACAGGGGCAGCCGGAGACCGGAGAGCTTCCGGGCGCGCCGCCGCGCATTCATGAGGTGAAGATCGCCGTCGACGATCAAGAGTACGCGCCGGTCGTGGGTCTGACCGAGCTTCGCGAAGCAATAGCTGCACTTTACAATAAGTTGTATCGACGAGGGCTCCCCTCCCAATACTCTGCGGAGAACGTCTGCGTCTCGGGCGGCGGACGAACTGCCCTTACTCGCGCGGCGGCGAGCCTCGGCACCATCAACCTCGGCCACTTCCTACCCGACTACACGGCGTACGAGGAGCTGCTCGACATCTTCAAGGCATTCACCGCCATTCCGATCCTCCTGGACGGTGAGCACGGTTACGCGTTCAGTGCGGAGGATTTGCGGAAGGAAGTACTTGGTCGCGGGCTTTCGGCGCTCCTCTTGTCGAACCCCTGCAACCCAACGGGCAAGCTCGTCGAAGGCGAAGAGCTCGCAAAGTGGGTGGCCATCTGCCGCGAGCTCGATTGCACGCTCCTCATCGACGAGTTCTATTCGCACTACATCTACCGCGCGCGGCGTGGGTCGTTGCCCGTTGAGAGTGCGGCGCGTTACGTGGGAGACGTCGATCGCGATCCGGTCCTCATCTTCGACGGCTTCACCAAAAATTGGCGGTACCCCGGTTGGCGAGTGACGTGGGCCATCGGCCCGAGGCAGGTCATCGAAAAGCTCGGGAGCGCGGGCTCGTTCCTCGACGGCGGCGGATCGCGGCCTCTTCAGCGCGCGGCCATTCCTCTGCTCGCCGAGGACTACGTGAACCGCGAGACCATGGCGATTCACAACGCCTTCCGCGACAAACGCGATCGCATGCTCTCGCGCCTCGAGCGACTCGGAGTCCGCTTCGATCGCGTTCCCGACGGCACGTTCTACCTCTGGGGCGACGTGAGCGCGCTCCCGGCTCCCTTCAACGATGGGATGGGGTTCTTCCGCGCCGCCCTCGGCGTAAAGGTGATCGCCGTTCCCGGCGAGTTCTTCGACGTCAATCCGGGTAAGCGCCGTGCCGGTCGTTCGTCACGCTTCCGCGGCTACGTCCGATTCTCGTTCGGACCGGAAATGGCTGTCCTCGATCGCGCCCTCGATCGCCTGGAAGCGCTGATTTCGAAAGCCGCGTAATTTCAGCGTCTTTTTACCGTTTTGGTCGAATTTTGAAATTTGCAGAGCGCCTGCCGCCACTTGCTGGGACACGATGCTGGACAACGTCGGAAGACGTCGCTGCGATCGATCGCGTGCCGGACACCTCGATCGCCGACGGACAAGAGGTGATGCTTCCCGAGGCGGCGGCGGCGCACCACACCTCTCGTGATCCCCGGGCCTGTACCGCACTGCCGGCAGCATCTGAGCTATATTGCCCGACGATGAATCCTTCGCCGTGTGCGGCTTCGATGCAGATGCCGCTCGCGGCGCTGGATGACGAGGAGGGGGCGCGGGTGGATCCTGACTTGCCCTTCATCGTGGATGCGCATGTGCACATCTTTGCGGATCGAATCTTCGATGCCATCTGGCGCTGGTTCGACGTCCACGGATGGAACGTTCGCTACAAGCTGCACACGCCGGAGGTTTTATCGTTTCTCCTCTCGCGCGGGGTCGGGCACATCGTCGCCTTGCACTATGCACATAAACCGGGAATGGCCCGGGTGATGAACGCGTACGTCGCGGAGGTGTGCCGGACGAACCTTCGCGTGACGGGGATGGCCACGGTTTTCCCTGGTGAGGCCGAGGCCGCGACGATCGTCGAAGAAGCCTTCGCGCAAGGCCTAAGAGGGGTCAAGCTTCACTGTCACGTGCAATGTTTCGAGGCAGACGCCGATCCGCTCCGAGAGATCTACGAGACGTGCGTCAAGCACGACCTGCCCCTGGTGATGCACGCAGGACGCGAGCCGAGAAGCGCAGCGTACCCGCGTGATCCGCACGAGCTCTGCTCGGTCGATCGGGTGGAGCGCGTGCTTCGCGAGCATCCGAAGCTTCGGCTGTGCGTACCCCACCTCGGCGCAGACGAGTTCGACGGCTACGAGCGCCTCCTCGCAAAGTACGACAACCTCTGGCTCGACACGACGATGATGCTCGCTGAGTTTTTTCCGCCGGCACCCAATAGGCTCATTTTGGGCCGGCCTGAGCGAATCATGTACGGAACCGATTTTCCGAATTTGCCTTATGCGTGGGATCGCGAGCTCGCGCGAATCCGCTCGCACGGGATGAACGACGCGGTGCTCGAGCAGGTGCTCGGAAAGACGGCGCGCGATTTTTTCCGCATCGCAGACGAGCCGGCAGGGCGCGGTGCCTGAGAGCTTGCCCGAGAGCGCGCGGCCCAAGGCGGCGCCGAATCGGATCGCTCGCGTGCGGGCGCTCTTTCGATCGACGTCTGTCCCCGGCTCCCCACTGGAGCTCCAGCTCCTCGGGCGCATGCTTCTGCACTCGGCCCTCGTTGGCGTGGCCGCGGGCATCGCGAGCTCGCTCTTTTTTTGGGCGCTCGAGATCGCCCAGCACGTCATTCTCGAGCGGGGAGTGGGATACCTTCCATTGCGGGCCCAGGGCGAGGAGATCATCGGCGGGTTCGCCCTTCCCGCGTTTCGGCCCTGGCTGATCTGGATCATCCCTGCGCTCGGCGCGCTCGGGGCGGGCGTGATCTCATTTCACTTCGCACCGGAGACCATGGGCGGCGGCTCGGACGCCATCATCGATGCATTCCACAACAAGAACGGCGCTGTCCGGCGGCGCGTGCCGTTCGTCAAAGCCATCGCTTCCGTCCTCACCCTAGGCAGCGGAGGCTCGGGCGGACGCGAAGGGCCCACGATGCAAATCGGGGGAGCGATCGGATCGATCGTGGCGCGCTACCTGCGGGTCACGGATCGCGAGCGGCGAATTCTTCTAGTCGCGGGCACGGCCGCAGGAATGGCTGCGGTTTTTCGCACGCCCCTCGGCGCCGCGCTCCTCGCCGTGGAGGTGCTTCACCGTGATGATTTCGAATCGGACGCGCTCGTCCCTGCCGTCCTGTCGAGCGTCGTCTCCTACTCGGTTTTCATTTCCTTCTTCGGTGAGACCACGCTGTTCGCGCACTCTCCGCGCTACCCGTTCATCCCGATGCATCTTCCGCTCTATGCGCTGATGGCCGTGATCGTGTCGCTCGTCGCGGCCGGCTTCGCGGGCACTCTGCACGGCGTTCAGCGCTTGGCGAAGCAGTCAAAGCTTCCGGCGTGGGCGAAACCCGCCATCGGAGGTCTCGCGCTCGGAATCATCGCCACGCCGATCTTGATGCTCGTCGGACCGAGCGTGGGCCCCGCCGGGCAAGGGCTCGGGGTCCTCGGCGGAGGCTACGGCGCAGCGCAGGTAGCGATCACCGGCGCAGATTGGTTTCCGACAGGCTGGCGCGGAGTCGAGCTTCTCGTCCTTCTCGGAGCGGTGAAGATCATGGCCACGGCGTTCACCGTCGGATCGGGAGGGAGCGCGGGTGACTTCGGGCCATCACTCGTCATCGGCGGCCTGTTCGGTGGTGCCTTCGGGCGCGCTGCGCAGCTGGTTTTCCACGATCCGCGCATCGATCCTGGAGCGTTCGCGCTCGTGGGAATGGCCACGTTCTACGGTGGCCTCGCCCACGTTCCGCTCGCATCCCTGGTCATGACGTGCGAGCTCGCGGGCAGCTACGATCTGCTGGTGCCCCTCATGCTCGCGGAGGGAATCGCCTTCGTCGCCCTGCGGCACAGTTCGCTCTACCACTCGCAGGTGGGAAGCCGCCGCGAGTCGCCGGCCCATCACGACGACATGATCTTCGACGTCCTGAAGACGGTGAAGGTGGGCGACGTGGTGGTTCGCGATCGTCCCTACGTCACGTTCGAGCGCAGAACACCAGCCGCGGAGGTGATTCAGAAAGTGGCGAGCTCGGGCTGGCAGGACGCATTTCCGGTGGTGAGCGAGGACGGCAAGTTGGCGGGGATCGTGAGCGCGGAAATCTTGAAAACGATGGCCGTCGACCCGGACCTCGCGAGCTTTGCTCTGGCCGACGACATGATGAGCGCTCCGCTGTCGGTCAACGAGGCCGACGATCTGCACGTAGCGCTCGAGGCCATGCTCACCCACGGCGTTCGCGAGCTGCTGGTGATCGACGATGCGGGTCGGATCATCGGCTTCCTGGACGAAGCGGAGATCACCCGCAACTACCACGGCCAGACCTCCGTCAACGCGAACAACGGTAGGTAGGCAAGCACCAATTTGGGATCTTCGACTCCACCCACCTGCACATAAGCGCACCTTCCTTCGCGCTGCACTTTCGCGAGGGAACGTTGATACGCTCGCCAGTCCCGACATGGCCGAACTGCCTCGCAGCCGAGGAACCATTCCCCCGCCGATCCTCGCGTCACTCGACACGAAGCTCGAAAGCGAGGAAGTCGTCCTCGACGCACTGCTCACCGCGCTCGCGCGAAACAACCTCACGCCCGACACATGGAAGCGCCTGCATCAAGCTGCGGTGCGCGACAATCGGCTTGCCGAGCTCGCTTTTGCGTACGAGTCGACCACCAACGAAAAACGTCTGAAGACGCTTCCGGCGGCGGTCGTCGCCGAGTTCATGTTTCAGGCGGCAACGTTCTTCAGCGATTTTTTGGGCGACGACATGGGGAGCATTGCCTACCTCGAGCGCGCTCTCACTGCCCTCCCCTCTCACGCCACTGCGTTCGCGATGCTGGAAGCGAAGCTCGTTGCTGCGAAGAGCCTCCGGAAGCTCGCGGACGTATGCGTCGATGGCGCACTGCATCGACCTCGCGCTGAGCAGGCCCAGCTACTCAGGCGCGCGGCAGAGATCTACCAAGCGCTTCCCGGCGCCGAGGAGAGGGCTTTCGATGTGTCGCAGCAAGTGCTGCGCCTCGATCCGTCTGACGAGCAAGCACGCACGTACATCGCCGAAACGCTTACGCGCGCCGGAAAGCCCAGGGACGTCGCACGCATTCTCGAACAGGGTTTGCTCGTCACCGATCCGCCGATCTCGCCCGATAGCGCGCGTCGCATGCGCGCACGCTTGATCGAGCTCTACGCCGACGAGCTCGGAGAGCAAGAACGAGCGGTCCCGCACGTCGAGGCGCTTCTCGCGCTCGAGCCCACCAACGAGCGCGCGCGCCGGGTCGCCGAGCAACTGCTCGAGGTCAAAGGCGTCGCCGCGCGCGCCGCAGCTGCGCTCGCCGAGGCCCACGCTGCATCGGGACGGCCCGAGGACGTAGCCCGTTTTCTCGCCGTCGAGCTGGAGCACACCCGCGGACCAAAGCGCCGCGACGTACTTCGTCGCCTGGGATTGATAAAGCAGGATCGACTCAACGATCCGAACGGCGCGTACGACGCGATGGAAGCCGCGCTCACGCTCGACCCGGCGGACGACGAGCTTCGTCTCCGCTACCTCGCGCTCGCCACGGGGCTCGGTCGACAGCTCGACGCCGCCCGCACGCTCGCCAAGATCGCCACCACTGCGAAGGACGCGCCGGTGCGCGCTCGCCTCTCTGCCGACATGGCGCAGCTCTTTCTCTCCGGGGGCGATCTGAAGCGCGCGCGGGCGGTTTTTGCGAGCGTTCTGGCCATGCCGGCGGCGCCGCCTGACGCCATCCTGAAATCCGTGCGTGCCCTCGCGGGGCTCTATGGGGACGATGAGCCTCGCCTACTGGCCGACGTGCTCGAGCGCATGGCGCACGTCGAGACGGACCCCGAGCAGCTTCGCAGCCACGACGAACGACTCGCCGAGCTCACGATGGGCGTGCTCAACGACCCGGCGCGATCGACACCGGCGTGGCGTCGCTTGCTCCAGGGACCGGTACGCCAGCGGGCGCTCGAAGCGCTCGAGAAAATTTACGGCGAAGCCGCGAGCCCGGCAGATCTTGCTTACGTGCTTCAGGAGCGCGCCAAGGACGCAACCGATCCCGAAGAAGCGCGTGCTCTTCTCTTCCGCGCAGCGCAGACGCTCTCCGAGAACGCTCCGAACTCGCCGCTGGCAATGGGTGCGTGGCGCGAGATCGTCCAGAAGTTCGGGCCGTCTCGCGAGGTCCACTCCAAGTTCATTCCGCTGCTCGAATCGCACAACCAGTGGGCCGAGCTAGCGTCGACGCTCGAGGAGGACGCGCGCATCGCGTCGGAAAGTGAGCGCGCTGTCATCCTCGCCCGCGCAGGAACGGTCCGTCTGCAGCGGATGCGCGACGTGGGCGGCGCGATCGACGCTTTCCGTAGGGCGCTCGCCGCGGATGCCGGGGAAAAGACGAGTCG
Source organism: Myxococcales bacterium (assembly GCA_043747615.1). Classification (GTDB taxonomy): domain Bacteria; phylum Myxococcota_A; class Polyangia; order Polyangiales; family Polyangiaceae; genus JAYTOU01. The sequence continues at coordinate 9,523 of JAYTOU010000067.1, read as the reverse complement.
CGGGGCGCTGGAAAAACTGCTTGCAGCGGGCGATCATCGGGCAGCGGCGGCTGGCGCGCTCGAGCCGTTCTACCGCGCGGAGGAGTCGATCGCGGGTCTCCTGCGGGTCCTCGAGGTGAAAGCCACCTTCGGCGCGGAGCCGGCCGATCGTCTGAGCGCATTCGACGAAGCGGTCCGGGCATCCGAAGCGAGCCCAGTCCACCAACCGCATGCCCTCGATTTCGCAGGCCGCGGGTTGGCGGAGGCGACGGCGAGCGGACAACCCATCGAATCGTGGATCGAGCGCGTGATCGGGCTTGCCCACGACGGCGACGGAAAACGCCGGGCTGCGATTTTTTCCAAGGCACTGGGCGAACGCGCGATCGACAGCAAGGCGCTCGTTCATCTGGCGCGCCACACCGGGGACTCCCTCGCCTCGGTGGGCGACGTGCAAGGTGCGCTCGCCGTGTTCCGCCGCGCGCTTGCCTATGATCCTTCGTCCGGCGAGCTCATCGCCCGGGTCGATTCGCTTCTTCGCGATCAAGGCAACCCGCAGGATCGCGTCGCCCTCTACCGCTCGGCGCTCGAGCGCGAGGGAGACCCCACGAAGAGACGGCGCCTCTATCACTCGATCGGCGCCATCGAGCGGCACGAGCTAGGCGATCGATCAGCGGCCATAACGTCGTATCGCTCTGCGCTGGAAGCCGACGCCAACGATCGCGACGCCTACGCAGCTCTCGTGGAGCTTTATACCGAGGCCGAAAACTGGGATGATCTGATGAATCACCAGGACGCCGAATTGGATCGGCTGACTGGCTCTGACCGGCGGCGGTTGCAAGCCGAGCTGGCCGTGGTTGCTGCGCGCCATGGGCGAATGCCTCGCGCTATTCTGCACGGGCACGCCCTCCTAGGAGATGCAGATCTCAGCGCTGAGGATCTCGACGCCGTGGAGAAGGTGGCGAATTTAACGGGGGATGCCGAGTTGATCTGCGCGGCGCTCGAGCGACGTGCGCAGTCCGTGGGCGACCCTGGTGACGCCGTGGCCGCGCTCGAGAAGCTCGGCGTCATGCAGAAAGACCTCCAGCAAAATCCGACGGAGGCGATGCGCACCTGGAAGCGGGCCTCCCTGCTGGCCGAAGAGTCGAACGACTTCGACGCCGCACGCCGCCTCTATGAACGGGTGCGCAAGATCTCTCCGCTCGATGCCGAGGCCGCCGAACGGCTCGCTGCGCTGCTAGAGAAGCAAGAAAAATGGAGTGCGCTCCCCGAGCTCTACGCCGTTCTGGTGGATGGTGCCGCCACGACCGCCGAGCGTTGCGCGACGCTCCGGCGCATGGCCGCGGTGCTCGCCGATCGTCTGGGGGACGTCTCGGCAGCGACCGACGCGGCGGCGCGCGCATTCAGTCTTGATCCGCGCTCCGCGGAGAGCCTAACGCTGTACGAGCGACTGGCGGTCATGGCCGGGGCGACGACGGCGTTCGGTCACGCGGTGGATGCGGCTGCCGAAGGTGCCGACGCCGGGGCGCTCACGGATCTTCGGCTGGCAAAAGCGCGTGTACTTTCCAAAGATCCCAATCGTCACGACGACGCCGCGGCGACGTACCGCGCGCTTCTCGAAGATCCATCGGCTGATTCTACCCGGCGAAACGCAGCGTTTGCTTCGTTCGACCGGTTGCTCGAGTCGAGCGATGCCGGGGAGGCAAGGCGGGCTGATCGTCGCTGGCTACTCGCATGGCGGGCCCAGCACACCGAGGCGTCGGAGCGCGTGCAGGCCCTGCTCGCGTGGGCGCGAGCGGAGGAGTCCGTGTTTGCCGACGTGGCGCGTGCCCTCGAAGTACATCGCATGGTCCTCGAGAGCGACGCCGAGAACGTGGAAGCGGCGTCCGCGGTCGCGCGCCTCACGCTTGCTTCAGGCGATGTGGAAGGAGCCATCGCCGCGCTCGTCGAACGCCGCGACCGGAGCGACGGTGCGGCGCGGCGCGCTCTCGATCTGGAAATCGCCAGTATCCTCATCGATCAGAACGCGGAGCTCGACGACGCGTTGAAGAGCCTCGCTGCGCTCCTCGAGGAAGCGCCCGACGACCTCGACGCTCTCGCTCTCGCGGCGCGCCTCCTGCGGGTGCCCGCGATGGCAGGCGCAGCGATGCAAGTCCTGGAGCGCGCGTGCGGACGGGTGAAGGAGCCCGAGGTGCGGGCCACGGTGTTCGCCGCTCTCATCGAGACTCCAAACGAGGGCGTGACCTCGCGACGGGAGTGGTTCGAACAGCTGATCGAAGCGCAAAGAGCGCAGAAAAAAGTGGAGGCCGCGCTGCTCACTACCCTCCGCGCGGCCGAAGAGTTTCCTGACGTCCCGCGGTTCTGGGAACGGGCCGAGGAGCTTGCGCGCGAGCTGCAGACGCCGGGCGGTGTGGCCGACCTTTTTCATCGTGTGCTCGGTCAGCCACTCTCATCAGAGGACGCGCTCGAGGTCGGGCAGCGAGCGGTCGCGTTCCACGAAGAGTGGTTCGACGACCCCGCACGTGTGATCGCGATCCTCGAACGGGTGCTCACGCTCGATCCGGAGGCGTCCTGGGCCTTCGATCGCCTGAAGCTTCTCTTCGACTCCCGCGAGCAGTGGGACGATCTCTTCGTGCTCTACGATCGAGCGATCCTCACGGCTGCGCCCGAGAAGCGCGCCGAGCTCCTGGAGGACGCGGCTCAGACGGCGAAGGATTTCGCGAACCACTCCGAACGGGCCATCGGATATCTCGAGCAGCTTCTGGTGTTGCGCCCAAAAAATGCGCGGATCATCTCTTCGCTCGAGCGACTCTACGAGCGCCAGGGTCGGCATCGCGAGCTCATGGCGCTCCTCACGTCGCAGCTTGCTGCGATGCAACCCAAGGAGGCGCGAGAGACCCGGGCGCGCATCGCCGAGCTCGCCTTGACGGAGCTCAATGATCCGGCGGCATCCCTTGCAGTGGTCGAGGAAATTCTCGCGCTGGATCCGAGCGAGCAACCTTCCCTCAGCTCCCTGGGCGACGCCACTTCGCGACCGCGTCTTCAGGTCGTCGAGCTTCTCCAGAAGATCCTCGTCGCGGCTCCCGTAGGCGTCGAGATGCGCGAATCGATGATGCCGCCTCCGGTGGGCGACTCGCCAACGCCGCGAGCGAGAGCCAAGCGCGTCCCGGTACGCCAGCGCGCTGCAGCGCTCCTCAAAGAGCACTACATCGAGACCGGAAACGACGCAGAGCTGACCAAGGTGCTTGAGGTCGAGCTCGAGGCCATCAAGAACGTCAAGGAGCGAATCCGGCGACACGTGAGGATCGCTGGCCTCCACGTGAAGCTCGGGAACGACCTGCAGGCGCTCGAGCACTACGTGTCCCTCGTTACCTTGGAGACCGACGTGGTGGCGCATCGCACGGCGCTCGCAACGCTGGCGGAGCGGATCGGACGCTTCGATCGTCTTGCCGAGGTGCTCTCGACGGCCGCCGAGGACTGCACCGACGAGGCCCTCCGCATCGATCTCTTGATGCAGGCCGCGACGGTGCACGAAGAAAAGCTCAACGACGCGACCCGCGCGATCGAGCTGTATTTACGGATCCTGGCGATCTCGGGCGCAGATGCGGATGCGCAGCTCGCAGCCTCACGTCGTGTCGAGCCGCTCCTTCTTGCCGCGGGCAGAACGCGTGAGCGCCTCACCGTCCTTGAACGAATTAGCGACCTGGAAGAAGATCCGGCTGCCCGAAAGCGAGCCCTCGGAACGGCAGCCCGTTTAGCAGCGGAGCTCGGCGAGCACGATCGCGCGATCGGAGCATGGGAAGCACGCCTTAGCGATGGCGAGTCGGACGGCGAAGCGCTCGATGGTCTCGTCGAGCTGCTCGAGCAAGGCGAGCGCTGGAAAGCGCTCATCGGTGCGCTCGGAAGAAGAGCCACCCAGGAACTCGCGGACCCCGAGAAGCAGCGAGCGGACCGCGTGCGCATTGCACGTATTCACAGCGAGCAGCTCGCTGATCCGGAGGCGGCGATTCTGGCTTGGACGGATACGTCAAAAGCCTTCGGGCCGAGCGATGAAAGCACCCGCGCCCTCGCTGGTCTCCTTAAGTCGACCTCGCGCTGGCAGGAGCTCTCGGAGCTCTTGGAGAGCGCTGCGAAGACGGCCGATTCACCGGACCCCAAGGCGACGTTGATGAGGCAGCTCGGCGACGTCCGCCGTGAACGGCTGCACGACGCGGAGGGAGCGATCCGCAGCTACGAAGGAGCCCTCGCGGCAGACCCGACGGAGGAAGGCGCGATCGAAGGCTTGCACGCTCTCTTGGAAGGCGACGCGCATCGCGCTTCGGCGGTGCAGGTGCTTCTCACGACGTACGCGAGCACGGACGGCTGGCGGGCGATCCTCGATCTCACCGAACATCGTTTGACGGCCGCGTCCGATGACGCTGCACGCACCGCGGTGCTTCGCGAAACGGCGGAGCTCGCCGAGAGCCGCGGCAAAGACTACGGGGCGGCATTCGATGCCATCCGACGAGCATTCCTCCTCGATCCGAGCGACACTGCGTTGGAGTCGAACTTTTATCGTTTGGCTGAGCTCACGGATGATTGGCGAACGTTCGCGGACACTCATCGCAGAGCCATCGACGCCCTCGACGCGGCCGACCCACGGGATCCGGTCCTCCTCGCGCTCCTCCGCGTGAGGCTCGGTGAAGTGCTCGAGCGCCTTGACGATCCGCGAGGCGCTCTCATGGCCTATCTTCGAGCGGTATCGGATGTTCCGGACGATCTCTCGGCGTGCTGCGCGGCGGTGCGCGTGGCTGGCCCGAACATGCGCTGGGACGCGGCCGCCAAGGTCGTCGTTCAATACGCAATGGCGACGAACCGCCTCGAGGAGTCGCTCTTTGGCACCGTGGAGATGGTGGCGACGAGCCCGAGCGCATGGGACGGCGTCACGGGAGCATTCGCGGCGGCCATCTCCGAAAGGCCTGATCTTCCGCTAAAAATTGCGAGGGATCTGGAGTCGCGCATCGCGGCCTGGCATCGCGATCGACGCGGGGATCCCGACGCAGCGGAAGCCGCCTTCATGCGCGCGCTCGCCCACGACAGCCTCAACGCCGACATCTTGGGTGCGCTCGCTCAGCTGCAGCGAAGGGCCAAAGGGCGCCCGCTCGTCGACAGCCTTCTTCGTTTGTCCCAAGCGACGGGCGGAGATCTCGATCTGCTCAAGGAAGCGGCAGAGATCGCCACGAGCGCGGTCGTCGATCGCGGGCTCGCGAAATCGATCCTCGAGCGCCTGATGAAGCTTGCGACGGAGCGTTGGCTCGGTCGCGAGGCCCCCACCGACGTGACCTCGGGCACGCCCGCTCCGGCAGACGCCTACGTGCGCTGGGCCATCGCCGAGCTCACCCGCATCCACAACGAAGAAGGCGATGCCGAGCGGATCGTAGACCTTCTCGTGGAGGCGTCGCGCCTGCCCTTCGACGAGCAGTCCAGTCGCGCGATGCGGCATCAGGCTGCGCGGGTCGCGGTCGATCGCCTGAGCGATGCCGACCGCGCGATCCAGTTGTATCAAGGGCTCTTCGACGAAAACACGAGCGACGATGAAGCGTCGGCGCAGCTGATTTCGCTCTATACGTCGCTCTCGCGCAATGACGATCTCCTCGCCTTACGCGAGAGGCAAATCGAGATCGTCACTCACCCTGCAACGCGGGTGGCGCTCCGTCTGCAGTCGGCGCGGCTCCAGGTGACCCTCGGAAAGCTCGAAGACGCAGTCCGCACGCTGCTCGCGAACCTCCGAGAGGACCCGCGAGACGCGGAGACCGTGACCGAGCTCGTGGGCATCTACCACGATCGTCACGCGGAGCTCGCCGCACTCTTGGCAGACCAAGCCGCGCTCGCAGAGACGGCCGAGGATTCCGGCCGAGCAGCGCATTTCTGGGCGCAGGCCGCGCAGGTCGCCGAGGAGCGACTCAAGGATGCCGACGCAGCGATCACCTACCACGCACGGGTCGTGGCGCTCACGCCGGTCGCCGGCTCCTTCGACGCACTCGCCCGTCTCTCTGCGGCCAGACAGGATTTCGTTGCTACCGCGGAGCACCTGACGCAGCTCCGGGAGTGTGTTCCCGTCGAGGAGCGTGCCGAGGTCACCCTCCGTTTGTCGGAGGCTCTGCTCAAAGCGGGGCGAGAAGATCTCGCGCGAGCTCGCCTGGAAGAAGCCATTTCCATCGATCCGGCGGCCGAATCGATCCGGGCCAAGCTCGCCGAGATCTACCGCCGGACGAGCGAATTTTTGCCTTTAGCGTCGCTGCTCGCGAGCGGTGCGGCGAACACGACCGACAGAATTCTCAAGCTCGCGCGCCTCCGCGAAGCCGCCGAGCTCTATCAAACACAGTGCGGCGATCCGGCATCGGCCGTGCCCCTTCTCGAGCAGGCGTCCATCGTCGAGCCCGAGGATCGCAACATCCGCCTCGTACTCGCCGACACGCTGGGCGCGGCGGGGCGAGTGCCCGAAGCACTTGCGCTCTTGCGTACTCTCGTCGACGGATTCGGGGGACGTCGTCCGAAGGAGCGCGCGCCGGTGCACTACCACCTCGCTCGCCTCGCCCTCACGACGGGCGATCGCGCACAGGCCATGGGAGAGCTCGAAGCGGCCACCCGAATTGATCCGGCAAACGCCGAGATCTTGCGGGCTCTGGCTGAGCTCGCACGAGACGACGGACAGCTCGAACGCGCGGAGCGATCGTACCGAGCGCTGCTTGCAGTGGTTCGTCGCCAGGATGATCCCGATCCTGCCGCCCCCGTGGTTCGAAGCGAGGTTCTCCTCGAGCTCAGCGAAATCGCCAAACGCCAGGGCGAAAGCGAGCGCGCGAGCGAGATCCTCGAGTCCGCTCTCGAGGCGGCAGCGAATCATCCGGTGGAAGCCCTTCGACTAGAAAACGCGCTGCGAGAGCGAAGCTCGTACGAGACCCTAGTGCGTGCCCTTGAGCTCAGGCTCGCTCGCGAAGACAATTCTCCCAAGGCCGCCGAGGTGCTCTTCGAGCTGGCGGACGTGCTTGGAAATCGCCTCGGGCGCGACGAAGAGGCGTTCGCGGCTGGCCTCCGCGCCGTGGGCATCTCTCCGGCGTCCCCGGCCGCACACGCATCGATGCTCACTCTCGCGAGGCGGACCCACGCCGTGCCTCGCTACGCGTCGACCCTCACCGAGCTTGGAGCGAAGGCCGAGACGGATGAAGACAGCGCGCTCGGGCGCGAGATCTACATGCGCCTTGGCGACATCTACGAAAACGAGACAGAAGATTTCGCGCGCGCCGCGTCTTTCTTCGAGCGAGCGGAGCGGCTCGGTCCGCAGTCGGGCGATCTCCTACGGTCGCTAGAGCGGGTCTACGAGCGCCAAGGAAACCGTGAAGGTCAGGAGCGCATCTTGGTCGAGCTGGTCGAGCTCGAGAAGAAGGCAATGCCGGCCAACGCGAAACAAGTCGCCGACGCGCTCCTCCGCCTGGCCGCGCTCCGACTCGATTCACCTGAAAAAATCAGGGTGACGTGCGATCTCATCGCCGAGGCGCTCGATCTCGATTCCACGAGCGAGCAGGCTACGGATCTCTTGCGACGCGCGGCGGATGCCCATCAGACGAACGACGACGTGCTCGCCTTCTACGAGCGCGTGGCTCGCAAGGCGAACAGCGCGTTTGCATTGCTCGACGCTCTTCGCCGGCGAGCCGAGCTTCCCGCTCCCGCAACCGCGGCGCTTCGTGAGGCGGTCACCCTCGCCGTCAAGCTCGGCGAGCGTGACACCGCAGAAGCTCTTCTCAGGAAATACGTGCTCGTCTTCCGCGCGGATCCAGAAGAGCGTGCGCACGCCGAATGGGCGCTCATGGCCCTCGCCGAGATCGTGGAAGCGAAGGGCGACGTGCGAGAGGCTTTGACCATTCGCCGAGAGGCGGCGGACTTCGCGGAGCCAGACGCCTCGCGAAAGATTCGTTTCGACATCGCGCGCGACGCATCGGAGAAGCTCGCCGATCCTCGGCTCGCGGCGAGCATGTTCGGAGAGCTGCTCGAGGAAGACTCGACCGATCGCGCAGCGTGGGAGCCGCTCCTAGGCCTCTACCGCCAGACCGGGGAGACCGAGCGGTTGGCGGGGCTGTTGGTGACGGTCATCGCCGCGATGGACGACGATGGCGAACGCGTCCGTCTTCGCCTCGAGCGCGCACGTCTCCTCCTCGAAGGCGATAGCACCAGCGACGAAGGTGCATCCGAGCTGAGGACGATCATCGACGATGATCCGACCCAGGAGGAAGCGGCCAACATGCTCACGGCGATCCTCTATCGAAAAGGGGATGAAGCCGAGCTCGCGACGCTTCTCACGAAGCAGCTCGACGCTGCGAAGGATCGGGAGGACGCCAAGCGCGTTGCCTCCCTGACTGCGCGGCTCGGGGCGATCCTCGAGAAGCGCGATCCCGCGGGGGCGATCGAGGTGTACCGCGGCGGGCTCGATTGGGACGCGAACAACGTGCCGCTCTTGCAGGCGCTCCTGGCGCTCCTCATGGTGCACGGCGACGCAACGGATCGCGGTGAGGTGATGGAGCGTTTGCTTCCGCACGCAACGGGGGTGGAAGCGGAAAAGCTCGCCCTCGATCTCTCTGTCATGCGCGAAGAAGCGTGGGACACCGAAGGTGCCGAGCGCGCGGTTGCCGCCGGGTTCAAGGCATTTCCGGGGAGCACGCAGCTCCGTGATCGCTTGATGACTCTTTACGCCGAGCGCGCCGACTGGGCCAAGCTCGCCGAGGTGCAGGTGCTCGATGCCTCCACGCGTGAGGGTGGACGCGAGCGCGCGGAGCTCCTCCGTGAGGCGGCGAAACTTTTCCGCATCGAGCTCAAAGCCCCCGAGCGAGCGGCGACACTCCTTCGTGAAGCGCGAGCCGCCGCGCCGGCAGACCGTGAGCTCTTCATGGAGCTCGTGGCGAGCCTCACCGAAGCCGGGAATTTTCAGGGGGCGGCGGCGGAGCTCACGGCGGCGGCGGCGAACCTGTCGGAGAACGATCCGGAGCGAGCGCCTCTGCTCTCGCAACGCGCAGGGCTTCGCGCGAAGCTCGGGGACCACGGCGGAGCGCTCTACGATCTCGAGCGGGCTTACGCGCTCGATCCCAAGAACCACGTCGACCAGCTCACCACACAGCTCGAACGCCTTCGTGAAGACGCAGCCGCACAGGGTGAGATCGCGAAGGAAGGCGCGATCGTCCTGCGCATTGCCGGGCTCCTCTTGAAGACTGGCCGCGCCGAGGCTGCGCGCGCGCACCTGAGCGATCTGCTCACGCGTGACCGGGACAATCGTGAGGCCCTTCGCACCCTCAGCCAGCTCGAGGTTTCACTCGAACACTGGGAGGGGGCGATCGCGGCTCTCGAGCGTCTGGTCCGGCTCGAAGAAGGAAATGAGCTCGCGGATACGGCGATGAAGCTTGCCGAGGTCTGTGAGAAAGCCGGCATGCTCGCAAATGCACGCGCAGGCCTCGAACGCGCGCTTCGCGATGATCCGATGAGCGTCAGCGTCCGGGATCGCTTGCGCGACATCTACGAAAAG
>JAYTOU010000066.1:0-89335 GCA_043747615.1 Myxococcales bacterium | reverse complement strand
AACGAAAAACACGACGAAAGCCCGCCTGCCGCATCATGACACGTGAATCGATCGGCGAGACGCTCGCTCTCGTCAACGCCATCTTGAACGGCACCACTGCGTTGCTCATCGTTGCTGGTCGGATAGCCATCGCTCGAAAAAAAGTGGCGACCCACCGCGGTCTGATGATCAGCGCGTTCATCACCTCCTCGGTTTTTCTCACGTCCTATCTCACGAGGGTCGCCCTCACGGGCACGCACGCAGATCCCCACCGGGGAGTCGTCCACGTCGTCTATTACGTGATTCTCTTCACGCACATGATTCTCGCCATGGCCACCGTGCCGCTCGTCTTGCGCACGCTCTGGCTCGCCTACAAGAAGCGCTTCGAGCAGCACCGCAGGATCGCCCGGGTCACATTTCCGGTGTGGCTCTACGTGTCGATCACCGGCGTGATCGTCTACCTGATGCTCTACCACCTGCCCGCCTGAGCACGGCGTTCAACGCGCCGCGTGGGGTGCTACTTCTTGTTGACGGCCCAGCAGCCCTCGGCGGTGCCGCCCTGGGAGTCTTTGATCAGGCCGATGCACTGATCTTTCGGAATGCTTTCGTTGTTCGTTAAGGTCTCGCAGGAGATGCCAGGGCCGTTCGGAGGCAGGCTCGGACAATCGGCGATGAGCTTCATGCTGCTGCTGACGGAGCACGGAGTCTTCGAGGCGACGCTGCAGTAACGCTCGTGCGAGTACGCGTCGTAGATGCAATACCCCTTCGGGCAATCGACGTCGGATCGGCAGGGCGCGCACAACGTTCCGTCGCCCTTGCACGTGCCTGCGCGGGGCATGCAGACCGTCGTGCCTGCGCCGTCGGTGCACGTCGCGTCCGGGTTGCAGTTGCCGTCGTTCGCGCATTCGGTGGTGCAGAGCGACACACCGTCGCCCGTGGAGGCGACGCAGTGCGATTTCACGCCGGCGACGCTAGGGCAATCGACGTCCGCGACGCACGTTGCGCAGTACTCGCGCTTCTTGCAAACGGTGGTGACCTTGTCGGCGCCGAAGGTGCGGGCCGAGTTACGTACGTCCGGCGCATCGTTGATCGTCGCACACCAGAAGCCGCCCGCGCAGTCCTTGTCGGTCGCGCATTGGTACTGGGTGCAATACGCGGCCGCGTCGGTCGGCGTCTGGCCGTAGCACCAAAAGTTCTGATCGCTCGCGCAGTCGGGGTTCGAATCGAGCCCGCCCGAGGAGTTGCAATGCGCGCCCCACTGACCCTTGTCGAGCTTCGCGAACTTGTTGGTGTCCGCAACGCAGAAGGCAAGCTTGGTGGTCTTTGCCGTCGTGCAATGAAAGTTGAAGGGGCAGGCGGTCTGCGAGTCGCAAACCAGGCGGCAGGCAGTACCGTGCGCGCCGTCGTCGATGCACTTGTTGTTGGCGGAGCATTTGGAGTCGTCACACGTGCTCGATGACGAGCATGCAGGCGCGACGAGCATCACCAAGAACATTCCGAGACCGGCGATGGTGATCAGGGCGCGTTGGATCGAGGCGGCAAACCTTGCGGCCAAATGGGTCGTCTTCACTGGAACCTCTATAAAGATGCCGCGTTCGTGCGACGATGCGCTTTCCTTACATCGTTCGAGAGCCTTAGGCCAGGCCTGGCGTTGGGGAGCCCGGGTGCTACTTTGCTGTCTCAGGTCGGGGCGCTTGACGGAGCATTCTGACGGGCTACCCTGCGCGTCTCGCGTTACGATCACCCTACCAAGAGGCCTTCATGCGATTTTCCCCGGTATCCCTCGTTGCTGTCCTCTCCGTAGCTTCCGCCTTTGCCTGCTCGTCGACGAAGCAGGACGGTGGCCTCGCTGGTCCCGCCGCGACAACGGAGGCGGCGAAGAACCCTTACGGCGTTGCCTACCCGACGGACAACCCGGGCTATCAGGCGCGCAAAGGGAACATCGCCGGCAACACCATCCGGAACTACAAGTTCCAGGGTTACAAGCACCTCGATCCGTCGAAGCAAGTCGACATGACGAAGGGGCTCGTCGATGTCTCGCTCGCGGATTACTTCGATCCCGAGATGCGGACCTACAAGATCATCCACCTCAGCGTTGCCGCCGTGTGGTGTCCCCCCTGCAACCAGGAGACGGACGACACCGCCCAGGTGGCCGCGGCCCTCGCCGCCCAGAAGGTCGTCTTCGTTCAGGCCCTCGACGACAGCAGCATCCAAGGCCATCCGGCCGACAAGTCGGATCTCGACGCGTGGATCGTGAAGCACAAGTCGAACTTCACGGAGTTGCTCGATCCGGGCCTCACGAACTTTGGGCAGTTCTTCGATGCCGCCGCCGTTCCCTGGAACGCCAACGTCGACGCGCGCACCATGGAAATCTTGAGCTCGGGCGTCGGCGCTCCCGCAGACATCACTGCCGACGTGACCAAGTGGACGACGTGGGTTGATCAGCACCCGATTGCCAAGCCCTAAGTGGCTCGGGAACTGACTCGAGTCGTCCTACTCGCCATCGCGGTCTTCGCCTCCCTCGTTTCTGGGGCGTGCGCCGCAGGTGGCGGAGAGCAAGGAGCAGCGACGCAAAGTGCCGCAAGCGATTCGTCCGTGAAAACGGGCGCGGTCGCTGCGGACTTCGTGGCGCGCGACATCGAAGGTAAGACCGTTCGTCTGAGCGATTACCTTGGAAAACAGGCCGTTCTGCTCGATTTTTGGGCAACGTACTGCGAACCCTGTCTCGCAGAGATGCCGCACCTTCGGCGCCTCTACGACGCCAACAAGGCGAAGGGCTTCGTGGTCATCGCCATCTCCATGGACGGTCCTGAGACGGTCGCCGAGGTCCCCAACTTCGCCAAGCGTAACAACATGACGTTCCCCGTCGCCCTCGACGAAGACTCCCACGTTGCGAGCATCTACAACCCGAAGAAGTCTGCGCCGCTCGCCGTGCTCATCGACAAGACCGGCAAGGTCGTCAAGATCCACGAGGGCTACAACCCCGGCGACGAAGTGACCCTCGCGGCGGACGTCTCGAACATCCTCGACCAGCCGACTCAAGCGAAGTAGCTTCGCCGGCGGGATGGCCGCCGTGCGCCTCAGTCCAGAGCGCTTCACCGTCGTCGCAACGCGTGCGAGGCGAGCGAGCGCGTTGGCAGTCTCGCTTCTCGCTGCACGCACGGCCCACGCCGTCGATCTGCCGAAGCTTGGCTCGGATCCGGTGCGCCTCGAGGTGGTGGAGACTTCGATCGCGGCGCAGCATTTTTCCGCGCGTGATGGCGAGAAGCCCACGGACCAAGGCTATGGCGCTTGGCTCAATCGGCTGAATGTCGCCCTGCGCTGGAAAAAGTGGACTCTGGGCACGCGGCTCGATTCGTCGTTCTACTGGTCGCGCCCGGACGAGGCGATCTCCAACTTTCCCGCCTCGCAGCAAGAGAACGTCCGTCGCGACGGGGCCACGCGTTACCGCAATTCGCTCTACCCCGCGAAGCTGTGGGCGACCTACCAGTCGCCGAACCTCGAGGTCACGGTCGGAGACGCGTACGTCCAGTTCGGACGCGGGCTCGTCCTGTCGATGCGCAAGATCGACGAGCTCGGTGTCGACAACACGGTGCGCGGAGCGAAGGTCGCGTGGCAGAGCGATCCTTTCGCGATGACCCTCGTGGCCGGCGTGGCCAATCCGTCGCGCGTAGACGAAGCGACCGGGCGCGCGCTCTTTCTTCCCAAGTCAATCCCAGGCGACAGCACCGCCGCGCAGCCCGTAATCGGCTCCGATCGCATCGTGGGCGCCCAGATCCAAGCCGGGCGCGGAACACCTCTCGTCTTGAGCACCCACGCCGTTCGCCTCACGCGCTGCGCGCCTTACCACTACGACGCCGCGGGGCGAGTCGCCGACGGAGCCTTCGATGCGCCCTTCGGCTCGTGCGATCCGAACGACACCAAGGCGTGGCTCTCCGTTCCGGCCGGAGGCGGGCCGGCCATCAACGCGAGCGAGATCGACACCGCGGGACAGAGCCTCGAGATTCCAAGTCTCTGGCATCACGGAAGCCTCTACGTGGAGGTGGCCGTCCAGCATCGCTACCACGACGGCGACGTGGCGGACGTCCACCCGAACGGAAACGCCGTGTCCGGATCGCTCTCGACCGATTTTGGACCGATCACCAATACCCTTGAAATCAAGAGCTATCGTAACTTCTATGCGTCGGCCGGCGCCGTCGATATCTCGCGCACCGCGGCGTTTAACAACATCCTTTACTCTTCGCCGCCGACCGCCGAGCTCATCACCCAGGACGCGATGTTCGGGTTCTTCAACGCCTGCGTCGACGGCGGGCGACTGCGCACCGACGTGAAGACCAGCGACACGTTTCTCTTCTACGGGATCGGCGCGTACGCCCACACCAAGAGCGAAATCTCGGGTGGCTCCTGCGACGAGCTCGGACGGAGCACCACCACCGTGCGCGCGGGCGCAGACTCGGTGCACAACGACGTGTGGGACGGCGCGGGCGGCATCGAGTGGCGCTTCGACCACGATCAGTCCCACCTCTTCGCGTCGGCAGGCGCGCGCGACGATTCAAAATCGAACGGCGAGACCTACTACAAAGAATTCCACACCGAGTACGCGTTCACGAAACACATCGCCGGGTCTTACTCCGTCGAGCTTCAGGGGCGTCACCGCCTGCGTCGCGAGGAAAATCAGAATGCGCGAAATGGGGCTGGAACCGAGCAATTCTGGCGTGAAGGAGAGAATTACACTGCGCTGAAGATCGCTCCAAAATGGGTCATCAGTCAGGGCTTCGAGTACCTCACGCTCGCGGGATTTCCTACGTACTACCTAAACGGCTCGGTGCTCTATCGCTTCACCGAGGGCTCGAACTTTCGCTTCCTCGTCGGCCAGCAGCGCGGCGGTCTCAAGTGCGTGAGCGGCGTATGCAAAGTGTTCCCGCCGTTCTCCGGCGTGCGCGCGGAAATCACGATCCGCTTCTAAGCGACCTTCGCGAGGATCTACCTGGGGAACGCGGCGGAGTTGCCGCCGTCGACGGTGATCACGCACCCGGTCGTCGCGCGCGCTTGCGCCAGGTAGGCGAAGGCGTCGGCTACGTCGTCGGCGAGCACTTCGCGGCCGAGGAGGTTGGCGCGAAAGTAGTCGTCAACGCTGAGACCACGTGCTGCTGCGCGCGACTCGAGGACGCCGCCCCCGAAGAGCGGAGTGCGAATGCGATCGGCGTTGACCGCGTTCGATCGAATGCCGCTACTTCCAAGGTCGATCGCGTACTGTCGCATCAGCGCGAGGAGCGCGGACTTCGCGACGGCGTAAGGGCCGAAGCCCGGTCCGGGGTTGAAGACCGCTTTGCTCACGTTGAAGAGCAGGCATCCGCCGCGCCCTTGGGCGAGCATGACCTCGGCCGCAGCGCGCGCGACGTGGTTGTGCGACAGCAAGTTCAGCTCGAGCGATGCACGGAGCGCTTCGGCGCCTTCTTCGGTGTCGAGCCGCCCCTCGGGCGCGTTGCCGGCGTTCGAGACCACCACGTCGATTCCACCGAAGAAGGAGACGGCGGTCGCGACGGCGGCCTTCACTTTCTTCGTGGAGGTCACGTCACACACGATCGGCAGCACCTGCGTTGCCCGCTTCTTCCCGAGAATTTCGTGGGAGGCCACGAGCTCCTTGGCGTCGTGATCGACGAGGGCCACGTGCGCGCCGAGGGCGAGGAAGCGTGCGGCCGTCGCGCGACCGATACCTGATGCTGCTCCGGTGACGAAGGCCACCTTGCCGAAGAGCGGAAGCTCGGCGGCCTTCTTGATCTTGGCCTGCTCGAGGCTCCAGTACTCGAGGTCGAAAAGGTCGGAGCGACTGACGGGCGCGTAGGTGCCGATCTCCGTGGCGTTGACCATCACGTCGATGGTGTGCTCGTAGATGTCGGCGATCGCGTCCGCTTCTTTGAGGGTCTTGCCGAGCGAGCACGCGCCGAAACCCGGAAGGAGAACGACGCGAGGCCAAGGGTCGAGCTTGGTGCGAGTGGCGCTCTTGCTTTTGCACATTTCCCCGAAATACGCGTCGTAACTACGTGCATACTGCACAGTTTCGTGTTCTAAGCGCTTCGTCAATTTCGCGAGATCGCCGAGCTCCGGATCGGCGATGAAGAGGGCCGTCGGCTTGGTGCGAATGACGTGATCGGGGGTGGCGCACCCGCGGAGCACGAGCTCCGCTACGTCTGGTCGATCCAAGAACGCCAGGATCGAATCCGACGCCCGTACGCTGACGAACGGCCCGCGCTCCATGGGCTCACCGGCTAACCGAGCGATGACCCCGCGCAGTCGAGGCACCACGTCGATCGCGGCAGCAGAAAAGCGCCGGGCTTCGACGAGGCTCGCCGTCCGACGCTGATCGCCGATGTAGCGCTCCACCCTAGTGACCGCCGCGATCATGGCGTCGTAGCTTTCCTTCGCTGTTTCTCCGAAGGTGAAGATGCCGTGACGCTCGAGGACGATCACGCCAGGTGAGTCGCCCTTTGCGAGCGCGGCCTCGTAAGCCTCGATGCAATGTTTGGCGAGCGCGAACCCCGGCATCACATAGGGAACCCAGACCAGCGCCCTCCCGAAAATGTCGCGGCAGATTTTTTCACCAGACGGCTGGTCGGCCACCGCGAGGATCGCATCTGCATGGGTGTGATCGATGAAGCGCGCCGGCAGGAACGCGTGCAAAAGGGTCTCGATGCTCGGGTTCGGCGCGCTCGAATCCAGAAGATTCGCCCGGAGCTCGTTCACCATTTGCTCGTCGGTGAGCGCCTCAAGAGTACGCAGTCTCCGAAGCGGCTCGAGACGGACCGCGGGGAGCCCGGGCGGTTCGATGGTCGCGAGATCCCAACCCGAGCCCTTCACGTAGAGGACGTCGAGCGGCTCGCCGAACGCGTCGGCCTCCCGCCCTTTGGCTGAGGTGTTGCCGCCGCCATGAAGAACGAGCGCTGGATCGGCGCCTAGGAGCCGCGACGTGTACGTCCGAAGGGCGAGCGTCTCCGTGACACCGGCGCCATCCGCGAATCGCGCCGCGTCTTTCTCAACGTAGAGAGATTTCATCGTGGAAGGAGGCGTCGCCTTGACACGCGCGACACCGGGAGGCTATCTCCGGCAAGAAGCACAGGCGCGTAGCTCAGTGGTAGAGCACTACCTTGACACGGTAGGGGTCGTGGGTTCAAGCCCCTCCGCGCCTACAATCCAAGCCTCCGTGACCATGATGGTTTCGGAGGTTTCTGCTTTTGTGATGATCGGCGGTTGTGCAACCGCGGCTTTTTCAGCTCGGGAGTCGCGTCGGCGATTTGGGGGAACGGCGCGTAGCCAGGTCCGTCTGGTCGGGCTGCCACGAGAGGACTTCGTCCTTGCTCAGTGTGGTGTAAAGGTCCTTCGCCATGCTGCAGCGCCGCAGGCGAGCGCGCAGCTCCGCGTCGATGAGACCGGAGGCGGCAATACGCTCGTTCGATGAGCGCTGATGCGCCAGAAGCACGAGCCCCGCGAGGACGCCTTTGAAAGTGTCGCGCACGCGGTGCGTCCAGCCCACCCGGGCCGTCTCGTGCGGGCTGAGCTCGTCACCCGTACGAGCGAGCGGGAGGGCGTCGCCGAAAGGGATCCGTGCCTCGATGGCCGCGTCGTAAAGTTTGAGCAGGAACTCGATGCTGGCCTGGAGGCCGTGGGCCGCAAAAAGTCCGGCGGACGGGCGACCATTGCTGGGCACGTCAAAGAACGTCGCCGTAAAGGGACCGATTGCGCGCGCAAGCATCTCGAGCACTTCTAGCAATGGTACTGCGGGACCCGGGAGCTTCTTCCGCAGCCGCTCGTACGCGTCGTCTCTGTCCTGCGGCTTCAAGCAGTCGAGCGGCAGTCGGATCCGGCTGCCCAGGTCAAGATCGACCTCCGCCACCAAGGTCGCATCGGGCAGCTCGTGAAGCTTGCGCACGAAGCCGCGGCACCCCTTGCTAAAGTCGAATGACTCGATGTGCACACGGCTGCCCGGGACAATCACCCGCGGTGTCACCGCGGGCCCGCGGAAGCGGCGAATAGTGCTTTCGTTCTGATCGTATGAAACCCATTCGTTCTTGCGGAAGCAAGCGGGCCACCAATAGACGAAGCCGGAGGCCATGGCGCGCTCGAGGTACTCGGCAACGGACACCGCCGGCTCAATTGCGTCGCTCAGCCTTCCAAAGAGCAGGCGGCACTCTCTGCTCTTCTTCAACCGGATAACCCAGGTCGCACCCTCCGGCTGTATCTCGTCGAGCAGGAAGGCCTCGAAGTCGTCGCCCAAATCCAGGTGGGTCTCCCCACTAAAGCCACTTTGATCGAGCAGCGGGGGAATGCGGATGCAGCCGCCGCCCGGCGGCTCCTTGAACTGCCACTCCACGTGAATCCCGTCCATCAGCGCAAAGAGCTCGCGGAGCTCGTCACTGAGGCCAGGGCCGAGGAGCTCGGGGCCGGCGGGTCCGCCAATCTTCGCCACACTAACCTTGAGGTCGGGTCGGGCCTGCAGCCGCGCGACGAAGGCTTTCAGCTCCATGACCACAGCGACGATGCGACTCATGCGCGCGAGGGTACGCCAGTCGCGCGGCAAACGCCTTTGTCCGCGGCACGCATTGAGGTGTTGAAGACAGCCGACGTTTTCTGGCGCACACGAAGACGCTCGCAATGCTGTTCGTCTGACCTCGCCCTTGATACCCGCTCATCGAGTTGCAGACGCGGGGGAAGGTAACGCCCGTGAGACAAGCGTCACGCGCGCGGGCCGTCGGGCGACCTGAAACCTCAGCAAATCGCTCATATTCTGCCGCGGCAGCCCGAGAGGGGCTGAGTCAGCGTGGTCGCAGCGTGCGATCGACATTCCCGTTCGTACGCTCTCGCCCCTCCGCCACTCCACGTGGTACCCACGCATGCCATATGCCTAAGCTCAGCATTTTGGGATTTGCGATTCTGTGCGTGGGAGTCGGTTGCAGCTCTTCAACCACGAGCGGTCAAGATGCCGGTGGCGGAGGCAATCAAGACGGCGGAACCGGGTCGCCCGATTCAGGTGGTACGGGGCAGGATTCCAGCGGTGGCAACCCGTGTGGAACGCCCGGTGGTACGTTTGCTTGTGGCGCTCAGTCCTGTCGCATCGACGACCAATACTGTGTGGGCAATTCCTTGTGCCTCGACTTCGACGGCTGCCCTAGCTGCTCGAATCCAAGTATTCACTGCGGCATTGGGAAGACTCCGAGTTGTTCCGGGAGCCCCAACACCGGGATTAAGGTCATGTGCAACTGATTAGGTCGTAGGATCCAGTTACCCGACGCGCTGGCACACGTCACTCGCACGCTCTCACCCGCGTGCATGCGAATCGAAAATGGGGCGTGGTACCCGACGCGGTGTACATTGCGCGGAGATGGAAACCCGAAAGACAGTTAAGGAGATCCTCGAGAGCGCAGGGACCTTCGACAGGGACGTGATCGCCGCGAAGCTGGGCGACCGCCTCGTCGACTTGCACACGCCCATTGATCCAGGCTCGTTGGCGAACGCGAGCCTCGTTCCCGTCCGCGCGACGGACGCCGCCGGTCTCGAGGTGATCCGTCACTCGAGCGCGCACGTCATGGCCGACGCCGTACAAAAACTTTTCCCCGGCACCAAGGTGACCCTCGGCCCCGCCATCGAAGACGGTTTCTTCTACGACTTCGAACGCAAGGATGGCTCCTTCACCGATTCCGATCTTTCGAAGATCGAAAAGAAGATGCGAGAGCTCATCGCCGGTGACACCCCGTTCCGCCGGGAAGTCGTCGCGCGCGATGCAGCCATCAAGCTTTTCTCGGACATGGGCGAGCACTTCAAGGTCGAAATCATCGAGAAAAGGCCTGAGAATGAAGAGCTCACCCTCTACCGTCACGGCAAGCCCGGCGCGGAGTGGGTCGATTTCTGCATGGGTCCTCACGTGCCGTCGACCGGCTTCTTGAAGGCCATCAAGCTCACCAGCGTGGCGGGCGCGTACTGGCGCGGCGACGAGCGCAACCCGATGCTCCAGCGCATTTACGGAACGGCGTTCCCCTCGCAAGAAGCGCTCGACGAGCACCTCAAGCTCATCGAAGAGGCCAAGCAGCGCGATCACCGCAAGCTCGGAAAAGAGCTGGAGCTATTTTACTTCGATGCGCTGGCGCCGGCGATGCCCTTCTTCTTGCCGAAGGGGGCCTACGTCTACAACCGCCTCGTCGGCTACATCCGCGATCTCTACGAGCATCACGATTACGAAGAGGTGATCACTCCGCAGGTGTTCGATCCCAAGCTCTTCAAGACCAGCGGGCATCTCGGCAACTACAACCAGAACATGTACCGGCTGTGGATGGAGGACATGCTCGACGTGAACGACGAGTTCAAAGCCAAGGGCTTCGACAAAGTCGCCGGCATGCTCCGCAATGCTTCTTTCGCGCTGAAACCGATGAACTGTCCGAGCCACTGCCTCATCTTCGGCTCGAAGAAGCGCTCGTACCGTGAGCTTCCCTGGCGCGTCGCGGACTTCGGTCGCCTCCATCGCTACGAGCGGGGCGGCGTGGTTCACGGTCTGTCACGCGTGCGGTCGTTCTCCCAAGACGACGGCCACATCTTCTGCACTCCCGATCAAGCGCTCGGCGAGATCGAGCGTTTCATCAAGCTCCTCTACGAGGTGTACGCGACGTTCAAGTTCGAGAAGATCGACGTGAAGCTCGCGATGCGTCCCGAGAACCGCATCGGCAAGGACGAGGACTGGGATCTCTCCGAAGGCATCCTCACCAAAGCGCTCACCGACGGCGGTCTACCCTTCGAAATTCTCCAGGGCGAAGGCGCGTTTTACGGCCCCAAGGTAGAATTTCATGTGCAGGATGCATTGAAGCGGAGCTGGCAGCTCGGCACGATCCAGTTCGACGCCAACTTCCCCGAGCGCTTCAACCTCTCGTACATCGGCGCGGACGGAAAAGAACATCGGCCGATCATGCTCCACCGCGCGGTGCTCGGATCGCTCGAGCGCTTCTTCAGCGTTTTCCTCGAGCACTGCGGGGGAAACTTCCCGACCTGGATCGCTCCCAAGCAAGCCATGATCATTCCCGTGCACGAAAAGTTCGACGGCTACGCCAACCACGCGCGTGATCTGCTCCGCGGCAAGGGGCTCCGCGTGGACGTCGATCTCAGCACCGACAAGCTCGGCGCAAAGGTCCGAAACGCTCGGATGGCTCGTTATCCTTACGTCTGCGTGGTCGGCGGGACGGAAGAGGAGGCCAAGGCGCTGGGGGTTCGCTCACGCGACAAAGGAGAGCTCGGGCCCATTCCGCTCGAGGATTTTGCCGCTATGGTGCTCGCGGAGAGCAAGCCCGCCTGAGGAGACCGGCCTCTCGCCACAGCCGCCGAGGGACAAAATGCTCTTTTTCGCCTTCGTCCGTTGACGCGCTTGGATCATTGAAGGCTATATTCGTGCGCTCTCGCCAACCATTTTCAGGAGGTTACGGTTAACACAATGTCAATGGGCCGCCCCCGCTTCGACCCGCGCCAGCAGCAGCGCGGATTTCAGATACGAGTCAATCACCGCATTCGCGTTCCGGAGGTCCGAGTCATCGGCGCGGACGGATCGATGCTGGGTGTCCTTCAAACCCACGAAGCGATGAAGATGGCCCAAGAGAGTGGCCTCGATCTCGTGGAGGTGAACCCCAAGGCCGATCCACCGGTCTGCAAGATCCTCGACTTCGGCAAGTACAAATACGAAGAGAAGAAGAAGACCGCCGAGGCCAAGCGCAAGCAGACCGTCGTCGAGATCAAAGAGATCAAGCTTCGTCCGAAGACGGACGATCACGACGTGGCGTTCAAGATCCGCGCAGCGCGTCGATTCCTCGAAGCCGGTCACAAAGTGAAGGTCACCGTCCGTTTCCGCGGTCGTGAGATCACCCACCCCGAAAAAGCCCAGGAGCAGATCGTGCTCTTGACCCAAGGCACCGAAGATCTCGCCAACGTCGAGACGCGCGCGATGATGGAAGCGCGGACGATGACGGTTCTCATCGCCCCCAAGCCGGCCATCATGCAGAAGGTCGCGCAGGCGAAGATCGCGGCCGAGAAAGCCCGCCAGCAGGCGGAAAAAGAAGGCCGTCCGCTCCCTCCCTCGGAAGTGTCGCTGCCTGATCTCGAAGATCAGGATGATGACGATGACGATGACGATGACGACGAAGACGACGACGCATCGAGCGACGATGTCTCGACCGCCGACGTCTCGAGCGCTGCAAAGGACGACTCCAAGAAGGACGTCTCCAAGCTCGTCAAATCCGATGACTCCAAAAAAGACGTCTCCAAGAAAGACGCCCCCAAGAAGAACGACGCGAAGAAAGAAGTGGCCAAGAAGGCCGCCG
This sequence comes from Myxococcales bacterium, assembly GCA_043747615.1. Taxonomy (GTDB): domain Bacteria; phylum Myxococcota_A; class Polyangia; order Polyangiales; family Polyangiaceae; genus JAYTOU01. The sequence goes on along the minus strand of JAYTOU010000066.1, from coordinate 77,009 downwards.
ACTCGAAGAGCGATCTGACGAAAGACGCGTCCAAGCCCTGAGCGAGCGATCGAGCGCGTTGACCGCGGCGCGCGCTTTTTTGCTTGGCCTCCCGTTCGTCCTCGTGGCGATCGGGGGGCACGTCCTTCTTCCGCGCATGGCGGACAGGTTTGCCCGAGCCTTTGGAGAGGTCGCTGCGCTCGCGCCCAATCCAGATCTCGGAGACGCAGGTGCGAGCCGCGAGCTCGAGGCCCTTGCCGATCCCAGCGAGCCCACGCCTTCGCCGAACGGGTCGTCCGGAAAATACATCGGCAGGCGTGCTCGGAGGGACGGGAGCGCGCCGCGCGTCATCTTCATCACCGGGCAGGCTGCGGCCCGTGCGATCAAGTCCAAGAGCGTGCGCGTCGTACCCGCTCACGGGGCGATTGCCGGCGTCGCTCTCTTCGGAATCAGCCCGCTCGGAGTGGGGCTCGAAGACGGAGACGTGGTGACGGCGATCGAAGGCGAGCCCACGCCCGACGTCGACTCCGCCAGCACCGCGATCACCCGCGCCCTCGGTCGTGGGAGCAAAACACTTCACGGCTCGCTGAACCGTCACGGGGAAACGTACGCCGTGCGAGTCGAGATCCCGGACAGCGCGGGGCCGTAGAGCTACATTGGCAGCGTGAAACGCGCACGTGCCTTGGCAAAGCTGTTCGTTGGGGCGGGGTTCCTGGCTCTTCTCGCGGGGAGCGAGAGGCCGGCCAGCGCCGCGCTCACCTCGGGTGAGACCGCACAGGTCAACCAATACGTCGGGACAGCGCAGCCTCTCAACGCGGAACGGGTGCGCGCCCTCATCGCTCGCCCCGACCTCGCCGCCGAGGAGTCCGCAACCGCGCTTCAGGTTGCGCTTGGTCCGCTCGTCTTCAGCGATCTGCGCGCAGTCTTCCTTCGCGAGGTCGTCTTTGGAGGCGCTTCCGTGCCGTCGCGCTCCGTCCTTGCCGTCGCCGTCGTTCGCGGGGTCCTCGCCCGGGCAAACCAGATACTTGTAAAGTACAACAGACCGGAAGATCTCGACGCGCATCCCGATTCCATCGCCGAGCTCACCCGCATTTATGCGTTCGTCGACTCCGCCATCGCCAACACCGGGCCGCGTCGGGGAATCGGCGTCGAACCGCAGACGGGAATTTCGCTCCAAGCGTACGAAGACTGTGCGACGGCCGTCGCGGCGCACATCGAGCACAATCCGCGCTGGCTGAAATCGGACGTGCCGCTCACTCCGTTGGTCACCCGGGTCCGTGCGCAGCTGCAGCTCGCACTCGCCGATCTGATGAGTCCGTCGGCCACGTGGCGCGTCGATGTCGCTGATCGCCTCACCCTCACCGGAGCCCGGCGTGCGTTCATGATCGAGCTGGGGATGCTCGTCCTCGATTCGGGGAAAGCAGGCTCGGGAGAGATCGAACGAATTCGTGGCGTGCTCGGGCGTCTGCCTGCGGCGCGTCTCGACGCGGAAGCGATTTACTTTGGCCCTCCGACGAGCAGCGAAGGCGACGCGCCCGTCTTTCATGCGCGAGGCCAGGTGCTGATGGTGAAGATACTTCCGCCAGCGCCGGTCGGCGTGTCGCCCTTCGGTGACGAAGTGGATCCCGGCCCGACCGACGCGGCCGCCTCGAGCCTGGCGCTCGAGCTCGCGACCGTTGCCGTGAAGCGCGCGCTCGACAACCGGGGGGATCTCCGCGTGCAAGCCGAGCGGGACGTGCGCGCGGTAGCCGGAGACTCGAAGTTGCTCCTGGGGAAGCCTGCGAAGGTGACCGCTGAGGCGGCGCTCGCTTCGGCCCTCGAGCTTCTCGTGACGGATGCGCCGCGCACCCTCGATCTCGCGTTCGCCCGCTTTCTGTCGCTCCATCCGGAGTCGGCGGCGATCTTGAGCGACGCCCTTGGTGTGCTCGCTGCGTTTGCCCCCGGTGTCGTCACGCCGCAGGTCGGAGTGAGCTCGGCAGCAGGTGCCGACGGCCTCGCCATCGCTCTCGGAAAGCCACGAGCCGATACCGGTGCGACGGAGACCACTCTCCTCACGGGAGTCCGCTTAGCCCCGAACGGACCGGTCACCAGCTTCGCGCTCTCCGGTCACCGGTGGGAGCTGACGCGCGGCGACTCCGGCGCGGTCACCGCAGTGCGGCGCGACGGCACTCCGGTGACGTTTGCAATGCTCCCAACGGCCCGCGTCCCCGTGAACGACGGCATCTCCTGGAACGACGCTGGTCGCGTCTTCGTGCGTATGCAAGGGCGTCCCCGCGCGGGCATGGCGTCGGGTGCGCGCGTGCGCGTGGTCGGGATGGGAGAGAAGGGCTTCGACGCCATTGCCACGCCTTCGCCCGCGGACGACGTGGTCATCGAGACCGACCTGCGTGCGGAAGGCGAGTCGGGGCTCGTGGTCCGCGCTGCCCCGGTAAAAGAGGTCTTTCGCGGGGTCTCGCTCGTGATCATTCCAAGCTCCCCACCGCGCGCCGTTCTTCGGCTGAGCGACGATGCCGGGGTAGAGGTTGATCTCACGCCAACGCAGGAGCTCCCGCTCGCCGCGGGCTACCACGTGAAGCTGACGGTGAAAGGCACGAAGATCGAAGCGCTCATCGGAGCCATTGTGTTGAAGGCGACCCTTCCGCCCTCCGTTGCCCACGGCGACATCGGCCTCCGCGCCAAGAAAGGCGCAAGCCTCGAAGCCGTCGGGCTCAGCATCCGCAAGGTCGACTAGAGCGCGCGGACGCCGCGACGGTAGCCGACTTTGGAGAGCGCTTCTTCGATGATGTGGATGCGAAGCTTCGCGTCCTGGTCCGAGTCGCTGTTCAGCACCAGACGGTGGGCAAGAACGCCCGGCGCCACGGCGCGGATGTCGTCGGGCGCGATGAACGGCCGACCGTTCAAGAGCGCGTACCCTTTGGCCGCCTGAACGAGGCCAAGCGTGGCTCGTGGGCTCGCACCGAGAATGACGCGCGGATGCGAGCGTGTGAACGTGCAGATGCCCACGGCATAGTCGTAGAGGTCGTCTTCGACGTGAATGCGCGCGGTGATCTCCTGGAGGGATGCCACGTCGGTTGGCGAGAGGATCGCGCGAATCACGGGCGGCTCGGTGCCGTACGTCTTCACCATCTGCGCTTCTTCGCGCGCCTGCGGGTAGGTCATCGCGACCCGAATGAGGAAGCGATCGATCTGCGCCTCGGGAAGCGGGTAGGTGCCTTCGAGGTCAATTGGATTCTGGGTGGCGAGAACGAGGAACGGCAGAGGCAGCTCGAAGCGGTCGCCTTCGATCGTCACCTGACGCTCTTGCATCGCCTCGAGCAGCGCTGACTGCGTCTTTGCGGGCGCTCGGTTGATCTCATCGGCGAGCACGACGTTCGCGAACACGGGCCCCGCGCGGAGGGAAAACACGCCGTCTTTCGGGGACAGCACGTACGTGCCCGTGATGTCTGCCGGCAAGAGGTCCGGCGTGAACTGGATGCGCCGCGACGAGCAACCGAGGGCGGTCGCGAACGCCTTTACGAGCGTCGTCTTTGCGATGCCCGGCACACCTTCGAGGAGCACGTGGCCGCGCGCGAGAAGCGCCACGAGCATGAGCTCAAGGGCCCGCGGAGATCCGATGTACGCGCGCGCAACCTCCTTCCGGAGATGCTCCATCCGCTCTTTGGCGGCGGCGACTTCGCTCGTGGCAACGGCGTTCATCCGACGCGTGCACTCCGGGCGCGTGCGCGCTGCAAGAGGTCTCGAATCGTTCGAGCAGTCACCACTACTTCAACGTCCGCAATCTTGCCCATCGCACCCTGACGCCGAGACAAAATCACGGTCTCGATGCTCGCCATTCGTAGCAGAAGCTGACGAAGTGCGTGCAACCCTTGCGTGTCGAGCAGTCCGGCCGCTGCGACCTGGGAGGCCAGCACGTCGTGCGCCGGTGCGACCTCGAGACCAAGCAGACCGCACAGCTCTTCCTCGAGCGCGCTCTTCCACTCGAGCATGGCCAGAGCGCGCGAGGTGCGATCGCCCGCGATGACCGCGGCGTGCCCAGCAACGCCTCCCTGCGCCGAGAGTGAGATACCGCGCGTGAAGCGGGGGACGACGGGATGATGCGTTCTGCCCGCCGTCGACCCAACCCAGATGATGATCCCCAAGGCCACCGCCACCGCTAAAAAATAGGCCATCGCGGAAGAGACCCCTTCGCTCCGGGTTGCAGCAAGTGCGTCTTCAAAGGCGCGAACACGCTCGCTCCACTCGGTCGCGAGCGTCGATTCGTCTCCAAAGGCGCCCTTCTGCTCAAAGTTGCCGTTCAAGATGAAGATCCGCCCCGTGCGTTTGCCCCAGACGTCGTCGTCTCCGGCGTAGCGCACGATCGCTCGCGCAAAGGTCTTGTTGCCGGGGTACCTGAGCATCGCGTTGATCACGATCGACGGATCGCCCACGGCAAGGAGCCGCCCCTGGCTGACCGCTCCCGCCACGGCGATGAGGACGTCCGGCTCACCGTTGGCCGCTTTTATTTTGAGGACGGGGGAGAGATCGGGGTGCTTGAGGCCAGTGGCGTGGTTCGTCACGACGCGCGTGACATCGACGACGACCGGATGCGGCCCCGCGGGTGAGGCGATCGCAAGCTGGGGATTGTTTCGCAGCGCCTCTGCGGGGTGGGTCGGCACGGGGACCCGCGCCATTCCAAAATGCTCGAGTAACCCGTCGCCAGAGCCGAAGTCGTCGAGGAGGATGACGCGCCCGCCCGACTTCATGAAACGAGCGAGGCTCCCCGAATCGAGCGTTTTCTCCGGGTGAAGCAGGATAATCCCGTCCTCCCGTTTCAAATCAGCCAGATCGAGTCGCGAGGTGGGAATGATGCGCGCATCGCCCAGCTCTTCCCTGGCAAGGCGCACGAAATCGGCGCAACCCTCCCAGTCGCTGCTCGATACATCGAAAGCCTCCGCTTTCGCGTCCCGTTGGCACAGAAGGAGCGCCAAAAAGAGCAGGAAAGTTCGAAGAATGCGCATCCGCAGCTAGGCTATCAAGCCTGTCGATGACGCGCCTTGTCGAAGAAATTGCGCACGCTTGCCCACATTGACGATCGGATCCCGGGGTCCAAGGATTCCTATGAGGTCTCCATGGCTTTCCAACCTGATCAGCGTGAAAGCGCGGGCAAAGTCTTGACCCCAGCTTTAGCGTCGCTAAATATTTGGGAGAGGAATCTGGCTCGCTTTTTTCCCCTCAACCTCGAGGAGGACGTTCCCATGCTACCTCCGTTCATCATTGACCAGATTCGAAAGCGCGAAGAAGAAGAGCGTGCCCGCTACGAGCAACCGCAGCTCGAGATCGAATCGCCGCGCCCGCGGCCTCGCATCGACGCTCCCCCCGATGACGCCGACGTGCATCGCGGAGTGATTATCCTCGAGCTTTGACGGGGCGGTAGACACGCTCCGGCGACGTGACTACCCTGCGCCGGAAATGACGCCTCGGCGGCACCAGGTCTTGATTTCGGTCGTCGCAGCGTCGCTCGGCCTCTCAGCATGCTACTCGGCGGGTGACGGCACCGACCCACCGAGCAAGAGCTTTTATTTTCCCGTGGGGGTAACCGTGTCGCGCGGCGGCTCCGTCCTTTACGTCGTCAACTCGGACTTCGATCTGCAGTGGAACGGCGGGACGGTGCAGTCCTACGACCTGCAATTGATCCGCAGGCACGCCGTTCTCGCGATCAATGATCCGACCGATCCCGCGCTGCCGCTCCTGCGCCCCGGGGTGAAGGGCGAGTGTCCGAACACCCCGCCGCTCTTCGAAGAGAATGGCTCCGGCGTTCGTCAGCCGCTTGGCCAGACCTGCGCGCCGCCGGTCGATTCCAAAGTCTATGTCCGCGACTCCGCGATCATCGGCGCGTTTGCCACCGATCTTCAGCTCTCGCACGCGAGCAATCGGCTCTTCATGCCGGTGCGCGGAGATGCCTCGCTCACGTGGATCGACGTTCAGCCCGATGACTCGGTCACGCCGCCGCCGAAAGATCCGACGGCCCCGTATCTGCCATGGGCTCTCGATTGCGGCACGCGCGTGAACAATCGCTGCGACGCCGCGCACCACGCCGGAAATAACCCGGAGGAGCCGAACAACACGCGCAAGATCGCGATGCCCGGCGAGCCGTTCGGCATGGCGCAGAGCGAAGACGGAACCGCGATCGCCATCACCCACCAGAACGACACCAAGACCAGCCTCCTGTCGACCGGGCTTCCTCCCTGCAGCTCCGACAATGGCACCCTCACCTGCGATGCCGGTCCGCCCACATCCCCCGCGCTCCAGTTCGTGGTCGACGGGCTGCCCACCGGCGGCAACGGCATCACCGCGATCCCGCACGACCCGCTCGCCTTCGCAGGAACTTCGCCGCCACGGCCCGCGTTTCTTCAGACCAGTCGCACGACGCCCGAGCTCGATCTCTTGCGTTACTACTCCGATCAGGGAAGCGCGACGCAGTCTTCGCTTCTTCGGCCCTACCTGGTGAAGGAGTCGACGTTCGGTCTCACGGCGAACGCGGGAGGCTCGGATTCTAGGGGAATCGTGATCGATCCCACGCCGCGCCTCGCTTGCCAAGGGGCGGTGCTTCCGGTCGATCCGGGGGCGAAACCGCCACGCAGCGCGGGCGACGTGGAAGCCGATATGATCGCCTGCGCGCGATTGCCAGCGCGCGTGTTCATCGCGAATCGCACGCCTGCGTCGATGCTCCTCGGCGAGGTCGGTGAGCCTTCCGCGGCGGGCGACGGCACGTACGACGCCGATCGCCTCGTGGTGTTCGGGAACGTGCCGCTGTCCTTCGGGCCTTCGCGTCTCTACCTCGCGCCCATCGTCGACCGCGACGGCAACTACTCGCTGCGCGTGTTCATCGTCTGCTTCGATTCGGCGACCATCTTCATCTACGACCCTGAAGTGGGGGCGGTGGAGAACATCATTCACGTCGGTGCGGGACCCTTTGCACTGGGCTTCGATCCTTTCTCGTTCAAAGACGTTGCTCTGCGGGCGCGCGTTCCAACGGACACCCGAGAGCCCGACATCGAGCTAAAAAAATACCGCTTCGCGTACGTCGCGAGCTTCACCAATTCGTTCATGCAAGTCGTCGATCTCGACAACTCGCGGACCGACAAGACCACGTTCGAGAACATCGTCTACACGCTCTCCGAGCCCACCTCCCCGAAGGGCTCGCAATGAGTCGCATCAAGATGAGCGGTCCGAAGAAGGCCACATGGAGCTGGGCAGCGCTCGGCCTCACCGCGCTCTTCGGAGTCGGGAATTTGCTCGGAAATGCGAGCTGCGCGCAGACCCCGACGAACGTGCCGGTGCGCACCTTCGATCGACCGCAGAAGGTCGACGTGGTGTGCATGAAGGTGCTCGTTCCCGACCCGAACAACCCTGGCTTCGAGATCGCCATTCCGCCGCAACCCGACGTACAAGCGAGGTGCGCGCCGGTTCCAGTGCACGTCGACGGATCGACGCTCCCCTACCACTTGTTCGCACTAGTCACCCAGACCACCCGCGGCGAAATCGCCGTCGTGGATCTCACAAGCGGAGCAGTGATCGATACCGATCACGCAACTCCAGGAATCAATTTCTTGCCCGTGGGCGCGCTGCCCACCGACGTCGCCGTCACTCCGGACGGAGCGCTCACGTTCGTCGCCACTGCGGAGACGAACAAGCCGGCCATCTACGCACTCGCCAATCGCGACATCCTCGGTGACTCGCAGGGCCTTCCCTCCGATCAGACGCGTCCAGTGCCGAAGCTCACCTCGTGGCCGGTCTGCGCGCTGCCTCAGTCGCCCGGACCGATCGCCGTCATTCCGATGTTGCCGTCGCCGGCGGCCACCGGCGGTGCCGATGCGGGCGCCGACGCGGGTGGCGGAGCGAGCGCACCGGGGTACACCCTGGCCGTCGTTCTTCCCGGCGACGGCGTGCGGTCGGCCAAAGTAGTGACGATCGATCCGACCCCGTTCCTTCGCGGAGCCAACCTCGACCGATCGTTCGGAACGACGGTCGCACCGGGATCACTCGTCGCGTGTCCGATTACCGGCGCCATCGAAATCACGGGAGATTTGCCCCCCGAATTCGCCGGAGGGCCCGCGTGGGACGATGGCGTCAAATACGTCGATGGCGGAGTGGCTCTCGCCGCCGACGCCGCCCCGCCCGCCGCTGCGAGTTGCGCCACGACCGCCCCGGGAGATGCAGGCTCCGATGGTCCTGCAGCCGCGGACGCTGGATCCACCTTTCCTCACGTGCCGCACAAGGCGCCGCATGCCACCTCCGCAGCACGCGATGGACAGATGCTTTACGTCGCGGACGACGGAGTGCCGCTCATCCACGTCATCGATTTGTCGTCGGGCGTGCCTCGTGAGCTTCCGCCTCTCCTCGCGACCAGCGTCATCGATCCGGCGCGAAAAATATCCGTCAGTCAGGTCGCCGTCAGCCCAGCCACGCGCGACTACCGGCGCTACCTCTATGCCCTCGATAAAAAAGAGGGGAGCATCATCGTCTACGACATTACGGACGGCGCAAATTCACCTCGCGTCCCGCTCTTGCGGCCACATCCGGAGCTCAATCCGTTTCAGCCGCCGGACCGGATCGTCTTCAACGCGCCGGTGGCCGCACTCTCTTTCGTACGACACGACTTTCCTCTGCTGAAAGAGCAGACGGTCTCGCTCACGTCGGCGCTCACCGGCCTTCAGTGCAACCCCAATCCCAACGTGGGCGTCGACCAGGGGCCGTTCACCGATCCAGGCGCGTTTTATAGAGCAAACGTGGCGAATCAGGAGGCCTTGCTTGGCCCCCTTCGCCTTCGCGGAATCTTCGCGCTCGTCACTCTGAGCAGCGGACAGATCGTGACCATCGACATCGACGACTGGGATGCGCCGTGCCGCCGCCCCGATCCGATGGACGCACCCATCAGCGCGGTCGCCCCGGCGGAGCCCACCCCTTCGTCCTCGACGGATTTCGATCCGTACCATGTGCCCGCCGCGTTTCAGCGCAACGCAGGTGGAGTGACTACGCCGGTCTCCCTCGAGGCATTCTTTCCCGTCAGCGCGCCGAATCGTCCCCGCTCCGCCAATCTTCTTCGCCGCGATCCGCTGCAAGGCGTGCACATTCCGAATTTGGTCGGGCTGCCTCAGCTCTTTGCGAGCAATGCACCGTTGCCCACGGCAGGCGAGGCGGGGCTCCGCAATCCGATCATGCTCCCGACGACGACCACGCTCGCAGATCCAAGCTACATCAAAGATCCGACGATTCCGGATCCGACGTTGCGCGAGCTGGTGTTCATCGACCCGACCGTGTCTCAGAAGCTCGGCGCTCAAGACCCGCAGCTGTCGCGCCCGGTGCCTACGGCGTCTCCGAGCGTGCGCTTCGGATTCGAAGACCCGCAGGTGCACATCGATCAAGATTGGAACGTGACCTACGAAGGGCGCCTGCCTGGGTTTGAGGGGAACGCCACGACCACGTTGGTCGCGCAAATGGGGACGATCGACAACTACCAGTCGCTCAACCTCACCGTGCCGAACGGCCTCCTCTGTCGCCGCGGCGTAGAAGATTTCCGCCTCGGAACCGAGCGTGCAAACCGAGAAATTGCGGCGTTCCAGGCAGCAGGGCTCGTCGCGCCCAAGCGGCTCGACCATCGCCTCTCCGATTTCGTGCAGATTGCAGATAATCTCCTCCCGCCGGACGATCCTTACTGGGCCGAGGAAGGCAACGACTGCTGGGATCCGCAACAGCAGGGCACGGCGCAGGCCCGACACGACACCTGCCTCGCGAGCTTCGGGCCGGCCGACGACCAGACCACGCTCACCGCGTCGCGTGATTTCCCCATCCTCGAGGCCTCAGACGATCACCTCGTCGTGGGTCGCTTCGGGCAACCGAACAACAGCACCGCGGTCAGCGAACGCGAGGTCGTCAGCCGGGATCCGGGGAACGCCGCGTTCCTCAAGGTTCTCCGCTGCTGTTTCCACCACCAGGTTTCCTTCCACGTGCGCACAGGCGGGCAGTGGTTGACCACGGGCTCTTCGGTGGGGCACCTTCATCACGTCACGACGAGTGCGTCGGGGGCCTGCGTTCAGTCCTGCTCCTCGCGCGAGTCCCTTCTCAATTCGCGTGCGCCGGCGCTGCCGCGGACGGTGGGCGATCTCACGAAGCTCATTCCGCCGGATCGCAATAGCCCGCTCGCCATGCGCAACCCGATGTTCGCGTTCCTGATGTGGAACGGTTCCACGGTGGGCGAGGCGGGCCAGCTGGTAGACGCCACTCCGACGCGCGATCTGATCTGGAAGTTCACGGTGCGCGGCCAGTTCGCTCCCCTCACGATCAACCTCGCGGCAACGACGACGGCGCTCAGCCCACAGTCCATGCTCTTCATCGATTCGCTGCAGCAGCTCGCGGTGGTCGACGGATCCTCCCAAGGTCTGATCCTCATCGATCTCAACACCGTCGCCGCCGCTCACGCCCCTTACTTCTGACGAACCCGCCTTCGATGGGCGGCTAGACCGCGCGCGGGCGTTGCTCTAGTAGAAGGGCGATGTCGAAGGCACCCGACAAATCCACGGCGACGCCGGTCATGCGGCAGTGGTTCACGGCGAAGGAGGGGCACAAAGATGCCCTTCTCTTTTTTCGTATGGGCGACTTCTACGAGCTCTTCTACGAAGACGCGGTAGTCGTCGCGCGTGCCCTCGATCTCACCCTCACGGCACGCAACCGCGGCTCCGAAGACGAGATTCCGATGGCGGGCGTTCCCCATCACGCGGCAAGCTCGTACATCCAGCGTCTCCTCGATCAAGGCTTCAAAGTAGCCATTTGCGAGCAGATGGCGGATCCGTCAACGGTGAAGGGCCTGGTCCCGCGCGCCGTCGTTCGGGTAGTGACGCCGGCCATCGCATACGACGACGCGGGACTCGATGCGCGTCAGAATCATTACCTGGTCGCGATCGAGAAAAGCCCTCTCGCGTACGGCGTGGCGGCGCTCGACCTCTCGACAGCCGAGCTCTCCGCGTGTGAGGCCCCGGACTTGATGACGGCGCTCGGTGAAATCGTGCGCCTCGATCCTCGCGAGCTTCTTGCCGGCCCTGGATCGGAAGAGATCGTGGAAGCGGTTCGCGGCGCGCGTCCTCGGATAGTGATTCGCGCCGGCGGGCTCAGTGCGATGAGTGACGACGACGCCACCGAAGCGCTCGACGCCGTGCTCGGAGCCAACGAAGCGGTGCGCTCGTGCACCTCAGGTATCGCTCGGAGAGCAGCGGCGCGGTGCGTGACGATGGCGCGCGATTGCGAGCCGGGACGTGCCGTGCCGATTGCGCGGCTTGCCTGGTACGAGATCGGCGAGACGCTCATTCTCGATGACTCGACGCAGACTCACCTGGAGCTCGTGCGGACCATCGACGGCGACGCCCGCGGCGCACTTCTCACCCAGATCGACGCGACGAAGACTGCGCCCGGAGCGCGTCTCCTCCGGAGGCGACTGCTCGCCCCGCTCACCAACGTGGCTGCGATAAGGCGAAGGCTGGACGCCGTGGAGCTCTTCGTCACTCAGCCCGGGCTGAGGGGCGAGATCCGCAATCGTCTCGCTTCGGTTTCGGATCTCGAGCGGCTGGCGATGAAGCTCGCCGTAGAGCGCGCCGGCCCCCGCGATCTGTCCGCGCTGCGTGCCTCACTCGCCGAGCTCCCGTCCATCGTCACCGCCCTCGAGGCCTGCCCCGACAAGAGCGCGCGCGAGTCACTCGGCGAAATCGGGCCAAAATCCCCATGGATCGACCCATGTGCCGAGGCGCACGCGCTTCTACTGCGGGCGCTCGCGATCGAAGTGCCAGTGCGTGCGAGCGAAGGAGGCGTCATCGCCGATGGCTTCGACCCGTCGCTCGACGAAGCGCGCCTGCTCACCAAAGACGGGCAGCGGTTCATCGTCGAGCTCGAAGCACGGCTTCGCGAGGAGGCGCAGATCCCTAGCCTCAAGCTGCGCTACACGCGCGTCTTCGGCTGGTACATGGAGGTCACTAAGGCCCACGTCGGCAAAGCGCCAAAAGCCTGGAGACGCAAACAGACCATCGCCAACGGCGAACGATTCACGTGCGACGACCTCGACGCGCTCGCCGACAAGCTCGCTCACGCCGAAGACCGCTCGTCCACCCGCGAGGCGGAGCTCTTCACGAAGCTCACGCGAGACCTCGCGCGGTACGTGGAGCGCTTCCGGAACGTCGCCGTTCGTCTTGCCGAGTGGGACGTCGCCAGCGCGCTTGCCGAGGTTGCCCATCGCGATGATTTCGTACGGCCCGAGGTCGACGCCTCGACGTGTCTCGAGATCGAAGAGGGGCGTCACCCCGTGGTCGAGAAACTCGCCGCGGCCGGTCGCTTCGTTGCGAACGACGTGACGCTCGATGCCAGCGCAGACGAGCGTGACGGCGCTCGTGCGTCGCGTTTGTGGCTCGTCACCGGCCCGAACATGGCCGGAAAATCCACGCTCATGCGCCAGGTCGCGCTGATCGTGATCCTCGCTCAAATGGGCTCTTTCGTGCCTGCGCGCCGGGCGCGCATCGGTGTGGCCGATCGCGTCCTCACCCGGGTCGGCGCGAGCGACAACGTCGCCAAGGGTGAGAGCACGTTCATGGTGGAGATGAAAGAGACGGCCAACGTCCTGCGCCGCGCGACACGTCACTCCCTCGTCGTGCTCGACGAAATCGGGCGCGGAACGAGCACGTACGACGGGCTGGCCATCGCCTGGTCCGTGGCCGAGCACCTGCACGACGCGATCGGTTGCCGAGCTATGTTCGCGACGCACTACCACGAGCTCACCGAGCTCTCCCTCACCCGGCCCGGTTGCGAGAATTGGAGCGTCTCGGCGCGTGAGTACGAAGGAGACATCGTCTTCTTGCACAAGCTTCAGCGCGGCGCGGCTTCCCGAAGCTACGGCGTCGCTTGCGCCCGGCTCGCCGGCCTTCCGGAGCTCGTGCTCGCGCGAGCTCGCGCCATCCTCGCGGATCTCGAGCGCGGCGCGGCGCTGCCAGGAGGGGAGCACGCCAGCCTTCGCGGACGAAAGCAGAGCGGCCGCGCTCAGCTCGATCTCTTCGGTGCTGGAAGACAAGCGCCCGAGGACGCCTCGAAGCATGCCGCCCTTGAGCTCCTGCGCGCGGTGGACGTGGATCGCCTCACACCAATCGAGGCGCTCACGCTCGTCGCCAGCTTGAAGAAACTCGCTGTCGTCACGTGACGACCAATCGCGAGCACCCCCAGCGCGCGAAGGTCGGATACGTGCTCGTTGCCTCGGCCGCTTGCATGTGGGGCCTGTGGCCGCTGATCCTCCAGTACGCCGAATCGTACGGAAAAATCTCTTCCGCGCTCGAGTCTGCGCTGGTCTTGCTCGTGCTCACCTTGGTCTCGGGGCCTCTCGCCCTGCGGGATCGCGTCCGCGTTCGACCGACCGTTCGAGGTTGGGCAGGGGTCGCCTGGCTTGGCATCGCCGACGCGATGAACATCGTCCTGTACTTTCGCGCGCTCCAGCTCGCGAGCGTCGCGGTCGCCGTGCTCACTCACTATCTCGCGCCCATTCTGGTGGCCCTCGCAGCGCCGCTGGTTCTTCGCGAGCGGCGCGATGCTCGAACGACGAGCGCGGTGCTCATCTCCCTCGTGGGGCTCGCTCTGCTTCTCGAGCCATGGGGCGCAACACACCGTGCAGGGGATGCGATGGGCGCGCTGTTCGGAGCGGGAAGCGCCGTGTTTTATGCCTCGAACGTGCTCATCAACAAGCGCTTGGTCGGCGAATTTTCGGGGAGCGAGATGATGTTTTTCCATGGCCTGGTGGCGACACCCATCCTCCTCGTGATGGTCCCCGCCGGAGCATGGGCCTCAGTCGATCCCCGCGCTCTTGGGTTTCTCGTCCTCGGAGCGCTCGGGCCGGGCGCGCTTGGAGGACTCCTTTTCGTTTGGGGAGTTCGCCGGATACGCGCGAGCCATGCCGCCACCCTTGCCCTCCTCGAGCCGTTCGTCGCGGTGATCGTGGCGGCGGTGCTGATGAAGCAAGGCCTCTCGCTCGCGGCGATGGTGGGCGGCACCCTCATTCTCGGCGGCACGGCCCGGATCGTTTCCGCGCCTCCGGAAGAAATTGTTTCGAGCTAGACGTGCTCGATTTGGCGCCGATTTGCGTTGCGGCGTCCACCCGCACCTCGCCGCTCTCCACGGGCAACCCGTCAAGAAGACATGTTGCATCACGCGGCTTCGCTCAGTGCGCGGAAGTCTTGACGTGCTCCGCGTAAGCCTCAGCGTCGAGCAATTTGCTGACTCCCGCCGGGTCTTTCGGAGTGATCGTCACCATCCACGCCGCGTAGCAGTCGTCGTTCACGAGCTCCGGGTTCTTCTCGAGCGCGACGTTGATCTTGGTGATCTTGCCGCTCACGGGCGCAAGCAGTTCGCTTAGCGTCTTCACGCTCTCGATCGTGCCGAAGGATTTCCCGGCGGTGACTTCGTCTCCCACCTTGACGTCGACGGTGACGAGCGTGACGTCGCCGAGCTGCTCCACGGCAAACTTGGTGATCCCCACGTTCAGGTCGCTGCCGGCCACGTCGGCCCACTCGTGATCGGTCGTGTACTTCAGGTTCGCGGGGATCTCGTCACTCATGATGCGGCCTTCGTCCTTTTGTAAAATGGTGTCTTGGTCACCACGGCTTCGATGCTTTTCCCCCGACAATCGACGTGAAATTTGGTGCCCGGTTCGCACATCGACAGGGGCAGATAGCCCAGGCCAATGTTCTTGCCAACTGTAGGGCCGGGGCTGCCGCTCGTGCAGACGCCGACTTCTTTCCCCTCCATGTTTTGCAGCGGGTAACCGTGGCGCGCGATGCCGCGTCCGGTCATCTCGAAGCCGACGAGCTTGCGCCCAAGAGGCTGGGGGAGCGCCTCGAGAGCCTCGCGGCCTACGAAATCGCCCTTCGCCATTTTGACGACCCAGCTGAGACCCGCCTCGAGCGGATTGGTGGTCTCGTCGATGTCGTTTCCGTAAAGGGAGAGGCGTGCCTCCAGCCGGAGCGTGTCGCGTGCGCCGAGTCCAATCGGCTTGATCCCCACCGATTTTCCGAGCTCCATCAGCTGACGCCACAGGGCGGGCGCGTCGCTCCACGAGCAAAAGATTTCGACGCCGTCTTCGCCGGTGTAGCCAGTGCGGGCCACGGTGCAGCGAACGTTGGCGACCACCGCTTCCCTGAAATGGAAGGGTTTCAGCTCCACGAGCTTGGCCGCCTCTCCGCCCGCTGCCCTCAGCACGTCGAACGCTTTCGGTCCCTGCAGAGCGATGAGCGCCGTTGCGTCACTCCGGTCGTCGAACTCACAGTGGTTCTCGGCCGCTCGGCGGAAGACCTCCGCCATCTTCTCGCGATTGGAGGAGTTGCACACGATGAGGTAGCGATCGCTCGATGCTCGGTAGACGATGAGGTCGTCGAGAATGGTTCCCTTGGCGTTGCACGCGCAGGTGTAGAGCGCCTGGCCGTCCTGGAGCTTCGAGGTGTCGTTGGTGACGAGGTAGTTCACTACCGCGCCGGCGTATTCGCCGCGCATCTCGAGCTCCCCCATATGAGAGACGTCGAAAAGGCCGCAGGCATTGCGCACCGCTTGGTGCTCGTCGACGATACCCGTGTACTGTACAGGCATTTCCCACCCTGCGAACGGGATCAGCCGGGCTCCGAGCTTCACGTGCTCGTCATAAAGAGAGGTGCGGCGGGTCGGGGCGTCGGGGGTGCTCATGACGCAAGGAGGGTAGTCCGGCTGCAGCGGAATGAGGAGTCTTTAGAGCTGCGCGCGGGACGCTGACCGAATATGCTCTAGGTATGGCGACCCCGTGGGACCGAGCTGCAAAAGGGTACGTCGACGAATGGGTGCCCCGCTTCGTGCCCTACCAGCTCGACCTCGTCCGTGAGCTCAAGATCGAACAGGGGCAGCGTGTGCTCGTCGCGTGCGCAGGTCCGGGAACGGAAGTGCTCTCCGTGGCCCGCGCCACAGGTGAAACGGGCACGGTCCGGGCGATCGATGCGAGCGGCGAGATGGTCAAGATCTGTGAGGCGGCCGTCCAACAAGCCGGGTTCACCAACGTTCGCTGCGAACATGCAGACGCCCTCGATGCGAGCGGCGGTCCTTGGGACGTGATCATCTGCGCGTTCGGTTTGTGGCAGCTCCCCGATCGAAAGGCCGTTCTTTCGTCGTGGCGAGAGTGCCTCGCTCCGAATGGCAAGGTGGGGATCATCACCTGGGGGCCTCCGGAAGAAGACGATCCGTTCGAGCGCATCTCGCGATGCCTCCAGCACATCGAGCCCGAGTACGTTCCACCGAGCCCGCGCATCTTGTCGGAGCGCGATTCGATGGGTCAGATGTTCGACGAGTCCGGGCTGACGATGGTCCGCCACACGGTCGTGCGGCACACCATGAACTTCAAGAACGCCGAGACCTTCGTCACCGCCCTCCGTGAGGCGTGCACCTGGCGCAAGATCTGGGAAGAGCTCGGGGACGCACGCATGACTCGGGTCGCGGCGCGGTTTTACGGCCAGGTGGGCGGCCCGGATTCTCCCCTCACGTTCGAGCCGCCGGCCACGCTAGCGATCGCGGGGCATCCCGGCGCGGAGGTCATGATCGAGTCGCGGCGCGAGAGCGTCCGGATTCCCGCCGCTCTGCCAAGCAAACCCTAAGTCCGACGTTTTCACCGGCGGCTGGCCTTCGCCCGCGCTATGCTCCCGCCCCCCTGAAGTGCGTTAACCGCAGTACAATCCTAAAATTTCGAGGAGCACGATGTCACGCTATCAATTCACCTCCGAGTCGGTCACCGAAGGTCATCCGGACAAGGTTTGCGACGCCATTTCCGACGCAATTCTCGACGGTATCCTCGCCCAAGACCCGAAGGCCCGCGTGGCCTGCGAATCGCTCGCGAAAACCGGCATGGTCGTCGTCGCCGGTGAAATCACCACCACGGCGTGGGTCGATATCCCCGTCATCGTACGCGATACCGTCCGCGAGATTGGCTACACCAACTCGGAGATGGGCTTCGACGCCAACACGTGCGCCGTCCTCTGCGCGATCGAAAAACAGAGCCCCGATATTTCTCAAGGCGTGAGCGAGGGCGAAGGACTTTACAAAGAGCAAGGCGCCGGCGATCAGGGTCTCATGTTCGGATTCGCGTGCGACGAGACTCCGAACCTCATGCCCGCGCCGATCGACTACGCGCACCAGCTTGCCCTCCAGCTCGCGACGGTGCGCAAGCTCGGCAAGGTGAATTTCCTCCGCCCCGACGGAAAAACCCAGGTCACCCTCGAGTACGAGGACAACACCCCGGTGCGCATCGACGCCATCGTCGTCAGCTCGCAGCACAACGAAAGCGTGAAGCAGAAGTCGCTTCGCGAAGCGATCATCGAGCTCGTGATCGAAAAGGTGATCCCGAAGAAGCTGATCGACAAGAACACCAAGTTCCACGTGAATCCGACTGGGCGCTTCGTCATCGGCGGCCCCCTCGGAGATTGCGGGCTCACCGGCCGCAAGATCATCGTCGACACCTACGGCGGCATGGGTCGTCACGGCGGCGGTGCGTTCTCTGGGAAAGACCCGTCAAAGGTCGATCGCTCGGCTTGCTACTACGCGCGCTACGTCGCGAAGAACGTGGTCGCCGCCAAGCTCGCGCGAAGGTGCGAAGTGCAGGTCGCTTACGCCATCGGCGTCGCGAAGCCCGTTGGCGTTTACGTGAACACCTTCGGCACCGGGAAAGTCAGCGATGAGAAGCTCGGGAAATACATCCTCGAGCATTTCGACATGCGCCCGAAAAACCTCATCGATGAGCTCGGCCTCCTTGCGCCGATCTACAAGGCCACCGCGGCGTACGGGCACTTCGGTCGGACCGGCTTCTCCTGGGAAGCGGTGAACCGCGCCGAGCAAATGGCAGCGGATCTCCTCGGCGGTAAGATCAAGGGCAAGCTGATCGAGGTCTCTTCGAACGGCAACCGCGTGCACGCGAACGGCAATGGCAACGGCGACGCCAAGAAGGCCGACAAGAAAAAGAGCAAGAAGAAGAAGTCGAAGTCGATCAGCGCGACGGCGTAGTCTCTCGCTTCGCCGCCCTCACGGACAGGGCGGCGAGCCTTTGATCGAGAAGAGACGAGCCGCTCGATTCCCGTCAAGCGTCGACGGTTTCCTCGCCGGCAAGCGCGGCAAGCCTCTCGCCCAGCTGTTTTTCAAGGGCGACGAGAGCTTTGCTAAAGCCGGCGATGCCCTCCTCGAGCTTGTCCTTCGCCATCTGATCGGCGTCGTGCATCTTGCGGAAAGTGGCCTCGTCCATCGCGATCTTCGGGATGTTCATCGTCGCGGCCTTCTTCGGATCCAGCTTGCGCGGGAGCTCCGCCGTCGACTTCTCGAGCTCGGCCAAGAGATTCGGCGCGATGGTGAGAAGGTCGCAACCAGCAAGCTCGGTGATCTCACCGACGTTGCGGAAGCTCGCCCCCATGACCTCGGTCTTCCAGCCGTACTTTTTGTAATAGTTGTAGATTGCAGTCACGCTGACCACCCCCGGATCTTCCGCCGGCGCGTACTCGGTCTTGCCGGTGGCCTTCTTGTGCCAGTCGAGAATGCGCCCCACGAACGGAGAAATCAGCGTGGCACCCGCTTCCGCGCAGGCCACTGCCTGGTGCATCCCGAAGAGGAGCGTGAGGTTGCAGTGGATGCCCTCCTTCTCGAGGACCTCCGCTGCGCGAATGCCTTCCCACGTGGAGGCGATCTTGATGAGAACTCGATCGCGCGCGTTCGGTAGCGCCGCCTCGTACTGCTTGATGAGCGAGCGCGCTTTTTCCACGGTCGCCTGCGTGTCGAAAGAGAGCCGCGCGTCCACCTCGGTAGAGACGCGCTTGGGGACGATCCCCAGGATTTTTAGACCAAATTCGACGGAGAGACGGTCCATGGCTTTGCCGACGATGGCCGGCGTTTTTGCCGCCGCCCCCGCTTCTTTGCGGGCCCACGCGAGCGCACCGTCGACGATGGGCGCGTACTCCGGCATCGCCGCCGCAGTGGCGATCAGCGACGGATTCGTCGTCGCATCACGCGGGCGAAATTTTTGAATCGAGTTGATGTCGCCCGTGTCGGCGACCACCACGGTCATCGATTTCAGTTGGTCGAGTAGGTTTGCCGCCATGGGAGAGCTCCTTGTGGAAGCTAAATTTACGCTCTTCCATCTAAAAGATCGCGACCAATCTCCGTCATTCGGCAAGCGCCCAGGAGAGCCATCGCGAGGTCCAGCTCTTCGCGGAGAATGCCGAGCATTCGCGAGACACCGCGCTCGCCATCTGCCGCAAGACCCCACAGAACGGGCCTCCCCACGAGCACCGCTCGCGCGCCCAAGGCAACGGCCTTGATCACGTCGGTGCCCCTCCGGATGCCTCCATCCAGAAGGAGCTCGGTGCTCTTTCCCACGGCGTCGGCGATCGCGGGAAGGGCGTCGATGGTGGCCGGCGACGTATCGAGCTGCCGCCCTCCGTGGTTCGAGACGACGATCGCCGAGGCCCCGCAATCTACGGCTCGCCGCGCATCGTCGGCGCGCACGATGCCCTTCACGATCACCGGAAGCTTGGTGAGTGAGCGGAGCCACGCCAGATCTTTCCAGGTGAGCGAGGGGTCGAGAAGCGAGGCAAAGTAGGCCGCCAAACCGGAGTCGTTGGTGTGGGCTGGAACGTCCCCGTACCCCTCGGAGACCAAATTTTTCACGGAGAGCCCCGCGGGAAGACAGAAGCGGTTTCGCACGTCGCGTTCCCGACGCCCGAGGAGCGGCGCGTCGACGGTGAGCACGAGGGCGCGGCACCCAGCGGCTTCTACCCGGGCGATGAGCGCCTCGGTGGCCTTGCGATCGCGGTAGACGTAGAGCTGGAAAAAAATCGGCGAGCTCGCCGCTTGCACCACGTCTTCGACGTCCGTGTTCGAAAGCGAGCTCAACATCATGATGGTCTTCGCCGCCCCCGCCGCGCGCGCCGTCGCTGCCTCGCCATCGGGGTGAGCCATCTTGTGGAAGGCAGTCGGTGCGACGAGCACCGGCATCGACACCGGATACCCGAGGACCGTCGTCGCGAGATCGCGCGTGCTCACATCTACGAGGACCCTGTAAAACAGCTTGATCCGCTCGAACGCCGCCCGGTTGTCGCGCAGCGATATCTCGTCGTTCGCTCCACTCGCATAGTACCCGAATGCCGCCTCGTCGAGCTTCGCCTTGGCGATGGCTTCCAGCTCGAAAAGATTGAGGTAGTCGCTCAAGCTCGACAGACCCCAGACTGCTTGGCGGCCGCGGCCACGCTTTCGGCCACCACGTACGCCACCTTGCGATCGAGCGGATCGGGCAGAATGTGATCCGTGGATGGCGCCGTCACGTAGTCGGCGAGCGCGCACGCGGCCGCGATTTTCATCTGAGCGTTGATGGTGATCGCCCCGGCATCGAGCGCGCCTCGAAAAATTCCGGGGAAGGCGAGGACGTTGTTTATCTGGTTGGGAAAATCGCTGCGCCCGGTTCCGATCACTGCGGCTCCGGCGGCGAGAGCCAGATCCGGCATGATCTCTGGGGTGGGATTGGCCATCGGAAAAACGATCGGCGCTTTGTTCATCAAACGGATCATGTCCGGCACGACCAGGTTCCCCTGCGACAGACCGATGAAGACGTCGGCACCGACCAAGGCGTCGCTGAGCGTTCCGGTGCGGTTCTCCTTGTTGCCGTGCTCGGCGAGCTCGCGCTTGTGGCCGTTGAGATCGTTGCGCCCGAGATGAACGATCCCCTTCGAGTCGCACATGATGAGGTCGCCCAGCTTGGGCATGATGCCCAGCTCACCGAACGACATGAGGAGGCGCGCGCACGCGATCGCCGAGGCTCCGCTTCCGTTGAACACGACGCGGCACGTCGCAAGATCCTTCCCGGTGACCTTCAGGGCGTTCAAGAGCGCTGCTGCGACGACTACCGCTGTGCCGTGCTGATCGTCATGGAACACCGGAATGCCAATGTCTTGAAGACCCGCTTCGACTTCGAAGCAGCGCGGCGACGAGATGTCCTCGAGGTTGATGCCCCCGAAAACAGGGGCGATCGCGCGCACGATGCGGATGATCTCCTGCGCGTCCTGCGTGGCGACACAAATTGGAAAGGCATCGACGCCCGCGAACTCTTTGAAGAGGACCGCCTTGCCTTCCATCACCGGAATCGCGGCCATGGCACCGAGATTTCCGATGCCCAGGATCGCGGAGCCATCGCTCACCACCGCCACCGTGTTGTGCTTGAGCGTGAGGGAATGAGCGAGGCGCGGATCTCTGGCGATCTCCAGACACACCTGCGCGACGCCGGGCGTGTACGCAAGGCTCAAGTCCTTTCGCGTGACGAGCGGCACGCGGCTGACCACACTGAGCTTCCCGTGAGTGCGCGCGTGCAGCTCGACCGATTCGCGATCGTAGTCGTCCATTTCAGATGTCATAATAGAGGACGAACTCGTGAGGCGTGGGCCGCATGCGGATCGGATTCAGCTCTTTCGTCCGCTTGTAATCGACCCACTCGGTGATCGCGTCTTTGGTGAACACGTCTCCACGCAAGAGGAACTCGTGATCGCGCTCGAGCGAATCTAGGGCTTCTTCGAGGCTGCCCGGCATGTGCGGGATGTCCTTCAGCTCCTCGGGCGAAAGGGCGTAGATGTCCTTGTCCATGGGATCGCCCGGGTGGATCTTATTCTGAATTCCGTCGAGCCCGGCCATCATCATGGCGCTGAAGGCGAGGTACGGATTGCAGCTCGGATCCGGGAAACGAACTTCGATGCGGCGCGTCTTCGGGGACGGGCCGGTGATCGGAATGCGCACCGACGCCGAGCGATTGCGGCTGGAATACGCCAAATTCACGGGCGCTTCGAAGCCGGGCACGAGCCGCCGGTAGGAGTTCGTGGTCGGGTTGGTGAGCGCGGCGAGAGACTTGGCGTGCTTGATGATGCCGCCGATGTAGTGGAGCGCCATCTCGCTGAGGCCGGCGTAGCCGTCTCCTCCGAAGAGGGGCTTGCCCTCTTTCCAGAGCGACTGGTGCACGTGCATCCCCGATCCGTTGTCACCGAAGAGCGGCTTCGGCATGAACGTCGCCGTCTTGCCGTTGCGACGGGCAACGTTCTTGACGACGTACTTGAACCACATGAGCTGATCGGCGCAGGGGAGGAGGCGATTGAACTTCATGCCGATTTCGCACTGACCGCCGGAAGCGACTTCGTGGTGACCGACCTCGATCTCGATACCGCTCTCCATGAGAGCGAGCATCATCTCGGCGCGGATGTTGGCGAGGGTGTCCGTGGGAGGACACGGGAAATAGCCTTCTTTATGGCGGGTTTTGTAGCCAAGATTCGGGAACTCTTCGCGCCCGCTGTTCCACGCGCCCTCGACGCTATCGAGGTAATAAAAGCCTTCGTTAGGCTTCGAGTGATCGAATCGCACGTCGTCGAAGATGAAGAATTCTGCTTCGGGACCCATGAAGCAGGTGTCGGCGATCCCGGTCTGACGGAGGTACGCCTCCGCTTTTTTTGCGATGTGCCGCGGGTCGCGCGAGTAAGCCTGCTTGGTGATCGGATCGTAGACCGAGCATACGAGGCTGACGGTGGAATGGGCGTAGAACGGATCGATCTTGGCGGACTCGGCGTCGGGGATGATGAGCATGTCCGACGCGTTGATCGGCTGCCATCCGCGGATCGAGGATCCGTCGAAGCCAATGCCGTCTTCGAAGAGCGTGTCATCGAGGCGCTGGACCGGGATGGTCGTGTGCTGCCAGACCCCGGGCAGATCGATGAATTTGAGGTCGACGAACTTCACGTCGTGCTTCTTCGCGAGATCAATCACGTCCTTCGGTTTCATGGCTTCCATCCTCTTTTAGATTGCATCCTTGCCGCGCTCGCCCGTTCGTATCCGCACTGCTTCTTCCACAGGAGTAACGAAGATTTTTCCGTCGCCAATGCGCCCGGTCTTCGCTGATTTTTCGATGGCGTCGATGACGTCGTGCACCAGTTCGTCCGGGACCACGACCTCGATCTTTACCTTGGGAACGAAATCCACCACGTACGCCGAGCCGCGGTACACCTCTTTCTTACCGCCCGTTCGGCCGAAGCCTTTCACTTCCGTGACGGTCATTCCCTGGACGCCGACTTCAGCCAACGCGTCTTTGACTTCGTCGAGCTTGAAGGGCTTGATCACCGCTTCGACTTTTTTCATTTGGCTCTCAGGTTTTCGTAGATGAACGGCAGCGACTCTCCGTTACGTTCCGTTTCGGCAAG
The DNA here is from genome assembly GCA_043747615.1 of Myxococcales bacterium. GTDB lineage: Bacteria > Myxococcota_A > Polyangia > Polyangiales > Polyangiaceae > JAYTOU01. The sequence continues at coordinate 53,757 of JAYTOU010000066.1, read as the reverse complement.
GTTTCGTGGATCCAAAGACTGCGACCCCCTCCATTCTCGTCGGCACTTATCCGACTCCGCTCGAGCCCCTCAAGCAGCTGAGCCGCCCGGGATCCGCCCTTTGGGTGAAGCGCGACGACCTGACCCACCCCCTTTACGGCGGAAACAAGGTTCGCAAGCTGGAGCGAATCCTCGTGGAAGCGCGAAAGAAGGGGGCTTCACGCCTGGTGACCGTGGGGGCGGTGGGGAGTCATCACGTCCTCGCGACGGCGATCTTCGGGGCGCAAGCGGGCTTCGAGGTGGAAGCGGTCCTCGTCCCGCAGCCGCGCACTCCGCACGTCGTCCAGAATGTGCGCGCGGATCTCGCCTACCACCTTCACCCGTATCCCGTTGGCTCGTACGCGGCGGCTGCCTGGGCCATCGCCGGTCGCATGGCGCGCGGCGCGTACTACGTTCCGGTCGGCGGATCGAGCGTCACCGGCGCGATGGGCTATGTGGAGGCGGGGCGTGAGCTCGCCGCTCAAGTTCGGCGCGGAGAAATGCCAGAGCCCGATGTCGCCGTGGTGACGCTCGGATCGGGGGGGACCGCGGGTGGGCTCGCCGCCGGTCTTGCGCTCGCAGGCCTGAAAACAAGGGTGATCGCGGTGTGCGTAACGGATCCCCCGTGGGCCATCGCGCTCACCGCGCGCATCATTGCTTGGCGCTGCCTCGAACGGAGCGACGGACCGGTGCGCGATCTTCCCCCGGGGCGCCTCGTGATCGACCAGGGCTACATCGGAGCGGGGTATGGACACCAAACGCCGTGGGGCGAGCGCGCGATCGACGTGGCGTCCTCGGTAGGGCTCACCCTCGATCCGACCTACACGGCGAAGGCGTTTGCCGCCGCGCTCGATCTCGTTGCCGCCGGTCAGGCGAGGACGATCCTCTACTGGCACACGCTGTCGAGCGCGTCGATGTCTCCGCTCCTCCTGAACGCGCCCGCCGAGGACGCGCTCGCCCCGGAGCTTCTCAGGCTGCTTCGGTGAGACCCGTCGTCATCGCAGCGGGCATCGTTGCCCTATTTTTGTCGGCTGGCCTCGCGCGCGCGTCGCGGGTCACGATCCTCGACGATGGAGAAAAACTAGCGCGAGATCCCGCACGCGCCCTGCCGCCGAGCCCCTGGCCCGAGCCGGTCGACGTCGAGCTCTTCGCTATGAGGGACGAGACCGTGGCCATTCAAGTGGTGGTCGAGCCCGCCGCGCGCGCGATGAGATCGGTGTACGCAGCGCTCGGCCCGCTGGGGAATTCGCGCGCGCGGGTCGAGCTCTTCGCGGAGCGTTTCATCGAGATCAAGCGTCCAAGCGGAAATGAGCACGAAGCAGGATCGCTTGCGTTTACGGCTCAATCAGCCCCCGCACGCGACGCGTTTCTGGGGTTCTTCGCCGACCCACTCGTCCCCGGGAATGCCTCCGCCGGCCCCAACGAGCGGGCCGCGGTGTGGGTCGACATCACGATCCCGCCGGACGCAGCCGCAGGGACGTACGTCGCGCCCCTCACGCTCCTGGTCGATGACGAGCTCGTTGCCACGCGCACGGTGCGCCTCCGCGTGATCGATCGTGCGCTGCCGTATCCCGGCGCGGCAACGATGGTCTACTACGATCCCTTGACGCTCGAGAAACGCATGGGCGATCGCCGCGCCGAGCGCTCACTCCGACAGATGTTTCACGCCCATCGCGTGAGCGCGATCCACGAGATCACGAGCACGTCCGCGATGACGCTCGACGACGAGGCGCTATCGGGAGCGCTTTTTACAGGGGAAAAAGGCTACGAAGGGCCCGGCCTCGGTGTCGGCGAAGGCGTCGTTGCGCTTGGTGCGTACGGCGCGTTCGGCGATCCAAATAAAGAGAGCGTGAACGCGGTCCGGTCGATCGCCGACCATCTCCGCGAGCGCGGCATCTTCGAGCGAACGCAGTCGTTCGTCTACGCCGTCGACGAGAAGTGCGCGAGCCCCCGCGGTCGAGAGTGGCTGAAGGCTCTCCGCGAAGAGCCGCGTGCGCGCGGCGTTCGGGTGGGAGTCACGTGCAGCGATCCGCCGTCCGGGCAGGGGGCGGATCTCGTCATGATGACCAGCGATGCGTTCCATCCAAAGGAGGTCGCGCCGGCCGCCGCCGACGGAAAATGGATCTGGGTCTACAACGGCATTCGGCCCAGCGCGGGACCGATGATGCTCGACGTACCGGCCACGGATCTCCGAGCAAACGGCTGGATTTCGGCGCGCTACAAAGTCCCTCGCTGGTTCTACTGGGAGTCGACTTTCTGGCTCGACGACAACAAAGGCGGCAAGGGCGGCGTTCGCGGATTCGATCCCTTCGAGGTCGCCGAGACCTTCCACAACCAGGACGGCGACTACGCAAACGGTGACGGAATTCTCGTCTACCCGGGGACGCAAACGACGCCCGGCATGCATGACGAGCGGATGGCGGAGGTGCTCGCTTCGGTGCGATTGAAGAACGTACGTCGCGGAATCGAGGATGCTGCCTACATTGCCCTCGCACGCCAGACAGACGCCGACGCAGCGGACGCGATCGTGGCCCGCATGATTCCCCGTGCCCTCGCCGTTGCCGGCGAACGCGTCGCGTGGCCCGAACGGGGTGCGGCGTGGCTCGTGGCCCGGCGGGATCTCGCGGACATCATCGAGGGAAAAACGTCCCAGAAGCGTTCTCGCGGGTGCGCCGGTTGCATTGCCTCGCCGCGAACGGAGCGGTCTCCGATCGAAGGATTCGCCGTGGTGGTGCTCTTCGCCCTTATCGCACGGCTGAGCCGACCGTCTGTACGTGATGAGCGCGAAACCCACAGTGAAGATCCCGGCAGTCTCGTCGATGCCCCCCGCTCACTCTCAGCGCGTCCGAAAAAGGTACGAGGCCCCGACCATCCGGCCGACGGATCGTAGCCGCACGCGCAAGGATGACAGCGGTCCAATCGACGCTCAGCCCACGGCGAAGAAGGGCAAAGTGGAGCGCGAGGTCGTGGTCGCCGACCTTACGAACGATCCCCGCTTCGAGCCGAACGATTAGGCGGCCCGGCAGTCGTCGCAGCGGTGTGAATGATTTAGTAACTATCGCTCGAGCCGCCGCCGCCCCAATCGCCGCCGCCGCCGCCCCAGTCTCCGCCGCCCCCGCCGCCACCCGAGCCGCCGCCGCCAAAGCCACCGCCGAAGCCTCCGCCACCCATGAAGAAGCCTCCTCCGCCCCCTCCGCCGCGCCGCCGAACGATGAGGAGGATGATGATGAGGACGATTATGGGCAGGACGAACGAAGCGCAACCGGAAATGGATTGAACGCGAGCCGGCTGCGTCGAAGGCTCCTGAGGAGCTGTCGGATCGCCCCCGCCGAGCGAAGCGGTGATGCCGTCCACGCCGTCCGAGATCGCTTCACGAAAGCGATCCTCTTTTAGGTGCGGGGAGATGCGCGAGCGAATGATGTCGTTCGCCTGAAGGTCGGTGAGCTGCCCGCCGACACCCTTCGCCGTCTCGATTCGAACTTTGCGTTCGTTCGGAGCGATGACGAGAAGGACGCCTGCGTCCGAGCCCTTGGGGGCCAATTTCCAGGCGCGAACCACCGCGTACGCCACATCCGCAATGTCTTCGCCGTCGAGGGATTTCGTGACGAAGACGGTGATCTCGTTGTGGCTCTGAGCTTTGTAGCGCGCGATCTTGTCGTTGAGAAAAGCTCGATCCGACTCTGTCAGCTTCCCGGCCGTGTCGGTAACCGGCAGCGTGAAGCCGTCGGGACCGACGTCCATCGGCGGCGGCGTGAACGCAAACGCAGCCCGTCCGAACAGGAAGACGACAAGCCCGCCGAGGAGGGCGAGCGCTCGAAGGAGTGCGCGGCCGTGCGTCATCGGTCAGAGCGAAACTTTGGGTGCAACCTCCGACCCCGCGGTCGCCTGGAAATACACCCGCGGCTTGAAGGTCTTGCCGGTCACGCGATTCACCGCGGCGCCGCTGATCTTCCCGAGCTCCGAGTTGTAGGCGCGGACTGCGTCGTTGTACTGCTCGCGTGACCGCAAGATACGGTTCTCGGTGCCCTCGAGCTGCACCTGCAGATCGTGGAACGCCGCGTTGGCTTTGAGGTCGGGATACTGCTCCTGGACCATCATCAAGCGCGAGAGAGAGCCCTTCAGGTTGTCCTGGGCCTTCTGAAAGGCAGCCATTTTTGCCGGGTCCTGGAGGTCTTCGGCGGAGAGCTTGATGCTCGTCGCGGAGGCGCGCGCCTCGGCCACCTTTTGCAAGGTGTCTTCCTCGTGCTTGGCGGAGCCCTTTACCGTGGCGACGAGGTTGGGAACGAGATCGTAGCGGCGCTGCAGCTGAGCTTCGACGTCGGCCCACTTTGCATCTGCCTGCTGATCGGCCTCGATCAGCTGATCATATTTTTGGCAGCCCTGCGCGCCAAACGAAAGGAATGCGAAAACCATGGCCAGAAGCGCCATGGCAACCCCGGAAAACGTCGCTTTTTTCGTCATGTCGGACTGCAACGTAGAGATGGGCGCGCGTGTACGCAACCGTGGACCGCGCGGAATGAAGTTCGAGGCTCGGCTGTCTCATACCCAGAGCGGCTCGATGCGGTTGAGCCAGAAAGGAGCGAGACCAATAAGGTACTTCGGAGTGAACCCCTCTCTCGTGCGTCGATCCCCCGAGGCGGTGCGTAGCGCGGTGCGTGTCCATTGACCGCTCCGCCCTGAAGGCGCGCCGTTTCCCAAGATGCACGAGAGGGGCTTTTTATTGATGAATCATTCCTCGTCGGCGCGAAGCTTTGCGAGGACGCTGAGGTCTTCGAGGGTGGAGGTGTCGCCCTTGGTCTCGAGTGAGCCCGACGCAATTTCCTTCAGGAGGCGGCGCATGATTTTTCCGCTGCGCGTCTTCGGAAGCGAGTCGGCGAAACGAATCTGATCGGGGCGCGCGAACTTTCCGATCTCTTTTTCGATGTGCTCGGTGAGCTTTGCCTTGGTGGTGGCGTCGGCTTTTTGATTGCCCTTCAAAGTGACGAAGACGACGAGCGCCTGGCCCTTGAGCTCATCTGGTTTTCCGACCGCCGCGGCCTCCGCGACCATCGGATGACTGACGAGCGCGCTCTCGATCTCCGCTGTGCCGATGCGGTGACCGGCGACGTTGAGGACGTCGTCGATGCGACCGACCACCCAGAAGTAGCCGTCTTCGTCGCGGCGAGCGCCGTCACCGGTGAAGTACACGCCCTCCATCACGTTCCAATACGCTTGAAGATAGCGGTCGTCGTCGCCCCATAGGGTGCGCGCCATCGACGGCCACGGCCGCTTGATCACGAGCTTGCCGCCTTCGTTCTTCCCGCACGGCTCGCCGCGATCTTTCACCACGTCGATGTCGACGCCGAAGAAGGGAAGGCCGGTTGCGCCCGGCTTCGAGTAGCACGCGCCCGGGAGCGTGGTGAGCATGATGCAGCCCGTCTCTGTCTGCCACCAGGTGTCGACGATGGGGCATCGGCCGCCACCGACGACGCGGTGATACCAGGTCCACGCTTCCGGATTGATCGGCTCGCCGACGCTGCCCAAGAGACGGAGACTCGAGAGATCGGATTTCTGCGGCCACTCGTCTCCCCAGCGGATGAAGGCGCGGATCGCCGTCGGCGCAGTGTAGAGAATCGTGACGCCGTGCTTCTCGATGATGTTCCAGAAGCGGCCCGGATCCGGCCAGTTCGGGGCCCCTTCGTACATCAAGCACGACGCGCCGCAGGAGAGCGGTCCGTACACGATGTAGCTGTGACCAGTGACCCAGCCGACGTCCGCCGTGCACCAGTAGAGATCCGTGTCTTTGAGATCGAATACGTGTTTGGCGCTCACGTGCACGCCCGAGGTAGCCCGCCGTCGTGTGAAGCACGCCCTTCGGCTTCCCTGTGGAGCCGGATGTATAAAGAACGAAGAGCGGGTGCTCGGCGTCGAATGCCGGCGGTGATTTAGCGAACTTCAAGATCGCGTCGATCGGTTTGCGCTCGAGCAGATCGTCCCACCAGATGTCGCGCCCCTCTTGCATGTGAACCGGCATGACGTGCGCTCCGAGGCGACGAAAGACGATCACCTTTTCGATCGAAGGCGCCTGCGCGACCGCTTCGTCCGCCATCTTCTTCAACGGAACGAGGTTGCCTCGGCGGTAGGCGGCGTCCTGGGTGATGAGGATCTTCGCGCCGAGATCGTTCACCCGGTCGCGCAGAGCATCGGCGCTGAATCCCCCGAAAATCACCGAGTGCGGTGCACCGAGGCGCGCGCAGGCCAGCATGGCGATCGCCGTCTCCGGCACCATCCCCATGTAGATCGCGACGCGATCCCCGGCGACGACCCCGAGCGTTGCCAGGGCGGCGGTCATGCGTACGACCTCGCGATGGAGCTCGAAATACGTGAGGGTGCGCGTCTCCCCCGGCTCCCCCTCCCAGACGATCGCTGCCCGGGTGCGCGTCGACGTCGCGAGGTGACGATCGAGGCAGCTCTCCGTGATGTTGAGGGTCGCACCCTCGAAGAACTTTGCCTTGGGAAGCTCCCACTCCAGAAATTTCTTGGGGGGCGTTCGCCACACGAGATCGCCCGTTTGTTCGCGCCAGAACTCCTCCGGCGAATCGAGCGAGCGAGCGTGCAGTGCCTCGTACTCAGCGTGCGATTTGACGCGGGCGTGGGCGGTGAACTCCGCGCTCGGTACGAACCGGCGCTCTTCCTTGAGGCGTGACTCGATCCCGTCACTCATGTGCGGCTTCTCCGGGGGAATTCAGGGGGACTCGCGAGCCTAGCCGACCTTCGCGAGGTCGTGTCGCGCGTTAAACGTTACGCCACGTAGCCCCAGAAAAAAAGTCGCGGGAAGGGGCGGACGGTCGCGGGCGTAGATACCGGGGAACGCATCACGAGCTTACTTTTTCGTACATTTTCAGCCTCGACGCCGGTCTTCGCGAGCTCCGCAACCTCCACGCACGCCAAGCCCCCGCGTTCGACGAGCTCCGCGCGATGATCACCGCAGACGCGGTCATCGCCGTCGTCGGTGAAGACCACGTCGGAAACTGCTGGACCGATGGCGGCGCCTGGACGTGCGGCGGAGCCGCGAACGTCGACGAAGCCGGGATGCTGGCGAGCACCGGGCTCGGCGCACTTCGCTAGAATCACTACCGCGATCTGCTCCACGTCGTCGGCGCGCACCAAGTGGCCATCCGCCCCAGCGGAGACGTAGAAATAGCCATTTTCCGTGATGGAATCGCCACGTCGGGAACCTCGAAAGGGATCCTCTGGGTCTCGAATGGCTCGAAGTCACCCCTCGTGCGAGACACCGATCACGGCAGGCCGGCTACCTTCGCGCTCAACTACGGCCGCATCAACGGCTCCTGGTACATCGAGCACTCGAGTAACTGACGTTACTCGACGTTGCGCCAGCTGCGCTTCTTCATCGCGTCGATGCGCGCCAAGAACAACTTACGCTGAAGCTGCAGCGCCTCGGGCATGTGCGTTCCGAGCTTCTCGAAGAACTCGGCGTGACCTTCGAGCTCCGTCTTCCACTCGTCGAGATCGATCGCCGTCGCGTCGTTCACCTGATCATGCGGAACGTCGATTCCCGACAGATCGAGATCTCCCGCGCGCGGTACCCAGCCGAACGGAGTCTCTTGACCGCCGACGCGGAGGCGCGCTCGATCGACGATCCACTTGAGGACGCGCATGTTCTCGCCAAATCCCGGCCACAGGAATTTGCCGTTTTTTCCTTGGCGAAACCAGTTCACCATGAAAACGCGCGGCGGGTTGACGATCGCTGCTTGCATCTCGAGCCAGTGCGCAAAGTAGTCGCCCATGTTGTAGCCGCAGAAGGGAAGCATCGCGAACGGGTCACGGCGGACCACGCCGACTTTGCCGGTGGCGGCAGCGGTGGTCTCGGAGCCGAGGGCCGAGCCGAAGAAGACGCCGTGCGTCCAGTTGAAGGCTTGCATGACGAGTGGGATGGTCGATGCGCGACGCCCGCCGAAGATCATCGCCGAGATGGGAACGCCGTCCGGATCTTCGGCGAAGCGGGAGAGCACCGGATTGTTCTTCATCGGCGCGGTGAACCGCGAGTTCGGGTGCGCGGCTTTTTCGGTGGAGCCCTTCTTCCACGGGCGGCCTTGCCAGTCCGTGAGCTCGTCGGGCACGTCTCCGTCTTTTCCTTCCCACCACACGTCGCCATCGGCGGTCACCGCGACGTTGGTGTAGATGGTGTCCTTGGCGATGGTCTTCATCGCGTTGGGGTTGCTCTTGAAGTTCGTGCCCGGGGCGACGCCGAAGTAGCCGGCCTCTGGATTGATGGCCCGAAGCTTCCCTTCTTCGTCGACCTTCATCCACGCGATGTCGTCACCGACCGTCCAAATTTTCCAACCCTTGAAACGGGCCGGAGGGATCATCATCGCGAAGTTCGTCTTCCCGCAGGCGCTAGGGAACGCGGCGGTGACGTAGGTCATTTCTCCCTCGGGGCTCTCGACGCCGAGGATGAGCATGTGCTCCGCGAGCCAGCCTTCTTTTTTTCCGAGGTACGATCCGATGCGGAGGGCGAGGCATTTCTTGCCGAGGAGGACGTTGCCGCCGTAGCCGCTACCGATCGACCAGATCGTGTTGTCTGCGGGGAAGTGGCAGATGAAGCGCCGCTCCGGGTTGCAGTCGAGCACCGAGTGCAGGCCCCGGTTGAACTCGTTCGAATCGCCGAGCTGCTCGAGAGCGACGTTCCCCATGCGGGTCATGATTCGCATGTTGAGGACGACGTAGATGCTGTCCGTGATCTCGATGCCGACCTTCGACATCGGCGAGCCGGGCGGGCCCATGATGTACGGCACGACGTACATCGTCTTGCCCTTCATTGATCCGTCGAAGAGCGCCCCGAGCTTCCCGTAGGCATCCTTCGGCGCCATCCAGTTGTTGGTTGGCCCCGCCTCTTCCTTCGTGGGCGTGCAGATGAAGGTGAGGTTCTCGACGCGGGCCACGTCGTTCGGGTTGGAACGGTGGAGGTAACAGCCGGGTAGTTTTTCCTGGTTCAGCGGGGTGAGGATGCCGCTCTTCACGGCCTCAGCCGTGAACCGCGCTCGCTCTTCCTCCGTGCCGTCGCACCACACGATGGCGTCGGGCTTGGTGAGCTTGGCCATCTCGTTGACCCAGGCGGTCAGTTGCAAATTCTTAGGGAGGGGGCTGTTCGACTTGTCGCTCATTACCCGCGCATTTACCGCACTTCGCCGGCGGGCGCGAGGGTGCTCCCCCAGGTTCCGATGATCCCCTAATTTCCGCCTACGTCGGCATCCTTGACCCCCGCGTCGCCGCCGCATTCCACCAGCGGATCGACGTGGACGAGCCTGCCTGCTGTCGCCTGCGTGGCTGTGAAGCCGAGCCCGATCGACACCGAATCACAGGTCGCTCCCGGGTTGCTTTCCCTGGTCGACAGGATGTCGAGGTTGTCGTGAAGAAAGGTCGCCATCAGCTTGAAATTTGGATCGCTCTCGCAGAACCCGATCTCACGAAAGCTCTTCAGCGTCTCTACCTCGGTGGTCGTGCCGCCCATGTTGCCGTCCTCGATTTTCCACGTTCCGTCCCGCGCTCGCCCGAGGTGTCCGGTGAAAATGCCGCGCGCGAACTTCACCGGGAAGGCTGTCGCCAGCGCCTTTTTTCCCGGAAAGAGAAGCAGCGAGTCTGGCGGCAAGATCATCACGAGGTAGCCGTCACGGACGTACGCGGTGTCGGAAAAAAGCACGGCGTCTGGCAGATCCGGTCCGCCCCGTGGCTGCTGCACGGCTACGTCTTGCACGGTGAGCGGCTGGTCCGCGGTGAAGCAAGGATGAGCTTTCCAGTCCGTTGTCGCGCAGTTCCACGGAAGGATCGGGTCGAGGCCTGGGGATGGGTACGCGTCGAGCCTCACGACATCGTCGTTTGCGGTGCCGTTGTAGTTCGAGATCTTGATGATGAAGTTGTACGCCCCGACGCACAGCGCGCAATTGAAGGCGTCGTCGTTCAGGCCATATTTACCGCCGATTTCGGAGATCGAGGAGGCAAGGATCTCGAGTCGGCCGAAGGTGTTGTCTCGGCAATAATTCCCATCGAAGGCGACCGCCGAGCCGGTGGGCTTGCACGAGACGCTTGGCTTGCTCGGATCCGACGGGCAGGTCCCGGACGTCGTGCACGTATTGTCCAGGTCGAAGCCGATGTCCTGCCACGCCGTCTTGCTCGGGTTCCCGTCGGGGTCGAGGCTTCCCAGACGCATGGAGCGAATCGCCAAGTAAATCGGGGGAAGGCTGTCACCTGGCTGCGGTGAAGGGTGCTCCTCTGCCGTGGGAGACTCCGCGCTGAAGCATCCGCTTGGGCCCGGGTGAGACCAAAAGCCGATGCCCCCGCCGACGGTTGGTCCGCCTTCGGCCACCTCGAGCAGCGAGGGCTCGTAGATCTGGCACTTTGCGAGCGTCCCCGCGAGAACGACTGCGATCAGGGGCGCCGGCAGAAGAGCCGTCCACCACCACCAAGAGCTCCGGACCCGCACTCCGCTACGATACTACGCAACCGTGGACTCGCCCTCATCCGAAGGCGGAGGGGGCGGTCGGGGAGCAACTTGGGGGGCCGGAGCGACGACGTTTTGGGGGCACGCCTGCCAGGGAGGCGCTACGTTATTGCCCTCGAAGCTGCTGCTGAGAGCCCCAAGACCCCCCGAAAGGGCGGTCAAGAGGGGCAGCGCGAGAAGCCAGGAGCGCGAGGTCACCATGCTCATCGAGACCTGGTAAAGCACGCCGCGTGCCCACGTCCGGTCCCCAGGTTTCTGCGATGTTCACGGGCCGAAATGGGCGACAGTTGTGCCGCCCCCATGGCGTGGGTGTCAGGGTTCACGGACTCTGGCGTTCGCGCCGCTTTCGTCCAAGAGTAATGAGAGGCCATCGTGACCCGTCTTACGAACCTACCGTCCCTGATCTTCCTCGCCGCCACTGCAGCGACCACGGCCACCGTCGGCTGCACGGGAGCGGCGAGCGCGCCAAACATCCCGGTGGCCGCGGCCCCGCCCCCCAAGGACGACGGTAAAGCTGCCCAAGGCGGCGCCGGTGGAACCTCTCACTCCGCGGCCCTCGAGCAGCTCAAGATAGGACCGCTCGAGTACCGCGACGACAAGCAACGCAGCGTTCGAGTCCTCTTGCCGGACGCCGGAAATTGGATGCGCGTGAAGTTCTGGGGCGTGCCGAGCTTGGTCGGATTCCGCTACGGCAAAGAGCACCACGCGATCGTCGGCGCGTTCATCACCCACGTCGACGACAACGCCGTCCCCGGCGCGTGCATGAAGAGCTTTGCGGCGTGGGCCAATCCGTGGCTCGAGTCCTTCGACGTGCAGGTCAATCACGACCCGCCGAGCGCGTTCATGTGGCATCGCGAGGTGCTCGACACCGATGCGGTCTTCGCGAAAACGGCGACGATCGCCGATCACGAGAGCTATGCCGCGGCGTACTCGGCATACCCGGCGTGGAAGGGAGCATGCCTCGTCGTTGGCATTGCCATTCCTTCGCGTGAGGACGAAGCGCGCGCGCGTGAAGTGCGAGATCGCTTCGCGAAAGAAGTCCTCCCGAAGGTCGAAGTGATCTCGAAGGACGAGCCGAAGGAGCGCTTCTAGGCTCGAAAACCGCTAGAGATCGGCGAGCGCGGGAGGCGCGCGGGAGCCAGCGCGGAGGGCCATGGCCTTGGCGTTTGCGGCGAGCACGCCGAGGGCTTCGCCGAGACCGTTGGCTTGGAGGAGACGAAGGCGTCCGCTGCCGTCGATGACCGAGCGGGCGATCGAAGCGAGGACGCGCACTTCTTCTTCGTACTTTCCCTCCGGCAAAAGCAGCAAGAAGACGATGTTCGCCGGCCTTCCATCGGGAGCGTCGAAATCGATTCCATCGTGGGTGAGACCGAGCGCAAGGATCGGTCTGGTCAGCCCACGCACGGCGGCATGCGGGATCGCGACTCCGTCACCAAGGCCGGTGGCCGCGACCTGCTCGCGCTCGATGACGCTGGTCCGTGCATGCGGGACTTTGTCTCCGAGCTGGGCAGCAAGCGCGCCGACCAGCTCCGAGATCGCCGAGCTCGAGGTCGTCGCCTCTAGACGCTGGATGAACGCGCCGCCGCGAAGAAGAGACACCACGAGCTCTTCTTCTTTCCTAGGCTGGCCGAGGAGAAGCTTCATCATCGGGCCGCTGACGAGAGAGGTGAGGATCGCCATGGTGACGAGGGCGACGAACACCCGCTCGCGGATGAGACCGGCATCGAGCGCGAGCAGGGCGAGGATGATTTCCATCGCTCCCCGTGCATTCAGCCCGAACCCGACGGCGGCCGCCTCGCGTAAACGCATGCCACCGAGGCGCGCTCCCAGGGTGCAACCGATCACCTTCGCGGCCGTGGCGATCACGAAGACCAGGGTGCAAAGACGGAGGTCGAAGGCCCGCAAGAAATCGACGTGGAGACCGAGCGACGCGAAGAACACGGGTGCAAAGATGTTCGTCACGAACTCGTGGATGACGGCGCGCGTGTGCCCCTTCAATCGGGGGGAATCGCCGACCGTGATGCCGACGATGAACCCACCGAAGACGGCGTGAATGCCCATGGCTTGGGTCGCGGCGGCGCCGAACAGACCGAGCAAGATGAGAAGTGAGAGGATCCGGCCTGGCGCGTTTTTCTGCTCTCCGAGGGCACCGAGCAGGTAGTTCACGACCGGACGCCCGACCGCGAGCATGACGCCCGCGAAGGCTATGGTGAGCGCGAGGGTGGTACCCACCTGCCGGAAGTCGAGGGCGCTCCCCTGCATCGGGTTGACGAGCACCGAGAACGCCAACCACCCGGCCAGGTCGTCGATCATCGCCGCGGCCATGATGAGGAGACCGATGTCGGTCTTGAAGAGCCCAAGATCGAGAAGGGTCTTCGCGATCACCGGAAGCGCGGAGATCGAAAGGGCCACGCCGATGAAGAGCGCAAAGAGCACGCGCTGGTTCGGGCGAACGAGATCCGAATCGGGGAGAAGAAATCCGAGGAGCAGCCCGCCACCGAGGGGGAGCACGATGCCCAACAGGCTCGTGTAGAGGGCAGCGCGACCGCGGCGCTTGACGATCGCCAGATCGACCTCGGTGCCTGCGAGCACGAGCAGCAAGACGACGGCGACGGTGGTGTAGCCGCTGAGCATTTTCTGCGCGCCACCACCCGGAAAGAGCCAGCCGTAGGAATGCGGGGCTACGCGACCCAGGATCGTGGGGCCGAGGAATAGGCCGGCCATGATCTCTCCGACGACGAGCGGTATTCCGAACTTGCGGGCGATTTCGCCGAACACCCGAGCCACGGCCAACAGGCACGCCAGCGCGAGGAGAAAGACGAGAACCTCGTGCTCCGCCACGACCTCAGCTCAACCGGTGGCTACTTCGTTACAAAGTGCGTCGGTGAATTCCGTGGTCGAGGCGCTGCCGCCGAGGTCGGCCGTCTTCTTGTCGCCGCGTCGGTAGACTTCGATGATCGATTTTTCGATCTTGTTCGCCGCGTCGGTCTCGCCGAGGTGATGGAGCATCATCACCGCGCTTTGCACGAGGGCGGTGGGATTCGCGAGCCCTTTACCGGCGATGTCCGGAGCGCTCCCGTGCACCGCTTCGAAGACCGCGGCTTCGGCTCCGATGTTCGCGCCGGGCACGATCCCAAGGCCGCCCACCAGGCCTGCGCCGAGATCGCTGAGGATGTCGCCGTAGAGGTTCTCGGTGACGATGACGTCGACCTTGTTGGCGTTTCGCACCATCTGCATCGCGCAGTTGTCGACGATCATTTCCATCGGCTCGATGCGCGGGTGCTTGAGCGCCACGCGGCGGAACACCTCGAGGAGGAGCCCGTCGGAGAGCTTCATGATGTTCGCTTTGTGGACGGCTGTAACGCGGTGGCGGCCGAGGCGCTCGGCGTAATCGAACGCGTACTCGCAGATGCGGAGGCAGCTCCGTTCGGTGATGAGCTTGATGGACTGGGCGACCCCCGGCATGATCATGAGCTCGAGACCGGCGTAGAGATCCTCCGTGTTTTCTCGGATGATCACGATGTCCGTCCCCTCGAAGCGAGGCTCGACGCCGGGCAAGCTGCGCACCGGACGCACGTTCGCGTAGAGCTCGAGTGCCTGGCGCAGAGTGACGTTGACGGACCGGAAGCCCTTGCCGATCGGCGTTCCGATGGGCCCCTTCAGCGCTACCTTGTTGCGCTTGACTGCCTCGAGCACCGACGCGGGGAGTGTGGTGCCTTGGGTCTCGGCGACGGCCGCGCCGGCGTGGTGCACTTCCCACTCGATGCTCATTCCGGCCGCCTCGAGGACACGCTGGGTGGCCTCGGCGACTTCCGGCCCGATTCCATCACCCGGGATCAGCGTGATCGTATGCTTCATTAAATAGGCGCGAGCTATAGCGGTTCGCGCCGCGGAAACCAAGTAGCGCCCCTTCGTGGTAGGTTCCGCTCGATCGATGGGAATGTCTTTGCGGGTCAAAGCGAACGGTCTCGAGCACCACGTCGTGGAGTGGCTCCCGCCCGCGGAGGTGAGCGCGTCGGGAACGGCCCTTCTGGTTCACGGCTTCATGGACGCCGGAAATTCCTGGGACCTCGTGGCCCCGCTCCTCGTCGCAGCTGGGCTCCGCGTGCTTGCCCCCGACATGCGGGGGTTCGGCGATGCGCCGCGCGCGCCCGAGGGAAGCTACTATCATTTCGCCGATTACGTCGCCGACGTCGCGGAGCTCGTTCGCGTGCTCGTGCCTGGGTCGGCCGAGGAGAGTCCGCTCTTGCTCGTCGGCCACTCGATGGGGGGCACGGTGGCGTCGCTGTACGCGGGGGCGTTTCCAGAGAGGGTGACCAAGCTCGCGCTTCTCGAGGGGATGGGACCGCCCGACAATCCACCCGAAGTTGCTCCCGACCGGATGCGTCGATGGATCGAGCAAGTGCGATCCACGCCACGTGAGCCGCGCGCCGTAGGCACGATGGACGACGCGTTACGACGCCTCGTCGGAAATCACTCGAGGGTCGATCCGACCATTCTGAGCGGTAGAATAAAGCATTTGGTACGCGAGCTCCCCGACGGCAGCGGCGTTCGATGGGCCTTCGATCCGCTCCACCGCACCACGTCGCCGGTCCCGTTCTTCTCGCGCGTGTTCAATTCGTTTGCCGTGCGGGTGACCTGCCCGGTGCTCGCGATCGGCGGAGGCCCCGATGGGTTTCATCCCATCGACGAAGAGGAACGCATCGCGTCTTTCCGCCATGTCCAGCGCGCGGAGCTCGCTTCCGCCGGGCACATGATGCACTGGACCGAGCCCGCCGCGCTCGCCAAGCTCCTCCTCGATTTCTGGGTGACTAGGAGTAGCTGAAGGTCTTAACGCACTCGATGAGGCGCTTGTCTTCGTCGTTTTCGAGGAGACCGACGGCCGTCACGTTGAGGTGGCTCGGCTCGGAGATGAGGCGGGCGACGTCGCGGACTTGCTCACGCGTCACCGCGCTCGTTTTTCGCAGGCGCTCCTCCGGCGTCTCGAAGCGATCGAAGAGATAGCCACCGGCGAAAAATCCCGCCATGTCGTCGGGCGAATCGCGCAGGCTGGTGAGATCCCACGCGTAGCGCTGGCGGCCCTTGAGCATCTCTTCTTCCGTGGGGCCGACGGTCGCGAGCTCCTTCATCAGCGCCAAGATCTCGGACGTCACCTGCGTCGAGCGAAAGTGCTGCACGCCCGCCGCAAAGTCGAGCACGCCGTCGTCCTCGTAGCCGTCGAATCCGGCGCTCACGTCGTAACAGAGGCCCTGACTGTCGCAGATCCGATGATAAAGGCGCGTGGACATGCCGTCATCGATCACGCGCATGAGCATGTCCATCGCTGGGCGCTGAATCGAGCACTCGGGGACCGCGCGAAAGCAAATCCGCAGATCGGTCTGACTGGATACGTTCTCGACGATCTTGAGCTTTGGTTTTTTCTGGGTGGAAACCGGCACTTCGCCGACGACCCGCTCGCCTTTGGGGAATTTGGAAAAATAGCGGTCCGCTAGCTCCAGGGCCTTCTCCGCCTGGACGTCGCCCGAGAAAGCGAGGACCGAGGAGCCGGCCGTGTAGTGACGACGATGGTGCGCCCGAAGTCCCGCGACGTCGAAGGACTTCACCGTTTGCGCGTCGCCGGTGATCGTGTAGCCGAGCGGGTGGGTCGGGTAGATGAGGGCGCGCGAGATGTTGTCCGCGTCTACCTGGCGACCTTCGTCGTCGAGGTCTTCCAGGATCTCCTCGCAGACGATCCCTTTCTCGATGTCGATGTCGAAGAAGGCCGGCTCGCACAGGACTTCACTGAAGAGGGCGCACGCTTCTTCGAGCGACTCGGGCGGCAGGGTGACCGAGAACACGCCGTAGTC
Source organism: Myxococcales bacterium (assembly GCA_043747615.1). Lineage (GTDB taxonomy): Bacteria > Myxococcota_A > Polyangia > Polyangiales > Polyangiaceae > JAYTOU01. The sequence continues at coordinate 37,395 of JAYTOU010000066.1, read as the reverse complement.
GGTCTGTGTCGCTGCATAGAGGTAGCCGCCGAGGCGCTCGAAGGCGAGGTTCACGTCGTGCGCGCTCCTCAGCCGCTCCGTCCCTCTGTAGAGCATGTGCTCGAGAAAGTGCGAGAGGCCGTTGTTCGCTTTTGTCTCGTAACGAGAACCAACGCGAACGTAGAGCGCCACATGCGCGCGGTGAAGCTGGGGCTGAGGAACGGCGACGACCCGCAGGCCGTTGTCGAGAACGACGGAGCGATGCGCGTGAGGTGTCATGCGAGAAGAAGAGCTGCTCAAGGCCCTTCCTCTTCCTCCTCCATCGGCATCGGCGCTCCGCCATCCTTCGCGTTCGGATCCGCGAGGTACGAGTCGTCGATCTTGATCTCGCTCTTGGCGGCGTCGCGGAGGCGTTTCACGTAGAGAGAGAGGGCCTCGGCCTGCTTGGCCGCGAGGAGCGTCTGCACGTACGTGTCGCGGTCCTTGTCGAACTCTTCTTTGGTCGCCGCTTTGTGCTCTTTCAGCTGCACGACGAGGTAGGCGTCGTCCGTGCGGAGAAGGTCGGGTAGTGTCTCACCGTCCTTTGCGGTGAAGGCGAACTTGGACACGATGCCCGTGTTCTCCGGAGAGAGCGCAGGGATCGGGTCCCCCCCGCGGTTGACCGCGTTCGAGCTTTGCGCCTGCGGCCGATCGGGATCGTTCGCGGCGGTGAGCTGCTTGGCGGGCACGGGTACGATCGCTGCGGGGCTGCTCGCCCCTGCATCCTTCGAGGTGGCGCCGGCATCGCCCTTGGCGACCATGGCTTGAGCGGGCTCATCGCGGATGATGTTGATCGTGGGTGCTGCGACAGGCTTCACGGTGAGCGTCGCGATCGCGGCGAGGGAGGCGTCGTTGAGCGTCCTGCCGCCCTTGACGTCTGCGAGAACTTTCGCGGCGAGCGCCTTCGTCGCGTCGGTCGATTTAGACTTCGTGTAGAGCTCACGTGCCGCGTCGCGCTTCATCGTCGCTTCGATCTCGGCGTTCTTCGCGGGGTCGTCGCGCTCGATGAGGTGGTAACCGAACTGCGTTTCGATGGCCCCCTGGGTGACCTCGCCCGGCTTGAGCGCGTCTGCGCCCTTCTTGAAGGGTATGACGAAGCCGTCGGTCTTGTCGCCGACGTCGCCGCCGTGGACGGCGCTTCCCGGATCTTGCGAGACTTCCCGGGCAACGTCGGCGAAGGCGTCGCCGCGCTTGATCCGCGCGCTCGCTTCGGAAATCTTGGCGAGGGCGGTTGCTTTCTCGTCGGCGGAGGCCGTGGGGGTAACCCGCACGAGGATGTGGCGAACGTGATTTGCCTTGGGGAGGAAGTCCTTGCGACCGGCGACGGCGTCGGTGATCGCCTTGGCGTTTTCTTTCACGGCGGCCCATGTTGCGACGTCTGCTTCGGTGACGGTCACCCCGTATTTGGCGACGTAGCTCTGCTTCACCGAGAGATAGCTCACGGTGGCGGACGTCTTTTCGCCGACGTAGCTCTCGAGCGCTTCCACTTCACTCACGCGGACGGGGGCACGCACCAGATCCCGCATTTTCGAGGCTAAAATCTCCCGGCCCTGCTCCTCGCGAAACTCGGTGGGGGAGCGGCCGACAAGGTTGCGAATGGCGCGCTCGTAGACCTTAACCTCGAACTGCTTGGTCTTCGGATCGCGGAAGCCGACGTAAACGCGACCGTCGGCCACGCGGAGCGAGTAGGCGAGCTGCGGGTTGTCGCTCGGGACGCTGACGTGGATGAAGCCGTTGTAGATCTCGTCGGTGATTTCTTCTTCGGTGACCGCGAGCCCGATGCGCTGCGCCTCGTTCACGAGAAGCTCGCGCTCGATGATTCCGTCGAGGGCGATCTTGTTGAGCCCCATCTGCTTGGCGCGCGCGGTGAGCAAAGCTCCCTGCGAATCGCGTGGAATCAAGATCTTGAAGGCGGCGCGATGATCTTTTGGATCGACGCACCAGCCGCGGACCGTCGCGACGCAGGCCTCTTTAAATGACGCCTGTTTCTGGTTGGCGTTCGGACGGAACTGGATGACGAATACGAGGATCATCGCGACGATGATCACGCCGTAAACGATCGACGAAAGGCCGCGTTTTCGGAACAGGTCGAGCATGGGAGACAGGCGGGATAACACGCCAGACGCCTCGCGCCCCCGACTTATTCGTCCTAGTGGCGCGACTCTGCGGTCTTCGCGACCTTCAAGGCCAGCTTCAGCGTGGAAAGTGCGCTCTCGAGCCCAGTCTCGTCTTTGGCGAAGGTCACTTCGTAGAAGGTGTCGAGGGTCCGCTCAGAGTCGGCAGGGTCGAGCACCGGTGCGATCGCGGTCGTAACTTCAATGAAGCCCGCCGAGAGCAGCTCGGCTGCCAGTTGGCGGACACGGTCGAAGAGTGTCGCCTCGTCGTCGCTTGGATACTGTGTGCGACGCATGCCCATGATGAGGCGAATCTGCAGCGGATCGGCGGCGCGGAGGCGCACGCCAGAATCCATGATCAAATTATCGCGCACCCGATCTGCCAAGATCACGTCTTCGCCGGTGGTGCGGTAGACTTCAAAGCCCGCCGCCGCAATTTTCTTCTTCAGATCTTGGGGGCTCATCGCCATTCGCTGCGGTCTCTCTACCCCACCCTGGGAGGAAGAGTCCGTCAAATCCGACCGCCGCGTCAACGCCAAGCTGAAAAGTAACGGCCTGGCCTGATCCACTTGCCATGGCCGCGGCCGCCGTGGATCTGGCCGTGGCCACCTCCCTCACCGGGGCGAATCGGGTTTTAGGGCGGTAATGTAAGGGGGAGGAACGTCCGACGAATTTGGCGCGGATTCTGCACCGCTTGCTCGGCGGGGGGCGCGGAATCCCCGCGTACCTTTGGGAGTTGGGAGTGATATGATTGCAGCGGCCGTGAAAAAAAGAACGAGTTTGACCCCTTCCACGGGGACGCCGGCAGTCGACGGCGTTCACGCGATGCGTCGCGGAGGTGCGAGGCGCGAGGTGACGGAGCGAATTGCGCTTCGCGGGCGTCAGACCGGCGGCGTCCTCAGCTTCGAAGGCTGGGCGCTCAACGTCAGCCGTGGAGGCGTCCGGGCCATTCTCGAAGAAAAGGTCGAGCTTGGGTCCGAATTCGAAATCACGATCGGGGAGGGCGGCAAAGCCCCGCTGACCCGCCAGGGCCGGGTCGTATGGGTCCAGGAAGAGCAAGACGGCGTCATTGTCGGCATCGAGTTCATCTCGCTGTCCGGCACGCACCGCTCCGCGCCCCCGTCCGCTCCGGACCCCGAACCGCCCCCCGACGCGCACTAGCAAGCCTCGCGGCTCGACTAGGGGCCGTCCCGAGTTCGATAGTTTGGGACAGCCTACGTCCTTTAGATGGTCGGACTAGTGCGACGTCCCGCCCGCCGTGTGCCCGGTGGTGTGGCCGCCGGCTTCGACGGGCTCCTCGTAGATCTTCAGGGGCTCTAGGTTCGGCAGCATGTCGGGTTTGATGCCTACGCCGCGGTCGGAGAAGAAAAGATCGTTCTCGTCCATGCTCGCCCGCTGCTGGGCGATGAAGAGGATCGGCTCGCCGACCTTGTTGTACCCGAGCTGGACGAGCGTTCCCTTGGGCCACGAGCCACCCTCGAACGTGATGTCCTTACGGAGCATGTAAAAGCCTTCGCTTGGCAGGCGAACCAGGCTGTCCGCCCATGAGAGCCCGCGAAAGGGGGTTCCCGCGCCGTGAAAGTGCCAGCGGTTCATGATGTTGTGCTCCGCCGGGATCACCACGGGGAGGCCTGAGTCCGAGTGATTGTGGAAGTAGACGAGCGACCCAGACGGGACCTCGCTCTCGTGCTCGGGGAGCGGCTTCGTCGTTCGGTAAAGTCCGCAGTTCGGTAGGATGCTCTTGATCGATGCCATGGGCGGCGGAGTGTATCCGCCGGCGCGCTCCTCACAAGGGCCGCGTCGCGATTAAGTTAGATCCCGCAGGCGACGACGAAATCCATCGGTGTCGCGTGCACGCCGGTGAAGGTGGCGCTGCTACCGCCGTTGTAATGGATCGAAATCGAGTTTCCGGTCTTCTCGTTCAGGACGTCGATCTCTCCGCCCTTCTCGGGGCAACCGCCGCGGCACCGGCGGTATCCCTTCACCGTGGTCTTCAGTGGTCGCCCGGTGATGTTTCCCTCCGCGGAGCCGTCGACAGCGAGGCATGCCTCACCGACCGACCACGCCACCGTCCAATCTGTCGTGCGCGAGGCCGTCCTTCCGTGTGCCGTCTTTCCCTCGAGCTGGCTCGCGTATTTCATTCTTCGGGCAAGGCCCTTGGCGAACACGATCGCCGTCGCGTGGTAGTCGAGGGTCGCGCGGTTGAGCGTCAGCCCCGTCCCGGTCACCTCCAACTTCAGCGCGTTCTGCCCATCGACGATCGTGGACAGGTACGTGACGCGCACCGACCCGTTCACACGCAGCAGGCCCCACGGCCCCGCGCAATTCTTGAACTCGTGGGTGACCGTCGCGGTCGGCGTGTCCACGGTCGTGACCAAACAGCCTGCGGGGGCGAAGAAGCCTTGTGTCTTCGAGGCAGCCGTCACCAGCATGCCGGACGTGAGGTCGGTCGAAGGGAGCGTGAAGGTCGCGGAGAGCGCCGAGGCATAGGACTCGACTTCGCTCGCATCGGTGCCGTCCTCCGCGAGCGCCGCCGATTCGTCCGCGACGACTTCCGGATGCCCTCCGCAAGCGGAGCCAACCAACCCACACGCCGCGACGAGAGCGACGAAGACGTTTCGAAGTGCGCTGGGCAAGACAGACCTCACTCCCCCGTCATACGCAGCAAACGTGCCCCGTAGAAGCCTGATTTTATCGCGAAATAATGGGTTGTCGAAGCGGACGGCGGTGGACGCCCACAGAGCCAGGGGACCGCTGACGTTCCGGGGTCACGTGGTGTACGGTGAGACGAATGTCAGCACAGGGCTCGACCCGCACGCGCGTTCTTCACTGGTTCGTTCGTGGGGGCACGGCCAAAGTCGGTGACGGCGCGGTCGTCCCCATCGACGTGGATCCGGTGGTCGTTGGGCGCGAGGCCGGCGTCCAGATCATGATGGACGATCCTGAAGTCAGCGCGCTCCACTGCGAGCTTCGCGGCGTCAACGAAGGCATCTTGGTGCGCGACCTCGGGAGCACCAACGGGACGTTCATCGGCGCGCTTCGCATTCGCGAAGTGGTGGTGACCAGCCCCGTGGAAATTCTGGTGGGCGCCTCGCGCATCGCGATCGAGCCCACCGGCAAGCATAAAGTCGAGCTCGGGTTTTCCGACAAATTCGGTTCGCTCGTCGGCAGCTCGCCGAAGATGCGCCGCGTCTTCAGCATTCTCGAAAAGATATCGTCCACGCCTCTCAGTGTTCTCATCCTCGGCGAAACGGGCACTGGGAAGGAGGGCGTCGCCAAGGAGATCCACGAGGCGAGCGATCGAAAAGGCAAACCGTTCGTCGTCGTCGACTGCGGCTCGATTCCTCCCACCCTCGCCGAGAGCCTGCTTTTTGGCCATGAGAAGGGCTCGTTCACCGGCGCCAACGAGCGGCGCAAGGGCGCGCTGCAAGAAGCCCACGGAGGAACGCTCTTTCTCGACGAGCTTGGCGAGCTACCGATCGACCTTCAACCGAAACTCCTCCGCGCTCTGTCCGAGAAGCAGATCAAGCGCGTAGGCGGCTCGTCCTTCGAGCCCATCGATGTACGTGTCCTCGCGGCGACGCGGCGCGATCTCGGCGCGGAAATGAACGCGGGACGATTCCGCTCCGACCTCTTTTTCCGCATCGCGCAGGTTCGTCTCGAGCTTCCGCCCCTCCGCGAGAGGGCGGGCGATCTGCCTACGCTCATCGAGGACATCTGCAAGCGCGTGGGAAAGCCCGAGCATTCGGCCGCGGTGACGGCCTGGGTCGAAAGCCATATGGGCTCGCACGACTGGCCGGGAAACGTGCGCGAGCTCGTCAACGTCGCATCCGTCGCAGCGACTCTCGCCGACAGCCCGGGCGCGATCGACGACGTGCTCACGCTCACCCGGGAACCGACCGGGGCTCCGCGCGGCGAGTCTTCTACGGCGTTCAGCGAGGCCAAGAGAGCGGCAACGGCGGCGTTCGAACGCGACTACTTCACGAGCCTCTCCAAACGCGCGGCTGGAAACGTCAGCGAGATGGCGCGTCAGAGCGGGATGGAGCGACATCACGTGCGCGCGTATCTCCGCAAATACAGCATCGAAAAATAATTAAAAGCGCCCAGAGACCGCGAGGGATGCGCCGCCGCGTGTGTCGACGCTCGGAACGAGCACAGGAATTTCGCGTTGTTTCGCGCCGAGAAAATACCAGGCCGTGAGGCCGGCGGTCACAGCACCGAGCGTGATCGGGACGGCGAGCGTCGCGTAGTACGCCGTGGAAGCCGACGCGTAGTCGGAGCGGACCGACGCATTCTGCGCTTCCGTTCCCCGATCCGAAGAGATGCTGTGCGACTGCTGATACGAGAGCGCGCTCGCGTGGGTGATGACCGGAACGAGCACGCTCACGACGGTGATCCCTCCCGCGATGTAGAGCACCTCGGGAGAGAACGGATGCTCGATCCGCTTCTCCATGCGAATCGGCAGCGGCAGAGGCACTGCGGCGACGGGGGTGGCTTGGGGAGCTTTGGGCGCGGGCGATGGCAGCGGCGTCACCTCCACGATCGCCCCTGCGCTCACGGTGATTTCGCGCTTCTCGGGCTCCTGCGATTCGACGCCGAGCGTCACCGTGTGCGCGCCCGGAAGAACGAAGGCGACGAACCCAGAGAGCCGACTCTCCGCCGCATCGATCCGCACCGACACTGGTTTCGCACCGGCGTTCACCTGAATGCGCCCCTTCGTCGCCGTCAGCTCCGAAAGGCGCGCGTGGGCGTCGACGCTTTCTTTTTCGACGAGCGGCTCGAGCGCCTGTCCGACGCGTCGCCGCACCTCGGCCTCCGCCAAGAACGATTGGTAAAATTCGGCTGCCCTCGTGAAATCGCCGTACGTCTCGTAGGCCCGCGCCAGGTTGAACGCCAGGCGGTAGCCCTTCGACGCTCCGAGCTCGCGGTAGATCGGCTCCCAATAACGGATCGCCTCCGCCACTTCCCCCGCCTTGTAGTGCGCGAAGCCCGTCTTGAAGCGCTCGCGGTAATTGGTGAGCGCGTCGTCGTCGGCCCGAGCCCCCGTGGTCAATGCCAGGATCGCGATCGCGACGGCAAACCCGAGAAGCTCTTTAAATCGGATCTGGATCGACATCGACTGGCTTGGTGGACGAAGCGGCCTTCGGTTTTGGTGCTGCCGGGAGAAGCTGGGGCCGCGCGATCTTGATCGTCGTGCTTGGCGCCGGGCCAACGGTCGGCGTCGGCGTCGTGGGGGGCGTCGCGGAAGGCGGCTCGGGCGGAGCCGCGAGCGCAGCGGGCGGGCTCGGCGGCGCGACGGGCGACGGGTTCTTGACAGACGTACCAAGCGCGATGGATGCGGCCGCAACGGCGAGCGCGACAATCGTCACGAGCCCGCGTTTCCCGGCGGGCTCCGCGCGTGCGGCCAGGGCCGGCGTGGCAGTGGCCACAGACTCAGCGGGCACGAGACTTTGACGAAGGGCCGCTGCGTCCGCCGGCGCCACTCCTTCGAGCGCACGTGCGAGCTCGCTTTTTCGTCTCGCCGCGTCGTCGGCGAAGAGGCCGAGCATCAGCGCCTTCATCTCTTTGGTGCCCGCCCGGTTCGAGACGAACGCACGCAGCTCCTCGGCGATGTGATGAGCCGTCGGAGGTCGAGCCTTGGGATCACGAGCCACGAGACGAGTGTAGAGTGCACACAGTTCTTCGGGTGCATCCACAGCTGAATCGTCGAGACGCGGAGGCTGATCGAGGGCGAGCTGACGAAGCACCTCCATGTCCGTGCCCTGCCACATTCTTCGCCCCGCGACACACTCGAAGAGGACGGCGCCGATACTGTAGAGATCGCTCCTGCGATCGAGCACCTCTCCCATCGCTTGCTCCGGGGACATGTACGCGACCTTACCCTTCACCTCGCCCGTCCGGGTGAGCCCCTCGGCGTCGATCTTCGCCACCCCGAAATCGAGCAGCTTGATCTGCCCCTCGTAGGCCACCATCACGTTGTGCGGGGAGACGTCACGATGGACGACGTTGAGCATGGTTCCGCTCACGTCTCGGAGCTCGTGCGCTGCGTGAAGGCCATCGCAAACCTTGGCGAGGATGTGGGCTGCGACCAGCGCCTCAACTTTGCCTTCCTTCAGGACGCGCGACAGAGTCTCGCCCTCGACGTACTCCATCGCCAGAAAAAATTCGCCGCCCGCTTCTCCGAAATCGAAGGCATGCACGACGTTGGGATGAGTCAGAAGAACGGCGAGCCGGGCCTCGCGGAGGAACATCTCGGTGTGACGCTTGTCTCGCGCCCCCTCGGGCAGCAGGCGCTTCAGGGCCACGATTCGCTCGAAGGCTCCAGGGGCGTCACCGTCGGCGTTGAGCTGGAGCGCGACCTCGACGCACCCCATGCCCCCGCGACCGATCACGTAGAGCGACCGGTATTTGTCCCCCAGGGCCATCTACCTCAAAGTGTAGACCACGCCGTCGGCTATCGCGAACCGCGTTACTTTTTTTCCGGCTTCGCGATCTTGTCCTTCAACTTCTGGACGAGGTGCGGGTAGCCCTGGCCGGGCGTGATGAACATTTTGTGGAACTGGTCGTAGTAGTTCTTCGTGAGGCTCGAGCCCTCGGTGATGATGCCGACCAATTTCATCTGTCCGTTCGATTTGTGAACGAGGTAATCGGCGAGCACCGGAGGATCGCGCTCCGATTTGGACTGCGCTTGGGTGCGGACCTTCGAGTCCCCTAAGTCGTCTGACTTCGCGCCCTTGTAGGCGATCTCGTAGTCGAGCGTTTTGCGGAGCGTCTTTCGGTAATTTTTCTGGACGAGCTGGCGCATGAGGTCTCGCACCTCGGCCTTTTGCGCGTCGGTCAGCGTGGCGTAGTGATTCACGCACGAGGGGATCGCGGGCGGGCAGGGCTCGCCGAAGGAGCGGCGAGTGACCTCGTCGTAATCGACGAACGTGTCGAGCGCGGCGTTGATGTTGGCGTCGCTCTGGTTCTGCTTCATCAGATTCGTGATCTGATTCTGCTCTTTTTGGATGAACGCTTGCGCATCGCCGGCCTCATCTGCCGACGCGACGTTGGGCGCCAGCGCGAGACTCAGCCCAAGTGCAAACGTTCCCCAAACCTTTTTCCAGTTACCCACAGCGGCCTCCGGCCCTTCTTTCACTCTCGCAACATTTCGGGTCTACGTGCTTAGATGCCCTAAATTTCGAGACGTTCCACCTCTTTCGCTACCACAAAGCGCAGCAATTGGGGTGTTCGCGGAGATAGACGGTGTAGGTCCGCCATTCATTCACGTCGCGCGTAGGGACACACGAAACGCGGCCCCACTCCCGTTCCTGTTCTGCGCGGTTATCTTCGCGCCCATGCCGGCGTGGTCGTCGATGATTCGCTTTACGACGGCGAGACCGATGCCGGCGCCGTGGGAGCGGGTCGTGTAAAAGGCGTCGAAGATGCGCGCCTTGGATTCCTCGTTGAGGCCAGGGCCGGAGTCGCTCACCAGCAGATCGATGGCGCCGCTGCCGTTGGTGACCTCCACAGTGACCGACGTCCCTGGTGGGCTCGCTTGCACGGCGTTGCGCACGAGGTTCCACAGAACCTGGCGCATCTGTGGCCCATCGCAGCGGGCCATGGCCGCTCCCGCGGGGCCGAGGTAGCGAACGTCGACCGCGCCCGTACCGTCGTGTGCCGAGCGACTCGCAAGCGCCGACACCTCACGGGCGAGCGCAGCAACGTCCACGTCGCTCGGTTCTGGCGAGCGCGGCTTCGACAGATCGAGCATGTCTCCGACGAGGTCGTTCAACCGAGCCGCCTCACGATGGACGATGTCGCAAAGCTGCTTGTCCTCGATCGACAGGGCCGGGGCCTCGCGAAGCATCTCGATCGATCCGGAGATCGAGCCCAGCGGGTTTCGGATCTCGTGAGCCAGCCACGCCGCGATACGTCCAAGCTCAGCGAGGCGCTCCGCTTCGTCGGCACGCACCGTGGCCTTCGCCAGGGCTCCGTCGGTGATGCGGAGGCGCTCGGCGAGGTAGCCAGCGAGGAGCGCGACGACGAGAATGCCGAGACTGGTTTGAAGGAGCGGATAGATGAGCTCCGCCGTGTGGATCGCGTAGAGCGACGGGGGCTGATCGCGCGGAGGGGAGATCCAACCCCAATGAAAGCCCGCGCACAGGAGACCGTAGAGGGGGATCCCCGAGGCGGCTCCGATGATCGCGCCGCGACGGCCGATGAGGATCGCGCCGACCAAACAGGAGAGGGCATAGAACGACGTCGCCCCGCTCGTTGCGCCGCCCGACACCCACACGATTCCAGTCCACGTGAGCTGGTCGAGCACGACCTGCACTTCGGCGAGGCGGACGAGGCGCTTTCCGGTGCGTAAGATCGCCGCGTACACAGCCGCGAGGCCGTACGCCGCTCCGATGATCGTGAGGACGATGCGAAGGCTGAACGGACGGGAAAGCTCTCCGCCGAGATAGAACGACGCGGTCGCTCCGAGAAGCAGCGTAAGAAACCCAAGGCGAAGCGCCGTCACCCACGCAAGGCGCCCGGTAAGCCCCTGCTCCGCTTTCATGCCATCAATCCGCTTTGATTTTACCGGCGATGCTGAAGATGGGGAGGTACATCGCGATGAGCACCACGCCGACGGTCCCGCCGACTCCAACCATCATCACCGGTTCGATCAGGCTGGTGAGCGCGCCGACGGCGACGTCTACTTCGTCTTCGTAAAAATCTGCGATCTTGCTGAGCATCGCATCGAGCGCGCCGGTCTGCTCGCCGACGCCGACCATCTGCACGACCATCGGGGGAAAGACTTTCGTCTCCGTGAGAGGGTCGGCCATGTTTCGGCCCTCGGAGATGCGAAGGCGCGTGTACATGATGGCTTCTTCGATGATCACGTTTCCCGCCGTTTTTGCGACGATTTCGAGCGCATCGAGGATCGGCACGCCCGACGACAGGAGCGTGCCCAGCGTGCGCGTGAAGCGGGCAACGGCGATCTTGCGAAGGACCGGGCCCATGACCGGAAGGTTCAATCCCGCCCGATGGACGAGCTTCTTCCCCTTCGGTTGCTTGTAGCCCCACGCCGCAAAGACGGTGCCGGCGATCATGAGGAGGATGATGAACGGGAGGTTCGAGATGAACGCCTCCGACACCACGATGACCATCTGGGTGAGGGCGGGGAGCTCGTCCTTCGATCCGAGATCCTTGAAGATCGTCTTGAACGACGGAATGACCCATCCGAGAAGCACGCCGAGCACGCCCAGGAAGACGAAAATAACGACGCTCGGATAGACCATCGCACCGCGAAGCTGGCGAATCAGCTTCATGTTTTTTTCGTAGTAGATCGCGAGTCGGTTCAGGATGGTGTCGAGGATGCCGCCGACCTCGCCGGCCTGAACGAGGTTCGTGTAGAGGTCGTCGAAGACCTTCGGGTGGCGGCGGAGCGAATCGCTGAACGTCGCGCCCTGCTCGACGCTGGCTTTCACGTCCCGGAGGACGACCGCGAAGTGCTTATTTTCCGTCTGCCCTTGAAGGATGTCGAGGCACTGCACGATCGGCAGGCCGGCGTCGATCATGGTGGCGAAGAGGCGGGTGAAGGTGACGAGGTCTTTTCCGGAGACGCCGCTTCCGAACTTGATGCTCAGAGCCTTGAGCTTCTTTTTGACCTTCGTGGGCGTGAGCTGCTGCTGACGAAGGCGCGCATAGACGGTCTCTTCCGTCTCCGCGTCCATCGCCCCCTTCTTCAGCTCGCCGGTGCGCGCGCGTGCTTCCCAAACGAATTCCGCCATGAAGTATCTGCAATCGTACGCTTCTCACGGTGAGCGGGTCAAAACTCTCGGTGTATAAGAAGGCCATGCGGGCCGCGGAGATCGCGCAGCGGGTGGTCGAGTCGAGGGTGGCGCCGGCGTGTGCGGCAGGGTGCGCAAGGCTTGACCGCTCCGAAATCGGCGGTGAAACAAGGCGATTCTTCGATCTCGCGAGCCTGACGAAGCCGCTGACCGCAGTGGCAGCAGCGCGCAGTGGGATGAAAATCGATGACCCCCTTGCCTCGTTCGTCCCCGAGCTACGCGGCACCCGCAGCGGGCGCTGCCCCCTCGTTCTCCTCCTGTCGCACCGCTCGGGGCTCAAGTCGCATCTGCCAATCTACGAGCCGCTGACCCGCGGCTGCGCCGTGAGCGTCGGCGCCGCGCTCCGGGTCATCGCCGATGCGCGCCGCGAAGACGCGCTCGGTGAATTTCCTCGCGAAGGCTTTGCGCCGGTCTACAGCGACCTCGGATACATCCTCGCGGGCGTGGCCCTCGCCAGGCACGCCAAGACGCGTGACGCGGGCGAAGCGATCCATCGCTGGGTGATCGATCCCTTCGGCCTAACGGGCTTGCTCGGTACGGCGCGTGATCTAGAATCAGCTGCAATTTCGCTGGTGGAATGCGTCGCTCCCACCGAGGTGGTGAGTTGGCGCGGCGGGGAAATCCGCGGGCTTGTTCACGACGAGAACGCGTGGGCGCTCACGGGCCACGGAGGCTCGGGGCATGCGGGCCTCTTTGGGACGGTCGAAGGCGTGCTCGGTTTCGGGCGTGAGGTGCTCGCCCGGATGAAAGACCTGGCTTGGCTGATCGAGGAGCGTCCCGGCGGAACGTTGCGCGCGGGTTTCGATGGCAAGAGCGTCGAAGGATCGAGCGCAGGCGAGCGCGCAGGGCCGAGAACGTTCGGCCATCTCGGGTTCACCGGGACGAGCCTGTGGATCGATCCGGACGCGAAGACCGTGATGTCGCTGCTCACCAATCGTGTGCATCCCACTCGGGAAAACGTGGCGATCCGTGACGCACGGCCATGGGCCCATGACGCTCTCTTCGAGCGAGCGCAGGAGCTTTAGGTCACGGCCCGAAATCGTTTGTAAAGTACATCATTCCCCCGGGGTTCACGATCCCCGCGCCCATGCGGGTCCACTTGGGAGACAGCATGTTCTCGTAGTGTCCGCCGCCGGGGCCTTCGCTGATCATCAGGTCGAGCATCTGATCGATCTGGTTGTGGACCGGCGCGGGGGGCACGCCATTCCAGTCGCCCTGATTTTCGGCGTTGATGCGACAGGCGCAGGCCGACCAGTTCGTCTGGAAATAGCGGTGCGGCGTGTGATCCCGGGATAGCTCTTGGCTTGCGGCCTGGGAGAAGGCGTTGATGCTGTCGTCCAGTCGAAGCGGGGCGCGTCCGGCCTGCGCGCGGAAGCCGTTAACGCGGGCAAGCGTGTACTGGCGGGCCTCCGCGAGAGGATCGCCCTGCGCAGCAGGCGGCGAGGGTTGCGGCCGAGCCTGCTGCTGCGGATACGGCTGCTGCTGCTGCTGCGGATATTGTTGGGGATACTGCTGCGGATACCCGGAGTAAGGCTGGTTCGACGGAGGAAACACGGGCTCGGGATCCCGGTTGCACGCGGCTAAGGCGACGACCAAAAACCCAAAGAGGCGGCGATCCATCGCCAAACAGAATAGGCTATGCCCCGCGATGAGCAATCGCAGCCTCCTCGTGGAAAATCCCGACCCGCACGACGACCGACCGTCGGAGCTTTCGCATGGAGAGCAGGGGCACTACCGCCCCCCGGGCGCCAATCAATGGCGCTTCATTCGCGCGTACTGGACGACGTTCCAGGTCATTTTTAGCTACCTGTGGCTCGCGTTCAAGTCGTGGCTCGTGGGTCCGACCTATCGGAAGCAGCGCATTGCGGCGGTCCACAAGCTCAATGCGCTGCGCGTCGAGGCGACGATACTCGAGCTGCAGGGGCTCTTCATCAAGGTCGGCCAGCTCTTGTCGATCATGGCGAATTTTTTACCCGAGGAATTCCGCGGGGAGCTCGAGACGCTGCAGGACCAGGTGACGCCGCGCCCCTACTCGGATGTCGCTCCGCGTCTCGAGGCGGAGCTCGGTGGCAAAGTCGACGACATCTTCGACGACTTTCATCGCACGCCGATCGCCAGCGCCTCTCTCGGGCAAGTGCACGAAGCGCGGCTGAAGGATGGTACGCGGGTGGCGGTGAAGGTGCAGCACCGCGACATCGACGAGATCGTTCGGCTGGACCTGAAGACGATTCGCCGGATCATGACGATCGTTCAGTGGTTCGTTCCGGTGCAGGGGCTCGACGCCTACTATCACCAGATCAAAGACCTCTTACGGCAAGAGCTTGATTTCATTTCCGAGGCCGACAATATCGAAAGAATCGCCAAGAACTTCGCGCAGAATCCCCGGGTGGCGTTTCCATCGCCCATTCGCAAGTACTGCACCAAGCGCGTGCTCACCAGTACGTTCGTCGAAGGACGCAAGATCGTAGACCTCGCCGGGATCGACGCGCTCGGGCTCGACAAGAAAGAGATCGCGTCCCGCCTGGTGCGCGTCTACTGCCAGATGATCTTCGTCGATGGGATTTACCACGCCGATCCCCACCCCGGGAACATCCTGGTTCGCGACGACGGAGCTTTGATTCTGCTCGATTTCGGAGCCGTCGCCGAGCTCTCCACGCACATGCGCGAGGGGATCCCAGAGTTCCTGGAGGGCGTTCTTCGTCGTGACACCGACCAGCTCATCAAGGCGCTCCGCAAGATGGGCTTCCTCTCCCGCAGCAGCGATGCGGGGGTGAGCGAAAAGATCATCGAGTACTTCCATGAGCGCTTTCAGGAAGAGGTGAAGCTCGAGAGCTTCAACCTGAAAGACATCAAGATCGACCCCCGGAAAGGGTTCGAAAATCTTCTCGATTTGCGGAAGATGAATATTGGTTTGAAGGAGCTATCTGGCGCCTTTCATATCCCCAAGGATTGGGTACTGCTCGAACGAACGATCCTCCTGTTGTATGGCTGCTGTACGATGCTTGATCCGGATTTGAACCCGATGGGAATCATCGAGCCGTACTTGAACGACTTCGTCCTCGGGAACCGTGACTGGACCCAGATCGCGATGGAGACCGTCAAGGACATGGCGATGAAGGCCGTGACCCTCCCCGACGACATGCGCAAGTACCTGACCAAGGCTACGCGCGGGGAGCTCGAGGTCCGCGTGCGTGGTCTGCAGGAAAGCTCGCGCACCATCTACGCGGTCGGGCGGCAGCTCGTTTACACGGCGATCGGCATCGCCTGCGGGGCGGCCGCGCTCCAGCTCCACTTCAGGGCGGAGGAGCACCTGGCGCGAATCGCCGCGGGAATTGCCTGCTTCTGCGCGCTTCTGCTCGTGCTCTCGTCGCTCTTCGCGCGGCCACGTTCGACGCGGTGGCGCTGAGCGATCTAACCTTCGCGCATGGCCAAGTACATCCTCGCGATTGACCAAGGGACCACCGGCTCGACGGCGCTCGTCGTCTCTCTCGAAGGCAAGACCATCGGCCGATCGACCGCGGAGTTCCCGCAGTACTTTCCGAAGCCGGGCTGGGTCGAGCACTGCCCGAAGGAAATTTGGAAATCCGTCGAGCAGTCGGTGACCTTGGCCATCGCGGCCGCGAAGATTGATCCAAAAGAGATCGCCGCCATCGGGATCACCAACCAGCGCGAGACGACGGTTCTCTGGGAGAAGGCTACGGGCGAGCCAATCGCGCGGGCCATCGTATGGCAGTGCCGACGCACGGCGGACGTGTGCGACGCGTTGAAGCGGGCGGGTCACGCAGACCGAATTCGCGAGCGTACCGGGCTGGTCATCGACGCGTATTTTTCTGGGACGAAGATCGCGTGGCTCCTCGACAACGTCGAAGGCGCGCGAAAAGCGGCCGAGAGGGGCGAGCTCGCGTTCGGTACGATCGACAGCTTTCTCGTCAGCAAGCTCACCGCGGGAAGCGTCCACGTCACCGATGCGACCAACGCGTCACGCACGCTCCTGATGAACCTCGCGCGCATCGAGTGGGACCCGGAGCTGCTCTCGCTCTTTCAGGTTCCCGCAAGCGTGCTTCCCACGATCGTCGCTAGCGCCGAGGTGGTCGGAGCCACCAAGGGCGTCGGCTTCTTGCCGGACGGAATCCCGATCGCGGGCATCGCCGGAGATCAGCAGGCGGCGCTCTTCGGGCAAGCGTGCTTCGCGGAAGGTGATGCCAAATGCACCTATGGAACAGGCGCTTTTGCGCTCATGAACATCGGACCACGCCCGGTCTTCAGCACTCACGGTCTCGTGACGACGGTGGCTTGGAAGGTGGACGGCAAGGTCACCTACGCCCTCGAGGGGAGCGCGTTCATCGCCGGCGCCGCGGTGCAGTGGCTTCGTGACGGGCTCGGGATCATTCGCTCGGCGGACGAGATCGAGCCCCTTGCTCGCAAGGTCGCATCTAGCGAGACGGTGTCGTTCGTCCCGGCGCTCGCTGGCCTCGGCGCACCGTATTGGGATCAAGGTGCCCGAGGAACGATCACCGGGCTCACCCGCGGCACGACGGCCGCGCACATCGCTCGCGCCACGCTCGAGGCCATCGCGCTCGAGGTGTGGGATCTTCTGGACGCCATGGCAAAGGACGCGAAGAGGCCGATCACACGCCTGCGCGTCGACGGAGGCGCTGCGCGCAACAATTTGCTCATGCAGTTCCAGGCGGACATTGCACAGGTGACGGCGGAGCGTCCGATGGAGCTCGAGTCAACGGGGCGTGGCGCCGCCATGCTTGCCGCCGTCGGGGCGGGGCTCGCGTCGTTGAGCGAAGCCAGCAAGCTCGCGTACGTCGAGGAGCTCTTCGAGCCGAAAATGGCGGCGGCCGAGCGGGACGCTCACTTGGCGAAGTGGAGAGACGCTGTCGGCAGATCTCGTTCGGCTTAGCTTGCTCGAGTGCGTAAGGGCTTTCGGGCTGCTAGCCGGCGTGCGAACCTATAGAGTCAGGGGCCTCATCTCGCCCCACTTTCCTTTTCTCCTCTTTGCCCTCAGCGATCGCCTTCCAGCCCAAGGTCGGTCGTCGAGCTCTCGTGGAATGCGCGTCGAGAGGCGCCGCTTAATGTCTTGTTGGAAGGAGCCACCGAAGTGATGGAAGAAACGTTGATTCAGGAGGGGAACCCGGGTCCCGCCCGTGAGGTCCCCGTGGACTGGGAAGCGCTCGAAGATGCCTTCGAGAACAACGCCCCGGAGGTGCACAGCTACCTTCATCTGACGACCGGCGAGGTTCTTCGCGTCGTGGATGGCGTCGCAGACCCGCAGATGCACGTGCGGATCGCCTCGGACGGCACGTACCTGCGAATCGATCCGGTGAGCTCGCGCGAGCAGTACCGCTGGATGGAGCGCTTCATCCCCATGGTCGATGATCTCGATCTCCGGGGAAAGCTCACCCAAGCGATCGACGGGAAAGGCGCATTTCGCCGCTTCAAAGACGTTCTCATGTCTTTCGGTGAAGAGCGCGAGAAGTGGTTCACGTTTCGAAGCGAACGATTGAAGACCTTCATGGAGGCGTGGTTGAGCGCGCACGCCATCCGCGCGACGCCGCGTCCGCAGTGGGTCGAGGGAATGCCTGGGCCCGAGAGCGAGCCATCGCCCGAGAGCGTCGTTCCATTGTCTGGAGAAGAAGGTCCGAAATCGTCGAGCGGTCGCCGCGCGCGAAACGCAGAAGCGAGCCGGCAGCACCTCCGCGAGACGGCCGAAGCGCTCGGTCCGCGCGATCTCGACACGCTCGTCGCCTTCGCCGAGTTCTTGAAGGCCCGCCGCGCGGCTCGCGGATTCGCTCACCATCACGAGCATCAAATCGCGGAGGGCCGCGACCGCGACCTCCAGCGCCCGCACGGGATCGACGGAAACGACGAGGAGAAAGAAGCGGAATGAGGCTTGGGGTTCTCGCGTGCGCCCTGGCCTTTTCGACCTCCGCGTTTGCTGAGGGGACGCTCGTCGATTCGGTGGCGGTGCGTTTTTACACGCCGGAGACGGGTGGGGCGGCGCGTCCGGTGTTCGTGACCCAACGCATCCTCGCCTTCGAGGCACGGCTGGAAGCGCTCTCCGACGAAGACGCGGTCTCGCCTCGTTACCAGGAGAGGCACCTTCGCACCGCCCTCGAGCGCCACATCTCCGAAGAAATTCTCGCGCACCTGCCGCTCGAACGCGAGCCCGACGAGGCCGAGCTGCTCCGCGTTGCCACTGAGCTCCGCGCATCGCTCGCACAGCGCGTCGGGGGAGAAGCCATGCTCGTGCAAGCCGAGGCGGCCGAAGGCCTGGATGACTTCGAAGTAGCAACGCTCGTCAAACGCCGCGCACGAGCCGCGCTTTATATCGAGCGCGCGATCTCGCCGCTCCTCTATCCGAGTGAAGAGCAGCTTCGCGAGGTCTACCGTACGACGCCCCACCCGTATCGGAAGCTCAAGTTCGACGAGGCCCGACAGTCGCTTGCGCGCTGGTTCGTCGACGAACGCCTTCGGGCGGCCGAAGCGACGTTCCTCCAGGGCGCGCGCACGCGGGTGAAGATTATCACCAGCCCGAAAGCGCAGTAGCTCTCGTCATGACCGCCGCAAACACCAAGAAGGTGGTCATTGCCGCACTCTCCGGCAACGTCGCCATCGCCGTGTGTAAGTTCACGGCGGCTTTTCTTTCGGGCTCCACGGCCACGCTTGCGGAGGCCGTGCACTCCCTCGCCGACTCAGGAAATCAGCTGCTTTTGTTGATCGGCATCGGGCTCGCCATCCGGCCAGCGACCGAAAAATTTCCGTTCGGCCGCGCGGCGGAGCGCTACTTCTGGCCGTTCGTTGTGGCCTTGATGCTCTTCTCCGTCGGCGGTGCATTCGCGATCATCGAAGGGATCATCCACCTGATCCACGGTGGCGAGACGCCTGCCAACGGAGTTCTGCAGTTCGACGTCTTCGGGAGGACGATCTCATGTCACGCCGCGTATCTGAACTACGGCGTGCTCGGTACCTCGTTTCTGTTCGAGGCCATGAGCTTTCGGGTGGCCTTCCGCGAGTTCAAGGTACTGGCCAAAGGCCAGCCACTTCGCAAGGCGCTCTTTGAAGCGCGCGACCCAACCATTCCTCTCGTATTAGCAGAGGACACCACGGCGCTGTTTGGGCTCGGGATCGCGCTCGCAGCGGTCGTGCTCAGTGGCGCGACGGGAAACGCATGGTGGGATCCGCTCGGCAGTCTGATCATCGGGGTGCTCCTCTGCGCCGTGGCGGTGATCCTGGCCAGAGTCACCCACGGCCTCCTCATCGGCGAGAGCGCAACGATCGAAGATCAGGCGCACGTGCTCAGGGTGGTCGAGGAGGTCGAAGGGGTCGATCGCGTGACCCAGCTCCTCACCATGCACCTCGGGCCGGACGAGGTCGTCCTCGCGCTCAAGATCGCCTTTCGCCCCGACATCAAGCTGTTCGAGCTCGAAGAGACGACGAACCTCATCGAAGCCAAGCTGCGATCGGTGATGCCGCAGATGCGAAAAATATTCATCGAGCCAGACTCGAAGGGCGACGGTAGAGGGCTCAAAAACGCGCGCGCTCTCTCCGGCGTCGATGAGGCTTCCCTGTGATTCGAGCGGAAGCCTATGTCGCTCTCCTCGCCGCGCTCGCCGTCGGTCTGACGTTCCTTCCTGCCCGCCACGGAGACGCCGGCGCGCAGTCTGCGCAGCAACCTAGCGCGATCAAGATCGGCCTCGTGTTCGATGTGGGTGGTCGCGGCGACAAGAGCTTCAACGATGCTGCGTTCACCGGGCTCCTTCGCGCGAAAAAAGAGCTGGGCGTCGAGACCGCCTATCTCGAGCCTACCGGCAGCGAAGATCGCGAGGCCGCGCTCCGTCTCTTCGCCGCTCGAGGGATGGACCTGGTGATCGGCGTCGGCTTCATATTTTCGAGCGACGTCAACGCCGTGGCCCGCGCGTATCCAAACGTGCACTTTGCATGCATCGATTATTCACCGGATGACCAAGGCCCCCCGCCCAACGTCGCCGGCCTCGTTTTTCGGGAAGAAGAAGGCTCTTTTCTCGTCGGCGCCGTCGCAGGGCTGATGTCGAAGACCAAGCACGTCGGCTTCGTCGGGGGCATGACCATCCCCCTCATTCGCAAATTCGAGGCGGGTTACGGGGCAGGCGTCACCGCCGCGTGTCCGGAGTGCGTCGTCCACAGCGCATATGCCGGCGCCACCCCCGACGCGTTCAAAGATCCCGCACGGGGCAAGACGCTCGCCATCAGCGAAATACAGGCCGGTGCAGACGTGCTCTTCCACGCCTCCGGCTCTACGGGTCACGGCGTCTTCGAGGGGGCGCACGATGCTCACGTGATGGCCATTGGAGTCGACTCCGATCAGCACGACGAGATGCCCGACACGGTGATCACCAGCATGACCAAGGGCGTCGACGTGGCGGTCTTCGACACGATCAAGTCCGCCAAAGACGGCCAGTTCGTAGGAGGAATGCGGACCTTCGGTCTTAAAGAAGACGGCATCGACTACGTTCACGAGGGGCCGCACGCAGGTCGCATTCCGGACGATGTGAAAGCCAAGATCGCCCTCCTGCGGAAGGACGTCGTCTCCGGAAAAATCGTCGTTCCGAGCAACTAGATCCGGTTATGGTTTCCGCATGGCATTCGTACACGGCGGGCGTCTCGTAGCTCAAGCACTCAAGCGTCACGGCACGACGCACCTTTTCACGCTCTGCGGCGGGCACATCCAGGCCATCTACGACGGGTGCATCGACGAGAGCATCCGCGTCGTCGACGTGCGGCACGAACAGACCGCGGGGCACGCTGCCGATGGCTACGCGCGCGTCACGGGTAGGCCCGGGGTTTGCGCCGTGACCGCTGGTCCGGGCGTGACCGACGTGGTGACCGCAGTCGCCAACGCTCAGCGCGCCGGCATCCCGATGATCGTCATTGGCGGAGCGGGGCCGAAGCAACTGTGCGACATGGGCTCGCTCCAGGACATGGACTGCGTGACCTTGATGCGCCCGATCACCAAGTGGAGCGTGCAGGTTCCGGAGGTGCGTCGCATCGCCGAGTACATCGATGCTGCGTTTCGAGTCGCGCAGTCGAACCTGCCCGGCCCGGTGTTCCTCGAGATGCCTCTCGATCTGCTGATGAACATGCACGACGACAGTGATCTTCCGGCCACCGCGCCGATGGACGAGCCGCCGCGTCCTGCGGGGGATCCGCGGGCGATCGCCAAGGCGGTGAGTCTACTCGCGAGCGCTGAGAGGCCTTGTTTCATCGTAGGATCGCAGATCCGATGGTCACCCCTTCGCGACGAAGTGAAGCGTGCGGCGGACGCGTTCGAGGTGCCATTTTACGTCAACGGTATGGCTCGAGGATCGATCCCCTTCGAGCACCCAGGCCTCATGTCGCGGTCGCGAAAGTTCGCGCTCGGCAAAGCCGACGTCGTCTTCATCTTCGGCACGCCGTTCGATTTCCGGTTGGAGTACGGGCGCGCGATCGGCGCGGGCGCCAAGATCGTGCAGATCGATCTCGACGGCGCGGAGCTCGGACGAAATCGCAGGGTAGACGTGGCGATTCACGGAGACAGCGGCATCGTGCTCAAGCAGCTCGTCGACGCCGCGAAGGCCAAGAAGGCGCCGGCCTGGCTCGCGTCCGTCCGCGATGACGAGACCAAGCGGCGCGCGAAGATGCTCGCCGAGATCGAGTCGAACGACTCACCGCCCAATCCGCTTCGGGTGTGCAACGAGATCGGAAAGAGGCTCAAGCCGAACGACATCGTGGTCGGCGACGGCGGCGATTTCGTAGCCACCGCAGCGTACGTGCTCAAGATGCAATGGCCGCAGCTGTGGATGGATCCCGGCCCCCTCGGCACGCTCGGCGTCGGCCCGGGCTACGCGATGGCCGCGAAGCTCGCTCGTCCCGATGCGAACGTCGTCCTCGTATACGGCGACGGAAGCTTCGGCCTCCACGGGCTCGAGTTCGAGGCCATGGCTCGCCAGAACATTCCGGTGATCGCCGTCATCGGCAACGACGCGGGGTGGACGCAGATCCGCCGCGGTCAGGTAGAGCTCTATGGAGAAGAGCGCGCAGTCGCAACGGCCCTCGACTACACCCACTACGAGAAGGTCGTCGAAGCGTGCGGTGGGCTCGGCATCTGGGTAGAGACGGTCGACGAGCTCGGCCCGGCGCTCGACCGAGCTTTCGCCAGCAAGAAGCCGTGCTGCGTGAACGTGAAGATCGCGCGAAGCGATTTTCGTAAAGGTTCGATCAGCGTCTGATTCGGTCGATGAGCGAGCCGGTCCAGAAGCCGCCGATGCCCGATGCGGCGTGGGCGATCGCTCAGACGATTCCGAGCCCGGAGATCGCGATCGCTGAGAAACAAGCCTATTTCGGGCTTCGTTGGCAAGTGACGCCGGTCCTCTACGCGTTCAACACCCATCGAGGAGCGCGGCCATGGCGCGCGTTCATCGCCGAGCCGGGCATTCGTCAGGCCGGCTCGATCGAAGCCTTCGCCTCGCCGGAGTACCTGGCC
Source organism: Myxococcales bacterium (assembly GCA_043747615.1). Classification (GTDB taxonomy): domain Bacteria; phylum Myxococcota_A; class Polyangia; order Polyangiales; family Polyangiaceae; genus JAYTOU01. Next base: position 14,935 of record JAYTOU010000066.1, on the reverse strand, counting down.
ATCGGCAGCAGCGCGCCCGGCCGGTGGTCACTTCGTTTGGGCACACGCGCGTACTTTCCGGTCCTCGAGCACGGTGAGTATCTCTCGTTCTCACTCGGCACGTCGTACTCCACGTTCGCCGGGGGAGGCGTCGGCTACGAAGGCGGCGTGTACGTTCTCTTCGGGGTGCTCGGCATTCAGGTCACCTACTCTCCGTCCCCGCTGCAGCCGCCCGTGATAGTCACACTTCGCTTCCGGTACTTCTGATGCGCCAGCTTCCGAGAGGGATCCTGAGCGCGGCGTTGGTCCTAAGCGTTGGCTGCAGCGCGGCCACCCGTAGTCTGGGGACTCTGTTTCGCACGCCCCGCGAAGTGCCCAACAAGGTGACTCACCCGGTGAGGCCAGACGCGCGCCTGGCGGTGCTCTGGGTTGGCCACGCGACGGTGCTCGTGCAGATCGACGACAAGTTCATCCTGACGGACCCGGTGTTCACGCCCACCGTCGGTCAGCTCTCGAAGCGCTTGGTCGAGCCGGGAATCGATCCCGAGAATCTTCCGCCCATCGATGCTGTGATCATCTCGCACATGCATTTCGATCATCTCTCCTTCGGCTCGCTCGACATTCTCGAGAAGAAGATCGCTCGGCTTTTCGTGCCTCGCGGAGGCCTGGTGTACGTGCCGGACTATTCGTTTCCGGCGACCGAGCTTGCGCGGTGGGAGCGCTGGGAGAGTAACGGTTTGCAGATCACCGCCGTCCCCGTGAAACACAACGGAATGCGCTACGGGCTCGATGCAGGTTGGATGGATAAGACCTTCACTGGCTACGTGATCTCGTATCACGGCATCACCGTGTACTTTGGCGGCGACACTGCCTACGTGCAGAAAAATTTCGTCGAGACGGCGGGGCGTTTTCCTTCGATCGATCTCGCTCTCATGCCGATCGCTCCGATCGAGCCGCGCGGTTTCATGAAGGCGTCCCACGTGGATCCCAACGAGGCAGTGCAGGCGTTTATCGACCTCAAAGCGCGTCGAATGATTCCCATTCACTTCGACACGTTCATCAACTCCACGGACGAGGTCGGCGACGCCACACGCGTCCTCGGTGAAGTGATGGCCGCGCGAAACATCGGACCCGAAAAGATCACGGTTCTACAGATCGGCGAGCAGCGCACGCTCATCACGCGAGCCACACCACCGTGACGCCATCACCGCCTTCGTCGGAGTTTCCCGGGCGAAAGTGGGCGACGTAGGGGCTTGCTTTGAGGTCTTTGCGTATGGCCTCTTTGAGCGCTCCGGTGCCGTGACCGTGCAAAAGAAAAGCGACCCCGCGTCGTTCGTTGATGGATCGATCGAGGAAGGTCGCGCTTAGCGACACGGCGTCGTCGGCGCGGAGGCCGCGGAGGTCGCAGGTGTTGTCGCGGGTCATGATGGCGGGCTCGAGCGGGCGGATCTCGCGAGACTCGCGCTTCGTCGGGGTCGGAGGGCGGGCCTCGTCCTCCGGAAGCTCCGCATGTCGCAGGGTGTCGAGGGCCACGGTGAGCTTCATCGCTCCCACCGCCACGCGAGCCAATCCTTCGGGGAGGAGCTCCACGATCGCGCCTTCGCTCCGCAGGCGCGGCACGTACACTTTCGAGCCCCGCCGCAGCTCCTCTCTTCGCACCGGCGCGCGTTCGCCGCTTTCTTGAGGAACGATCAATCGCTCGAGCTCGCCGCCGATGGACACTGCGCCCGCCACGCGATCGATCGCGCGCGCAGCCTCTTTCAGGTCGCGCTCTTCAGGTTTCTTCGCTCGCAACGTGCCCTGCGCCGAGCGCAAATCAGCCTGCGCGCGGCGAAGACTTACGACGAGGGCCTCGAGCTCCCGGGAGAGCGCTCGCGTCTCGCGGTTCCGTGCCGCATCGAGCTCCACTTCCAGGCGCGTCTTCGTCTGTCGCGCTTCCTCTTCGCGTGACGTCGCCGCTGCCCGGGCAAGCTCAAGAGCCGCGCGCTCGTCGTTCAGTCTCTTCACCACCGTCTCGAAATTGTGATCTTCGCGGGAAAGAAAACGCTCGGCGCGTTCGATGACCGTGGCGGGCATTCCGAAGCGCCTGGCAACGGCGAGCGCGCTCGAGCTCCCCGGCACCCCCATCGCCACGCGGAAAGTGGGAGACATCGTGGCGATGTCGAAGCCCACCGAGGCGTTAGCGAAGCGTTCGTCCGCGAGGGCCAGCGCTTTCAATCCTTCGTAGTGGGTGGTGGTGACCACCGCGCCGCCACGCGAAGACAGAGAGTCGAGCACGCCTGCCGCCAACGCTTCGCCTTCCCGGGGGTCGGTTCCACCGGCGAGCTCGTCGAGAAGGACTAGTGCGCCGGGCCTTGTTTCTCCGAGGATCGAGGCGATGTTGGAGATGTGCGCGCTAAAGGTGGAGAGGCTCTTGGTGAGGCTCTGATCGTCGCCGACGTCGCTGAGGACGACCTCGAAGATCCCGACGGTGCTCCCTTCGTCGCAGGCCACTGGTAAGCCCGCGCGGATCATCAGTGCGGCGAGCCCGAGGGTCTTCAGGGCGACGGTCTTTCCGCCGGCGTTCGGCCCGCTGATGATCATCGCGCGCCCGCTGGAGATCTCGAGGTCGCTCGGGATCACCGCCGGAAGATCGAGCGCGAGCAGCGGATGACGCGCGCCGCGCAGATCGATCTTCGGCTGATCGACTACGTTCGGGAAGGTAAGTGCGAGCTCGTCTGCCAGACGCGCAGTGGCCTCGCGGAGATCGGCCTTGGCCATCGCCTCGCGGCAGGCTTCGAGGCTAGGTAGAGCGTCGGAAAGGAGACTCGAGAGATGCGTGTATACTGCAATCTCTTCGCGCTGCACGTCTGCGTCCAGCATTTTGAGGCGATTTCCCATGGGGATCACCACCCGCGGCTCGACGAAGATGGTCGACCCGCTGGCGCTCGTCGCGTGAACGATCCCCGGAAAGCGCTCGTGAGCATCGGAGCGGACGGGAATCACGAACCGCCCCTCGCGCTCGGTGATGAAGCGATCCTGGAGGACGCGCTCGTAGCGATTCATAACGTCTTCGAGGCGCGACAAGAGCCGTTTCTTCGCGGCCTGCTGCTCCGACCGGAGCGCACGAAGCGTGGGGCTCGCCCGATCGGAGAGCGTGCCGTCGGCGTCGAAGGCGTCGCTGATCTCGTCTGCCAGTGCATCGAGGGTGGGGTCCGTCGCCAGTGCTGCTCCGAGCGCAGTGGCCCCGGAGCGGCGGGATTGGAGAAAGCGCCGGAGGGAACGGGCACTCGCCATCACCTGTGCGATCGCGCGTAATTCCCCGGGCGCGAGCACTCCGCCGACCCGGAGGCGACCGAGCGCTTCACGGACGTCCGCCACCTCTTCGATAGGAAGCGGCTGCCCGTCCTTGTGAAGACGCACCGCCTCGCTTGCCTCGGCGAGAAGCATGCGGGTTTGCGCGCGAGTGCTGGCGAACTCCAGGCCGAGCGCCGCCTCACGACCCATCGGCCCCACGCACCGCGCCGCAAGCGCCCGCAGGATGCGATCCCAGTCGAGGTCGAGCCGCGTCTTCGGCGGGCAAGGTTCCCCGAGTGAGACGTCCGTCATGTGCTCTTGTCGCCGTTACCCGAGCCGCTCACGGCTCCACTGGGCATCGGATTCGCTTCGCGCTCGAGGTAGCGAAAGATGGTGCGCGGGTCGACGCCGAGGTCACGCGCGGTCTGGGTGCGGTTACCGTTGTTGCGCTCGAGCACCTCGAGGACATACTTGCGCTGGAACTCTTCTTTGGCTTTTTCCAGTGGCAAAATAGGGTTTTCGGCGTTGGCGCCGAGGTCGAGGTCTTCGGGCGACAGGAGCGTCTTCTCGCAGAGGACGAGCGCTTTTTTGATTCGGTTCTCCAGCTGACGAATGTTGCCGGGCCAGGGGTTCTTCTTGATGGCGGAAAGAGCCTGGGGCGTGAAGCCCTGGACGGACGAACCGAGCTCGTCGGCAAACTTGGAGAGCAACGCTTTGGCGATGATGAGCACGTCGTCTCCGCGCTCACGCAGCGGCGGGTTGAAGAGGTTCACCACGTTGAGGCGGTAGTAGAGATCTTCACGAAACCGACCGGCGCGGATCTCTTCTTCGAGGACGCGGTTGGTTGCTGCGACGATGCGGATGTCGACCTTCTCGGGTTTGGAGTCTCCGACCCGAAAGACGACGCGCTCCTGCAACGCGCGGAGCAACTTGACCTGGAGATTCAGCGGGAGCTCGCCAATTTCATCGAGGAAAAGAGTGCCTTTGTCGGCGACCTGGAATTTGCCAGGGCGTGAGCCGACAGCGCCAGTGAAGGCGCCCTTCACGTGACCAAAGAGCTCGCTCTCGATGAGGTTCTCGGGAATCGCGCCGCAGTTGATGACCACGAAGGGGCCGTTCGCGCGGTTCGAACGGCGATGGAGCTCGCGGGCGATCAGCTCCTTGCCAGTGCCGGTTTCGCCGGTGATGAGAACGCTGATGTCGGTCGTCGCCACCTTCTGCAATTTGCGAAAGACTTCCATCATCGACGGACACACGCCGATGATCTCTCCGAATCGTTTGTCCTTCAGCTCGGCGGAGAGTTTTTCTTTGTCGGCGCGCAGCGCGGTGAGGAGGAGCGCGTTCTGCAGAATGAGCGAAGCCTGGCCCGCGAAGATGGAAAGTACATCGAGCTGCGATCGCTCGAAGAGGCCCTTTACCCGGTCATTTCCGACGTACATCGCACCGGTGACGTGGCCTTGGGAGACGAGCGGCGCGCACATCACGCTCGACAGACGAAGGGCGACTACGCTCTCGCTCGACCCGAACTGAGTGTCGCTGAGAGCATCGCTCACGATGATCGCTTTGCCGGTCTCGAGCACGCGGCGGACGATGCTGTCCGAGATGACGCCGGCGGTGTTGGTGATCGCTTCCTTGTTCACGTGGCGAGAGGCGCGGACGACGGGCTTTCCTTCTCCGGACTTTTCGGATTCGAGCGCGTCATCCATCAGCAAGATGAGCCCCTTCTCGCCGCCGGTTACTTCCAACACCGCGTCGAGCATTGCCTCTAGGAGCTCGTCCAGCTGCTTCATGGTCATCAGCTTTTCGCTGAATTCGTAGAGCTTTCGCACGCCGGCGAGTTGCATCCCGCTCGACTCGGTCGCGTCTTTTGTGGCCTGGGGTGCGGCCTCGCGGCTCGGCTCGTCGAACATGCTGAAGGTGAGCTCTGCGTCACCGAGGATCAGACGATCCCCGTGCACGAGTCTCGCACGTCGCTTTTTCTTGCCGTTGACGAGGATCTCGCCCGCCTTGTCGACTTCCTCGAGATTGAAATCACGGCCGTCGAAGAGAACCTGAGCGTGCGTCTCGGCGATCCCCGGCGTTGGTACGGCCACGTCGTTTCCGAGGGCTCGCCCAATCGTGGACACCGGCTTGAATAGGGTGAAATGGCGGGGAGCGCCTTGGTTGGGGAACCATTTCAAAGTCGGCATGGTCGACCCCACCTTACCCTCTCTCGCCGCTGTCGTGCTAAGGTCCCCACGCACCCGTCGTGTTCCTGCGGTAAAACGGGGAAAACGCATTGACGCCGGTGCGTACCTGCGGCAAAACGGCGCCGCTTCGTTAAACCTAGAGGAGAATCACACATGAAGACGGTAGCTATTTTCTCGATCGTTGCGATGAGCCTCATGGCCTGCGGCGGCGACGCCAAGCCCGCGGCGGATCCCACGTCCACGACCACCACCACGACGACCCCCCCGGACCCCGCGATGCCGTCGACCCCCGCGACCCCCGCGACCCCGACGACCACCACCACCACCACGACCCCCGCCAAGTAACAACTTGCGGCGAGTGCACGGCGTCGCTCACGCGGCGCTCGTTGGGCTCCCGGTCTTGGCAGGGTCTCCCATCGTTGGGGGGCCCTGTTGCTTTTTGTGGAAGGGCAATAACCCATGAAATCGATCTTTGGTTGGTTGGGGCTCGCAGTGATCTTGGCCGCGTTCGCAGCCGCGTGCGGCGGCAAGGACAAGCCCCCGCTCACCCCCGATTCAGATCTCGACGGCGGAATCGACCCCGCGAGCGTCGCCGCCCCGTCCGCGAAATAACTTTTCCGTCTTTCTAAAACTGGCCGAAGCCTGACAGCATCATTCCGCGCGCGGCCGCAGTTCCTCCGGGGATCGGCGGCGCTGGCGTGAAACCGAGCTGGAAGGGCAGGGGGCCCGTGCTCCCCGTTTTCTTCGTGTCGTCGTCGTCCCTCATGTTGGCCGTGAAGGCTGCGGCAAGTCCGAGACCGGCGAGGCCTCCCACGCTGTTGGCGATGAGCCCGTGCCTGGGAGCGGAGTCCGAGAACAAGTAGAAGACGTAGACGATCGAGCTCACCGCGGTGCCGCCGAGGTAGCCGAGCCACATGTATTTCTGCGTGTTGTAGGACGGCACCCAGACCGTCGAGAGCGCGCCGGTGGCGGCGATGCCCGCGTTGTATCCAACGATGCCGCCGATGCTCGCTCCGTCTTTCCAGTCGGGACTGCTGCTCACGCCAACGCCGAACTCGATTCCGGTGATCGCTCCCCAACCCGCGCCGCTGGCGATGAAGCTGAGGCTCCGCGGATCGGGACGAAGCCATTCGCCGAACGCGTAGCCGCCGACGCCGCCGGCGCTCGCAAAAATCCAGGTGACCGTCGTCTCGGTCTTGAAGCTCCACGCCCGCGGGCCACCGCTCTGCGATTGCCACTGCACGCCTGCGACGGCGAGCCCTTCGATCGCGCCGAGCGAAAGTCCGGTGGCGATCGACGACGGAACTCCTTTGTGGAGCTTGCTGTAGTCGTCCCAGAAATAGACACCGATAGGGGCTGCGGCACCGAGGGCGAGCGGCGCGATGATCGCGAGCCCCGGATCGCTGATCTTGCCAAGCGCGTCGATCCAGATGCCGGTCCCCACTCCGTAGAGGAGGCTCGTGCCGTAAAGGAATGTCATCTCGCCGTTGCTGCGTTTGTCGTTCGCGGGCGGCGGCGGCGCCATGGGGGGCGGCTGTCCGTACCCGGGCGGCGGCCCGTAATTCTGCGGCGGGTACTGCTGGGGCGGGTACTGCTGGGGCGGGGGAAATTGCTGTTGCTGCTGGGGCGGGGGAAATTGTTGTTGCTGCTGGGGCGGGAAAGGTTGCTGCGCGCGGGCGTCGTCCGCGGTGGCGAGCGAGATCGAAGCGAGAAGAAGGATCGCGCGAGGACGATTAAGCGGCATCGCGCAAGCGTAGCTCGTCAGTGCGTCGTGGTGTGGTCGAATTCGGGTCCGAGCTCCCTCGCCATCAAGTCGACGAGAGCTTTGTCGACCGGCTTGTCCTCGTAGAGAACCGCGTACACCTCGCGCGTGATCGGCATGTCGACCTTGAGCTTGAGGCTTAGATTGTAGGCGCTCTTCGTGGTCTTCACTCCCTCGGCGACGTGACCGAGAGAGGCCAGGATCGCCGGTAATTTACGGCCTTTTCCGAGCTCTAAGCCGACGGTGCGATTACGCGAGAGCTCGCCGGTGCACGTGAGGACGAGGTCTCCCATTCCAGCGAGCCCGGCCAGCGTGAGGGCGCTGCCTCCGCGGGCGATCGAGAGCTTCGCTACTTCTGCCAGCCCGCGGGTGATCAAGAATGCGCGCGTGTTGTGACCGAGGCCGAGGCCGTCGATCGTTCCCGCGGCAATGGCGATCACGTTCTTGAGCGCGCCGCCGCACTCCACGCCGATCACGTCTTGGCTCGCGTAGGTGCGCAGGTACGGAGAGTGGAAGCGGCGCATGACGTCGTCGCACCGTTTGGCGTCGCGAGCGGCGATGACCACAGCCGTCGGAAGGTGAGCTGCGAGCTCCTTCGCGAAGGACGGTCCACTCAAGAACGTCAGGCGCTTCGCGGCGTCGGGACCAAGCTCCTCGGCCAGGACTTCGTCCATGAACATCAGCGACTCGTTCTCGATGCCCTTCGTGGCGCTCACGATCGACACACCTGCGGGAACGAACGGTGCGGCGAGCTTTGCGACCTCGCGCGTCGCGTGGCTAGGCGATACGAAGACCACCATGCCTGCCCCTTCGAGCGCGTTCTTGAGATCGTGCGTGGCCCGCAGGGTGCTCGGAAGGCGCGCGCCGGGGAGGTAATGCTCGTTCACGCGCGACTCGTTGATCTGCTTGGAGAGATCTTCGCGGCGCGCCCAAAGAGCGACTTCGTCCCCCTTCTCGGCGAGCACCTTCGCCAACGCCGTACCCCACGACCCCGCGCCGAGGACGGCGACCTTCTGGTTAGCTGAAGCAGTCATACTCGTAGGCTAAACTACGGGCGGCCATGCTACGAGGAAGACATGCTTAAGGCGCGCGCGGTCCCCGCGATCATCGCTATTCTTCTGCTGTTTTCCCAGGGATGCGCCTCGTGCGCGGGTACCGGGCAGCGCATGCTCGGGGTCATCGAAGGACCGATCAACGATCCCGGAAATCGCTCGCTGCGGCGCTCGATTCTCTCCTTTGGGCTGAGTGAATTCTGCCATCAAATGACGACCCACAATGCGCCGCTCAAGATGAGCGAGGACTCGCCGGTCATCGGACGTTTCTATCCGCGGACGTGCGCGCAGCGCGAGCTCCAGAACGGCGATCTCTTCGTCACCTTCGCGGGAGACGGCTACGCCTGGACGAACGTTTCGAAGAAGCTCACGTTCACGATGTCCGGATCGATCGAGTACAACCAGGACTTCTTGATGGACGGGAGCACGATGTATGCGTACTTCCGCACGAAGGCGGTCTCCGCGAGCGATTTCAAGACGCACGTCATCGAGCAGCCCGTCGCGAATTTTCTGAACCAGCTCACCCCCATCGGAGACAGCTTCGGCAAGCAGCTCGTGAGCGGAAAGCTGGGCGAAGGCTTCACCGTCATCCGCGAAGCGAACGGGACCGCTGATTTCGGGCTCGGCATCGTCGAAAGAGGGCAGCGCCCGTTCCATCCGTTCGACGTCCACGGTGGCGATCGGATCACGTACGAAAACCTGCGCACCGAGATCCACCAGAACCAGCGCGAGTTCGTCGGCCCCATCGAAGTCGAAGACTCCGGCCGCGCGCTGTACATGACCGCGAACCTCGACGGCGTCCCGGCGGCAGACGTCCTGGTGCTCGCCAAGGACACGGCCGACGCATCATTTCGTCTTTATTTCGACTACCCGGTCGCCGGTCCGCTCTCCGGGCCGCCCATTTTCGGGGACGTCGTGCAGGCCGGAGTGGAGTACCGGCGCATGCTTCCGGTGCCAAAAGGCCAGTATTTCGTGGTTTTCGACAACACGCCGAGCGCCGGAACGGTCGCCCCGCAGATGAACCCGTTCGACGACCGAGCGGCGGTCGTCAACTACGTAATTCAGGTCGGTGACGCGCCGTAGCAATAATTCCCAAGTCACTGTTACCCTAGCGCTTCGTGGATCCGCTCAGCCTGATTGGAAAAACGCTGGCAGGTCACTTCCTCGTCGAAAGTCTCGCGGGCGAAGGGCGATTCAGCCTCGTCTACAAAGGTCAGCACGTCGGCCCTCAAGAGCCCGTGGCGCTCAAATGTCTGAAGCTCGGGCTCGAGCTCGATCCCGCTGCCGCAGAAAATTTCCTTCGCCGGTTTCGTGAAGAGAACCGCACGCATTCCCGCATGTCACGCGGCGATCCGCACTTCGTCCGGACCATAGGCAGCGGGATGACAACGGGCGCGAACGGAGCCCACGTTCCGTACACGGTCGTCGAATGGCTCGAGGGACACTCGCTCGCCTCCGACTTTCGCAAACGGCGTGAAGCCGGGTTGGTCGGTCGTCCCTTGACTGAGGTGATCGAGCTGCTCGACGGCGCGGTGGCCGCGATCGCATTTGCCCACGATTCCGGCATGCCTCACGGCGATCTGAACGCAGGCAATTTCTTCTTCGTCACCACAGGCGGCGCCCCGCCGACGCTGAAGGTGCTCGATTTCGGCATGGCCGACGTGCTCGCCGAGGTCACGAAAGAAATCGCCCCGAAGGCGATGAAGCCGAGGATGTTCGATCCAGCGTACGCTGCTCCCGAGCATTTCGATTCCGAGGTCGGAGCTTTTGGCCCTTGGACCGATGTGTACTCTCTCGCGCTCGTCGTACTCGAAGCGCTGCGTGATCGAGCGGCGGTCGACGGGGATTTCAAGGCCATCGCGCTCAATCGGCAAGCGCGCCCGTCCGCCCACGGGCTCGGCATTCGCACCACCCCCGCAGTCGAGGCCGTAATCGCGCGCGCGTTGACGGTCGTTCCGGCGGATCGCTTTCAGCACGCCCAGGCATTTTGGGCGGCCCTGAAAGAAGCCGTCGCGCAGCGCACCGAGGCCGCTCCGCAAGCTGCCCCCGTCGCACCGGCCATCCGTGCAAAATTGCCGAGCGTTTCGCCGCCCCCGGCTCGCGTTGCGGCCCCCATCGCCGCGGCACCGTCGCCAGCGATCCCAGCGCCACTACCGAAATCCGCGCCGCTGCCGGCCTCCGCATTTTCGGCGCACGGTATATCGCCGACCGCGTCGGCCCACGCCGCATCGGGTCCAGCAATCACGCCGCCGATGCTGCCACTCGGGAAGCCCGCGTACCTCGCGGCGCCCGCCGGTCTCGGACACGTTGCCGCCCCGGCCCCCACGACACTTGCGGCGAAGCTCCAGGCGAAGAGGACAATGATGGGCGTCGCGCCGCCCGCCCAGGTTTTGCGCGCGAACAGCCCCATCGCCGCTCCGGTGGCACTTGCTCCATCCCCGCCGGCTCCGTCCCCGCCGGCTCCACCGCCGCCCGCGCCTCCGCCGCCTCCGCCGCCGGGCGCGTCGGGTGCGGCCGCTCTCACGCTTCTCGTTGTTGCGGGCGAGGCTATTCTCACGCCGCCCGCGCCACCCCCGCCTCCTGCGAAGTCAGCGCCGGGTCAGCGCGGGCGCGCAAAGGTAGCGCCTGCATCGGAAAGCAAAGTGATGGTGGAGGCGACGGCGCCACCGAAGGCCACAGTCACCAATCAGGATCTTCCGTCCGTCATCGTCGATGAGCCGCCCGAGCGGCAACACGAGCGTCTTCTACGCAACAAGCAGACGCTGATCATTCGCTCCAGCTCACAGCCGATCACCCCCGTTCCGGGCTGGGTTCCGGAGCCGCCCCCTGCGGCTTTCGCGGGGCCGGTCGTTCCCGCCGTGGCGATGCCGATCGCCGAGTCTGCTTACGAGAGACGGCCGAGTCGCGCGCGGCGAAGGCTCATGATGGTCGCGATCATCACCTTCATCCTGGTCTTCGTCGGCGTCGGCGGACTGCTCGGCATGAACTGGTACCTCGCACGCACGCACCGAGCACTCCCGACCGTGCCCTTTTTGAATCCCTGAAAAAGCGCGGACCCCGGAACAGAGAGAGGGCACGACGATGCAACCCCCGATGCCGTTCGTTCAGGCCGACGAGAACGCGGACGATGCCGTGCTCACCGCGGAAATCTTGATTGCGGGAACACCTGCAAATCCCCGGGTGTTGCCCGGGTACACCTTGTCTTCGTTGCGGCCGCAAAACGAGGCGACTAGTGCTATCCGTCCTAAGTCATGACCTCAACGCCCCCCGAAGATGAGTCGGCTGCGCCGTCCAAGGCCGCGTCCGGCGAACCCGTCGAGGGTGTCCGTGAGAGCGCGCGCCCGCCGAGTGTGCCTACTTCGCGGCGCACGTTTCGCTGGGCGTACTGGGCCGTGTGGTTCGCCATGCTCCCCTTCGCCTTCGCCTGCATCATGGTCGTGCTGCTCACGCCGCCCGGCGGGATCGAGCGTGACGGCGCGCTTGGCTGGATCGAAGCCATCGTTCGCGAGCAGCCCGTGCCCGTCGGCATCGTGGCCTTCACGCTTTTCGAGATGGCGCTGTGGGCCGTGCGTCACCGCTTGCCACTCGCCGCGCACGCTTTTCCGGCTCACCGCGCCGATCTTCCGCCGCACCTCGTGGGCCCCTTCGAGCGAGCGCGCGGCCTAATCGACGAAGCGGAAGCCATTCTCGCTCACAACGAAAAATCGATGATCCGCGAGCTCTCGGCGAAAGAGCGCGACAAAGTGCAGGCCGATCTCGAGGAGCTCCGCAAGGCGATGGACGCGACGCCCTTCAGCGAAGACGCGTTCATCGACGCGCTCGTCCGGGCGGATGGAGAGGTCGACGTCCGCCTCGGTCGCTGGCGCAAGAGCGAAGTGCGCGAGTACGTCGAGTCGATCTTGGTCGCCGTCGCCGTGGCAATGGGGCTCCGCGCGTTCGTCGTGGAAGCCTTCAAAATCCCGAGCGGATCCATGATCCCGACGTTGCAGGTCGGAGATCATATCTTCGTGAACAAGTACGCGTACGGGCCGGCGATCCCCTGGACGCACTCGCGGGTATGGACGCACATGCCGCCCGAGCGCGGCGACGTAATGGTCTTCGCCTTCCCCGAGCACCCCGAACAAGACTTCATCAAGCGGGTGATCGCTCTTCCCGGCGACAAGCTCGAAGCGCGAAATGGGCACCCCTGGATCAACGGCTGGGAGGTCCCGCACTGTTTCGCCGGCGTCTACGGCTACAACGACATCGACACGCCGAGCGGAAGGCACGAAGGAGATCTCTTCGTGGAGTACCTCGGCGACGAAGCGTTTCTCACCCTCTACGATCACGCATCGGGCGGTTTTCCCGAGTACAAGGGGCCGTTCTACGTGAACCCCGGCGAGGTCTGGGTGATGGGCGACAACCGCAACAACAGCCACGACTCGCGCATGTGGTGGGGCGGCAAGGGGGGAGGCGTTCCCTTCGAGAACATTCGCGGGCGCGCGCTCTTCGTGTGGTTGAGCGTGTCGGACAACGGGATCGATTGGTCGCGCCTCGGCGCGCCGGTGATGGGAAGGCCGCGACTGCCCGCGGCGATGAAGGGGCTGGACCCTGCCGTGAGCAAGTGTTTGCGCGAGAGGCCGCCCGTGGAGAAAGCAACGCCGCCACCCGCCACCCTCGCGCGCTAGGCGACCCCCGGGGAGCGTAGGCGTATGATGGCGGCATGAAGTGTTTTTGTGCGCTCGTACTGTGTCTTGGGGCACTTGGTTGCAGCACAGTGAAGGCCGCGGCGGCCAAGGATCCTCAGAAGTGCGAGCGCGATCCGAAGTGCGCGTCGCATCAGGATAAATCCCACGATTGTTATACGGCGTGCGTCGATGACATTGCCTGCGTCGACCGGTGCCGGCAGGTGACGGGGCAATAAGTGCAGAGGCTCGCAGGTTCTGACGTGCTTCAGGACAGAGGCGTGCTATGCCGCGTGGCTCCACGTCGCGGCCCCAAGCCGACCATTAAGAGGTGTTCCCATGCGCGTCCTCCAATCTGCTGCCCCGGTCCTCGCCCTCGCTCTCCTCGCAGCTTGCGGAAGCGCTGACGACTCGGCTTCGAACGCACCAGCAGCGCCGGACAGCGTCCTCACGACGGCGGGGTACGGGAACAGCCCCGAGCTCGCGCCCCGAGGAGCTCACTGGACGCGTGAGGCGCATGCGGCGCGCAAGGGCGGCGGCGGCGGCTCGCCCCTCATGACGAACCACGGCGGCAAGATCATGCCCACGTACAGCGCGACGTCGATCTTCTGGGGTTCGAGCTGGTCGAACGCCACGTCTGCGGGGGACAAGATCACCGGCGTCGACTCCTGGTACGCCGGCCACTCAAACAGCAACTATGCAAGGACCTCCGACGAGTACACCGGAACCAACGGCCCGGTCACCGCGGCGGGAACGTACAGCGGGCACTTGGTCGACACGTCCGCGGCAGTCGGTGGCGGATCGACGTCCGCGATTCTGGCCGAGGTCTGCAAGATGATCACGAGCCCGGACCCGACCGGCAACGGCTACTACCCCGTCTACACCGACGTCCCGCGAGGCAACGCAGCGTACTGCGCGTGGCACAGCGCCGGCTCTTGCGGCGGCGTCCCCGTACAGTTTGCCTTCTTCTGGCGCCTCGACGGAGACTCGGGGTGCGATCCCCAGGACACGTCGGGTCTGCACTCCGAAGGCCTCGCGGCGCTCGCGAGCGTGACAGCGCACGAGCTCGCCGAAGCGCGGACGGATCCGGCAAGCCCCGGCGCGTGGTACGACGGCTCCGGCAACGAAAACGGCGACAAGTGCGCGTGGTCCTTCGGCGCCCCGCTCGTCACCTTCCCCAACGGCTCGCAGTGGAAGCTCCAGGGCGAATGGTCGAACGCGGCGTACACCGCGAACACCGGCTACGCGAACAACAGCGGCCAACACGGCTGCCTCTCGGGCCTCTGATCTTTTCGGCGGGGCGACGCGATCCCGTTCGCGTTGCCCATCGCGCCACATGGCGATCACTCTTTCAGCTCGGTGGCGCCCTCGGCGGACGTCGATGCGGGGACCGTTGCCTGAGAGCTCCGGAGCCGCGCCTCAGAAGACGGTGCGGAAGTGGATGGACTTCGGACGCGTGAGCTGATCGAAACCAAGCGCGCTCAAGCTGTGTCCGATTCCAGAATTTTTCACGCCTGTCCAGGCCAGCGCGGGGTCGAGCGCGTCGCAGCGGTTCATGTACACCGTGCCGAACTCGAGCTTGCGTGACATCGCGTTCGCGCGCTCCCGATCGCTCGTCCAGATGCTCGCGGTGAGGCCCATCTCCGAGTCGTTCATGAGCCCGAGCGCTTCTTCGTCGGAGTCGACCGGGCAGATGGGAAGGAGCGGACCGAAGGCCTCTTCTTTCATCAGTTTCATTGCGTGCGTGGCACCGGCGATCAGCGTGGCCTCGAAGAAGCGGCCGCGCCCGTCGACCGCAGTCGGCTTTCCGCCAACGGTGATCCTCGCACCGCGCGCACGGGCATCGGCGACGAGAGCCTCGAGCTTCGACGGATGATTCGGCTGAGCGAGCGGACCGAGCGTCGTCGTGTCGTCGAGGGGATCGCCGAGCACGTAGGCGCGGACGAGAGGCTCTGCCGCCTCGAGAAAACGAGCATAAATCGAGCGGTGCACGTAGACGCGCTCGACGGCGCA
>JAYTOU010000065.1:0-39001 GCA_043747615.1 Myxococcales bacterium | reverse complement strand
CACTTCGGGCCCGGGCGTGGCCGCGAGCGACGCATGCAGCGAGGGCCCTGGTTACTGTACGGCGACCTCCCAGTGCGAAAACCACCATTGGGTCCCGCGCGCGAGTGATCCCGCGGCGTGCACTTCGGGCCCGGGCGCCTAGTCGGAAAAGAGGAATAGCCACGCCCATCGAGGTGTCTTGGCAATCGCACGCCCAGGGCGTTTCCATCTCGAATTCCTTATCAGTACGCAGCGTGGCGAAGAAAAGGGACCAGCGCGGCGTTGACCGCCTCCGGGCGTTCGATCGCCGACATGTGACCGCTGTCTTCGATCCACACGAGCTTCGCGCCCTGGATGCTTCGCGCGATGGCCTCGCTTCGCGCGGGGATGGTGGCGCGGTCGTCTCTGCCGCACCCAACGAGGGTGGGAACGCAGATCTCTCCGAGACGCTCGAGGATGCTTTTGCGCTCGACGACGACCGCAATCGCCGCGCGGGATACGCCTTCGCGTGAGTAGCCGTTGATGCGCTGCGCGACCTCGAGGACGAGCTCGGGCCTTTCGCGGAGCGTCTTCGGACCGAACATGAGCGGCGCGATCTCTTTTTTGACGAGAGCGAGCGGCAGACCGAAGCGACGCGCGAACGACGCGAGCACGCGGTACTTCTTGGCATCCACCCAGGGCTCGGCTTCGGCGCTGGTGTCGAGGAGGGCCATCGCCTTCAAGCGCGACGCGGCAGGGCTGAGCGCAACGCGCATCGCGAGCATCCCGCCCCACGAGAGCCCCACCATGACGAGCTGGTCGATCTCCAGCGCATCGATCGCGTCGATGAAGGCTCGCGTGTGATCGTCGAGCGAGAACGGAGGGGGCACCTCGCTCTTGCCGTGCCCCGGTCCGTCGAGCACCACGACGCGGCCGAGGGCGCTCAGCACGGGCAGTTGCGCACCCCATTGGGCTCCGTCGAAGAGGAGCCCGTGACACAGCACGATCGTCGGATCGCCCTTTTTTCTAGGCGATCCGTGGCTCTCGTAGAACCATCGACCGAGGCGCGTTGCGACGTAAGGCATCGGTCCTTCGGTCTTTAGGGGAAGATCTCGCGCTCTTTGTAGACCGCGTCGATGCGGTTGAGCGCCAGACCGTACGCGGCGATGCGCATGTCGCATTTTCGCAAACGCGCGAAGTCGGCGACGTCGTGGTAGGCGCGAATCATGGCCTTCTCGAGGCGCGCGTCGACTTCTTCTTCCGTCCAGCTCTCGGAGCGTTTGTTCTGCACCCACTCGTAGTAGCTGACGGTGACGCCTCCGGAGTTGGCGAGGACGTCGGGAAGGATGGCGATGTCGCGCTCGAGAAGGATCTTCTCGCCTGCGGGATTGAGCGGACCGTTCGCGCCCTCGACGACGAGCTTCACGTTGAGGAGCTTGGCCTCCGCTTCCTTCACCTGATTTTCGAGCGCCGACGGAGCGAAGATGTCGGCCTTGGTGGCGAAGAACTCATCGCGGGTGATCGCTTTTCCGCCCGGGTATCCGCCGATGGATCCGTGCTGAAGAACGTAGTCCTGCAGCTTGTGGGCGTTGAAGCCTTCGGGGTTGAAGAGGTAACCCGAGTGATCGCCGACGGCGATCGTGGACACGCCGAGGCGCGAGAGGATCACGGCAGCATTCGAGCCGACGTTCCCGAAGCCCTGGACGGTCATCGTCTTGCCTTCGAGATTGAACTTGTTCTGCTTGGCCCACTCGATGATGCAGTAGACCATCCCTTGGCCGGTGGCCTTGGAGCGACCGAGCGTTCCGCCGCTGGCGACCGGCTTTCCGGTGACGACGCCCTTCACGCTCTGCTTCTGGTAGCTGCCCACCATGTTGGAATAGGTGTCCATCATCCAGGCCATCGTCTGCCCGTTGGTGCCCATGTCGGGCGCGGGGATGTCGTAGTCGGGGCCGATATTTCCGCCGAGCGCGTGGGTGAATCGCCGCGTGATCTTCTGGAGCTCGTGCCGCGACACGCTGGTGGGGTCGAACTTGATCCCGCCTTTGCCGCCGCCGAACGGGAGGCGCATGAGCGCGCTCTTCCAGGTCATCATCGCCGCGAGCGCCTTCACGTCGTCGAGGGAGACGTTCGGGTGGTAGCGCATTCCGCCCTTGAACGGGCCGAGGAGGTTGTTGTGCTGCACGCGGTAGCCCTTGAAGAGGCGCACGTTGCCGTCATCCATCCGCACCGGGAAGTTGACGATGATCTCGTTCTTCGGCTGCGACAGAATGGTCTGCACGTACGGCTCGAGGTTCACGACCCGCGACGCGACGTCGAGGTAGTCCTGAACGACTCTGAAAAAGTCGTAGTCCTTGGGGAGCTGCGTCATCGACTGACGCGACGGCGGCGGCACCGGAATCTGGCTCTCGGAGTGGGGCGCTGCGGGGATCTTATCGTTCATTCTGGTTCTCGGTTTTTAGGTCGCAATCCAGAGCGTGTAAAGATAGACCGCCGAGGCCGTGTAAATCAGGGCGTCCACGCGATCGAGGATCCCGCCGTGACCGGGGACGATGGCGCCGGAGTCCTTGACTCCCATGGATCGCTTGATGAGCGATTCGCCGAGATCCCCCGCTTGCCCCAACGCTCCCGCCACGAGGGCGAGCGGCACGGAGTGCGACAGAGGCAGCGCGGGCAAGAACCAGAGGCTCGCGAGCACGGCTCCGAAGACCGCACCTGCGAGGCCACCGACCGCGCCTTCGACCGTCTTCTTCGGCGAGACCGCCTCGTAGAGCTTATTTTTCCCTAGAAAACGTCCGGCGAAGTAACCGCCCGTGTCGGCGAACCACGCGAACATGATGGCGATGACCACGTAGCCCGGTCCATCGTCGCGCCGCATGACGGCGAGGAGGGTGAGCGGAATGCCCACGAAGAGCGGCCCGAAGCTCATGGCCGTGGCCCGAAGCGCCGCCGTCGAAATATCTCCGAGGCGCCACAACGTGACGAGCGGGCCCATCAGCGGAATGACGATGAGCACCGTCGCCATGACCCGATGCCCGCCAAAGAAAAACGCGCACGCCGCGGCCGCGGAGAGGAGAAGCCCGACGACCTTCGCCGGCAGATCGCCCGGATGCGTCATCGAGAAAAATTCCCACGTGCCGATCAGACCGACGACGAGGACGAGCGCGAAGAAGCCGACGGGGGGGCCGAAATAGAGAAGCGCGAGGATGAGCGGAGCGCCGACCAACGCGGTCAAGAGGCGTACGGCGAGGTTCGACTTCATCTTCGCTCGACCCCTTCGACGTGCGTACGTTCTCGACGGCGGTTCACGGGAACACCTTAGGCGGGGTGCGCGAATCGCAGAAGCGCGAATGTCGTTTGGGCTCAGAACCCGCGGGGAACGGTGGGGGCGCCGAGCGATGCGCGCGTGAGGCGCATGATGCCGGAGGCGCTCGGGCTGAAGGCTGACTTCTTCCCGGTGACCAACCAAACTTCGGTGTCGTCGACCCACAGGGGCTCGAAGAATACCTCTCCCGGCTCGGCCGTGACGAACCAGCCCATCCCATCGCAGCTCGGAAAAGATCACGCGACCGAGCTCGAGGAGTTCGGATGGCCGGCGGCGAAAACGAGCGCGCTCGCCAACGAGCGTCGTCGCCCTCGAGGCCACGCTCTCGACGCAAGCCGAAGCGCGCGGACACGCAACGAGCGCCACGGCCACCGAGCACGACGCCGTCGCGGAAGCGAAATCGTTCATCCGTCGCTTGCGTGGCGCGCTCCCCGTCGTCCTGCGCGGCGCGAAGATCGCCGGCGTGAGCCTCGCGTCGTTCGACGACGGAAAGCTCGGTCGCTCGACACCGAAGATCTCCGCGTACCTCACCAAGGTGCGACCGAGCGTCCTTCTCCTCGAAGCCGCGCTCAAGCCGCACTTCGGGGGCAAGAAGGCGACGCGCTTCCTCGACGACGCAAAGAAGAACCTCGACGAAGCGGATGTGCATCAGGAGTCGAAGCGGGCGGTGGGGGTGGCCCCGCTCAGCGCGCCCAAAGGATCGCGAGGTCGAGCTCGATTGCATCGAAGGGCTCCGCGCGGACCTTGGCGTCACCGTGGAACGTCGTCACGAGACGATAGCTCCCTCCGTCGAGGCGCAAGATCTCGAGCGTGCGGGCGAGCGCATCGACGAGCCACACGTGGCCCACGCGTTCGCGCGCGTAGATCGGGACCTTCTCTCCGCGATCGAAGGCCGCCGTCGAGCGAGAGAGCGCCTCGCAGATCCAGTCGGGGGCCAACGTGAATGCGGCGACGTCCGGCACTTCGGGCATGCGTTCGCGACGCCAGCCGCCCAGATCCGGGACGAGCACGTCCTCGCCCAGGTGAAGCTCGGGCTCGTCGAGGATCATCCACCCACCAGGCCCGCCGCGGCCTCGTTTGAAGGGCGGCCCGAGCTCTTCACCAATGGCGCTCGCGGCGATCGCGTGTGGCGAGGCCGGGCGGGGATGCGCATGAAGGACGCCGTCGACGATCTCACCGACGAGGTTCGGCGCGAGCGCCTCGAGATCTACGTACGTGGCTCGGCGAGGCGCAGGCTTCGCGGTCATGTAAAGAGGTTAGCACTGCGCTCCCTCCGGCCGCAGCCCTGCCGCCCGCTCGAGGCTCAGATGGCGATGCGCGTGATCGTGGCGAGCTTCTCGTCGCCCGTGGGTGCTGCGCTCGCGTCCGGTGACGTAACCAATCCGAAGCGGCGATCGCGCGACTGAAAGCTGGCAATCGCCGTGTGCAGATCGTCGGCTCCGAAATCCGGCCAGAGGGCGTCCGCGAAATAAAGCTCCGCGTACGCGAGCCCATACAGCAAAAAATTCGAGATGCGCCGCTCGCCGCCGGTGCGAATGACGAGATCCGGATCTCCCACGGAGAGGCTCGGCATGAGGCCGCGCAAGGACTCGGTGGTGACGTCTTCGGGGCTGATTTTTCCAGCAGCGACGGCCCTCGCCAGCTCGCGCGCGGCGTTGGCGATCTCTTCGCGGCCGCCGTAGCTGAGGGCCAAGGTGAGGGTCATCTCGCCGTTGTCTTTGCTCTCGTTTCGCAGGGGATCGAGGATCGCCCGAACGAGGCCGGGCAGCCGCCCGAGGTTGCCGATGGCGTTGAGGCGAATGCCGTTGTCGAGAATCTCGTCGCGCTCGGTGAGAAGAAATTCGCGAAGCAACTCCATGAGAGCGTCGACCTCCTCCTCCGGGCGCGCCCAGTTTTGCTCGCTGAAGGCGTAAAGGGTGAGCGCTTTGAGGCCAAGACGGCGGGCGGCACGGACGGTCCGGCGAACGGCCTGGGAGCCTTCGCGGTGACCATTGGCGCGGGGCAAGCCGCGCTGCTGCGCCCAGCGACCGTTGCCATCCATGATGATGCCGACGTGGGACGGGAGATTTCGAGCTTCTACGAGACTCATGGGGTTAGCGCCTTGCGGTTATCATGCTCCAAACGCGTCGGCAATGAGGCGTTATTCCAGCCTTCGACCGTGCTACGAAGATTGCCATGGTCGGCACGAGAGTCTCCTTACGCCTTCGGATGTCGGCGCACGACGCGCACTACGCGGGCGAGCTCGTCGACGGCGCTCGCATGCTCGCTCTCTTCGGCGATCTGGCGACCGAGCTCCTCATTCGGCTCGACGGCGACGAGGGGCTCTTTCGCGCGTACGAGTCGGTCGAGTTCCTCGCGCCGGTGTTCGCGGGCGACTACATCGAGGCGACCGCCGAGCTCATTCGAGTAGGCGCGACCAGCCGGCAGATTCGCTTCGAGGCGCGCAAGGTGATCACGAACGTGCGCGGCCCGGGCACCCCGCCGAGCGCCGCCGACATCCTCGAAGATCCGGTCGTTGTCTGCAAAGCGGTCGGCACGTGCGTTACGCCAAAAGCGCTCCAGCGAAGGCCCCGCGAGCTCTACATGCCCGCGCTGCCGGTGGGCCCTTCACCGGGCGACGCAGGCTCGATCGTCACCCCCGTCTCCACCGATCTGGGAGACGTGATCATCACGGCGGCTATTGTCGGCGCAGAGGTTACGCGCGCGCACACGCCGCACCTTCCGATCACGGCAATGGAGATCGCGGACGAAGCGGCGCGCTGCAGAGAAGCGGGCGTCGCGGTGATCCATCTCCACGTTCGCAACGACGACGGCTCGCCCACCCAGTCGGCCGACCGCTTCGCCGAAGCCATCGCCCTCATTCGCACGAAGACGGACTGCATCGTGCAAACGTCCACCGGCGGGGCCATCGGCATGTCGATCGAAGAGCGCGCACAGCCCCTGAAATGCAGGCCGGAGATGGCCACGCTCAACTGCGGCTCGGTCAACTTCGGCGACGACGTCTTCATCAACACGCGCTCCGAGATTCGCGACATGGCCGCGCGCATTCGCGCTGCGGGGAGCATCGCCGAGCTCGAGTGTTACGAGGTCGGGCACGTCGAGGAGGCCATCGCGCTCCACGCCGAAGGGGCCATTTCGTCGCCGCTGCATTTTCAGTTCGTCCTCGGAATCACCGGTGCGCTCGCCGCGCGCGCGGAGCACGTCCACTACTTGGAAGCCATGATTCCCGAGGGAGCCACGTGGGGCGTCGCGGCCGTTGGCAGATTCCAGCTTCCGATGACGGAGCTCGCCATGCGACTCGGCGGGCACGCGCGCGTGGGGCTGGAAGACAATATTTATCTCACCAAGGGCGTTCTCGCCGAGGGCAGCGCGCCGCTCGCTCTTCGCGCCGCGACGTACGCGCGGTCCATCGGTCGAACCGTTGCGGACCCGACGATCGCTCGAAAGCTTCTCGGGCTCTAGCCTTCCGACGCTCGACTCGAGAGCCATCCGTGGCGGAGGCGCGACGCAGTCATCTCCGTCGTCGGCAGCCACACCCGAAAAGCGAGCCCGCCCTGCTCGCTCGTGTCGACCTCGATCGTTCCGCCGTGAATCTCAATGATGTGCCGCGCGAGCGCGAGGCCGAGCCCGAGGCTCCCGTGAAGCCGCGCCTTGTCTGCGTATTTGAAGGCTTCAAAAATCTTGTCGCGCTCCTCCACCGGCAGACCGCGCCCGCTGGTCTCGACGGCCACGAGAAGCCGCGGGCCATCGACCGGAAGCGTGGCGCGGACGTGCACGCCGCCCTTGTCGGTGAAGCGAACAGCGCTGCTAATCACGGCGGTGAGCGCTTGCACGATGCGCTCTGGGTCGATGTAAATCTTCGGCAGCTCGGGATCCACTTCGCCGTCCACTTGGACCTCGGTCACCACCGCAAGATCGCGTGCGTCGAGGACGGCGCTCATGACCACGTCTCTCACCATCGACCAATCGCGATGCACTTCGAGCGCACCCGCTTCGGCGCGCGCCGAGTCGAGAATGGTCTGAATGAGAACCAGGAGCTCTCGCCCGCGCTGCTCGACGATGGCCAAGCTCTCCTTCTGCGCAGCAGAGAGCGGGCTGTGGGAGACGATCTCGGTGAAGCCGAGGATCGAGTTGAGCGGGGCCTTGAGATCGTGGCTCATCGAGGCCAAAAACAAGCCCCGCATGCGTTCGGTGGCCTCGCGCGCGTCGATGGCTTTTTGCTGTGCGGAGGCGAACTCGCGGAAGACTCCACCGAGGTCGTCGATCGAATTCATGAGCGCGCTCACCGATTGGAAGCGCGCTTCGCGAAGGATGCGCGTGCCTCGGATCACGTCGGCCACACCGGTGGCGCGGACGCCATGCCGCGCGAGGGCGACGTCCTCGGAGAAGAGGGCGCCTATGCGCGAGCCGAGGATTCCCGCGATGGTGCTGGCGATGACCGCGAGCAGAATGTAGACGCTGGTGATCGGGTTGAGCCTGGTCGTCTCGAAGTGCACCACGGCGTGAGCGCCATCGAGCGGCACGGTGAGCGCCGTCTCCAGGTCGTCGGATTGGACGCTGGCGAACGGGAGCGTGCCTTCTGAGATTTCCGTCCGAAAGCCCTGGCGCTCTGCCGCGGCGATCGCTTGTTCGCGACCGACGGTCGAGCCCCGCACCAGATCGAAGGTGGCCGTCGCCACCGTGTGCGCGGCTTTTTCACGGGCCTGAATGTCGAAGGCCCGGGTGTGGGCGTACACCAGGAGCGAGGCCGCGAGCGCGACGAAGCCTACCGGAGCGGTGACCGCGGCGAGAAACCGGGTGCGCACGCGGGGCTCGTACTGGGTCGACCGAAGGAGAGTGATCGCTTCGTGCGCGACCGTACTCGGCGCAAGCTCGATGACCCGCGCCACTGAGGCTCGCATCATCACGTAAAGCGGCACCGCCCCTGCGCTCACCATGATCAGCATCAGGAGAACGAGGGCGACCTGAGTGTAGAGATCGTTCGTGGCGGGCCTGAAAAGAGGCAGGATCGTGCCCATCGAGCACGCAAATGCGATGACCACCTGGGTGAACGCAATGCGGGCGGGGAGCGCGTACATGAGAAGCAGATCGCGCGGAGCTACGGCGTCCGATCCTTCATCGAGCGCCCGGAGCGTGGGCTTGATCTTCCTGCTCATCAGGGTCGTGGCGACCGCTCCGAAGGCCACGCTCGCCAGCGCCACCCAGAGCGCCGTGGGGAGAGTCGCGTCGAGCGCCTCGGAATGGAGAAGCAGTAGTCGCGGAGCGAAGGAAGCGATGAGAAAATCGATGACGATCCCCACCGCGAACTGGATCACGAGGAGCCGCGCCACGAGCCAAACGGCGTAGGGCCTCATACGCTGCGCGAGGTTCCGGAGCGATTCGTGTTGTGCTGGATCGGAAGAAGGACGGTGAATGTCGAGCCGCGTCCGACCTCGCTCTCGACCTCGATGGCTCCTCCGTGCATGAGGACGAGGCGGCGAGCGATGGCCAGGCCAAGGCCCGTTCCGCGCTTCATGCGCTGCTCTTCGTTCGTCTGCTTGTAGTCCTCGAAGATGACGGCGCGCTCGGTGGCGTTGATCCCCGGACCGGTGTCACTCACGCTCAAGTTTGCGTAGGCGCCTTGACGCGAGACGCTGACCACCACCTCGCCCTTCTGGGTGAACTTGATGGCGTTGCCGACGATGTTCGTCAGGATCTGGCGAACACGTTTGGGGTCCGCTTCGACGATCACCCCTGATTCTCCGGCGATCCGCGCGTCTATGGGCCGCCCCTGTAGGACACCCGCCGCCTCGCGCAAGACCTCCGAAGCCACGGCGGTGAGATCGACTCGGGTGAGTGAAAGCTTGAGCTGGCCTCCTTCGAGCGCGGAGAACTCGAGAATGTCGTTGATGAGATCGAGCAGGTGCGCCCCGGATGCGCGGATTTGCTCGACCTCTTCGCGGGCATCCGTCGTGAGCGGGCCGTCTACTTCCTCCATGAGCACGTCGGCGAAGCCGAGGATGGCATTGAGGGGGCTCCGGAGCTCGTGGCTCACCGCTGCAAGGAACGCCGCACGATCGCGATCGGCCGCGTGGGCGCGCTCGAGGTTGATGCGGTAGGTCCTCTCTTCCTCAGCGAATCGGTTGACGAGCTCGTTGAAGGCGCTCGTGAGCATGCCGACTTCGTCCATCGTGCGGAGCGGCACGGACTCGCCGGTCGGCTGCGTGCGCACGTGACCCATTCCGCGCACCCGTTGGGTGACGAACTCCACGTCCTGATTCGCGTCGCGTCCGACGGCATAGGCAAACGTGGCGGCGACCGCGACGAGAAGCGTGGTGAGCGCGACCAGCGCGGAAATCAAGGCTCCTTCGGCTTCCGGAGAGCTCGGCGCGCGCACGAACGCCACCACCGAATACGACGCCGGGACATCGCCAATCGGCTTCAAGGCAAAGCGCGTGCGGCCCACGGCGGTCTTCGCCTCGCCACGGCTGATCCGAATCACGCGGCGAAGCGTGGCTCGTTCGGGGAGGCTGAGCGTGGCGCTCTGCACGATGTCGCCGTCTCGGTTGACGACCAAAAACTCCGCGCCGCTGCGTCGTGCCGCGAGCTGAATGGCTTCGAGGCGACCGGAAGGCGTGAGCTGCTGCAGGCGCGCCGCTACCGTCCCCGCAAGTAGCTCCGCTTGCGCTGCCGCCTGCCCGTCACTCGCGCGCGAGAGCTGATCGACGCCCACCATCCCGATCGCAAAGGCCACCGCGAGCCCCACGATCACCACCACCGCGGGGGCGAGCGGCAGGAGCGGCCACGCACGCCGAAAGCGGAGACCCACCATCGGATAGAGGCTCGGGACGGGCGGCACCGACCCACCCCGCGACGGCCGCCACGACTTGCGCTTGTACGTAAGGGCCGGCACGTGCCGCAGCTTACCGCGTTGACGCGCTCGATTCCGAGATCACGCACCGCGTTGCAGCGCGGCCGCACTTTGACACGGTGCGCCAAGGCTCAATTAGTATTTACGTCGGCGCCCCTACACGAGATAAAGGACGAATCCGTCATGCGCCGTCTTTCCCGCCTTCTCTTCTCAACCCGCGATGCGCATCCGACGCATCGGAAGGTGGGAATGAAGGACTCGGATGCGCGGTTGCTCCGCTCGGGTGATCGCGTGACGAAGTCAGCAGGGCAAAAGGCAGACGTGACCGACGTAGTCCCGAAGCCGGTCGAGTCCGGGGTTTTCATCGCGGCCGCGGAAGTGGATCCCCTCGTCCAACTTGCAGACGCGAAGGCGAAGGAGCTCGTCGATCAAGTGACGCTCGTCGTCTACGGATGGCACAACGTCCAGCCCGGAACGCTCTCCTGGGTTTTTCCGAGCGTCACTGCCGCCGTGGCTGCCGCGCGCGCAATGACCAACGCCGTCCGCTGGGCGATTGTCCGCGGCCGGCGCAGCACGCCGAATCTCGACGTCGAGGCCGAACGCGCGTCCGGCCTCGTATTGATCGAGTCTTAGAGGCGCTCCAAGATGACGGCCATGCCTTGGCCGCCGCCGATGCAGGCGCTGCCCACCGCGTAACGCGCATTTCGTCGTGCAAGCTCGTAGACGAGGTGCGTGGTAATGCGAGCGCCACTGGCACCGAGCGGGTGACCGAGAGCGATCGCGCCGCCGTCGACGTTGGTCTTCGCGCGGTCGAGGCCGAGCTCCTTTTCGACCGCGAGGTACTGCGGCGCGAAGGCTTCGTTCACCTCGACGAGATCCATGTCTGCGAGCTTGAGATCGGCGCGGGCGAGCGCGGTGGTGATCGCCGGTGCGGGGCCGATTCCCATGATGGTCGGATCGACGCCCGCCACTCCCCACTGGACGATGCGGGCGAGCGGCTTGAGGCCCTTGGCTTTGGCGAATTCTTCCGTCACGAGGACGAGCGCCGCCGCTCCATCGCAGATCCCTGACGCGTTGCCCGCCGTGACGACGCCGTCCTTCTTGAAAACAGGCGCGAGCTTGGCGAGAATTTCGAGCGTGGTTTGCGGGCGGGGATGCTCGTCGACGGCGAAGCTGATCGTCGCTTTCTTCTGCACGATCTCGATGGGGGCAATCTCCATCTTGAAGCGCCCAGCCTCGTTCGCCTGCGCCCAGCGCTGCTGGCTGAGAAGGGCGTACTCATCGCACGCGACGCGCGAAATGCCGTATTTTACAGCGAGATTCTCGGCGGTGACGGCCATCGGGGTGTTGCTGTAGCTGTCGGTGAGCGCGCTCCAGAGCGAGTCTTCGAGGGCGGGAGCTTTTCCGAACGCGAAGCCTTCTCGTCCGCCGCGGAGGATGTGCGGGGCCTGGCTCATGTTCTCGGTGCCGGCCACGAGGACGGCGTCGGCGTCTCCGAGGAGAAGCTGCTCGGCACCGTTGACGATGGCTTGGAAGCCAGAGCCGCATAGGCGATTCACGGTGACCGCGGGCACGGTGATCGGAAGGCCCGCTTTCAATCCCACGTGGCGCGCGCAGTAGATGGCGTCGGCGCTCGACTGCATGACGTTGCCGACGATGACGTGACCGAAGGCTTCCGGTGCGACCGCCGACTGGGTGATGGCCGCCTTGGCCGCGTGGACGGCGAGATCGGTTGCGGTGAGCGCTTTGACGGCGCCTTGCATGGTGCCGAATGCGGTGCGTTTTGCGGCGACGATGACGATCGACTTCGAGAGCTTGGGCATGGTCCCCGTAATCTGGCGCGATCCGCCCATTTCGTAAAGGGCGACCCGGCTGTATGATTTTGAGGATGAACGCACCGACGTGCTCCCGCTGCGGAGCGACCGTGACCAATCCGGGCGCGGCTCAATGTCACTACTGTGGAAACGCGATCGACCACGCGCCCCCTATGCAGCAGCAAGGCTACGGCCCGCCTCCCGGTTATGGACCGCCGCAGGGCTACGGTCAGCCGCCGCCAGGGTACGCCGTGCAGTCCTTTGCGAGCCCGCAGTACGTTCAGAAGCAGTCGGGCTGGGCCACGTTCATGTCCGCGATGGGGATCTTGAACTGGATCCGTCTCGGCATCGTCGTCATCGTTCTCTTCTTCGTGATGCTCGGCGCCTGCGTGAACGCGATCACCCACTAGGGAGCGGGCTCAGGGGATCCGGCGTTTTCCGAGCGCCGCGCGCACGTCTTCGATCCCGGGCCCGACTTTACTGATGGCCGCTTCGATCTGTTCCTTCGTTGCGTCGAGAAACTCGGTCCAGTAGGCCACGAGGTGGGGGTCGCCAAGCTTGATGATTCGCTCGTTGATGGTCGGCTTCAATGTGTGATCCATGCTGTCTCCCATGGAGCACGAGACGGCTAGCCGCGCGCCGGAATTAAGGGGGCCACTCCGATTCGTAACGCACCGCTGAGGCCCACCAAGGCTGGCTAGGCCGTCGTCGCCCACGCGTTCGAGATGACGGTCTCGCCGCGCTCCTTCACCTTGACGACGAGAGCGATCTTCCCCGGCGCGACTGTCCAGCCTTGGGTGATGATGGTGTCGCCGGGCCACACGGGCTTGCGGAACTGCGCGTCGAACCCGGTGATCTGGGAGGCGTCTCCGCCGCACGCGCCCTTCGCGACGTGGCGAACCATGTAGCCGTAACTACCGAGACCGTGAAAGATGGGGCCGCGTTCGAAGCCGACCATCTTCGCAAACTCGGGATCGGCGTGGAGCGGATTGAAATCACCGGAGAGGCGGTAGAGGAGCGCCTGCTCCTTGCTTGTGGTTTCTTCGATCGTGAAGTCGGCGGCTTTTCCCTCGGGAACGGAGATCCCGCTGTCTTCTTTCGGAGGGGGCTGGCCGGCGAAACCGCCTTCACCGCGGAAGAGGATCGACGAGGTCGTCGTGCAGATCAGCTCGCCCTTGGTGCTCTTCGTCTCGGTGTCGACGAGCACCGACGCGAACTTTCGCATGTCGTAGATGCCGCGGATCGTCGCGGTGGTGAGCACGGTGCCGCCCGACTCGAACGGGCGATGAACCTTCACCTTCTCGCCGCCGTGAACGACGGTCGCCAGATTTCCCCCGCTCTTCGAGAGCACCTCGAGCATCGGCTGGAACTTCGGAACGACCGCGAAGCTCGGGTAGACCTTCGGTCCTTTGCCTTCGTAGAGGTAGTCGAGCTCGTCGACCTTGGCGCCGATGCCGAGCGCGTAAAGGACGGTGTCCTTCCACGTGTACTCGAACTTGTGAGCTTCGGTGGGCTTGCCGACGAGGTCGAAATCGAACGCCATGGGCGTCAGCATTGGCCAACTTGGATGGTGCCGTCAAGGCATCCAGCGCCCTTGCAGTTTGGGCCGATGCGTCCGATCTTTCGCACGTGAGCGGCCCGTCGATCATCGTGGAAGTCGCGCGCGCATTCGATGCCGCAGGGGTCGATCTGTCGGCCCTCGGATTGGCGTGGGCGCGCATCGCACCGGTGGTGGCGATCGTTCCGGCCTTCGGGCTGCGCGCGCTTCCCGCCCCGGTGCGCGGTGTATTTGGCGCTGCGCTCGCGGCCAGCGTTTTCCCGGCGTTCGTGGGACTCGCGCCTGTGCCGAGCGCGCTGCCGTGGCCCGTGCTCGCCGTGCAGGAAATCTTACGCGGTCTTCCCGTGGCGATTGCAGCAGCCGTTCCGCTATGGGCGGCGACGATGAGCGGCGGGATCGTGGACGCGCTTCGCGGATCTCAGGATGCTGCGAATTACGCTCCGATCGAAGGGCGGGCGACGCCCCTCGGCGTGCCGCTCTCTCTTCTCGCCAGCGCGATCTTCTTGTCGACGGGTGGCCCCGCGCGCGTGGTCCTCGCGCTCGCGGTGCGGCCAATAGAGCATCAACCGGTCGTCGCCGTCGCCCACGACTTGGTCGCGGGCATCGGTCTGGCCATCGCCATCGGAGCGCCGCTGCTCGCTGCCGCGGTGGTGATCGAGATTACGGGTGCGCTCATTGCGCGCTCTGCATCGCCCGCCCAAGTGCACATGGTGATTGCGCCTCTCCGCGCACTCGCGCTGCTGGCGATCGTCGCGCTCGTGATCGATCGGATGGCCGCGTTCCTGGCGGTAGCGATCCACTCGTCTGTCTGAGGACGCGCGCCTAGAGCGGTAAGCGGTAACCGACGGTGAGCCCGGTTTCAAATGCGGCAACCGTGCCGGTCAACGTCGCGCAGTCGCCGATCGGCGAGCACTGCGGCGAGTTCGGCAGGAGCCAGCGATCGATGCGCAGCGCAACGCCGGCAACCCAGCGATCGGTGATGATGTAGCTTCCGCCTGCCTGAACGCCGACCGCGAACCCTTCGGTGCGAATCGTCACCTCGCGGACCCCGAGGATGGTTGGCACCTGATCGCGGCTCTGGGTGGCGGTGGTGCTGAAGCGATCGGCGATGACCACGCCGCCGGCCGTGATGCCCACCCAGGCCTCGAAAAAGCGGGTGTGAAAGGGAATGTAACGCCCCTCCGTTCCGATGAGGAGGTAGCTCCGCGAGTGGGTGCGCGGCAGACCGCTCAACCCGCCGATTCCGTAATCGGGATCCGAGGTGGGACGCGGGGCGAAGGACAGACCGGCACCGATCGCAAAGTCGCCGCCTGCGCGGTAGAGCAAGTGGAGGCCGGTCTGGATCGTCGCGTCCCCTTTGCCGATCTGAAAAAGTGGCGCGTTCCCTCCGCGCTGTCCGCTGGAGATGGGGGCGTTGGGGAGCGCGATGATCCCAGCCTCGAGCTCGGCGATCGTGTGCGGGCGATTGATGAGCGCCTTGCTCTTCGGGTCTTCGTCGGGAGCCGGCTTCCCCGGCCCGTCTGCGTGAGCGGCGCTCGAAACGAAGAGCAGCGATGCAACGAGCGCGACTCTCACAGCCACTTCGCGCTCGGAGCCGTGGTGGGTGTATCGCCCGACGGGTCCGGTCTCGGCGCTCCTGGATCTCCTACCACCACGATTTTTTGCGCGCGCACGGACGCGCCGTCCACCTTGGCAGAGAAAATGATCTCGTACTTACCCTGCTCGAGGAACGTGAAGCCCGTGCGATACGTCACCCCTTCGCTCATCGCCGCGAGCTTCGCGCCGGCGCCGAGGCCTGGCCCGACGATCGCGAAATGGGCTTCAGCGACGCTCTTCGGTGTGCCGCCCGACGCACTCACCACCTTGGCCGCAAACTCCACGCTCTGACCGAGCTTCGGCCGCGCAGGAGAAGCGTCGATCAGTGCGCGCGCGCCGGACGGCTGCTGGTTCGGGCGCACGACTGCGAGCCCCGCTCCGGCGTCATCGAGGAAGAGAAGCACCGACGCATCAGGCGTGCGGACGGCCTCGCTCTCGTATTCGTGAGCGATCACCCGCGCGGTCTCGTCGCTCGGATCGAGCTCGGAGGCGAGGCGGGACAGGTGAATGGCGCCGTGCAGGTCGCCCGCCATCTTGAGGCCGACCGCTTTTTTAACGAGGTCGTCGGTCGCGCGCACCCGGATGTCGAGGAGCCGTGGCTCGCCCGGCCACGTGACGAGACCCTCGGCCGTGAGATCGCGCACGTTGTCGCCGGGCGGCGTGTCCCATCGTCCGTGGTGAAGCGCGTCGGTCGCCCGCGCCACTTGATCGTCGAGGAGCAGCGCAGGGTTCGGGGGGCCGATGAAGCCGAGCTTGATAGCGATGGCAGCGGTTCCAACCACACCGATGAGAAAACAAAAAACGACGAGAGCAAGCGCACGCGCACGCCGTGCTGGAGAGACCACGTCGCTCATCGTGGTGTCGACGTTCGAGAACGGCTTGGGGGTCGGAATGCGGAGCGGGGAAGCCTCGTCGGTCTGGGGTGGGTGCTGCGGGCGCGACTGCGATTGGGGGGGGCCGGTTGGTGCCTCTCGCCCACCCGGCGGCGGGAAGCCTCCCGGTGAAGGAAGCACCACACGCGGAAGGAGCGGCGCCGTCGACTCCACGGGTGGAGTCATTTCGGTGTTCGTGCTGCGCGCGGCAGGAGGGGGCGTCGCCGTGGAGTCGTCCATCGTGGCGTCGACGTTGGACGGCGTCGACGGCCGTGCCGCGCCGATTTGCGCTTGAAAAGCCGGGGACGGCGTCCACCTTGTGGTCGGCGCCGCTGGATGCGGGAGCCGCCCTCCCTCGCTCCCAAGAGGCGCACCTGCCTCCGTCTTCATTACCCGAGGCTCGCTGATTTCCGTTTTCGGGAGAGCCGGCGATGCGTTCATCCTTTCGGAGAGCTCGGCGTCGAGCTGGAGGGCTTTCGTCCGCTCGAGCGGCGCAAGCTTTATCGAGCCCGACGATCGAGAGCCGAGAGTCGGGCGCGCTACGAAGTCATCGAGCGACAGCCCGCTCTCCCTGGTGGCGTCGATGATCGCCCGCCCGAAGGTGCGCGCGTCAGGGTCGCGAAGATGCGATTCCTTGGCGAGATTTTTCATGATCGCCGCGGCGATCGGATCAGGGACATAGGCTCCGCGCGGAATCGATTTGAGTGGAGGCGGCGGATCGTGAATCTGTTGAATGAGAAGACCGACCGCCTGATCACCTTCGAACGGCGTTCGTCCACACAGCATCTGGTAGAGGAGCGTCGCGATCGCGTAGACATCGCCCGTTGGTCCGACCGCTTCTCCCTGCGCGCCCTCCGGAGAAATGTAGCGCGCGGTTCCGAAGATGAGGCCCGCGGCCGTAGCCATTGATTGCTCGCCCCAGTTGAGCCGAGCGATTCCGAAGTCGAGCACCTTCACGTAATCGTCGTCCTGCCCGCGCCGCACGAGCATCACGTTTTCCGGCTTCAAATCCCGATGAACGATGCCCTGCGTGTGCGCTTCGCCAACGGCGTCGCAGAGCTGCAGCGCGATGTGCAGAGCGCGGGTCAGCGGCATAGCCCCACCCGCAGCGGCCAGCGCGCTTTGCAGCGACAGGCCGTCGAGGAACTCCATCACGATGTAGAGCGCGCCGTCGGGGAGCTGCCCCGCGAGGTGCACATGCACGACGTTCGGATGCTGGAGCCGGGAGGCGACCTTGGCCTCGCGATGAAAACGGGAGACGAGCTGTTGGTTCGCGCTCAGCTCGCGATGGAGAATCTTGGCGGCGACGTCGCGATCGATTCCCTTCTGAAACGCCCGATAAACGCGCCCCATCGCGCCGACGCCGGCGAGCTGACGGATCTCGATGTGCCCCGAGATCTCACGACCCAAGTACGGGTCGGGTGCCGCCACGAGGGCGTCGTCTTCGTCGGGAGGGCGCGCGCTCGTGAGAGGACTTCCGTCGTTCGGACAAAAGAGTGCGTCGGTCGGGAACGTACCGCGGCACGACGGGCAGAACTTTGGCGCCATGGCGGACGCGCTTTTCACGGACGTCATGCTACCTGGGAGTCGCCGGGGGGGCGAGCCACGACCCGCGGTTCTGGTCCTTCCACCCTTTCACAACCGGGGACAAACGCGTAAAACGCCTCATTCAATGAGTAAGGCGAGAAAAGTTGGTCGAGCGACCGAGGTCACGGAAGACCTTCCGGACCTCACCGATCGCGACAACACCTACTCGGTGACGCTCCCCACGTTCGAGGGGCCGCTCGACCTTCTCCTGCATCTTTGCCAAAAGCACGAGCTGCAGATCCTCGATATTCCGATCAGCTTCATCACCGAAAAGTATTTGGAATACCTCGCGGTGATGCAGCTCATCGACCTCGACGTTGCCAGCGAATACCTGGTGATGGCGGCCACGCTCGCGCACATCAAGTCGAAGTCGCTGCTTCCGGCGCCGCCGCCCGGGCAGGAAGACGATGACGCGCTCGAAGAAGAGGATCCGCGTGAATCGCTCATTCGCCGCCTCCTCGAGTACCAAAAATACAAGCAGGCGGGGGCCGACCTGCAGGCGCGCGGGGTCGCGGGGCGCGACGTGTTCGTGCGCGGCGTAGCCATCGAAGAAGCCGTACCGAGCGGTCTTGCGCCTCTCGCCGAGGTGCCGCTCTACTCGCTTCTCGAGGCCTTTCAGACCGTGCTCAATCGGTCGAAGGTGAAGCTCTCGCACGACGTCATCGCCGATCGCATCAGCATCACCGATCGCATTCACGAGCTGAGCTCGCTCGTGCAGGAGCGAAAGAGGCTTGTTTTCGAGGAACTTTTTGCGGGCCTCACCAGCCGGTTCGATCTGGTGATCACGTTCCTCGCGCTGCTCGAGATGACGCGCTTGCGTATGGTCCGGCTGTTCCAAGCCGATTCGCTCGGACCGCTCTACATCGAGGTCGCCGAAGTCAGTACCGCTGGAGAGGAGATTCCGTCGTGAGCGAACCTGTCGAAGAAGACGCGCCCGAAACGCCGCGCATGAAAGAAAGCGTAGAAGACGAGGCTCTCGCAGACGACGGCCCGATCACCACGCAGGGCGAAGAGCCGGAGGAGGCGAGCCGCAACGATCTGCGTGTCGGAATGACCGAGCCGAAGATCCCGGTCGCCGCAGCGTGGAACGCGGACACCGACGACACCGTGAACCTCGCCGGGGACACCCTGGACTTGTATCTCCTGCGCGACGACAGGCGCATCGAGGACGAAGCAGCCGCGCCCCACGGGGAGGTATCGCGTGAGCATCTGAAAGGCCTCCTCGAAGCCCTGATTTTTGCGAGCGACAAACCGGTGAAGGCGGCGGATCTGGCGAAGGCCGCGAGCGCGCAGGTGAAAGAGGTGAAGCTTCTCCTCGCCATCCTGAAGACGGACTACAGCGCGCGCGGCGTGCAGCTCGACGAAGTCGCGAACGGTTGGATTTTTCGCACCAGCGCCGTCTACGCTCCGTTCGTTCGCGATCTCGCCAGTCAAAAACCGGTGCGACTTTCGCGGGCCCAGGTGGAGACGCTCGCGATCCTCGCCTACCGCCAACCGATCACGCGGCCCGAGGTCGACGACATTCGCGGCGTCGACTGCGGAGCCGTGCTCAAGCTCCTCCTCGAGCGCGATCTGGTGCGTATTCTCGGAAAGAAAGACGAGCCCGGTCGCCCGATCCTCTACGGAACGACCTCGACCTTTCTCGAATTTTTCGGGCTGAAATCGCTGAAAGATCTCCCGACCCTCCGGGAGTTCACGGAGCTCAACGAAGAGTCACGCCGCACCGTCGAGCACGAGCTCGGGGAGGTGCTCGATGCCCACCAAGAGCAGGGCGATCACGGCATCATCGACGCTGGAGCGAGCATCGGCGCGACGTCGACGGGCGGCCACGGCATGGACGTCGACGTCGAAGACGAGAACGCCGATACCGGGGAAACCGCGTCGGCACCCGATGTCACGGAAGAAGCGTCGTCCGAAGACGCGTGACTAACGCTGCGCCGGTTCGTGCGCCGGATCTGGGTAACCGGCGGCGAGCTTGGCCACCTCGTCTCGCAGCTTCTTGTGCGCAGCGATCTTTCGAAGGAGCTCCCACACCAGAGGATCCGCGAGCACCTTGATCGGATCGGCCCCCTTCGATTTCTTGGGGACAGCTCCCGGACCTTTCGCGCGCAGGGCCGCCATCTTGTCCACGTACTGCTTGGTGGGGAACCGCTCCCCTTTCTCCCAGGCGAGGACTTCCGATTGCTCGAGCTCGAGCGCAGCTCCCAGCTCCTTCGCGGTGCAGCTCAGCTCTTTGCGGAGCGCTTTGATTTCGTCGGGCGTCACGTCGGCCAAGCTAGTCGAGTTTCGCTCCGTTTCACCAGCCCGCGCACGATCGCCCGGCCCAGTGCGCCGTGCTTCGTGATCCATTTTTTCGCAGCCTACCGACAGAGACACACATACGAGGAGAGCGAGGATCCGATTGCTGTTCATGCTTGGAAAAAGAGGCGAGACGCGAAACCTTACAGCCCGGCGCCTCGAGCTCGAAAACGCGCTATATTCCTCACCCTTATATGAATAGCTTACGTGGAACGATCCCGCTGATGGTGGGGGTCCTCGCCTCGCTCCTCCTCCCCCCAGCGCTCACGGCGTGCTCGGAGGCGGACCATCCGGCCGTGCCCACTCCGCCCTTCGACGGCAGCACGAACCTCGGCGCCTCCGACGCAGCGAGCGCGAACGAAGCGGGAGACGGAAACGCGCCAGCGGCCACCTTCCGCGTAGCCCATCTCGCTCCCGACCTCGGGACGATCGACGTCTGCTACCGCGTGTCCACGTCGGAAGCTTTCACCGGGCCCCTTCTCGCCGTTCTCAGTCCGCCGCCGGATGCCGGTCCGGTCGCCGATCCCGCGAACGACGCGGGCACCCCCGACGCATCGAGCATCCTAAGGGGGATCTCTTTTCGCCGGGTCACCAACTACTTCACCGCACCCAACGCGGCGTCCGTCGAGATCGCGGTCGTGAACGCAAGCGACGCATCGTGCAGCACTCCTCGCGCGCGCTCCCGGGTGACGCTCGACCCGGGAAAACACGTCACCATCGCCCTGATGGGGCTGGCCGAAGCCGACGCGGGCGCCATCGGTGAGCTTGCCCTCGTTCCCTTCGTGGACGACACCACCACCAACCCATCGGGTGCACGCACGCGCATCATTCATGCGGCGCTCGGAACCACGTCGACTGCGGCGTCCGGGCCGTTCGCCGTCAGCGTGCTCGACGGCGCGGTGATCACCGGCCTCTCCAGCCTCGTCCAACCCCGCAAGACGTCCGCACCCAGCGGCGTCGCGCCGATCATCGACGCGCTCGGTTACGACACGGGAGCGGTGATCACCTCGGGGTCGGTTCGCTTGGAGAAGCTCGCCGAGAGCACCGCAGTAGCGTGGGCCAGCAGCGCGAAGTCGCTCGGGATGATGGCCTCCTCGGTTCACACGGGATTCGTCGTGAGCACACCGTCGAACGGATTGGCGGTCGTTTGGTGCGACGACGGCGCGAGCGGCCTCGCCCGACTAGGCGCTCTCGAGACGCCGTGCACCGTCCTGCATCCCTGAGCGCTTCTTAGCGCTTCATTCGCCGCCGGCGACGGTCATCTTGCCGACGCGGATCGTGGGCGACGCAGTTGATGTGCGTAGATCGAGATCCGAGCCGACCGCGTCCAGGCGCTGCCAGATGTCGTCCACGTTGAGGGAGATGGTCACCTCGCTCACCGGGAACGCGAGCTCGCCGTTTTCGATCCAGAACCCGCTTGCGCCGCGCGAGAAATCGCCGGTCACGGCGTTGAAGCCAAAGCCCATCATTTCCGTCACGTAGAGCCCGCGCTTCGTCCCCTTGACGATCGCGTCGTGCGAATCGGGGCCCGGTTGGAGAATGAAGTTGGTGGTGCTCGGGCCGACGCCGGCGGACGATCCGCGCGAGGCGCTCGCCGTACTCTCCCGCGAGAGCTTGCGCGCCGAGTAACTGTCGCAGAGGTACATCTTCAGGATGCCCTTTTCGACGAGGACATTCTTCCGGCTAGCCAATCCTTCGCCGTCGAAGGGCCGCGAGCCGGGTGCGCGGGGAATGAGCGGATCGTCCACGATGGTTACGAGATCGCTCGCGACCTTGGTCCCTTCTCTGCCCACCAAATAGCTTGATTTGCGCCAGATCGAGCTGCCCATGGCGCACCCGGCCATCAGACCGAGGATCGATCGCGCTGCGTCTTGATCGAAGACCACCGGAAACTCGCCGGTGGTCACGGTGCGCGCTCCGAGCTTGCGGAGCGTTCGTCTTGCGGCCTCGCGGCCGACCTCCTCGGCGTCGTCGAGCTCGGCGAGGTGACGCTTCGCAGTCCAGTGGTAGCCGCGTCGCTTCTTGCCGCCGGGCTCTTCCGCAACCGGAACGACGCTGAGCGAGCTGTACGAACCCTTGTAGGTTGCACGGAATCCGCTCGAGAGCGAAATGGCCATGCCGCCCGCGGTGCGACCGAACGTGCCTCCTTCGCTGTTCGAGATCCGCGGGTCGAAGGCGCGTGCGGCAGCCTCACCGCGCTTGGCGATTTCGATGGCCTGGGCGGCGTTCACGTCTCCACCGGCGGAGTCGTACAGCTCGAGATCGGGCGCCGTCTTCGGATCACAAATCAGCTTGGAATCTGCAGGTCCCGCGAACGGATCTTCCTGCGACAGCTCGACGAGCTCGAGGGCGTCCTTGATGAAGCGATCGATGCCCCCATCGGAGAGATCGCTGGTGGACGTCGTCGCCACCTGCTTGCCCTTCATCACCCTCAGGCCAGCGGAGCGATGTCCCGCTTCCTCTACGAGCTCGGGCTCACCGAGGCGAACCTTTGCCGAGAGCTCTGCCCCCGAACGCATGATGCATTCTGCAACCGTGGCGCCGCCCTTCGTCGCCGTGGCGACGATCCGATCGGCGAGGGTCAGCAAATCTTCGAGCGAACGATCCGTGGGCGACGTCATGTGGACGGACAGCCTAGCCGACCTTCGGAAGGCTGGCTCGCGTGATCACATGACGTACGGTCACGTGAGCTGTGCGAGGTACTCCGCGATCGCGGGGAGCGGGAGGATCTTGGAGACCACGCCGGCGCGGACGGCGGCTCCGGGCATTCCGTACACCACAGCCGTTTCCTGCGACTCGACGATCACGGATCCGCCGGCGTCGCGGATGGCGCGAGCACCTTCGACGCCGTCGTCACCCATCCCGGTGAGGATGACGCCGATGGCGCGGGGGCCGGCTGCGGAGGCTGCGCTCTTGAGGAGGCGATTCGCGCTGGGAACGTATTTGTCTTCGGGCGTCGCGGGCCCGACCTTCGTGCGGAGCTGACCGTCCTTGTGGATGATCTCCATGCACTGCCGACCGGGGCACACGAACGCAGTCAGCGCGTGGAGGCGATCGCCGTCCTGGGCTTCGGAAGTGCGGACCGGACCGCGCTTGTCGAGGCGCTCGGCGAACGTGCGGGTGAACTTGTCCGGCATGTGTTGGGCGACCAGAATGCCCAAGGGAGACGTCGGCGGTAGCTTCGCGAATATTTCGAGAAGCGCGCTCGGGCCTCCAGTCGAGCTTCCGATCGCCACCACGTAGCGCGGGGCGACGAGGGGGGATGCGCCGCGCGAAGAATCAGGCTGCTTGCCGTCGGGGCTCCATTGACCGGTCGCTTGTCGCCTCGGAGCGGGCGCGGTGATCCCCGGACGGAGGGAGCGCACGAGGAGCACCTTGGAGAGAATCTGATCTCGAAGCTCTGTCGCGTCCGGCGAAATCTGCCGATCGGGCTTGGTCACGAAATCGAGGGCGCCGAGCTCCAGCGCTTTGAAGACGTTTTCTTTTTGCGAATAGCTGGAGACGACGATGACCGGTGTCGGCTGTTTCGACATGAGAATTCGCAGGAAGGTGAAGCCATCCATGCGAGGCATCTCGAGGTCGAGGGTGATGACGTCTGGTTTCAGCAAGGCCGCGAGGCGGAGCGCTTCTTCGCCGTCGGCCGCTTTCCCCACCACCTGCACTTCGGGATAAGACTCGAAAATGTCCGCGATGTTGCGGCGGTTGTAGGCCGAGTCGTCTACGACCAAGACGCGAATGGGGGCGGAAACGGGCGTCGTCAACTCGGCTCGATCCTACGACCTTGTGCCTCCGAGCGGATCGTGAAAACGCGCGCCGGGCTTTCGATACACGAGATCCTCCTTCAAATGCAGGAGCTCGAAAGCCGTCGACACGTTGAGAAGTGACTCCGAATGGCCGAGAAGCAGGATCCCGCCTGGGTGCAGACGTTCGTGAAAACGATCGATCACCCGGCGCCGAGCATGAGAGTCGAAGTAAATAAAAACGTTGCGGCAGAAGATGACGTCAACACGCCCGAGCAGCCGCGGCTTCTCCTCATCGAGGAGGTTGAGCTGCGCAAAGTGGCAAAGGTCGCGAATAGGGTCGACGACGTGCGCACCCTCCGGCCGCTCCCTGAAATAGGTGAGCCTCGTCTCGGCGGGCATCGAACGGAAGGCCGCGTCGCGGTAAATTCCTCTGCGCGCAGCGGTGACACAGCGCTTCGAAATGTCTGAGCCGAGCACCCGCACGTCCCACCCCTCGAAGAGGCCGGAGGCATGAAGAAGGATCGCGATGGTGTACGCCTCTTCGCCCGTCGAGCAACCGGCGCTCCACACGGCCAGCCGCCGCTTCGTCCGATTCGTCTCGGCAAGCATCGGCAAGAGCTCGTCCCGAAACGCTCGTAGCTGAAACTCTTCGCGGCAGAAGTACGTCTCGTTGGTCGTGAGAAGCTCGACCGCCTCGTCCCACTCGGCGTGGGCGAGCGGATGGAAGCGCAGGTGCTGGTAGTACTCGGAGAAGGTCGCGAGCTTCAAAACGGCGAGGCGTTCCCGAAGCCGCCGGCCGAGCGTGAGCATCGATTCGGGGCCGTAGCTGAGGCCGATTTTCGCGTTGAACAGATCCCTCAGCAGCCGAAATTCTTCGGGCTTCATCGCCGGGGCGTCGCCGCCAAAACCGAAACGCATCAACTACGTCCCCTCCGTCGTTGGCGGCGGCCGGAGCGAAAGAGCCACGCTCAGCGCATCTCGCACTACCTGTTCCTTCTCGCGATCGAGACGCGCGCGAAGGAAAGCCTGACCGGCGGCGCTCTTACCCTGACGACCAAGAATTTCCGAAGCGAGACGGCGCACCTCCCACTTCTCATGATCCAGACAGAGCCCGATGCGCGCGAGCGATCGAGGACCCACGTCTCGTGCGAGCTCGGTCAAGGCCAGCGTCACCACTTCGGCCACTGCATGATCGAGCGCCTCGAAGAGCGCGTCCTCACGGCGTGAATCGGTGGAGTGGCCGATGGCCTCGACCGCGGCGCACGCGAACGCCACGTCTCCGCTGCGCAGGAGTGGTCGGGCAGCCTCGAAGGCACGTGCGGGATCGGCCTCGGCGAGCGCACGGAGCGCCATCTGGATCATCTCGTGATCGGTCGAGGTCTGGAGGAGCGCCACCAGCGGCTCGGCGTGACCAAGGTGCCCGAGCGCACGCACGGCGGCGATACGAACGTCGTATTCCTCGTCGGCAAGTGCGAAGGCCACCAGGCCCCGGGCGCGCTCCGCCGAGGCGCCTCTCCGACCGCCGAGGGCAAGGGACTCTACCGCGACGCGGCGTGCGCGCGCCTCTCCGTGGCTCAGCGTTCGCTCGAGAAATCCAAGGTCCGGCGCCATCCCGTCGGGCGCATCGTGAAGCGCGCCCACGATCGCGCAGCCGGCGACGGCGTGCTCACCCGCAGGGTCGAGGGCCGCGAGGAGCTGACGTGCCGCGAGCGGAAAACGGGCAGCGAGAACGTGCAGGGCGTGGGCTGCGGCAAGCGCCGCGCGATCGTCGACGCTATTGGTGAGTGGCACGATCCGTCCGAGATCGCTCTCGTCGCCTGCAACGGCGAGCCCCTTGAGCGATGCGACCGCAACCTCGGTCGCCGAGTCGTTCGTCCCATCTCGAAGCGTTCCGCGGAGCGCCGCGTCCGGCCTGGAATCGAGACGCGGAAGAAGCGAGAGGATCACTGCGCGCGTGTGCTGCGGTGCGTCGGCGAGGAGCCTCGACAGAGGAAGCGTTGCCGCGGCCCCGAAGATCTCCAGCCCCGCTGACGCATGCTCCGCCGAGTCTTCGTCACCGAGCGCGCTCACCAAGGTGAGGATGTCTTCTTCGTCCTGAATGAGACCGAGGGCAACCAGGGCCGCCCCATGCGCGCTGCGTGCTTCACCGCTATCCTTTGCGAGAGAGCGGACGAACGCGCAAGCCGCTGGGGACTCACGAATTTTTTTCCTGGCCCGCGCGAGGACACTGCCTTCCAAAGGCTCGAAGAGGAGCCAGGCCGAGAGGGCCAGAAGCGCTTCCCGCGCCGTGGTGGTCGATGCGTCTCCGGTGGCGTTGACGAGCGCGAGCAACGCCGCCTCCTCGCGTGACCGGGCCGCGGCGACCACCGCGTAGCGCCGCAAGAGCACGTCGTCTGCAAAAGGCTCGAACACGCTCCATGGAAGCTTGGCATCGAGGCGCCCGAGAGCATCGAGCGCGGCGAGGACGAGAACGATTTCCCCTGACGCTAGGCACTCGACGAGCGCCGCGGTGGCGAGCGATCGCTCCCGTTCACCGACGAGCCCTGCTTTCCCAAGGGCCTCGGCCGCCGTGCAGCGCACGTTCGGATCGGAGTCCTCGAGCGCCGAGATGAGCGCGGTCACGCCCAGAGGATCGGGCACGCCTGCGAGGACCTCCACCGCGAGCTTTCGCCCGTCCGCGTCGAGTGTGTTGAGTGCTTTCACCGCAAACGGCATCGCCTCGGGACCGATGACGATCATCGCCTCCACGACGGCGTTGCGCAGTCCGACGTTCTCTCTGTCACCGAGCGACACGTAGAGAGCACCGAGCACCGCCTCACGATCGTCGAGAAATGGAGCTACTTTTGCTGCTTCTTTCCGCACCCGCCAGTCTTCGTCGCCGAGCGCGCTCGTGAGGAAAGACACGGCCTCTGCGCCGCGTACCTCTCCGAGCTCCTGCACGGCGAGCCGGCGGGTCTCCGGATCGGTGCTTCGAAGGCGCGACGAAATGGCGAGGGCATGCGTCACGTGAGAATCCTTGCGCGCGGACCGATCGATCCGGCGGCCAAGAGAGGCGCGGTGAGCGCGCCGAAATGAGCGGTCTCGAGAACGAAGACGAGCTTGCCGCCATGCGAAGTGACGCCGGAGATTCCGCGGACGTCCTCGCCGCCGCCAAGCGTCGGAGGAGGGCGAAGATCGCCGCCTCCGGTTCCGAACACCTCGGTCACGCCATCGACCACCAAGGCCACCGCGCGCCCTCCCACGTCGATCAGGATCCACTTCGTTCGACGGGTGCTCGGCGCTTCGCCTAGACCGAAGCGCGTCCGGAGCTCGACCACCGGAACGACGTCTCCGCGGTACTCGGCGACGCCAGCCACAGAGGGGGCGGCCCGGGGGAGCTCGACCACTTCGAGCGGATTCGCGATCTCCCGCACGCAGGCGATGGGCAGCGCGTAGTGCACGTCGCCGACCAGGAATCCGACGAGGTTTTTCAGTGGATCGTGACGTTGGGCTTTGTGCTGCACGTTCAGCTCTCCAAAATCGGCCGCAAATCGAGGAGGATCAAGAGTGCGCCCGCGCCGGGTCCTGACGGACGACCGATTCCGAAGATATGAGGCGGCTGCTCACCACCGAGCACGCTCGCTGGCTCGATCTCCGAATCCGCGAGGCGATAGACCTGCAGTACTTCGTCGACGAGTAGACCGATCAAGTCGTCGTGCCCGCGATCGACCAGCAGGATGCGCGAAAGTCTGTTGATCGGCGACTCCTTCACCTTGAAGCGCTTTCGCATGTCGAGCAGGGTGACGAGCTTGCCTCGCACGCTGACCACACCGATCACGCTTCGAGGGGCGCGCGGCACCTCGGTGATCGGCGGCGGGCGAAGGATCTCGGCGATCAGGCGGATCTCGACCCCATAGGTGTCCCCGGCGAGGGAGAACGCCAAGTACTCGGTGCGCTTTCCGAGCTCGCCGGCGCGACGCATCGCGGCCCGCTGCTCGGCGCGTCTACGCACGAGCCCCGCCATCCGCAGTCCTCCCTTCGGCGAGGAAGCGCTCTTTGTCGCCGGCGAGCACCTCTTCGATGAGCGAGCCGATGTCGAGGACAAGGGCTACGCGTTGATCGCCGAGCGCCGTCGCTCCGGCAAATCCGCGCACGCCTTTGAGCGACGCGCCCAGCGCTTTCATGACGATGTCTTGCTGACCGATCAATTTGTCGACCACGAAGCCGAGCTTGCGCACGCCGCTCGACGTGATGACGACGAACCCTTTTTCCTTGGTGTGATCCTTGGTTACGTACTGGGCGTCACCGGCGATCGCGCTTCCGTGCGCGTCGGGCTCCTGCCAACCTTCGAGACCAAAGAGCCTGAAAAGACGGCACAGAGGCAAGGTGGCGCCGCGCTGGGTCATGACTTCGTGACCGTCCACCGTGCGCACTTCTCTCTCCTCGAAAACGATGGCCTCGTCGACACTGGCAAGGGGCATCGCGAACTTTCGCCCTCGAACTTCCACGAGCAGCACGCTGATGATGGCCAGCGTGATGGGAAGGGTGATGGTCATCTTGGTGCCGATGCCCACCTCGCTCGAGATGTCGATCGTGCCTCCGAGCTTTCCAATGTTGGTCTTCACGATGTCCATCCCGACGCCGCGTCCGGAGATGTCCGTAGCTTCGAGCTTGGTCGTGAAACCGGGCAAAAACACGAGCGCAAACACCTCGCGCGGGGAGAGCGCCGCGGCCTGATCCATCGTTAGGAGCCCCCTGCGAACGGCGCTGGCGACGAGCACTTCGCGGTCCATCCCGGCGCCGTCGTCTTCCACGGCGATGAGGACGTGGTTGCCCTTCTGGAAGGCGTTGAGGGCGATGGTGCCGACGGGCGGCTTGCCGACGCGCATCCGATTTTCGCGCGGCTCGATACCGTGATCGATCGCATTGCGGATCATGTGCATCAGTGGATCGCTCAGCTCTTCGACGATGAGCTTGTCGATCTCCGTCTCCGCGCCCGTCACCACCAGATTCACCTGCTTGTCGTGCTCGCGTGAGATCTGCCGCACGATGCGCGCGAGCTTGTCGAAGGCCTGGCCGAGCGGGACCATCCGCACTTCGAGAATGCCATTCTGCATCTGCGCGAGGTTGCGCTCGAAGTTGCGGTGCAAGCGATGAAGCTCGCCCTCGAGCTCGCGCGGCGAACCGACACCGCGCACCCGCTCCGCCAGCCGGGAAATCTCGGTGCGGACGATGGCGAGCTCACCGACGATGTTCATCAGGTGATCGAGCTTGCGAATGTCCACCCGCACCGTCTGACTGACGGAGCGAAGCGACATGTCGTGGGCCGGCGACGCCGGGACGTGCGAAGGCACTGCGGGTGAATGAGCTCCGACCATGGGCGCATCGAAGAGATCTTCGGTCAGGTCTCGGGTGGTGCCAGTGATGCCTTCTTTTTTTCCCCACCCGGGAAGTGGAAAATCCTTGGCCATCGTAGGCGGCGCGGGAATCGACGAGATCCCACGCGACGAGCTCGACGCCGGAGGAGCGGGCGCGGCCGTTTTCGATCCCACGCGACGCCGCACTTCTTCGATGGCAATGTTCGGCCCCACCATGGCGTTCGCCAGGGTCTGCAGCGTCTCGTGGCTCGCCATCAAAATTTCGAGCTCGATGCTGTCGGGGTCGCC
The DNA here is from genome assembly GCA_043747615.1 of Myxococcales bacterium. Classification (GTDB taxonomy): domain Bacteria; phylum Myxococcota_A; class Polyangia; order Polyangiales; family Polyangiaceae; genus JAYTOU01. The sequence goes on along the minus strand of JAYTOU010000065.1, from coordinate 9,755 downwards.
CGCTGCGCCGGTGGGGAGGTACGTGATTATTTCCCCATGGGGGCGAGCCTTCGCCTTCAAATCGTCGAGCGCTAAATCGATGGTGGCGAGCGCGAACTGCACCCGCACCCTGAAGAGAGACACGCCCGCCTGAATGTTCGTGCGCAGCCGATGCTCTTCGTATTCGGTCAGCACGCCGAGGAGTCCGGGATCGAGCTCGTATTGAGCGACGGGGCTCGCACCCACGCCGCCTCCATGTTGGGACGACTGACCGAGCGCGAGGAGGAGCGCCTTCACCTCCGCGGCTGGCGCCGGAGTGTCACCGCGCTCAGCGGCGAGAATGCGCCCGTAGAGCTCGACGGCGCGGAAGAGGAGATCGAGAACCTGGGAGGTAAGGTCGATGCGGCCGAGACGAAGATCGTCGAGCACCTCTTCGAGCTCGTGCGACAGACCGGTCATCAGCGCAGCCCCGAAGAGCCCAGCGAGCCCCTTCAAGGTGTGCACTCCGCGGAACACGTCGTTCACGAGCTCAGGATCGGATCGCCCTGCTTTTACGCTCAGATCGAGGCCAAGCAGATCTCGCCCGAGACCGTCGACGATTTCCTGCGCTTCGGAAAAAAATTCTTCCCGCGCTTTGTCGCCGCCGCCCGCCTCGGCCACGAACGTCTACCTCGCGTCCAAAAGACGTGTGCACGTCTCCCGGAGCTGATCGACCGAAAAGGGCTTGGCGAGGTACGCGTTCGCCCCGAGAGCGAGCCCTCGGTCGACGTCGCGCTCGGAGGCCTGCGTGGAGATAATCACGAGAGGCGTCGTCCGGTGGTGCTCGGACTTCCGAATGAAATGAATGAGCTCGAGGCCGTTGATGTCGGCCATGTTGATGTCGGTGATGATCAGGTCATACGGCCCGCGAGGCAGAAGCCGCATGGCATCGAAGCCACTCGTCGCCTCCGCTACGTCGAACCCTCCGAGCGGCTGCGCGAACGATGGATCTTCGATGGCGCCGCGCACGAATGCCCGCATGGACGCTGAGTCTTCGACTACCAGAACCTTCCGCATCGATTCGTAGAGCTTACTACCGGCTCCCGGCGCGCTAGTATCTTTTGGCATGGAGCGAGCGGAAACGGCGGCGGCTCTCGTCATTGGCAACGAGCTGCTTTCTGGAAAAGTCCAAGAAGCCAACCTCATGGTGCTTGCTCGCACCCTGCGCGAGCTTGGGATTCACTTGCGACGCGCGGTGACGGTGCTCGACGATCTCGATGAGATCGCGAACGAGGTGCGCACGCTTTCTGCGTCTCACACCTGGCTTTTCACTTCGGGCGGCGTCGGTCCAACCCACGATGACGTGACGATCAGCGCGGTAGCCATGGCGTTCGGGGTGCCGGTCGTGACGAGCCCGGAGATGGAGACGATGCTCCGGGCCCACTACAAGGAGCGCTGTACGCCCGGCCATTTGCGGATGGCGCTCATTCCCGAAGGTGCCAGCCTGGAGTCGACGGCTGAGGTGCGCTGGCCCACGGTGCGCATGCGAAACACCTGGATTTTGCCCGGAATTCCAGAGGTTTTTCGGATGAAGATCCCCATCGTGACCGCCAAAATTCCGGCGGCGCGCTCCTACGTATCGCGTGCGGTCTACACTCAAATGGACGAGGGAGATCTGAAGCCGCTTCTCGACGAAGTGGTCGCCGCTCACCCCGAAGTCGACGTCGGCTCCTACCCGAAATGGATGGACGCTAGCTACAAGACGAAGCTCACCTTCGACGGCCGGGACGAGTCCAAAGTCCTCGCGGCGCGCGACGCCTTCGTGGCCGGCCTTCCCAGCCACGAGCCACGAAAGCTCGACTAGCGCGACGAGGACGACGGCGCTGGGGCGGTGGCTCGCAGGGGACCGCGCTCCACCGGAACGTCGATCATCGAACCGCTTCGCACGACGCGCAGGATTACCTTCGTGCCTACCTTTCCTGTCAACGCGGCGTGGACCTCGTCGCTCGACATTCCTCTGACGGCGCGGCCGTCGATGGCCACGAGCTCGTCCTCCACCCGAAGCCCGGCGTGGGCTGCGGACATATCCGAAGGCGCCTCGCGCACGAAGACCCGCCCGTCGAGGTTGTCCCGGCCGAAGACCGCGCCCACCGAACCCGTCCATTCCGGCGCGCAGCCCGCTGCAAGCAGCGAGAGGGCGAGCCATCCCCCCAACCCTCGCCACAGATTCTTGCGTAAACGCAGCATTGCTTTCATGCGGCCCGGATAGCTACACTTACGCTCCGCTTCCCCTGTAGGCTGTTGATGCAGGCGAGCGCAAGGTTCGACACAAAACCCCTCCGCCGGTCGTCTTTCGATCAATTTATCGTCACCAGTCAGGTAAAGTCCGACAGTCCGATGTGGAAGCTGGTCATCGAGGACGACGAAGGAAAGCGCACCGTCGTCCCGCTCACGCGGGATGCGTACACGGTCGGCCGCAAGGAGGGGAATACCGTCCGCCTGACCGAGCGCAACGTCTCGCGAGAGCACGCGAAGCTCTCGAAGAAGAACGGCACCGCCACTCCCGGTTCGCTCTTCGTGCTCGAGGATTGCACGAGCTACAACGGCGTCTACGTGAACGGGCTCCGCGTCGCAGAGCGCCAGGATCTAGCCCACGGCGATCTGATCCAGATTGGCGACTACCGCATCGTTCTCCAGGACGACGCCGTCAACGACGAGACTCCGGCGCCGGTCCCCGAGGTCGGGGGCGAAACGAGCATGAAGGCGACGATCCCGAGCGGGGTTTCGTCAACGACCACGCGCGGCTCGATGCTTCTCGAGCGACCCAATCGTTTGGTGATGCTCGCCGGCCCAACACCCGGCGCAGAATTCCCGCTGGACCGCGATCGGCTGACGATCGGACGAGCCGAAGAGGCGATCATCTCCGTAAACCACAACTCCGTATCGCGCCTGCACTGCGAGATTCACGCGCTCGGTGAGGCGCGCTTCGAGATCGTCGACAAGGGCTCGTCGAACGGTGTCCGCGTCAATGGCGCAGATCTTCGCCGCGGCATCATCGAGGCCGGCGACATCCTCGAGCTCGGCGACGTCAAGTTCAAGTTCGTCGGCGCGGGCCAGATTTTCCTCCCCGGCGTAGGGGAGAGCCAGAAGCTCGAGTCGATTGGCGAGCGCTCCGTCAACGCCGTCTCGGGGCAAAGGACGTCGAGCCTCGTTCCTTTCTTCGTGGTCGGAGGTCTGACGGCGATGGCCGTGCTCGGGGTCCTCGCGTACAAGCAGCACAAGGCAAACGATACCCTGATCACCGCGCCGTCGAGCTCACCGACCCTCGAGCTCGAGCGGCAGCTCCTCGAGGACGCGAAGCGCATGTGCCTCGCCGGTTCGTGCGAGCAAGGGCACGACAAGGTCATCGTCGGGATCCCCGAAAAATCCCCGCTACGGGAGTCCGACGATTTCCGGGTGATCGAGCTCACGTGGGCCGACGAAATGCTCAAGCGCGGAGACGCGGATCCCGACCCGGCGCGCAAGCGGGTCATCTTCCAGATGGTCGCGCAAGCAACGACGGTCGACCCCACACGCCGCAAGCTCGCCAACGACAAGATCGTGGCGCTCGACGACACGCACACCCCGACCGCGGTGGCGCTCGGCACCCAAACTCCCACGCAAACGGCTCAATTGACGGCCCAGATGGCAGGTAGAGAAGGGGGTCCGCGTGTAAATCCGGCGGCCAATCCTCCGACGGTCCGTCAGCCTCCGGTCGATCCCCTTCCGAGCCAGCCGGTCGCGTCGCACGTGCCCGTGAAACCGCCGACGCCCGCGGCACCGCAACCGAGCATCGCCGATCAAGCGCGCGCGCTCATGCTCAAAGGCGACGCCGACGCCGCCAAGCAACTCTTGATGCCGCGGTTCGCTCTCGGCAAAGCCAGCCGCGAAGAAGTACTGCTCTTGAAGACCGCGTGCAAAAACCTGCACGACCAAGTCTGCGTCGACAGCTGTAAATCGCGGCTCGAAACGATGCCGTAAGACCGCGGTTCAGCGCCCGCAGGGGACGCTGAGCACCGGATTCGCTTCGCTCACGCCGAAAAGGCGCAAGCGACGGCGACGACGTCAGGGAACGGGGTCGGGCCTGACGCCCTTGGCGGCGGCGGCGGGGCACCCGAGCTCCACGCCGGTCGGGCCTTCTTTCGTCTTCACGATCTTGAACTCGACGCGGCGGTTCGTTTCGTACGCCTTCTCGTTCTTCGCCGGATCTTCCGGGCAGAACTCGCCGTAGCCCTTGCTCCGCAAGCGACCTTTGTCGACTCCGCGCTGAATGAGCGCGGCGACGACGGAGTTCACGCGATCTTGCGTGAGCTTCAAGTTGTACTCGTCGGTGGCGCGCTCGTCGGCGTGACCCGCCACTTCCATGAGCGCGAACTCGGGATGGTGGACGATGGTCGTTGCCACGGCGTCGAGGATCTCGTGTGACTCCGGCAAAATCTCGGCAGATGCCGTCTTGAACTTGATTTTGTGGAGGATGACGATGTTGTTGTCTTGGATGATGACGCTTCCCTTGTCGGGACAGCCGTCTTCGTCCTCGAATCCGTTGAAGGTCTCGGGTTGGTTCGGGCACTTGTCGACCTTGTCGAGAATGCCGTCCTTGTCGTTGTCGGGATCGGGGCAGCCGTCGGTGTCTTCGAAGCCGTCTTTATCCTCGGGATCGTTCGGGCAGGCGTCCACCTTGTCGAGGATGCCGTCCTTGTCGTTGTCGGGATCGGGGCAGCCGTCGGTGTCTTCGAAGCCGTCGCGATCTTCGGGGAGGTCCGGGCACTTGTCCTTCGAGTCGGGGATGCCGTCGCCGTCGCGATCGCCGTCACTGCCCTCGGGGCAGCCGTCGGTGTCTTGATCGCCGTCCATGTCTTCGGGCTCGTTCACGCAGCGATCATCGACGTCGAGAATGCCGTCGTTGTCGTGGTCGGGATCCGGGCAGCCATCTTCGTCCTGGAAGCCGTCACGATCTTCGGGATCGTCCGGGCACTTGTCGAGGTCGTCCTTGATGCCGTCGCCGTCGCGATCACCGATGGAAGGCTCGAAAACGAATCCGAGAAAAGCCCTGAAATCCGCGGCTTCGAAGCCTTTCGTGTAGCGCGGCCCCGCGCCCAACATGAGGTACGAGTTGCGCTCGACGAAGAGCTTGATGCCACCGACCGCTTCGTTCGACAGCTTCACGCTGCTGTCCGCGTTGGACAACAGATACGTGCCGTACGTTTCTCCCACGACATCCATCCCCTCGAGAAGCCGGTAGGAGAGGCCAAAGCCAAACGTCGCGCGATTTCCGTCGATGAACTTTCCGTCTTTCAACGGGAGGGTGGTCGTGCTCGCTCCGTGCGCGCGAAAGCCCACGTCGAGGCCGATCTTGAATTTCCCCGTCGCGCCGAGACGTTTCTCGACGATGGCGTGCGGCCAGATCCACGCCGTCGGATCTGCTCCCGCGTTCTTTGGTGCGTCGGTGACCGGGACGCCGACCTGCAAGCCGACCGCGAGGCCGATCCCGTGCTCGACGCGGGTGATCCTGAATTTACTGTGGAGACCGAGGTAGCCGATGGTCTGCGAGTCGACCTTCGCCGTGTTCCACCCGGCGACCGCGCCGGTAGGGGGAGTTGCGTTGTTGATCTGCTCGTCGCCCGCCATCAGGTTGACCGGGAGATCGACGCCCAAGATGAGGAGGTTTGCGATGCCGTAGTTGAATTGACCGGTGCCCTGGAACGAATGGTTCACGAGCTGGGGGCTCTTCTGCCCGACGTCGTTCACGCGAAGGAGCGTGTTGCCGTAGTCGATCACCAGTCCGAAGCTGATGTCGCCCTTGCCGATGATGTCCGATCCGTTGGTGGTGAAGAACCCTTTGGAGTCCATCGCTGGGCGGAAGAGGTGTGTGTCGAAGCCGGCGCCGTTTCCGTCGGCGATGGCGTTCTGTGCCCCTGCCACGCCGCTCACGAGCGCTACGGCGCCCGCGCAGGCGAGGGCCACGAGACGCTTACTTCGCTTCCTTAAAATGCTCATCACAGGTTTTCCGGCCCCCGAAGTAACATCTTTCGCCAATTTCAGGCAGATCCGCAAGAAAGGTGACGGGCACTCGTCTCGCGAAGGTCTTGGGTTTATCCTTCGGTCGCGTTCCCGTGCGACCCCGCCCGCTCCTCTTGATGCTCTTCATCGCCTTCCTTGGGCGCGCGGCGCTTGCCGACTCGTTCGACGGAAGGTGGAAACAGAGTCCGCTCCGCGAAGACTTCACGGTTCAACAGTGGCTACACGAATGCGGCCCTGCACCGGTTAGCGCGTCGACGGGAGGCGGAGAGATCGTGACCGTCAAGGAGGAGGGGGACGAGCTGTCGTTCGTCGGCGCGGGGCGAGTCTACCGCACCAACCAGTGCTACGACCAGCTGCCAACGCTCGTGCGTGATGCGCATTCGCGCGACGCATCAGGGCGCTCCTGGCAGACGCGGTGCACCACGCCGGCCTCGGATCCGCGGCACGCGTTGATGCAGACCCGGGTCACGGTCACGAGCGACAGCCACGTCGAGATCGCCGAAACCGGCAGATACGAGATCACGATCAAAGAAGGCCGCTGCATCGCCGACATAAAGCGCACCCGGACGTTCGACCTCGTCGCCGCCGCCCCTGCTACGAGCGCGGCGCCCGTCGTGACGCCCGAGCCCACGCACGCGCCTGAGCCGAGCAAAGCGTGTGCGGCACCCGGCGAGCCCGCGCGCCTCGAAGTCCGCCCCTCGCGAAAGCTGCTGCGCACCGGCGAGAGCTTCACGTTTTCCGCAACGGTGCGCGACAAGAACGGTTGTCCGACGGGGACGGCAACGACGTGGTCTGCCGCTTCGGAGAGCGTCGTCGTCGATGCGAACGGCAAGGTCACCGTCCCGCCGAACGCCAAGGAGGGCGCGGTCGATCTCGTCGTTTCTGCCGCGGGAAAGAGCGCAAAAGTGGTGGTCGACGTCAGCTCCCCTGCTCACTACGATTCTCTCCTCGCGCAGTCGGGGCTCAACGCACTCGGCGAAAATGACAACTCCGTCGTCACCGAGCTCGCAACGAGCTCCCTCGGCGGAAGCGACGCCCGGGCTTCGGACAGCGGGCGCACGCGGCGGAATATTTTCATCGGCGTGGTGGGCGCTCTGGCAGCGATCCTCGGCGTCCTCGCGCTCGTTGGAAGGGCGCGCGCGAAGAAGGCCGAAGCTATCGAACGTGAAGCCGAAGAGCGTCATTCGCGCCGCGTGCGCGAGACGGAAGAGCGCAACCGCGAAAAAATGGCCAAGCACGCCGAGGCGCTCCGCGCCCACGAAGAGAGCGTAGCCCGCGCTGCACGGTTGACCGCAGGGGCCATGGCTTGCCCCGCCTGCCATCGCGAGTACGCACCCGGGGGCTCTACGTTCTGCCCCGCCGACGGCAATCAGCTCGTCGCGGTCGCCGGTCACGAAGACATGCTGGACGGACCGTCAGGCGGTATCTGTCCCACCTGCAAACGCGGATTCGATCCGGGGGTCAAGGTGTGCCCTCAGGACGGCGAGGAGCTCGTCCCGTACGCTCTCCGCGGAAGCGCGAGCGCAGCACCCGCGGCGCGCGGCAAAATTTGCCCGACGTGCGGCGGCAAATTCGACGGAAACGCCACATTTTGCGGCAAAGACGGCACCGCTCTCGTGCTCCTCAATTAGATCGGCGCGGCTCCTCGCGCGTCTAACGAGGGGAGCGCGCCCGCACAGGCTTTCCGAACAAGGCAGACGGGACCCAACGCCAAGGTCGATCGGTGTTTTCAAATCCTCAGCGAATCGGGTTCCGGAGCCAATTTACGCTCGTTGCTTGATCACGCTCGATTTCGGCCGCTATACTTTGGAAGTTCAGAAAAGCCGTTGCGCACCCCAATGATGCAAAACCCCTCTCTAAAAAAAGTGCGCCTAAGGATGGTTTCGCGATGAAGATTTCGTGCCAGTCGTGTCAGGCAAAATACACGATCGCGGACGACAAGGTCCTCGGGAAAATCGTGAAGATCCGCTGCAAGAAGTGCGGCGCGACGATCGTGATCAACGGGAACGACTCGGACGCCACCCAGAGCAACGCGGCGCAAACCGAGGACTACACGGCAAGCAACGAGCAGTGGACGGTCAACGTCGCCGAGGGGGACCAGCGCACGCTGACCCAGGCGGAGATCGTTGCAGAGTACAAATCTGGCGTGATCAACGAAGAGACGTTCTGCTGGAAAGACGGGATGAACGATTGGCTCCCCGTCCGCGAGGTCGAAGGCCTCTACCATGCTTGCACCATGGGCCCCGGCCCCGCGCTCCAAACCGCCGGTGAGTTTGCGCCGATGTCGGTGAATGATGCGCATCAGATGCAGCACGCTGGCGGAGCGAACGAGGACGAATTCCCGACTCAAGTCGGAGGGGCAACGGATTTCTCTCTCTTCGGTGGTGGCGGCGGCGCTCCCGCAGAGACCAACGGAAACGGCGCGTCGCTCTTCGGCGCTGCACAGCCCGCCCGACAGTCCAATCGTCCCGCGCCGGGTCTAAGCGCCGGTGCTGCGGCTCGCCGCACGGGCGGACGCGGGAACCAGGGCGCCGATCTCTTCGGTAATGTCTCGCAGGCAGGCGGCGAAGACGACGTCATGACCAGCGCACCGCAAGGTGGTGCAGCGCGCTCTGCCCCCGTCGCCGATGGCAATGAAAAGCTCACCGGTCAGCGCAACGAAAACAGCGTTCTATTCTCGCTCAACGCGCTCACGCAAACGGCCCCGAAGGACACCTCGGGCGCACCGGTCGCAGACGGCTCCGGCCTCATCGACATCAAGGCGCTCAGCGCGTCGATGGGCTCAGAAGCACCTAAGAGCCAGCGTCACGTCGACGACATCATGAATCTCGGTGGCGGTGGCGCCTTCAGCGCGGCCCTCGCAGCTCCGATCCTCTCGGCTCCCGTGCATCAAGACGAGTACACGAGCGGCGGAACTCCCCAGAGGAGCAAGAACACGCTCCTTTACGTCATCATCGGTGGCTGCGTCTTTCTCGGCATGGCGATGATCATCGTTGCTCTCATCGTAACCGGCGGAAAGAGGGACACCGACGCATCGACCTCGCCCACCGGCTCCGGCTCGGCAACCGCCGCACCGACTGACTCGGTCGCGATGAACACCGCACCGACTACTTCGGTCACCGCGCCGCCCGCGAGCGCGGCTGCACCTACGGGGCCGGTCGCAAAAGCACCGAACGTTGGTGGTGGCGGTGGGGGTGGCGGCGGCGGTGGGGGTGGTGGCGGCGGAGGTAGCGGCGGCGCGAAGGCGCACCCAGCCGGCGATACGCCTCCGCCCCCGGCAGATCCGCCGGCAGCGAAGGCGCCGCCGACCCTCGCGCAGGCGATGCAAAATGCAGCACCTGGAGCGGGGGCTGCTCAAACTGCAGCACCCACCGGCGGCACCGCTCCGTTCGATCGCGGCGCAGCGGCAGCAGCGCTCGGCGGCGTGAACGTCGCCACGTGTAAGAAGCAGGATGGACCGTCGGGCTCGGGTCACGTGAAGGTCACCTTCGCTCCGAGCGGCAACGTCTCCACCGCAGAGGTCGACAGCGCTCCCTTCGCGGGAACGGGAGTCGGCGGCTGCATCGCCGGGAAATTCCGGGCAGCACACATTCCGGCTTTTGCAGGCGGGCCGGTCACCGTCGGCAAGAGCTTCTCGCTGAACTGAAGCCGGCGCGGCGACTGAGCGCGTTGAAGCCGGCGCGGCGACTGAGCGCGTTGAAGCCGGCGCGGCGACTGAGCGCGTTGAAGCCGGCGCG
>JAYTOU010000064.1:0-95995 GCA_043747615.1 Myxococcales bacterium | reverse complement strand
GGCTGGTGCCATCGGCTGAGGTGATCACGCAAGGCACCGTCGACAGCGGCTTCAATTCGCCCGCCAGCCCGTGAATGGCCACCACCTCATCACCCTTCAGGCCCAGTGATTTGCGGGTATCGCCGCCGGTGAATTCAAACGGAATAACCCCCATGCCAACAAGGTTTGATCGGTGAATACGCTCGAAACTTTCCGCAATCACCGCCTTCACGCCCAGCAAAGCCGTGCCTTTTGCCGCCCAATCACGCGACGATCCCGCGCCATATTCAATGCCGCCAAAGATTACCAACGGCACACCCACCGCCTGATATGCCATCGACGCATCGAAGATGCTGGTCTGAAAGCCATCTGGCCCAAGCGTGAAGCCGCCCTCAACCCCATCAAGCATTTCATTCCTGATGCGGATATTGGCGAATGTGCCGCGCATCATCACCTCGTGGTTGCCGCGGCGCGCACCGTAGCTGTTGAAGTCGGCCTTCAGCACGCCCTTCTCAAGCAGGTACTTGCCGGCCGGTGTGGTGTCTTTGAAGCTGCCGGCGGGCGAGATGTGGTCGGTGGTGATGCTGTCTCCGAGGACCGCGAGAGCGCGCGCACCCGTGATGTCCACGACGGGGCCAGGCTGACGGGTCATGTCCTCGAAGTAAGGCGGATGCTTCACGTACGTCGAGCTCTCTTCCCAGCTGTAGAGATCCCCTTCCGGAATGGAGAGATTTATCCAGCGTGGGCTGCCCTTGAACACCTCACCGTAAATTTCGCGAAACGCCTCGGACTTCACGGAGGCTCCGACCGCGTCGCGGATCTCTTCTTGGGTGGGCCAGATGTCCTTCAAGAACACTGGCTCTCCGGCGGGATCGTAACCGAGCGGATCCCTCGTGAGGTCGATGTCCATTCGACCGGCGAGCGCGTACGCGACGACGAGCGGCGGTGACGCGAGGTAGTTCGCGCGCACCTCCGGATGCACCCGCCCCTCGAAATTGCGATTGCCGCTGAGCACCGCAGCGACCATGAGGTTGCCGTCTTCGATGGCCTCGGAGACAGCTTGCGGCAGCGGGCCGCTGTTGCCGATGCAGGTCGTGCACCCGTAGCCGACGAGATTGAAGCGCAGCTTCTCGAGGTAGGTGAGCACACCTGCGCGCGTGAGGTAATCGGTGACGACCTTCGAGCCGGGGGCGAGGCTGGTCTTCACCCACGGCTTCACGGTCAGCCCGCGTTCCACGGCTTTTTTAGCCAAGATTCCCGCGCCGAGCATGACGGAGGGATTCGAAGTGTTCGTGCAGCTGGTGATGGCGGCAATCACCACCGCGCCGTGATGGAGCTCGTGCGTCCCATCCTCCAGGATCATCTGGATCTTCCTCGGCATGATCGGATTGTGTTGGGCAGTGGAAGCTTCGGCGCCAACTGCCGTCTGGCTTCCACCCTCGGCCGTCAAGCGCGCGACCGCGAGAGGCGGAGCCTTGGGAGAGGACTTAGACATCATCACCGCGAAGGCATCGGCGAATGACTTTTTCACGTCTCCGAGACGCACGCGATCCTGCGGGCGCGTCGGCCCGGCGAGGCTCGCTTCCACTTCGCGCAGATCGAGCTCGACGGTGTCGGTGTAGCGCGCTTCCTTCGTGTCTTTGGTGTGAAAGAGCCCCTGCTCTTTCGTGTACGCCTCCACCAGGCGAATTAAGCTCTCCGGCCTCCCGCTCAAACGCAGGTAGCGCAGCGTCTCCGCGTCGATCGGAAAAATGCCGCACGTCGCCCCGTACTCGGGGGCCATGTTGGCGATGGTCGCGCGATCGGCGAGCGAGAGCGCAGCCAGCCCTTCGCCGAAGAACTCAACGAACTTCCCGACCACTCCTTTTCGGCGCAGCATCTGGGTGACGGTGAGCACGAGGTCCGTCGCGGTGGCACCTTCTGCGAGCGTGCCATGAAGCTTGAAGCCCACCACCTGCGGAATGAGCATGCTAACGGGCTGACCAAGCATCGCGGCTTCCGCTTCGATTCCTCCTACGCCCCAACCGAGCACGCCGAGCCCGTTGATCATCGTGGTGTGCGAGTCGGTTCCGACGAGCGTGTCCGGGTACGCGAGCGGACGATCTTTTTTCGCCGCCCCTTCGATGTCGTTCTCCGTATAGACGACGCGCGCGAGGTACTCGAGGTTCACCTGGTGAACGATCCCGGTGTCCGGCGGCACGACGCGGAAATTTTGGAACGCTTTCTGTCCCCATCGGAGAAACTGGTAGCGCTCCGAGTTGCGCTCGAACTCGAGCTCGGCGTTGTGCGAGAGCGCAGCGTTCGTTCCGTACGAGTCGACCTGCACGGAGTGATCGATGACCAGCTCGACGGCCTGGAGCGGGTTGATGCGCTTCGGATCTCCGCCCATGCGCTTCATCGCGTCGCGCATGGCGGCGAGATCGACTATGGCGGGAACGCCGGTAAAATCCTGGAGAAGAACGCGGCTGGGGGTGAAGGCGATTTCCTGGTCGGGCTCGGCCTTCGGTTTCCACGTCGCAATCGCTTCGATGTCTTTCGCGCCGACAGAGGCGCCGTTCTCGGTGCGTAACAAGTTCTCGAGAAGGATCTTCAGCGAGTAGGGGAGCGTCTCCGCGCTCGGGATGGCTTTCGCAAGCGTCTCCAGGCGATGAATCGTGTACGCGCTGTCGCCTACTTTGAGCGTTGCCTCGGTGCCGAACGTATTAGCCATCTTCGTAAGTTCCTTTTGGGCGGGACGTTAAGGCGAAACCATTTTTTCGGGGTGCACTTTGTCGTCGAACTCAGCGCCCGTCATCAAACTCAGCTCGACCACGGCTTCGCGGAGCGTGATGTTCTTCTCGAACGCCGTCTTGGCGACCTTTGCGGCGTTGTCGTAGCCGATGAATTGGTTGAGCGCGGTGACGAGCATGAGCGAGTTCTGCAGATGCTTTGCAATCACCTCGCGGTTGGGCTCGATGCCGATCGCGCAGTTGTCGTTGAAGCTGTGGCAGGCGTCGGCGAGGAGGCGCACCGACTCGAGCAGATTGTGAATCATCACCGGCTTGAAGACGTTGAGCTCGAGGTGCCCCTGGCTTCCGGCGATCGCCACCGCTTGATCGTTTCCCATCACCTGCACGGCCACCATCGTCAGCGCTTCGCACTGCGTGGGGTTCACCTTCCCCGGCATGATCGAGCTGCCCGGCTCGTTCTCCGGAATGCGAATTTCTCCGAAGCCGCAGCGAGGTCCGCTTGCCAGGAGGCGCACGTCGTTCGCGATTTTCATGCAGGATACAGCTAGATTTCGCGTTGCCCCGCTGGCGGCGACGATGGCGTCGTGTGCGGCGAGCGCCGCGAATTTATTTGGCGCGGTGCGGAACGGAAGCCCGGTGAGCGTGGCGATCTCTTCGGCCACCACCCGCGCGTAATCGGGGTGCGTGTTGAGCCCGGTGCCGACCGCGCTGCCACCGAGCGCGAGCTCGTGGAGCCCGTCGAGTGACTGGGTGAGGCGCGCTTCGGCGAACTCGAGCTGCGCGGCGTAGCCCGAAATTTCCTGACCGAGCGTGAGCGGCGTAGCGTCCATCAAGTGGGTCCGCCCGATCTTCACGATGTCGGAAAACTTCTTGGACTTGGCCTCGAGCGTGGCCCTGAGCTTTTGCACTGCGGGCACAAGGCTCTGCTGGATCTCCATCGCCGCAGCGACGTGCATGACCGTCGGGAAGACGTCGTTCGACGATTGTGACTTGTTCACGTCGTCGTTCGGGTGGATCGGCTTCTTCGAGCCCATCTCGCCCCCTGCGAGCTCGATCGCACGGTTCGAGATCACCTCGTTGGCGTTCATGTTCGACTGCGTGCCGCTGCCCGTCTGCCAAACGACGAGCGGGAAGTGGTCGTCGAGCTTTCCAGCGATGACCTCATCTGCGGCGCGCGTAATGAGGGAGGTCTTCACCTCGTCCAGCTTCTTCAGCTTGAAGTTGGCGAGCGCCGCACCCTTTTTTACGATCCCGAAGGCTCGAATGACTGCGGCCGAGAAGCGGTGTCCGCCAATCTTGAAGTTTTGGAGGGAGCGCTGCGTTTGCGCGCCCCAATAGCGGTTCGCGGGGACTTCGATGGTCCCCATGCTGTCCGATTCGATCCGCACTCCGGCCATGGCACCCTCTCGTGACCCCCGAGACCCGAACTACCGGGACTTAGGGCTGAGCGCCAGCCATGTGGAGTTTCAGAGGACGATACCCTGCCGAATCGAGCGTCAAACGCCAAACACGCTCGCCCCTCGAGCGTGTCCGGATGCAACTCAGTTGGAGTTCGAAGCCTTGGCCCGACGCTTCGCGCCCGTGGCCTGACCGCCCTTGCGCCCTGCGACGCGCGCTTCTTCGGTGTTGAACCTGTGGGCGGTACCCGCACGCTGGGCAGCTTTGCCACCGCGGCTCGCCAGCAAACTCACGAGCTTCGGGTCCATGGCAGCGAATCCACGGCGGCGGCGCGCAGGCTCCCCAGGCTCCATATTCTCACCGGACTGACTCGTCCGAGGGGTCTCCTGGGTGGCGGGCGAGTGCGTCTGGGTCGCGGGGGACTGCGTCTCGGGGCTCTCGTTTTCCTTCTGCATCATGGCGCATTCTCCTGAATTGGGGGGACCGAGGTGCGTCGGACCGATTGCAGGTGGACGGCGACGTCGCCTGCTTTGGTCCAAAAGGCCCGCGCCCTCGTAGCTCTGCCAAGAGCAGCTACCGCGCCAACGATGTAGTCGAACGATTTCAGTGGCTTAGAACTAGGACGCGCCGTGTACAGGCGTGACATGAGGCAAAACGCTACGTCAACCGTGGGCGTCGACCGCGTGCGCCCCAATTGTGTCATAACTGCGCGTTTTGCGGTGTGGGGGTAGCGGCGGAAATTCCATCGGCTCAATCGCACGCGCAGCAGAGAGCCACGCTCAAGCCTTTTGTTCGGGCTGACGGCAAGAATGGTAGGCTGAGGCACGTGTACGCCGTCGCGATTGCCGAGCTGAATACGACGGTCGAGCAAGAGGCGACCGCGCTCGCAGCGGATCTCGGAATCACGGCGTACGAAGCGCGCCTCAAGCTCTCGACTGGAATGCCGGCGATCGTCCTCACCAGCCAAGACAAAGCCCTCGCCATGCAGTGCCTCACGAATTTGCGCGCCCGTGGTCACGAGGCCATCGCCTGCGACGCGAATGCGATCGTCCCGAACAGCGCCATGACCTCGCTCAAGCGCTTTCGTCTCGATGGGGACGGCATCATCGCCTCCAAGGGGGTGGTGCTCCCGTACCCGAGCATCCTCGCGCTGGTGCGGGCGACGCATCGCCTCCAGAGCGAGACGCGCTCCCAGGTCGAAGAGAAAAAATTCCGCCCGGCCGCTGCGCTCATCACCGGTGGTCTGGTCATGACCAAGACCATCACCCGCGAAATCGTCGCTCAAAAAGAGGAGCGCATGCAGGTGCTCTACATCTTTCGAAACGATGGCGAGCCTTGGATTTTGCGGGAAGCGGGCACCGACTACTCGTCGCTCGCCGAGAAGCGCGCGCCCACCCAGATCGAAAATTTTCGAGCCACGATCGAGCTCTTGCGAGCGCGCGCGCCGCATGCCGTTTACGACGAGCGCCTCGTTTCGGCTCGAAAGGCGAGCGGACAGATCGTGAGCGTGGGCGCGGGCGGAAGTGGTTTCGCAGCGTCTACCGAGCCTGGGACGGATCTTCTCGCCAATCTCATCGCGCTGGGGATCGCCCGCACGCGGCCCTGACGTGGACGAAGACGCTTTTCGGCAGTGCTATGGCCTGAACGGCAGTCCCACCATGCTGGCCGTGATGATGGCGCTCACGGTCCTCGGAAGCGGCTGGATGATGTTCGCGCTCGTGCCGCTCTATTTCATCCCGGCGACGAAGAGGTTCGCGGCGTCGCTGCTTTCGACGTTCGTGGTCACTGCGATCGTGGTCTTCGTCCTCAAGCTGATTGTCCGACGACCTCGCCCCTGCCACTCGCTCGAAAGGGTGCACGGGCTCTTCGGAAGCCCGGACGACTACTCGTTCCCGAGCGGTCACGCGTCCGGCAGCTTCGCCTTCGCGCTCTTCGTCACCGTGCTCCTCGTGCGCCAGGGGCAGATGGAGCCCACCCGGGCCCGCCTCTGCTCCGCGGTGAGCGTGTTCGTACTCTTGCTGGCGTGCGCCATCTCGTATTCCCGCATTTATCTGGGAGCGCATTTCCCCGGCGACGTGCTCGCGGGCGCAGTCCTCGGGGGGACGCTGGGAACTCTCGGCGCGCGGAGGCATGTGCGCAGACTTGCTTCTGACGACCCACGCGATACAAAGTAGGTCCAATGCGAGGGAAGATTCCCCAGCCTGCGCGGCGTTTGAGCGCGTTGAACACTGCGCGGCGTTTGAGCGCGTTGATCTGCATGCTCTTCGTGTGGCTGCTCGCCACCCCCGCGCGTGCAGCGGCTCCGCAGTGCGACACCCGCGGCGCCACGACCTTCGCTCCCGCGCCCACACTCCAAGCTCCGAGCACGTCGATCGACATCGGCGACGCCGCCCCCGAGTGCGGCGACTCCTGGCTCGCCGACGCCCTCGACCAACGCTCCTCCTCGCCGGATGCAGGACAGGAACTCGCGCAGACGGTGCTTGCCGGCGGTCCTATGAATTTGGACGCTCCAAGCACACGCACCGATTGCGCGGAGCCTCCGCAAGGGCGGCCGCTCACGGGCGTGCGCTTTTCGCTCGAGCGTCCACCCCGATAACGTAGCGGCTCCGTCACCCAGCTCTCCGTCCCGCTCCCCGTCAAGGGGCGCGCTCAGAGCCAAACCGAGAGATCTGCCCCGCATTCACGGTCGGGCGGAATCTCTCACCCACGAATTTGTTATCAACGACAGTTCCCGAAAAAAGGTGGATTCATCATGGCCAAAGAATCGAAGGACGGCGCCTCGAAGCGCAGTCAAAATCATAGAGAGCTTGAAGAGCGGCAGGGGCACGACACGGGAATGAACACGGGCGTGGCCATCATCGGCTTCATCCTGTGCGGTGTCGCCGGGGCCGGCCTCATGTGGGGCTACGACGCCCACCGAATGAAAAGCGGAGACATCAGCGCCGACGACTCGAGCAGCGGCGGCACATGGAGCGACAAGGACTCCCCCGTTCCGATCGACAGCAAAGACCCGATGTGGGGCGTCCGCTCGGCTCCCGTCACGATCGTCCAGTTCTCGGACTACCAGTGCCCGTACTGCAGCAAGGTCGAGACCACGATGGACCAGGTCAAAAAGACCTACGGTCCGGACAAGGTTCGCGTCATCTGGAAGAACGAGCCGCTCCCCTTCCACCCCAACGCCAAGCCTGCAGCCGAGGCCGCCCAGGGCGTCTTTGCGCTCAAGGGCAACGACGCTTTCTGGAAATTCCACGACACGGCATTCAAGAACCAGAGCGCGCTCAGCGACGAGAGCTACGCGAAATGGGCCACGGAATCCGGCGTCGACATGCCCAAATTCAAGGCCGGTCTCGCCGCTCACAAATGGGCCGACAAGGTTGAGAAGGATCACGCGGACGCGAAGACCGCAGGCGTGAACGGTACTCCCGCCTTCTTCATCAACGGCATTTCACTCTCCGGCGCACAACCCTTCGACAAGTTCAAGGCCGTCATCGACCAGGAGCTCGCAAAGGCCCAGGCGAAGATCGCCGCGGGAACGCCGAAGGACAAGGTCTACGTGGCCATGTCCACGGAGAACAAGAAGGCCGCGCCGCCCCCCGCAGAAGAGGAGGGCGAAGAGAAGGAAGACACGAAGACCGTTTGGAAAGTGCCCGTCGGAAAGAGCCCGATTCAAGGGAGCGACAAGGCGCTGGTCACGATCATCGAGTTCTCGGACTTTCAGTGCCCGTACTGCAAGAAGGTCGAAGACAGCCTCAAGAAGGTCAAGGCCGACTACGGAGACAAGGTTCGCTTGGTGTGGAAGCACGAGCCGCTTCCGTTCCACCCGCGCGCCGAGCCCGCAGCCGAGCTTACCAATGAAGCCCGCGCCGAGAAGGGAGACAAGGGTTTCTGGGAAGCCCACGATCGTCTCTTCGACTCGCAGCCGAAGCTCGAAAACGAGGACCTCGACAAGATCGCCGCCGACATGGGGCTCAACGCGGACAAGGTAAAATCCGCGCGAACCGAGCACAAATACAAGAAAGACATCGACGCCGATCAAGACGTTGCCGACGACTTCGCTGCCTCTGGCACCCCGCACTTCTTCGTCAACGGACGCCGCCTCGTAGGCGCGCAGCCGTACGACAAGTTCAAGAAGGTCATCGACGAGGAAATCATCCGCGCCCAGGGACTACTCGCCAAGGGCACCGCGCAAGCCGATCTCTACGATGCGTTGATCAAGGATGGCAAAGGCACTCCCGATCCCGAGAAGAAGAACGTTCCGCTTCTCGCGAACGCTCCGTCGCGCGGCAACGCGAACGCCAAGGTCGTCATCCAGGAGTTCTCCGACTTTCAGTGCCCGTACTGCGCGCGCGCCGAAGACTCCGTGAACGAAGTGATGAAGAACTACGGCGACAAGGTGAAGTTCGTGTGGCGAAATCTCCCGCTGCCGATGCACGCCGATGCACCCCTCGCGGCGCAAGCTTCGATGGAGGCCTACAAGCAGAAGGGGTCCGACGGCTTCTGGAAGATGCACGATCTGCTCTACGGAGCGCAGAAGACGGAGGGCGGCTTGAAGCGTGAAGCCCTCGACAAGTACGCCACGCAGCTTGGCCTCAACATGGACAAGTGGAAGACGGCGCTCGATACCCAGAGCCACAAGGCCGAGGTCGACGCGGACGCGAAAGCCGGCAACGACGCGGGAATTTCCGGGACGCCGGCATTCCTCATCAACGGCTACTTCATCAACGGCGCTCAGCCGTTTCCGAAGTTCCGCAAGCTGATCGAGAAGGCGCTCGCCGATCCGGCAGGCAGCCAAGCAGGCACGGCGCCGGCGCAGGCCAAAGAAGGCCACCCGGCTCACTGAAAGCGCGCTCTTCTAGGCGCTAGACGAGGCCCTCTTCCTAACGGGAGAGGGCCTTTCTCTATTTTTAAGAGTCATGAAACGCATCCTCAGCCTCGCCCTCGCGTTCTCTCTTGGTTGCGGAGGCGCGACACCGACGCCCGCCACTGCCGAGACCGCCGTTCCGCCGCTCACCGTCGCGAAGGGGGACATGGGGGCTCCCGCGCCGCTCGAAGACGGCACCGACGACGACAGCGGACCCATCCCGATCAAGGCCGATGATCCGATGTGGGGCGCTCCTAACGCGCTCGTGACCATCGTCGAGTTCTCGGATTTTCAGTGTCCGTTTTGCTCTCGCGTCGAGCCGGCTCTCGATGCGGTGAAGGAAGCGTACAGTCCCGACAAAGTCCGGATCGTATGGAAAAACGAGCCTCTCCCGCACCACCCGAACGCGCGTCCGGCCGCGGAAGCAGCGCAAGGCGTCTTCGTGCTCGGTGGGCACGCGGCGTTTTGGAAATTCCACGACGCGGCGTTCCGCGAGCAAGCGAGCCTCTCTCCGGCCGCATACGAGCAGTGGGCCGCAGATGCAGGCGTCGACGTAAAGAAGCTCCGCGCCGGTCTCGCCACCCACGCCTGGGGCGCGAAAATCGAAAAAGACATCGCGCTCGCAAGTGCGCTCGGTGTCAACGGAACTCCGAGCTTCTTCATCAACGGCGTTTCGCTCGTGGGCGCGCTACCCGCCGACCAGTTCAAGTCGATCATCGACATGGAGCTGAAAAAGGCCGAAGCGAAGCTCAGTGCAGGGACACCGCGCGGGCGCTTGTACGCAGTGATGTCCGAAGAGAATCGGAGGCTCGCTCCAAAGGCCGACGATCATGACGACGCGCCGCCCGCGAACGCGAACGCGATCTTCAAGGTGCCGGTGGGCGCGAGCCCTGTGCGTGGCCCGAAGAACGCGCTGGTCACCATCATCGAGTTCAGCGATTTCCAGTGTCCGTACTGCAAGAAGGTCGAAGACACGCTGAAGAAGATCATGCTCGCCCACCCGGCGGACGTGCGGATCGTCTGGAAAAATGAGCCGCTTCCGTTTCACCCCCGGGCCGAGCCGGCAGCGGAGCTGGCCTACGAGGCGCGCGCCCAAAAAGGGGACACGGGCTTTTGGGCGGCCCACGACAAAATTTTCGACTCCCAACCGAAGCTGGAAAACGCCGACCTCGACGCCGTGGCAAGCGCTCTCGGACTAAACCTCGAGAAGGTGCACGCCGCGGTCAAGACCCACAAGTTCAAGGCCACACTCGACAGCGACAGCGACCTCGTCGACGATTTCAAGGCCACCGGCACACCGCATTTCTTCATCAACGGCAAGCGTCTCGTGGGCGCCCAGCCACTCGAAAAGTTCGAGCAGATGATCACCGACGAGCTGGTGCGAGCGCACGCAGAGCAAGCGAAAGGGACCGCGGCGGCGGCACTCTACGACGCGCTCGTGAAAGATGGCGCCGGCCCGGCCGAGCCGGAAAAAAAGTTGGTCCCCGTTGCAGCGAACGCGCCGACACGCGGGAATTTGGCCGCGAAGGTGACGATCCAAGAGTTTTCGGATTTTCAGTGCCCCTTCTGCAAGCGAGCCGAGGACACGCTCACCGAGGTGATGAAAACGTACGGCACACAAGTGAAGATCGTCTGGAGGCACATGCCTCTGCCGTTTCACGCCAACGCCAACCTCGCCGCCCAAGCATCGATGGAGGTGTATCGGCAAAAAGGGGCAGCGGGGTTCTGGCGCATGCATGATCTCTTGTTTCAGAACCAGGGCGTCGAGCATGGGCTCGAACGCGCGGCGCTCGACGGTTACGCCAAGCAGCTCGGCATCGACATGACGAAGTGGCAATCGTCGCTCGACACGGAGAGCCACAAGGCCGAGGTCGAAGTAGACGCGAAGGCCGCAAAGGACGCGGGGATCAGCGGGACTCCGGCGTTCGTCATCAACGGCTACTACCTCAGCGGCGCTCAACCTTTGTCCCAGTTCAAGAAGCTCATCGATCGCGCGCTCGCCGATGGCGCCGGAAAGCGCCCTTGAAAAAGCTCGCCCAGGTCTCACCGTTTGCCGTCGCGCTCGCGCTCGCCACTGGGCATGCATCGGCGATCGAGCGCCAGCATCACCTCGGCGTCGGCGCCGGGCTCAGCATGCTCAAGATCGACGACAAGCCCACCCTCGACGTCGGCGGAGGCCTCGGAGTGCACTACGCGTACGGCGTCACCGACCAGTTCAACTTCATGCTCGAGGGCACGTCATCCATCGTGGCCCGCAACATCCGCGAGACGACACCGACGACGCGCCCCTCGACCGTCGAGAGCTTCGCGTTTGGAGGCGGCTACGTGCTCGACGTCCTTCGCTGGGTCCCTTACGTCGGCATCCTCGCCAGCGGTTACGCGATGACCGGTGGCTCGCTGACGCAGCCCAAGTACCTCGCTGGCGTTCAGATCGCCGCGGGCCTCGACTATCAGATCACGCGAAGCGTCGCCGTGGGCTTGGCGATCCGCCAGCACATGCTCTTCAGCGACATCTCGACCTACCCCACGTACACCCAGGCTTTTCTCCGCACCGAGTACATGTGGGGCTGGTGATTTCGGTCGCCTAGGCCTTCGAAAGCCCGAATCCGTCGTGTAAAACGCGGACCGCCAATTCCGTGTACTTTGCAGCTACGAGGCAGCTCACCTTGATCTCGCTCGTCGAGATCGCCTGGATGTTGATCCCCTCGTCGGCGAGGAGGCGGAACATCTTGGCGGCCACTCCGGCGTGCGAGCGCATGCCGAGCCCTACGATGGAGACCTTGACCACGTCTTCGTCGTAGCGAATTTGGCGAGCGCCGAGTGACTTGCCGATTTCTTCGATGAAGGGCTTGGCTCGTTTGAGCTCGGCCGTGGGCACCGTGAAGGTGACGTCGGCACGGGCGACTCCCATGTCGCTCGGCACGAGGGCCGTCGCGTTCTGGATGATCATGTCGACCGAAATATTTTTCTCGGCGATCGCTTCGAAGAGGTTTGCCACGACCCCGGGCTTGTCCTCGACGCCGACCATGTTCACGCGCGCTTCATTCTTGTCGTAGGCGACGCCAGCCACCACCACGTCTTCGAGCGATTTGTCTTCTTTCGTCACCCAGGTGCCCTCCGTGTCGTTGAACGAGCTGCGCACGTGGAGCGGCACGTTGTATTTCATAGCGATTTCCACGCAGCGAATTTGCAGAACCTTGGCCCCGAGTGACGCGAGCTCCAGCATTTCCTCGTACGAGATGCGCGGGACCTTTCGGGCCGAAGGACAGATGTTGGGATCGGTGGTGTAGACGCCGTCAACATCGGTGAAGATCTCGCAAGCGTCTGCGCCGATGGCAGCAGCAATTGCGACGGCGCTCGTGTCGGAGCCGCCGCGGCCGAGAGTGGTGATGTCTCCGTGCTCGTCGACGCCCTGAAAACCAGCCACTACCGCGATCTCTCCGCGTTTCAAGGTCGAGAAAATTTTCGAGCCTTCAATGGTCTTGATGCGCGCCTTGGTGAACGCTCCATCAGTCAGAATTTTTACCTGATGACCGAGGAGCGATCGCGCCTTGCCGCCTTGGGCCTGGATGGCGAGGGCCATGAGCGCGGCGGTGACTTGCTCCCCGGTGGCTGCGATGGCGTCCATCTCTCGTGCGTCGGGCACCTGGATGACCTCGTGGGCGAGGGCCAGCAGGCGGTTGGTTTCCCCGCTCATCGCGCTCACGATCAGCACCACGTCGTTTCCGAGGGCCTGCGCCGCGAGGCAGCGGCGGGCGACGTTGCGAATACGCTCGATCGAGCCCACTGATGTTCCACCGAATTTCTGAACGATGAGCGCCACGGCGACTACCTAGCTAGCTCGAAACCCCGAAAGAATAAATCCACGACGACGAGGCCGGCGGTTTCAGCGTAGTTTATCGCGCGGAAGCGCCGGACCATGACCTCGTACGCCAGCTACGTCATCGAGACGTTCGTCACCCTCGTCGCAGTGTGCGCGCTCGCGTTCGGCGTCCTCTACGGCGCGCGACGCTTGGGGATCGGTCGCGCCTCCGGGGCCATTGAGCTCGTCGGTCAGCTCCCACTCGACGCGCGCCGCGCCATCTATCTGGTGAAGGTCGCCGGCCAGGTCTTCGTCGTCGGTGTCGGCGAAGGCGGTTTCACAAAGCTCGGAGAATTTCCGGCGGCCGACCTTCCGAGTCCCGAAGCGAGCGCCCACGCTCCTTTTTCGGACGTCCTCGCCCGCGTTCTCAAACGTGCTCCCAAGCCGGAAAAAGAAGCGCCAACCGACGAGAAAGTCGCGCCATGAAGCCCATCGTGACCGACGACCTTCTCGGCCGTCCGCTCGCGCTCGTCGTCGCGCTCGCTCTGGTGTCGCTCCTTCCCTTCGTCTTCATGAGCGTGACCGCCTTCGTGAAGATCTCCACCGTCCTTCAGATCGTACGCAGCGCGATTGGTGCGCAGTCCATCCCATCGAACACGGTGGTGATGGCCCTCGCCGCGGCGCTGACCCTCCTTGCGATGGCCCCGGTTGGGGAAAAAATCATCGCCCGAGCGACGCCGATCTTCACGGGCAAGGAGGCGCCGGACACGGTGACCCTCAT
This sequence comes from Myxococcales bacterium, assembly GCA_043747615.1. GTDB lineage: Bacteria > Myxococcota_A > Polyangia > Polyangiales > Polyangiaceae > JAYTOU01. The sequence goes on along the minus strand of JAYTOU010000064.1, from coordinate 82,445 downwards.
CCGGCAAGGGATCGATGCGGTGCGGACGCCGATGCGCGAGTTCCTCGACAAGAACGCGAGCGAGCGGGAAAAGGCTCGTTTTCTGCTGGTCGCGAAGCAAGCGCGCCCCGAGGCCGACCGCGCGGGCATCAAGGCGGACGACCTTCCGGTGCTCGTCCCGGCCTTCGTGGTCACCGAGCTGAGCGAAGCCTTCGCCATCGGTTTTCTTATTTTTCTGCCGTTCCTCGTCATCGATTTGGTGATCGCCAACGTGCTGCTCGCCCTCGGAATGCAGATGCTCAGTCCGACCCAGGTGAGTCTCCCATTCAAGCTTCTCCTCTTCGTGGCGATCGATGGCTGGGGACTGCTCGCCCAAGCCCTGGTCGCGGGCTACCGTTAGCTCGCAACATCATTCTGGGTTTGACTTTCGATCCCTCGCGCGTAAAGTCCGCCGCCGTCCGGTAGATATGGGGCAATAGCTCAGCTGGGAGAGCGCTGCGTTCGCAATGCAGAGGTCAGGGGTTCGATCCCCCTTTGCTCCACTAAAAATTCGCGGTTCGAATCCTCGACAAACTGGGACTCTGAGTGGTCAGCGCGTACCGTTGCTGCGGGAAACCCACTCGCGAGAACAGGAGCGCAATGTCGACGTCCACTCCCCATGTTCGACCTGCCGCGCGGATTCGCGCTGGATTCACGCTGATCGAATTGATGATCGTCGTGGCGATCGTCGGCATCCTGGCAGTGCTCGCGATTTACGGTGTGAGAAAATACCTCGCGAACGCCAAGACCGCGGAGGCCCGAAACACGCTCGGCCAAATCTCCAAAGACGCGATCGCCGCCTACGAGCGTGAGAGCATGTCAGGCGCTGTCCTCGCCGTCGGTCAGAGCACCGCGGTATCCCGCGCGCCTTGCCCTCCCGAACCAAACAACCCGATCCCCGCGGCAACTTCCATCAAGGGAAAGAAGTGGCAGTCGGCGCCGAAGGACTGGAGTGGCGGCGCCGGGACGGTTGCGGGGTTTGCGTGCCTCCATTTCGCAATGGACCAAGCTCAGTACTATTCGTACAGCTACACGTCCGTTCCCGCGACGTCCTTCACGGCCACGGCCAACGGCGATCTCAACGGCGACGGCGTACTCTCTACGTTCTCGATCTCGGGCGCCGTGCAGAGCGGCGTTCTGAACGTCGCGCCGAGCATCGTCGAGTTCAGCGCAGACGAGTGACGCGCGCTCACATCGTCTGGATTCGCCCGGACGACGTCGCCCTCTCCGAAATGGCGCGAGATGGCGCCGGCATCCGGCAGGCATCCCTGAGCACGTAAGCTACTTGCCGTCGGCGCTCGGAACGGTAGACGCTGCCGGCGCTTTCCAGCCGCCCGTTTCGAAGCCAGACTGAAGGGCTTCGAGCGTGTCGTCCTGAAAGTTGAGCGCTTCCTGCGTCGAGGTGCACGTGGCGAGGATGCCGATGGCGTGACCGACCCAGCGCTGCGTGCGGGCGATGGTCTCGGTGGTGAGGTCAACGGCGCTGATTTTTGCGGTGTCCTCTTTGGTGAGGCCGTTCAGGGTGATGCCGACCTTGCCGCCTTCGAGGGTGACCTTGGGGTCGAGGCCGCCGGGCGTGGGGCGCTTGCCGGTCTTCTCTTCGATGATGTCGGCGACGATCACCGGGACCTGCTTCTGCACGTCCGTCGTGATGCCCTTGATGGCGAGTGGGAACCGAACGACTGCCGCGCCGTTCGCGATTTTCGCGTCTTCCACGGCCTGGTGGAGGTTGACGACGACGATGCCGAACTGGTCCTTCACTTCTTTGGGCGCCTTCGACGCGCTCGCCTTCACGGTGTCGAGGAAGGCTTTTTTCAGGGGCTTCACGGCGTCCTCGGCCTTGTCGGCCGTCGCCTCGAGCTCTTTGATCTTTTTCTTCATCTCGGTCTTCTGGGCTTCGGTCACGCCCTTTTCGTCCATCGCGATCTCTTGCTCTTTGATCGACGCGTTGGCCGCCGCGACCTCTTGGTTCTTCACCATGATCTTCGCGTAGTTTTCGCCGAGACCCTTGTCGACGGCTGCGAGGACGTTCGGGTATTGGCCCTTGTCGTTCTTGAGGACGATGAGCTCCTTCACCCAAATTTCCGAGGGGACGACGCGCGCCTTGCTGTCCTTGTAGAGCGAGAACTCCGTGAGCTCCTTCATCTTTGCGCTGGCGTCGGCCTTGTCGATGGCGGTCTTCTTCATCCAGTCGGAGCTCCCATCGGCGGGCGTCGCCGTAAGAAGGCGATCGACTTCCTTCGACGTGTTTTGCGCAGCGTCGGCGCGACGCACGACGACGGTCATGGGCGCGGGATCAGCGACGGCCCACGCAAGCTTCGGGTTTGCCGCAGCCGAGAGGGCTCCGCAGCCCGTACCAACGGCGAGGAGCGGAGAGGTGAGAAGAGCGAAAACGCCTGCTTTTTTCCAGTCGATCATGGTTAGATCCTTTTAGAGAGACGCACGCAAAAGCGTGGTCGAAGTGGGTGATGTCTGCGCCGTGTTGGTCACGTGCGCGGGCTCCCCACCACCTACGCTCCCTCGTCGGGAGTCTTCCCCACGTTCAAGAAAGAAAATTTGAATGCCGGGGAGCGCGTTCGTCGAGGCTCAGCGCCGAAACATGAAGCGCAGAGCTTTCGGCAAGCGCCGCCGCCAATGACCTTCGGAATGAGCGCCGCGAGCGTCCGGTCGCCACATCAACTTGTCCGTTCCATACCCGCGCTCGGCGAGGTGCTTGGCCATGTCCTCCACCGCCGAGAGCATCCGTCCGCCGCCTTCTTTCGCGCCGCAGTCGAGGTAGATGCGCGACGTCCACGGGTTGGGCTGCTGGGCCACGAAAGGAAAGATGGCCCGCTGCGCGAACCAGAACGATGGCGAGATCGCGATGACTCCGCCGAAGAGATCGGGCCTGCGAAAGTGTGCATAGAGCGCAGCCAAGCCACCGAGTGATGATCCGGCGATCACCGTACCGACGGGGCCCGGGATGACTCCGAAGCGCTGCGGCAGCGTGCAGATCAGCTCGCTCCCCATCCAGTCGAGCAAGCGATCCGTTCTGCCTCCGCGCCCTCGCATCGACCACGGACCGAGCTCGTCGATGCGCTCCGCCCCACCGTGCTCGATGCCTACGACGACCGGCGGATAGTTGCTGCGCGGCGAGAGACGATCGACCGCGCGATGTGTGTTCCATCCGCCTGCAAAAGAGGGCGCGTCGTCGAAGACGTTCTGGCCGTCGAACATATAGAGCGCTGGGCGAGGACGAGACGGATCATGACCACGCGGCGTGTAGACCCGCACCCGGCGCGTGCCCTGGAGGCCCGGAATCGAGAAGGGGCCCAGGTGGTGGAAGGTTCCCGACAGCGGCACGTTCTACTTTTTAACCATTGATCTGCCCGTGTCTCGCGCGGAGAGACCCGGTTCCTGTGCTACTTTCGCAAGCCTTGGACGAGGCAATCGCGTACTCCACGCTGTTCGTCACCATCAGCCTGGCGGTGTCGCGGCCCCGCATCGGTTTGCGCGATCTGCGTTTCTCCCCGGGCAGCGCGGCGCTCCTCGGCGTCGTCACGTTGCTCCTGGCGCGGCTCCTGACGTTCGACGACATGCTCTCGTCCGCACGCATCCAGTGGCGTCCGCTCTTGTCGCTCACCTGCATCATGGTGATGACGGGCGTCGTGCAGGAGGTCCGGGCGTTCGAGCGCCTCGCGTGCTGGATCGAGTCGCGCGCACGAGACACGTCAGCGACTCACACGTTCAAGCTCGTGTTCGTGATGAGCGTCGTGACGCCATCCCTCTTAAACAACGATTCGGCGATCTTGCTCCTCACGCCCCTCATCGTTGCCCTCACGCGCCGGCTTTATCCGGGTCGTCCGGCGGTCACCGAGGCGTTTGCCTTCGTGGTTTTCCTCGCCCCGGGCGTGGCGCCGCTCATCACTTCCAATCCGATGAACATGATCGTCGCCGAGTTTGCGGGGGTGGATTTCAACGCCTACGCGAAGATCATGCTTCCCCTTTCGATCGCCGGAGCTCTCCTCACGTTCGCGGTCCTCTACCTTCATTTTGGGAGGCTGCTCGCGACCACCGTAGCCGCTCGTACCCCGGTCGAAGTCGTAGAGCGACACCGCGCGGAGCGTCCTGCCGTCGCCGTGTTGCTCGTAGTCTTCGCGGCGTACCCGATCACAGCGGCGTTCGGCGGACAGATCTGGATCGTCGCCGTCGCCGGTGCTCTCGGCTGCCTCGGCATCGCCCGCGCGTACCGGGTCGCCCCGACGCGGCAGGTGCTCCGCCACATCTCTCCGGACATTCTCGTCTTCCTATGGGGCGTGTTTCTCGTCGTCGCTGGCCTTCGTCATGTGGGGGTGGTGGAGCAGCTCGCCCACTTCTACCAGGCAGTTCCGTCCGGCAGCGGACGAGAAATCGCGACGGTCGGGGTGGTCGCTGCCATCGGATCTGCGGTCGTCGACAACCATCCGATGTCGATCCTCAACATGATGGCTCTCGGGGCGCACGGCGGCAGTCGACCGCTTCTGGCAGCGCTCGTTGGCGGCGATATCGGGCCGCGCCTTCTGCCCGTTGGATCGCTTGCGGGGCTGCTGTGGCTCGACCTCCTTCGTCGCTCTGGAATCGAGATCAGTATCTGGAAATTCATTCGGCTCGGAACGATCGTCCTCATCCCCACGCTGACGCTCTCCCTCGTGCTCCTCTGGCTGTCCTGACATTGAGGAAAGCCGCGTGGGCGCTTCTCGGTAGCCTCGTTCTCGCCTGCGGCAACGAGCACGCGCAGGCGCCTCGGTCCGGCTCCTCGGTCGCTCCGCTCGAAAGACGGAGACAGCCGGTGGTGGTCACCTTGGTGATCGACCAGCTCGCGGCGTGGATCGCGGCAGAGCGGTTTCCGTTGCTGCCCGAGAGTGGAGGCTTTGCCCGCCTGCGTCGTGAAGGAACGTGGGTACGCGAGATGCGCTACGACCACGCGGTCACCGACACGGCCCCAGGCCACGCGGCGCTCTACACGGGAGCCACGCCTCGAGCTTCGGGAATTTTTGCGAACGAAGTCGTCGACGAGATCACCCGCAAACGCCGCTCGATCCTGCGCGATCCCAACGTGCGCGCCCTCCGAAGCGATGGTCAACGCGGACCAGCTGACAAGACAGCACCTGACAACGCTCCCTCGTCGTCGAGCGCGCGCTTCCGCGTAGACACCGTGGCCGATGCTCTCCGTGCTGCGCATCCAGACGCGGTCATCGTGAGCCTCTCGTTGAAAGATCGCGCAGCCATCCCCGGCGGCGGGAGGCACCCGAGCAGCACCCTGTGGATTGAAGCGCCGTACGAGGGCTTTACCACGTCCACCGCCTTCGCCTCGTCGTTCCCGGCGTGGGCCCGGCCCGTAGCGGACAAGGCAGCGCTCGACATGCTGCGCGCCCGACGCTGGGACCGGCTCGATCCGACATGGGCTCCGTCGCATTCCATCACCCCCGATGCGCAGCCGGGCGAGGGCGATTTCGATGGTGCGGGGATCACGTTTCCCCACGGATTCACGGGCGGTCCGGGAGCCTTCCGACAGAGCCCGTTCGCCGACGAGCTCTTGCTCGGCCTCGGTCTCGCCGCCATCGATGCCGAGTACACGAAGGGCCGCGCGATGCTCCTCGCGATCTCGCTCTCCACGAACGATTATGTCGGGCACTCCTTCGGACCGGACTCATGGGAAGCGTGGGACGAGCTCCTTCGCCTGGACGCCGCGCTCGCCAAGTTCTTCACCGGCCTCGATACGCGGCTTGGCAGCGACGGGTACGCGGTGGTCCTCGCCGCCGATCACGGCGTGACGACCATGCCCGAGGTGACGCTTCTCCCGGGAGCGCGCCCGTGGTGCGAGCCGAACGCCAAACCCGATCGTTGGGAACGCGCGTGCGGAAAAGTCGGTCGACTCCTGCCCGACTCGCTGGCCGACGAAATTCGCGCGGCGGTCCGCGCCGGCGTCGGAGAAGGCGATTTCATCGCAGGAATTGCCGATCCTTATGTGTACCTTACACGCTTTGGTCGGGCCCTCGTCGGCGAGGAGCGAAAGAAGCTCGACCTCGCGGTGACCACGGCCCTCGCCAAGCATCCCGAGGTGGACAACGTGTTTGCGCGCGATGCGGTGCCTCCGGCGAGCACGCTCGTCTTCGAATCGATCCCCGACGACGCAGGCGACTACTACGTGCTCGTGGCGCGCGGGAGCTTCTTCGATCCGCTCTACGTCGTCGGAACCGGCACGAGCCACGGGTCGCCCTACCTCTACGATCGCGCGGTGCCTCTCCTCGTGCGCGCGCCGGGTCGCGTGGCAGCGGGCGTCGTCAACGAAGGCCCGCTAGACTTCCGTACGTTCGCGCGGGCGGCGACCGACCTGCTCGACATTGCCCCGCTCGACAGCGTGAAGAACGTACCCACCCTCGTGGCCAAGAAGCGCAGCCCGTGACGTCCTGTTCACCGAGGACGATCCTGCACGGGGCCCGGAAGCTCATTTCTTCCCGCGCGCCAGGGATTTCCCCAACGGGACCGAGATTCGCTACGATCGCGGTCCTTCTTCGCCATGAGTGAAATCGAGCTTCCCCCCGACGTCCCTGACCTCGCCGGCCACATCATTGGCGGAAAGTACCGCGTCGATCACCTGATCGGCACCGGCGGAATGGGAACCGTATGGCTCGGCGCACACATCGCGCTCGGCACGACGGTCGCCATCAAGTTCATCAAACCGGCCCACGCAGCGCATCCGGACGCGCGAAAGCGTTTCGAGATCGAAGCGCGCGCGGCGGCTAAGCTGCAGACCAAGCACGCGGTCCACGTCTACGACTATGGAATCACCGACGTAGAGGGGCTCCCGTACATTGTGATGGAGTACCTCGAGGGCGAATCGCTCTCTGAGCTCTTGATCCGCGAGGGCCCGCTGACGGGGCGCGAGGTGGCCAAAATCATCCGCCAGGCCGCCAAAGCCCTTTCGAAAGCCCACGCCGGGGGGATCGTTCACCGCGATCTGAAGCCCGACAACATCTTCCTGGCGACGAGCAAAGACGACGCGACGGCGGAAGAGCCTTACGTCGTGAAGCTGGTCGACTTCGGAATCGCCAAGATGTTCCAGGAGCCGATCACAGCGTCGAGCTCGGGGCAAAGTCGATCGATGGGCGGCCCCACTCAGGACGGCGCGGTCATCGGTACGCCCAACTTCATGAGCCCTGAGCAGCTCACGATGGGGGGCGCACCTGGCGCGCTCACGGATCTCTGGTCGCTCGGCGCTTGCACGTTTGCGGCGATGACCGCGCGGATCCCCTTCGAGGGAGAAGTCCTCGGCGACATCGTCCTCAAGGTGTGCGCGGCCTCCCTGCCCCTTGCGTCCGATCTGAACCCGAACGTGCCCGCCGGCTTCGACGCATGGTTCGCCGTCGCCTGCGCGCGCGATCCGAAACGCCGCTTCCAGTCCGCCCTCGAGCTCTCGGAGGCGCTCGACAAGGTATGCGGGACGGCAACTTCGCGCACGACGAGCCTCAATGACGAGCAAGTCCAATACATGCTCAAGCCCGCAAGCCCGGAGGCCCTCGCCGCGCTCGAGGAGATGGACGAGCCGACATCGATGTCCTCCCGGACGGCGCTTCTGGCCGGCCTCGTCCTAGGCGTGACCTGCATGGTGGGCGCGCTCGGGCTCTACGCGTGGCGTGAGAAGAGCCGCGCCGAAGAACTCGATAGAGCTGCGCCGGTTCACGTCGAAGACGCGGGTTCCACGGGGTCTGGGTCCGCGGTCGAAAAAAAGTAGGCTACCGCCCCGCTCTAAGCGTACCCTGGGAGGGTTCCCGATGCTTTCGACCGCCATTGGCGGCGGGGTGGGCAACGGTTCGCTTGGATGACCTTTCCTGAGGAGGAATTAGCATGAATAAGAAATGGACATTGGCGGCACTCGCCATTCCGGTGATAGGCGCCGGAATTGCGGTGATGACGCCTGGGCGCGCGGCCGACCACCTCGACAGCCCTGGCGCCACGGCAGACAAAGCCGCTGACATCACCGACGTCTACACGTTCGTCAGCCCGACGACCGCTGGCCACCTCGTCCTCATCATGGACGTAACGCCGACAGCGAGCGCAGCTTCCAAGTTCTCCGACAAGGTGGACTATTATTTCCGCGCTCATTCCGTGGTCGGCGGCAGCCTTGCCGTCGGTCCGGACTTGGGTTTCAAGTGCAATTTCACGGCGGCGGCGGGCATGACCTGCACCGGCGGCGGCGGCCTCACCAAGACGGTGGCCTTCAACGCCACGTCGACCTGCTTGGGCACCGACGACATCTGTCTCTTCGCCGGTCTCCGGTCGGACCCCTTCTTCTTCGACTTCGGGGCCTTCCAGACCTTGCTCAAGACGGGTGACGCAGCGGTGCTCAACAGCGGAAAATCGTTCCCGGACTGTGACGGCGGCTCGAACTTCTTCGACGGCTTCAACGTCCTCTCGATCATCCTCGAAGTGAACTCCGCCAAGGCGTTCAATCCGGGCGATGCCGCCACAATCCCCCTCCTAACTGTAGCCGCTGACACCAAGCGGACCGGGAACTGAGGCCCGCCATGAAAAACATGAAAATTCTTCTGGCTCTCGGAATCGTAACCCTCTCCTGCTCCGCGCTTGCCGTCGGCTGCGGCAGTGACGACACCAACACCTCCACGCCTGACTCCGGCAAACCCGACGTGGTCATTCCCGGCGCGGACGGTGGCGGCACGGATGCCCCCATCACCGAAACGGGCGCTGAAGCCAGCCTCCCGCTCGGTCAGATCGACCGCATGGGTCGTCCGGCGATCAACACGGCCCTCAACGACAAGGCCCTGAAAGATCCCTGGAACCAGGCCGACACGTACTCCTTCAGCCCCATCGGGTCTGGCGGAGCGGTGTTCGACACGAGCTTTGATCAGCACCTGAAGCTCTTCAACTCGCTCAGCCCCCCCGGAAACCCGGCGTACAAATGGACGGACGGCGGAGCTGCCGAGCACCCGCTCGTCCAGCCCCTCAAGTTCGACGTCATCATTGTCAACCCGGAAGCGCCTTTCGACGCGAAGGGCTTCCTCAACATCGAGGACCAGGTTCTCAACGCTGGCGGGGCTGGCAGCTCAGAGACGAGCAGCGGAGGTCGCTGGCTCAACGAAGACATCGTCGACAAGGTGTTCTCGTACTTAGTGGTCCGGCAGTTCGCCGGCGTCTGCGACGGCGTCCCCAAGGCGACCAAGGATTCCGCGCTGGTTTGGCCGTACATGGCAGCTCCGAACTGAACCTCAGTTCGTAGTACAGTCGGCGTCGCGAGTGCTCGTCCCCTTGTTAGAGGGGGGAGCCCGCGACGCCGATTTTCTTTTGTGAGATCCGAACGATGAAACGTCTCTATTTCAGCCTTGTTGGGATGATCGCGCTCGCCGGTTGCCACGACGACGAGAAGGCGACGCCGCCTGCACCGAGCGTCGCACCGAGCACCGCTGCCGCGCCCGCCCCGCCTGCCGCTCCGGCGCCCCTACGAGGAAAGCCGCGGACGCAAGCCGAGCTCGCAACCACCAGCGCCGAGATCTACCTCGGCAACCTCGACGGCCAGGTCGACGCGATGGACAAGATCCTCAAGCGGGATCCGAAGTCGACCGCGAAGCTCGGCATGCTCAGCGGAGCGCACTACGTCCGCGGAAAACATCGCGGAGATCTCGACGAGATCCAGCAGGCGATCGACATCACGAGCAGCGCCATCAAGCTCGAGCCCGCGAACGCTTCGATCTACATCGCGCGCGCCGAACAGGAGCAGAGCCTTCATCGATTCCCTGAAGCGCGGGCCGACATCGAGAAGGCCAAGACCCTCGGCGCAACAGGCGAAGACGTAGCCGCGGTCGTGCAAGAGCTCGATTGGAACGACGGAAAGTACGATGCCGCTATCACCGCGATCCGTGCGGCCTCGACCAGGAAATCGCTCTACACTCTCGCTCGCGAAGCGCAGCTACATCACGATCTCGGGGAGCAAGAAGCTGCCGATCGTGAGTTCGAAGAGGCCGAGGATCTCCTGCGCGACACCAGCCCGATTCCTCTTGCGTGGATCGACGTGCAGCGTGGTCTTCACAAGATGAAGACCGGGAAATTCGAGGACGCCGTGCTCTTCTATCGCGAGGCCGTGGCGCGGATTCCGTCCTTCGTGATGGCGGGCGAGCACCTCGCCGAGGCGCTGCATCTCGTTGGCAAAGACGACGAAGCAATCGCCATCTACGAGGGCATCACGAAGCGGTCCCCCGATCCGGAGTTCATGGGCGCGCTCGCCGCGCTCTACCGCGAGAAAGGCAAAACCAAGGAGGCGGATGCGCTCAAAGCGAAGGCGACGGCGCGCTACGGTGAGCTGCTCACGAAGTACCCGCAGGCCATGTACTGGCACGCCTCGGAGTTCTTCATGTCGGAAGGCGCGAACCCCAAGAAGGCACTAGAGCTACTCACCAAGAATCTGGCGCTTCGCCCGAACAGCATCAGCTACGTCGCGCTTGCCCGCGCTCAGCTTGCCAACAAGGACGGCAAGAGCGCACAGGTCTCGATCGACAAGGCTCTCCTCATGCCGATCAAGTCTGCGGAGCTGTACTGGACCGCCGCGCGCGTTTATACGGGCGTCGATGGCGCGAAGGCCTCCGATTTTGCTGCGAAGGCAAAGGCCTTCAACCCCCTCATCGAAAAGACGGAGCCGAAAATCGACGCGAAGTGAGCGCGCATAAATGACGACGCCACAGTCGCGCTGGAGAGATCTACGCCGCCAGACGCTTGTGACGAAGCTGCACTTTCATCGAATCGAAGCTAGGGGCCGTTTGGCCAGACGCACGCCGGAGTAGGAACAGCGCTTGGTGAACTTCGGCGTCGTCCGGCGGGACCGATGAATCGCCGGCGAGCTTGTTGCGGTCTGCCGCCAGGGCAGACGCCGCGTTGAGCTCATCACCATTTGCATCGTCCAGGTAGGCGCGTGCTTCTTCGAGGGATACAGCTTCGAGGCTCGTGATGGCTGCGTGGGTCTTCATCCATTCACCTCACTCTTTCCAAGGCAGTCCTGGGTTCGCGCATGAACCGCTCTCCCAGGGTTGGGGTTTCGAGGCCAAGTCGGACTGCGAGCCGAAAGTGTTTTGGCAGTGCCATTCGCACGGGAGCCAACAACGCAAGTTTGGTGCCTGCGTGCTCCGATCCGTTTTGCTCGGTTGCTGACGACGGACACTGACAGCCAAGGGCGAAGTGGACGCAAGTGCGCCCCGTTTTTCAGATTTGATTCGCCTCTCTAGACCGTCCGAGTCGGGCATCGCCCTCCAGAGCGCGAGGCCACGTATGTGGACTCTGCACACGTTAAGCTAACCCCAGTTTTTCCATGGTCCAACTCTTTGTTGCATTTTTGTAGGTAGATGTGCCTGTGGCCGCGTGACGATCCTGCGCCACAGTTCCCCGAGGTCGCTCAGGGGCGCGTGACTTCGAGCCACCGGATCATGGCGCTCCCGGCGTGCTGCGGGTAATCGATGCGGAGCTGCCAATCGGCGTCGCTCCCCGGGAATGCGCCGCGCACGGCCTCCTTGCTAGCGAAGAGATGCACGGGACCCGGGCGAAATTGCTTTCGCACCAGTAGAGCGAGCGAGCGGCGGAGCTGAAGATCGAGCGCTGCGATCTCCGGAGCAGACTGGCCTGTGCGTCGCGCGATCTCCAAGGTTGCCACGCCGGCTTCGCAGCGCGAAGCGACGGGAGTGAAACGCGGAGTGATGATCGGATCAACGCCGAACGAACCCTCGGCATCGCGTGGAGAGTCGCCGGCGACGTGTTGCATCTTCCGTCCGTAGGCTTGCCAACGCATGCAAAAATCCAAGGCCTCTCCGTTCGGGGCCAACGTCCAGAGATCCGCCATGGCCTGACACGTCCAGTGCTCTTCGCCGAAGTAGTAGCGGTCGCCGAAGAAATGCCAGGCCGGACCGACCAGGTTTGCGAGTCCACTCTTCGCACCGACCAGCGTGTCCGGATCCTGGGTGAGGGCGTGCGCGCGCGAGAGGGCAAGCGTCGCTTCCCCTGAAAAGTAGAGAAACTGTACGTCGATCGGGCGACGCGCGTCGCGATCGTACTGGTGCATGAACTCACCGTCCGGACGCTGCTGCGTGCGTAGAAACCGCGCGAGTCTGGCGACCGTCGGCGCGAACGTCGGGTCGATGCCGGTCCGCGCGATCTCCACGAACGCGATGATGGCGAGCGCGCTCGATCCGATCTCGGCGACCGAGTCATCCGCGATGCATGCCTCGTCTCCACAGGTGACGAGCGCGTTGTCCCTCAGGCGAGAGGCCGCACGGATCGCCGCCGCACGCACGTCAGCGTCTCCGGAGAACGCCGCGGCTTGCGCGAGAAAGTACGTGGCGCCGGCGTGGCGGGGCCAGTCGTAGCCGGGGAGATTGCGGTTGGTCGACGCGTCGACGAAGTAGCGAAAGCGTCCGGCTTCGTCTACGCCGCGGGCAAGATAAGAGCTCGCTTCGACGACGGCCTCGCGCACCTGATCTCGCGAGAGCGTCTGCGCATCCACGCTGGGTGATGGAGGCACCCCGAGCGCCGTGCGTCTCACCCGAATGCGACGCAGATCCGCAAATTCAAGCACTTCACGCACGCTCGTGTGCAGCCGCTGGGAGAGCAAGAGGAGCACCGTCTGGACGTCGACGCCCGCGCTGAGGCCGAGCGTGGCGTCCTGGATTCCGCGATCGTAGGCCTGTCGAAGCAGGAGATCGTCGGGTGTGACGTACGCGGTCGCGCCGGCGAGCGTGGCCTTCACTCCGTCCAGAGGCGCGACGAGAGAAAGCGAGAACGCGGCTTCCGGGCGTGCGAGGAGCGGGCCTTGCGCGATCACGGTCTCCAACACGATCTGACGGTGCGATGGGCGGGCCGCACCCAACCACGCGGCCTGGGTGGCAGCGTCGATGAAGACCAGGCGCTCGACGAGATCACCGTCCTGCCACAGCGAGGCGATCACCTCGCCGTGCGGATCGTCGCGGAGTGTGAACTCATGGATGATGCCGAAGCACGCGAGGCCAAGCACGAACGCGTAACCCGCCAAGAGGCGCAGGATCGAGCGCGTGCTCACGAGGATTTTTCTTTGCGAAGCGTGCCGAGCCACGCGAGCTGGAGAGCTGGAAATACCAGCAGATATGGGATCGCGAGCGCCGCCACGAGCACCAGGATGAGCGCACCGCCGCGGCCAACCGGGCCGTAGATGCCGCGCAAGTAGCTCGCGGTGACGCCGAGCGTTGCCACGAGCGCGAGCCCAATGGCAAGCGACGCGATCGACGCCGACCGCGCGACCTTCTCACCCCACGGTGCTCTCAGGAGGAGACCGACCCCTGCCGCTGCGAGGAACGCGACGAGGACGAGCGCCCCGACGTCGACGAGCCACCAACGCGCGGGCAGGCCAACGAACACCGCCGCTGCGATGAGAATCGCGGTCACGATATCGCAAACGGCACAGGCGACCCGCGCAGGCTTCACGCCGTGGAACTACCACGGGCTCTCGAAGGTCGCCTAGAATTGTCCGTAGACGAAGGGCTCGGCCTTTGCCCCGGCCGCGAGATGGATTCCGTACGCCACGAAGGCGAGCACGACGCCCTGCACCCACGACGGCGTTTGCACGAACGAATCGCGGAGCCGATCTTTCAAACGATGCGGGACGACGTGAACGAAGACGCCGACCACGAGCGCGAGAGTCACCTTCGCGGAGACGTTGTCGACGCTGAAGGAGAGACGAGCGATGCGCCCGAGCATGAGCGACGCGTGCTCGAAGGTCGGTGCTCGAAAAAAAATCCAAGCGAAGCAGACGTAGTGGAACGTGAGAAAGACGGCCACGACGGAGCCCGCAGTGGCGCCGCTTTTTTCCGAGGGCGGACGAGCGCGCTGCCAGATGCGCGTGGCGGCGAGCGCGAGCCCATGAAGACCGCCCCAGATGACGAAATTCCAGGAGGCTCCATGCCATAGGCCGCCGAGGAGCATGGTGATCATCACGTTGCGGTACGTGAAAAGCTGGGAGCCCCGCGACCCTCCGAGCGGCACGTAGAGATAGTCGCGCAGCCACGTGCTGAGCGTGATGTGCCAGCGACGCCAGAAGTCTTGAAGATTTTTCGCCAGGTACGGCGTCCTGAAGTTTTCAGGTAGCTCGTATCCGAAGAGCTGCGCGCTCCCGAGCGCAACATCGGAATAGCCGGAAAAATCCATGTAGATCTGGATCGCGTAGGCATAGACGGCGACCACGACCTCGATCGACGAGTAGCGCTCGGGGTTGTCGAAGACCCGCCCGACGATGCCCACGGCGAGCACGTCGCCGATGACGATTTTTTTGGCGAGACCCTTGGCGATCCGGAAAAGTCCGCGCGCTTGCGAATTGGAATCTGCCACCGGCGCCCGAGCGAGCTGCGGCAACATCTGGTTCGGCCTGACGATGGGGCCCGCGACGAGGTGCGGGAAAAAGCACACGAAGAGGAGGTAATCGCCATAGCGCTTCGCGGCGGGGATGGCCCGGCGATAGACGTCGATGGTGTAGCTCATCGTCTCGAAGGTGAAGAACGAGATGCCGAACGGAAGAACGAGGCGCAGGTGAACGGGGTTCACGTTGACGCCCGCTGCGTGGAGCGCGGTGGTGATCGAGTCGGCGGCGAAGTTGAAATATTTGAAGAGAGAAAGAACTCCGCCGTAGTAGAGCAGCGAGACGACGAGGAGCGCTTTTCGCTTCCGCGGATCATCGGTTTTTTCGAGTGCGCGGCCGATTCCATAGTCGAGGGTGCTGCCCAAGAAAATGATGGCGAGGCACATCACGCTCCAGAGGACGGGGCCGAAGGGGACCTCTTCCTCGCGAGCCGCGTCGTACGTGCCGTAAAAATAGAAAGCGTAGCTCGCGGCGATGAGAAAGAGCGTGCGGAGCCGAGGAAGCGCGGCGATGAGCCAGAAGACCACGTAGGTCCCGAGGAGAAAAACCCCGTAGAGCGCGCTGTTGAAAAGCATCCGAGGCGGCAGGGTAACCGAAAAATCGGTGGACCTCCCTGGGTGGCGCGGGGCCGCTTTATTAGCTATCTCCGCCTTTACCGATGGAAGTAGGGCACCCCCTCGCTGGAAAGACGCCTCGAACCCTGGCGGTGATGCTGCTCGTCCTCGCGGTTCCGTACGCGTCGCCGCGCCTGCGTGACTACCGGGTTGTGGCCGCGCCCTGGGACAAGCCCACCGGCGACACGACCACCACGAGCAGCGAGTTCGTTACGCCCGTCGGCAAGCTGGGCGACGCCGCTCTCAAGGCCTCAGAAAATAAAGCCTCGGTCACCAACGCCCTCCCCGCGGCAAGCGATGGACGGCCGACGCTCGACGCGGTGGCGCTCGCCAAAGTGGCCGGTTCACTCGCGGTGGAAGATCCCACGGAGCACGCATTAGATGCGTTCTACACGCAACTCGCGAAGACCGAACGCAAAGAGCCCGGAGCGGTGACCCGCGTCCTGCACTATGGAGATTCGGTCATCACGAGCGACCTCATCTCCGGAACCGCACGCCGCCTCATGCAGGCCCGCTTCGGAGACGCGGGGCACGGCTTCATCCTCACCGCGAATCCATGGGAATGGTATTTCCACAACGACGTGATGCACACCGCGTCCGATGGGTGGAACGCGCAGCGCATCACCGGGCCGTTCGTGTCAGACAAGATGTACGGCCTCGGCGGGGTCTCCTTTCACACCGCCGGCGCCGCGAGCGCGTGGTTCTCGACGGCCGACAAAGGAGACTACGGACGCAGCGTCTCGCATTTCGACATCTACTACCTCGAGCAACCTTCCGGCGGCGACGCCGACCTCGTCATTCCTGGTCAGAAGACGCTTCTTTTGTCGACGCGCGGCGAGCAGAAGGTCTCGCGGATGATGACGGTCGAAGTGCCCGACGGCGCGGCGTCTCTGTCCATTCGCACCCGAGCCAGCGGAGACGTTCGCATTTTTGGCGTGGCCCTCGAACGAGAAAAGCCGGGCGTGGTCTACGACGCGCTCGGTGCGAACGGCGCGCGCGCTCGGCTCTGGGAGGGGATGGACGCCGATCACTGGTCGGAGCAGATGGCGCTTCGCAAGCCGTCGCTCATCATCGTGCAGTACGGAACCAACGAGAGCGAGGACGGCAGCATCAACGGCGAGGCGTACGAGAGATCGCTAGGAGCGCTCGTGGAGAAGCTCAAGGCCGCAGCGCCTGCCTCCTCAGTCATGATCTGCGCCCCACTCGATCGCGGCGAGAAGAGCGACACGGGCGAGATCCGCACGCGAAAAATCGTGCTCACGCTCGTGGAGCTCCAGCGTAAGGTCGCACTCGAGCACCACGTCGCGTTCTGGAACACGTTCGAGGCGATGGGCGGCCAGGGAGCGTTCGCGCGCTGGGTAAAGGCCTCGCCACAGCTTGCGAGCTGGGATCTCACGCACCCCACACCCGCCGGCGCTCAGGTCATCGGCGACCTCTTCTTCAAGGCTCTCACTACGGGCTTCGCGGCCTACCGCGGAAACGCCACCAAGGGGCCACCCGGAAGCGGAGCACGCGACTGAGACGGCGGCTTCGCGGTGTCGGCGCGCCACGATGAGTACGCGCTGATCAGGTCGGCCGCGAACCATTCGCCGAGCTGGGTGTAGCCATCACGTGTAAAGTGCACGCGATCGCGCCGCCCCTTCGGGCTCGCGTCATCGGCCCATGCGGCCATCGTTCCGGGGCCGCCCATTTTCTGGAGCTGATCGTAGTAAGCACAGCCCGCGGCCTCCGCGACTTTCCGCTGCGAGGCAATGACCTCGAGGAGCTTCGGCATCGTGATCCACCCGCGCGGGCTGTTCATCGCTCGGTCCGCGGGACCGATGAGAATGCAAGCCGCGGAGGGGACCGCGCGGGCCATGCGACCGAGCAAGTCGACGAGCCTTTGCTCGTAGACCGGGGCTGGGGTGTCATCGCCCGCCTCGTTCGTACCGTAGGCGTAGATCACGAGATCCGGCGCGCGGTGGCGAAGCTGCTCCGACATGTGCGGCTCGTTCCACTGAAGGGCGTTGTTCACGCGCGCGCCGTTGATCCCGAGCGCGTCGAGCGTGATGCCGACGGCCGGACGATCGAGCGTCAGACCGAAGATCCGGACTGCGCCATCTCCGACCGCCTCTGCCTCCACGTGGTGCGCGCTGTCCGTCACGTCGAAGGCGCGAAACGCCGAGGCGGTGGTATGCGCGCTCGTGGAAATGCGTCCCGCTTTTACGCCGTCGACCGTCAGATCGAAGGAGCCTCCACCTGGCTGCTCGAGGTACGCGATCTCCACGTGCGACGTTGGCGTAGCGACATCGGTCCACGCGCGCGCCCCGCGGCGGGTTGCGAGAATGCTTGCCCCTCCGAGGCCATAAAGCCCGTCCCCCACGAATCCCCCGTGAACAAGGTGACCATGCTCAGGCGCGAACTCCCGCGTTGCACCGCCGCGCACGCCGTCCTGGACATAGTAGCTCCACGGTTTTCCGAGCGACACGAAGCCCCGGCCGCCATCGCCGAATCGCGTTTGGAGAGCGCGGCGCACCACGCCCGTTTGCAAGTCTGCGGCGGTGTGTGAGTCGCCGAATTGAACGATCCGCACGTCTTCCGTGGCCACGCGCCGCTCGAGTTTGGCGAGCGACTCGAAGAAGCGACCGAGGGACGCTGGGTGCACGATGGGGCTCGCGAGGAGCGGATCGGCAGCAGGCGCCGGCGTCACGGGGGAAGCTTCCGCGTGGGCGGCATCGGGCGCGCGCTTGACCCTGTTCACGGCTGCCTGGGGCTCGGTGGTGGCATGATCTGCAAAGGGGCCTGTATCGCCGCACGCGAGGAAGATGAGAGCGCTGAAAGAGAAGACCAGATGGCGGGGCACCGACTTACCAGAAGCGTGTCATAGGCCGCATCAAAGGGCGAGTTTGTTCCTTTTGTGTGGGCGTGAGTAAGATGGGTGCATGGGGCCTCGGGCGCGCACGGCCTTTGCGGCGGCCTACCTCGCCTCCCAAGTAGCGCTCGTCGCGACGGCCGGCGGGAGGACGGACCACGCTTTCGGGTTTCGCATGTTCGGGGAGTCGTCGACCCTGAACGTCCGTCTTTTCCGGCAAATCGACGCGCCGAGCGGCCACGGAACCGTCAACGTACCCATTGAGGACGGGACATGGATTGCCAAAGATCGCGATGGCGCTCCGCAGCGCTTCTCCTGGCGCGATCGGGTTCGCGACCCCGCCCTCTCCACCTTCGACACCGCGATCCACGCCTCCTACGGGGCGGACGCTCAGGTTGCGCGCCTGCAGATGGCCCTCGTCGACGTAGCCGCGCACATTCCTCAGGACACCGAGACCCGCGGACTCCTACTCCAAGTGAGCGAGCGCAAGAACGGCCGCGCGCCGATCGCTCTCACCCTCGAAGCAAAGCGTGCGCAGCGATGATCGCGCTTCTCCGACGATGGCAAACGGAGGTCGGCGACACGTATCTCCTCGGGCTGGTGCGCGTGGCTGTCGGTGCGCTGCTCTTTTGGCAGACCCTCGGAGCCGCACGCAGGCTCGAAGACAACGGCTACTTCGGCGACGTCTTCCATCTCCCGCTGATCCCTGCCGCGCTAGTTCCGGCGCGCCCGATCTACATCTTGATCGTCGCCATCCAGCTACTGCTCGCGGTCCTGGTCGCCGTCGGTCACCGCGCACGCGTGGCGCTCTTCTCGAGCGCCGTTCTCGGACTCTACGTTCTGCTCTGCGATCGATTGCAGTTTCATCACAACCGCTACGCGCTCGTGTGCTTTGCGTTTCTGCTCGCGTTCGCGCCTTGCGATCGCGCGCTCGTGATCACGGGGTCAACCGAGAGCCGAAGCGGCCTCCTCTGGGCGCAGCGTCTCGCGCAAGCGCAAGTCTCGATCATCTACCTCGCCTCGGGCGGATCCAAGCTCTTCGACGACGACTGGCGCAACGGGCTGGTAATTGGCGATCGGTTCGCGCGCTATGGAAACGAGGCCGTGGCCCGCGGGGTGCCCAACTCCGTCGTCGAGCTCTTTTCGCGGCCCATGTCCACGAGCGCGCTCGCCAAGCTGGCGATCGCCACCGAGATCTTCCTGGCAGTGGGGCTGTGGCTGCGAAGGACGCGCGTCATCGCTCTGTGGTGGGGCGTCATGTTTCATCTGACCATCGAGGTGACGAGCAAGGTGGAGCTGTTCACCTGGCTCACGCTCGCGACCTACGCGCTCTTCGCAACGCCGGACACGCACGCTCGAAAATTTTTATTCGATCCATCACGCACGTCAGGAGTCTTCGGCGCGCACCTCGTGGGCGCGTTGGACTGGCTGGCGCGTTTCGACGTGAAGCGATGGGAGCCAGATGGCGTGCGAAAAGGTCATTCGATCGTGATCGTGCGACGCGATGGAACGCGGGCCACGGGAATCCGCGCCCTGGCGATGGTCGCGCGTTGCGTACCGCTTCTCTTTCCGTTGTGGGCCCCCCTCGCCCTCCTCGCGACGTTCACCAAAGGTGGCGAGACGAGCGCTCGAGCTTAACTTTTCGGCACCGTCGATTTGAAGACCCTGAAGAGAAACCAGATCGACGGAGCGAGCACCGCAGTACCAAAAGGCAAGGTCCACAGAACGAACTGGAGCGTCGCCTCGGGCGCTCGTGCGGCGGCGAGCGTGAGGTCCGGATAGATCAAATACGGATACTGCGCGACACCCCAGCCTCCGAGGAGCAACGCCACTTGAACGACGGCGGCGCGGCGTGCAAGCCGGAAGCGGCGGGTGAGAAGTGCGATCCCTGACAAGAGCGCGGCAATGACGCCACCGCCGATGACGCCCGCTCCGCGCACGCTGGTGAGCCCATCGTAGAGGTGCTGCGCCTCGAACCGGGTGAGCGGTACGGCGAGCGCCGCGAGGGCAACCACGAACGTGCCGGCGATGAGGGCCTTCCTGCGAAAAATTTCTTGGAGGGCACCCGTCGTCTCGTTCGTGAGAAAGACCGCCGCGAGGTACGCGCAGATGCTGAGGGCAAGGAGCCCCATGGCGATCGAGATCGGTGACGTCCACGATGCGGGTCCGCCCAGGGCCACGACCCCGTCATGGATGCGGAGATTTCCGGCGGACACCGCCCCGAGTGACATACCCAGAAGCACCGGCGTGATCAGGCTCGCCCCGCCGAAAACCGCCCCCCATAGGAGTGAGGCGCCACCTGCGCCGCCGTGAGCGCGGAACACGAACGCACCGCCGCGGAGCGTGATGCCGAGAAGAACGAGGTGGAGCGGAACGAAGAGGCCCACGCTGAGCGCGGCATATGCGGGCGGGAATCCCGAGAAGAGAATCACGATGAGAAAGATCAGCCACACGTGGTTCGCCTCCCACACGGGCCCCATCGCTCTAGCGATCGTCGCTCGCTGCTCGCCCCGGTACGGCCCGCTCGCGAGAATGTCCCAGATGCCGCCGCCGAAATCGGCTCCCGCGAGAACGCCGTAGGCGATCACCGCAAAGAGGGCGACTCCGGCGAGGAGGGTCTCACTCTGCATGATGAGGAGCGTCAGCGCGACCGGTGGCGAGGCGTCGCAGAAGAACCACGAGCACCGTCCCGAGGAGAGCGTAGAGAACGCAAAATACGAAGAACGTCAGAGGGACACCTTGCGCTGGGGTGACCGCGTCCGCGGTGCGCATGACGTGATCGATCACCCACGGTTGCCGACCGACCTCCGCTACCATCCAGCCAGCTTCGAGGGCGACGAAACCCAGCGGAGAGGCGACGACGAGCGCCCGAAGGAGCCACCGTGACTCGGCGAAATCCGTGCGCCGGCGGAGACGCATGAGCGCGAACCAGCAGCCGAGCCCAGCGAGAGCAAAGCCGCACGCCACCATTACGTCGAAGGCCGCATGCACCACGCCCACCGGAGGACGCTCGCTCCGCGGTGCACGGTCGAGGCCAGGGATCGTGGCGTCGCGGTCGTGGGCAACGAGCAAGCTCAGTCCAGAAGGTATTTTTAGCCCGTATCGCACCTCACCGTGTTCTGCGTCGACGAGACCGCCGACGACAAGAGGCACGTTGCCCGAGGTAACGTAGTGCGCCTCCATCGCCGCGAGCTTCACCGGTTGGTACCGAGCGACCATACGAGCGCTCACGTCGCCGCTCACGATCTGGGCAAGCGCAGCGGACGCGGCGACAGCGAGCGCGATCGAAATAGCCGAGCGGTGGTAGGCGTCTTTCCGTCCCCGAATCACACCGAGCGCATAGATCCCCGCGATCGCAAAACCGACCGCGATGTACGCGGCGAGCGTGGTGTGCACGGACATCGTCATCCACGCGGGGCTCTTGAACGGAGCCAGCGGATCGATGTGCTCTGGACGACCCGCTTCGAGGACGAAGCCTCCGGGGACTTGCATCCACGCATTCGCAGCGATCACGAGCACGCCGGACATGGTTCCGCTCACCGCAACGCACAGCCCGCAGAGCCAATGAGTCCGAGGGGAAAGACGCTCCCATCCGTAAAGGTAGAGGCCGAGGAAGATCGCTTCGAGGAAGAAGGCGTAACCCTCGAGGGCGAATGCCGAGCCGATGATGGCGCCGGCGAACGCCATGAACCGCGGCCACAGAAGGCCGAGCTCGAATGAAAGCGCCGTACCCGACACGGCTCCGATTGCAAAAAGAAGGGAGGTCGCCTTTCCCCATTTTTGCGCGAGCTCGCGGTAGTGCGCTTCGCCGGTCCGGATATGCAGCCCCTCTGCGATGCACATGAATATCGGTAGTGCGATGCCAATCGCCGAGAAGATCATGTGAAACGCCAGGCTGACTTCCATCTGGGCGCGGGCGGCGAGGAGCGAATCCATGAGTCGGCCTCGTCGACTGTATAGTAGTGTGCGAGCTGCTGTGCCGACCACCCCCACCAATGCTGACGCGCCGCTCATTCTCCTCGTGGACGATTACGAGGACAGTCGGTTCCTCTACGTTCATTCGTTGACGTTGGCGGGCTACCGGGTGGCAGAGGCGGCCGACGGGCAGCAGGGCCTGGACATGGCTTTTTCGCTTCTGCCTGCGGTCGTGGTGATGGATCTCTCGCTTCCCGTGCTCGACGGCTGGGAAGCGATCCGTCGCCTCAAGAACGACGAGCGCACCCGGGCGACGCCGATCATCGCGCTCACGGGGCACTCCGTGAGCGAAGGCGAGAACCCAGGCTACACGGCGCTCCTCGTGAAGCCCTGCATGCCCGATGCCCTGACGAAGAAGATCCGCGAGCTCCTCGGCCGCTGAGCCGAGGCCGAGTCGAGGTCACTCCACCTTCGTGAGATCGAAGCGCCCCGGCGCCGACGGGGAGAGAGGAGCCCAGAGGTCTCCGAGCTTTCTCCAGCGCGCGGGGGCGACCTCGAGTCGGAAAGAATCGACGGTCACGCCCGCCGAGAGCTCGTTCCACGTGAGCGGCGTAGAGACCGTAGCGCGCGGCACCGGACGAACGGAGTAGACCGAGGCCAGCGTACGCTCCGACGAGTTTTGGTTGTAGTCGATGAGGACGCGACCGGGAGGGCGGTTTGCGATCCGGTACTCGGCGGTGATCGTCTTGGGATTGCGCTCCGCGAGCTCCCGCGCCAGCGCCTTCGCCACGCTCCAAACTTCCTTCTTCGTCGGCCCGCGCAAAAGCGGCACGTAGACGTGCAGGCCTGTCGAGCCGCTCGTCTTCACGTAGTTCGGAATCCGCAAAGCGCTGAGAGCTTCGTGAAGGACGAGGGCCACCTCACACGCGCGGTCGAAAGACGCTTCCCCGGGATCGAGGTCGAAATGCAGATAATCAGGCCGCTCGAGATCGTCACAGCGGACGTACCAAGGATGGAGATCGATACAGCCGAGATTCACGACCCACGCGAGCGACGCCAGGTCGTCGACGATGGGGAGCTCGAACGCGCTCCCGCTGGAGTCCTCGATCTGACACGTGTGAATCCACTTCGGTCGCGGCAAGGGAGCGCGCTTCATAAAAAAGAATTTCCCGCTCGCGCCGTCCGGGTAGCGCTTCATCACCATGGCGCGCTGCGCTAGGTGGGGGAGCAGGACCGGCGCTGCATCCAGGTAGTACTGGATGAGCGCGCCCTTGGTGATCCCGCTCTGCGCGAAGATAATTTTCTGCAGATTGGTGAGCCGAACCCGCCGTCCCCCGAGCTCGAGCATTGCCTCATTTCGATCGGGAGGGATTCGCGGCGTCGCATCGTCCGCCTGAGGACGCTCGCGTAGCGGCGAGCGCTCAGCGGCGACCTCATGGGGCGACAAAGTTCGGGCGGTCATGATCTCTGACGGCCGAATGCAAATTCGTGTCCGCAGCAGCGGCGCGCGCGGCCGAGGGATCATCCGGAGGAGCTCTTAGCGCTTGCCCAAAGTCGCCTCAGGTGTGGCAAACGGCAACGACCAAGCTCGCTACTCTTTCGGCTTCACCGCGTCGCCGAAGAGACTCAATTGAGCGGAGCTTTTTCCTTTCTTGCTTGGCTTGCGAGCAGGACCTCGCTCGCGATGGCCGGTCTCCACTTGCGAGGAGAAGAGAGCCTCGACGGCGTCGATGGTGTCTGCGTCAGCCGGTGCCTTGTCCTGACGTATGCGCAAGATACGCGGGAATCTAAGGGCGAAACCGCTGCCGTGGCGGGACGAAGGTTGGACGCCGTCGAAGGCCACCTCGAGGACGATCTCGGGGCGAACGAGGTGCACGCCGCCGACGCGCTCGATGGTGAGCTGCTCGAGCCGTCGAGTCATCTCTTCGATCTCGAGATCGGTGAGCCCGCTGTACGCCTTCCCCACGTTGACGAGCTCCTCGCCACGCCAGACCGCGAAGGTATAGTCCGACAGGACGCCGGCGCGCCGACCATGTCCTTCCTCGACCGCGGTGACCACGACATCGAGCGTGGCGAAGGCCCGCTTCACTTTGATCCAAGCCTGGCCGCGGCGACCCGCTTCGTACGGAGAATCTAGCCGTTTGAGGACAAGGCCTTCGTGACCGCGGCCTCGTGCGGCGACGAAGGCGAGGTCGAGCTTTTCGATGAAAGAGGCGTCGTCGGCGTTGAACGCTTGAACCGGATTGAGGAGGAAGACGCGTCCTCGCGGCGCGCGAGCCTTGGCGAATTCTTCGAGGCACGCCCGTCGGTCCCGCCACGGAACGGAGAGAAGATCGCGCTCTCCGTCGGCGAGAAGGTCGTAAGCTATGAAGGACACCGGGGTCGCCTCCACGAGCGAGGGGTCGGGAGAGACACGACGAAGGCGCACCTGAAGCGCTTGAAAGGGGCGCGGGCGCCCATCGTCCTTCAGGGCGACGAGCTCACCATCTAAGGCAAAATCCCCCTCTGCGGTGAGAAATCCAGAGACGACGTCGGGGAAGGTGTCGGTGACTTGCTCGAGTCCGCGCGCGAAGATTCGCACCTCGCCGTCCACCTTGTGGATCTGCGCGCGCACGCCGTCGATCTTGTCCTCCATCACATGGAGGGCCGGATCGATCTCTGCCTTGATGGTCTCGATCGGAGTGGCAAGCATGTAAGCGACCGGTCGACCGAGAATGAGATGCGCTGCATCGAGCCTCCCGTCGCGCGCGAGCACGGCGACGATCCCCGGATCGGTGACGAGCGCCGCGGCCCTTCGCAGCTCCTCGATGGGCACCTCGAACGCTCGGGCAAGCGCCCCCTCGATCACGCCAATCTGCGCGCCGACGCGCAGCGACCCGAGCAGGGCCTTCGCCAAATATTTCATCTCGAGCGGGGTCGTACGCTTGAACGCTTCCTCGAGGCGCCCGCGTTTCTCCAGCCTATTTCCCGTGGAGGCGAGGGCGTCGAAGAGATCGGCTACCTGCGGCAGCGTGAGTCCGGGACGCGCCACCGCTCGATCGTCACGGGCGGCGAGAAGTGCGAACGCTTCGCCGAGATCCCCGGTGCGACGCGCGCACGCCGACACCACGCCGGCGGAAAATCCCGTGGCGAGCACGACGATCTCCATCATCAGCGAGTAGCCAGCACCGAGCGGGCGCGAATCACCCACGGGGAGGGTTCGTCCCGCGGCAAGTCGCACCGCCGTCGCCAGCCCAACCCCGTCTTCGTCGTGGACATCGCGACCGAGGTCGGCGAAGGCGGCGGCAAGGGCTTCTTCCTTCGCGATCCGCGAGCGACTCAGTCGGGTAGCCTCGAGGGCGAGCGCCAGCCGTTTCACGTCGTCTCGTCCAAGCTCGAGGCCTCGAGCGCGGTAGCCGCGAATCCACGCTCATTCAGGATCCCGGCGAAGCTCGTGGCATCTCCAAATGTGGTGACGACGTGCCTGGCGCCACACGCCCGCGCGGTGGCGACGAGATCGTCATGATCCGCGTGACCCGAAAGCGGAAAGCCGATGTCCGCCCTCATTTGCTCGAGCGACGCGTCGAGGAGCGCCCGACCGGAGACGTAGGCCACGCGCGCGTTGGGCAGCTTCTTGATCATCGCATCCGCATAAGCGCTCGGCGGAGCGATCAAGACGGCGTCGACCGGCCCCTTCTTTTTCACGTAGGGCCGTACTTTTTTTTCCGCGAGACCGAGGGCCACGCCGAGCGACTCGTACATTTCGCATCCGCGGTATACGGCGTCATGGGCCTGAACGGTCAGGTCGGCGTCGACCAGGGCGCGCACGATCTCCTGGGAATTGCCGAGTGGAATCGCGATGACCACGGGCGCGTTCCCTTCTCCGAGCCGCGCGCGACACCACTCGACGAGAGCCAAGCGCACCCGAGCGCGATCCGGGAAACGAAAGATGGGCAGGGCGTACGTCGACTCGATCACGAGCTCGTCGCAAGGAACAGGAGCGCCAGCAACGTGGGTGAGGCCAGGGCCACTCTGGTAGTCGCCGGTGTAGACGAAGCGCCCTCCGGGATGATCGATCACGAGCTGCGCGGCACCGAGGAGGTGCCCGGCGTGCGCAATGGAAAGACGCGCCGTCCCTCCACCGAAGCCCGCGCTGAGCGGACGCTCGATGGATTCGTTCCAGTCGATCGCACGCGACGCCGGCGGCGCTTCCGCCCGCATTTCGATGAGACGCAGCGTCTCGGGCGAACCCAGGACCAGCCCGGAAGTGAGGCTCCCCACGCGCGCGCTGTGCGCATGGGACACGAATGCGGCCTGCACCCCGATCGACGGATCGAGATGCAGGTCGACCGCGGGGAGGTAGAGTCCCGCCGAGCTCATCACGACGGAGAGCGTCTGCGCCACCATTACTCGAGTGCGCTGCGGGTCAGGCGCTCCCCGTGCGCGCGAGAGTCTGCGAGCGTCGTCAGCTGGTAGGTGTCGATCCCCATCGTCGTCAGTGTCATGCGTTCGTTCCCGCTCGAGTCTAGGGTCGAAGCGTCTTGGTAAGCGAGAGGCCGTGAAGAAGCTCTATCAAGGCCGACGCGTTGCTTCGGTGCACACGCACTCGAAATGGCTAACCTTCGGCGTCTGGCAGTCCTCGCGGGTAAGCCACTCCTCGCGCAGCGCCGAGCCCAATGCTGGGACGAAGCGAGTGATGTAGTGCCGCATGCCCACGTAGATAACTCCGTGGGGATCGACCGCGAGTGACGTCGGATACAGCGCGTCGTAGTCGGTCAAGGCGACGCGCGTCATGTCACCGCATGCGGTGAGGCGAATAACGCCGGTGGTGGTGAGGACGAGGAGCGAATCGCGCGACTCGAGGACGAACGCTTCAGCGGCGCTGTCCAGATTGATCCAAGGCTTCGCTGTCCACTCGACCGCACGGCGCACGCGCAGGGCTTGCCCTCGTGAAAATCCGCCGCGCGCGAATCCCGATAGAGCGACGATGCCTTCGCCAGCGAGCTCGACGAAGCCGATGATGTTGCCGTCGAAGAGCTTCACGCGCCGCTCACCCGTCTTGTCGAACCACCAAAGCGCGCCCCCGACTTCCGCTGCGTCGAAGCCGACCAACCAACCGTTGTCGACAGCGCGGACGTGTCGCGTACCGCCGAGCCCGTCGCGCGCCTTTCCGGAAACCGTGAATGGCAAGGAGTCTTCAGCCGCGCCACTATCGCGACGCGCTACCTCGACGCCAGCGTCAGAGTCGCGGACGACCCACTCGTTTCGGCTCAGATTTCCGCATTTTCTCGCGACGGGCGCTGCCGTCAGGGCCCACCCTTTTGGCGGAGGCGGAGAGCTCGTGAGCAGAGACCGTGCTGGGATCGGAGTCGGGCACCGCGGCGAAGGCGGAGCAGCTTTTCCCACGCTCACGTCATGGGGGATGCCGGTCGTCGAGGCACTCGGGCCGCCGCATCCGGAGGCGCACGCGAAGAGCACGCACGCGATGGTCCGTCTCACCCCGGCGAGCGTCTCACTTTGCGCAGCGGAATCCCATGCTCACGCGCGAGTAGCTACTTTCATAAAAGTCGCGAGCGCTGGCGCGGTGCCAGATCTCTTCGCTCAAGAAGCCTCCACCCCGGCCGACGTGCTCCGCTCCGGCTGCCGGACCCGTGGGCGACGCGGCGGGTGACGTCGCGTAGAACGCCGGATCATACCAATCCATCGTCCACTCGACGACGTTACCGCCCATGTCGATCGCGCCGAACGGTCCGACGTCCCCGTGCGTTCCCACGGGCGATGAGACGTTTCCGCAGCCCATCATGTTGGTGAGGGCGCAACTCGCAGGCATGTTTCCCCACGGAAATTTACGGCCATCGGTGCCTCGGGCTGCCAGTTCCCATTCGGCTTCCGTCGGCAACCGCTTCGCAGCCCACTGGCAATAGGTGAGGGCTTGGCTGTTCTTCACACACGCGATCGGGTTGTCGGGCTGCGCGCACGGATCCCAGACGCACTTGGGATACGTGCACTTTCCCTCCTTCACGCAGGCAAAGTACTGGGCCTGGGTGACTTCCGTAGTGTCGATGGAGTACGCGGGGAGGGTGACGCTGTGCGGCGGCTTCTCATCGGCCCTGCACTCGTTGTCGGTGCTGGCGTTGCATCCCATCGTGAAGGTGCTGGCCGGAATGCTCACGAGCGGACCCACGGGCATCTTCGCGGGATCGACGTTCGTGCACGACGGCGCGACGCCCATGATCTCCGGAGTACCGGCGTCAACGCCCGCGGTGCCTGGAGGCGGCGTCACGAACGAACCGCCTCCGCCGTCGTCCCCTGTACTTGGTTTGATGCTTGGGGTGCCGCATGCAAAGAGAATCGCGCCGATCCCCAACACCGCCCCTGCTGCCGCAACGCGCTTCATCACCATCCCGATAACCCTCGCCCCTGCCCTTGGCCAGCTCTAATCCCCGCGGAGAACGCAACCTTCGCGCCAGTGCCGGTTGGCTGGGCGTGGGCATGCGTTGCACGGAAACTCGACGCGGACGTGTGGCTTTCGCGTGTCGTTTCGCGCCATCGTGGCAAAGCGCACCAGTCAGCTCCGCCGAGCGCACGCCCGGACGCGCAAAACTTTTCGCCGGGTGGCGCGTTTGAGAGCTCATGAGAATCGTGTGCGCTCTTTTCGCCGTCGTTTCATGCAGCGTTTTTCCGGGCTGTAGGAGCGAGTCCGCACCCACCGTAGAGATCAACGCCGCAAAGAGAGCGCTGGAGCCAGACGTCGCGGCCTCTTCGGCTCCGGCCTCTCCAACCACGATTTCGGTCGGCCCCGGTGGGGTCGTCGCGGGCAAGCCTACTGCCGGATCACTGCGCGAGGAGGTTGCCGAGGGCGCTCCGCGTCTCGATCCAAACGCTCGCTACGCGACGACCTACCGGCCCGGCGGCGCTGCGCTGGCCGCGTTCGACTCCGCGGTGGCGCGCGGCTCATTGCATGCAGACTACACAGATTTGGTAGGCGATTTTGGCGGGCGATACGCGCCAGCGATCCCGAGACCAACGGAGACGGCGCTCAACTTTCAGATCGATACGGATCGCGAAGCGCTCGCACCGGCGGGTGGCGTCGTCAATCTTCGGATTGCCATCCGGTCGAGCGATGCGATGCCCACGCGGGCGCCGCTATCCGTGCACCTCGTTCTCGACGTGAGCGGATCGATGAGGGGCCCGGCGATCGATAATGCGCGCCGCGCCGCTGAGACGCTGGTCGATAAGCTCGACGCCAATGACGACTTTTCGATGATCACTTTTTCGAGCGAGGCCATCGTGCTCGTGCCCGACGGGGCGATCGGGGCGAGGCGCGCGCAGGTCATCGCGAAGATCCATGAGGTGCGCGCCGACGGAGGCACGAACATCAGCGCGGGTCTCGATCTGGGGTACGCGCAAGCTCACAGCAGGGGCATCTCGCCGGATGCCGTGAAGATCGTAATGCTCCTGTCGGACGGTCACGCCAACGCGGGAGACTCGAACCGGGCATCGCTCGCCGAACGGAGCGCGCGAGCGTTTCAGGACAGCATTCAAACCAGCTCTTTCGGGCTCGGAGCCGACTTCGACGCCGGGCTCATGAGCTCGATCGCCGACCGCGGAGCTGGCGGGTACTACTACCTCGCTGACTCCACGCAGATCGCCGCGGCCCTCGGTCATGAGCTCGACGCGCGCCTCGTTCCAGCAGCGCAGGCCGTCGAAGTCCGGGTTCGTCTGCGCCCGGACGTGACGCCGCTCAAAGTGTTCGGCTCTCACATGCTCGACGGCGCAGAGGCCGCCAACGTGCGCGCGCAGGAGGTCGCCGTCGACAAACAAGCCAGCAAAAAGCCAGGCATCGCTCAAGACCGGCAGAGCGATACGGAGGGCGGAATGCGCTTCTTCATGCCCTCGTTTGCGCGCGACGATCACCACGCCATGCTCCTGAACGTGCAGGTTCCCTCAGGCACCGGCGAGCGGAGCATCGCCAGCGTCGAGATCCGGTACAAGGATCGTCTGCACAAGAAGAACGTGACC
Organism: Myxococcales bacterium; assembly: GCA_043747615.1. GTDB lineage: Bacteria > Myxococcota_A > Polyangia > Polyangiales > Polyangiaceae > JAYTOU01. Next base: position 52,648 of record JAYTOU010000064.1, on the reverse strand, counting down.
GAGGAGCTCGACGTCCGAACGCGGTACGCGTCGAACGAAGCGGAGAGCGCCAAGACCACTCGGGCGAGCGTCGTGTGTACAGTGCAAGCGTTTGCGGCGGGGGACGCCGTGCTGGGGGCTGCGGAGCTCGTCGACCACGGAAATCGGATCGACGCCGCACGCATCCTCACCGAGAGGGCGGAGCTTCTCCGGCGCGCGTCGGAATCGCTCAAAGAGCCCAAGCTCGCTGAGGACGCGACGAGACTCGTGCGTCTCGCATCGGCGGTGAGCGGAACGAGCCGGGTGGAAGATCCGCTGCCTCTTGCGGTGATGCTGCGCGGGTCCGGCTATGGGTACCTGCGATGAGCCGTCTGACGGAGCTGGCAATCGGCACGGTCGTTTTTCTGCTGTCCGCAGGTGCGGGGGCCGAGGCAACGTGGACCCGAACTGCGCCGCTCGATCAGGCGATCCATCTCAGCATGACACCGGGCGAGGAGGTGGTCCTCGATGGGGCCGTGCGCAGCTCGTTCGATGGGACGACGTACGATGCCGTCGGCTGGTTCGAGATGAGCGGCACCGGTCTGCGTCCAGGCCTTTCGCGCGCCGGCGTGGCTGGTCGCGTGCTCCAGGCCACGGCGGAGGACGCTCCGAAATGCCGCGCCATCGGGCTCGCATCTCCGTGCCTCGTTCCGCAAACACGTGAGCTCGCGCACGGGCGCCTCCTCACCGAACGCGAGTTCCTCCAGACCGCCGTTGGCAGCTTTCAGGTCTCTGGATCACGAACGTCCGCGCCGAAGCACCTGCTCACGCCGGGAGAAAAGCACGGACTCTCGTTCGGCGCGCTCGCCATAGTGGGGGCAGCCGTCGCCTCTGCCGGTCTCGCCTCGCGAAGGAAGAAGCGCGCGTCCCCTCTCGGTCAGGTGCTCATCGCGGCTCACGAGGCGCAAAAGCGGACGCGCGGCGACGTCACGCTCGCCGCTCTGCGTCGTCAGATCGACAGCCTGGTGGCACGCGCACGAGATCTCGATCGAATTCATCGGGCCTGCGCAGACAGGCAAAAATGGCTCGATCGCGTGTCGGGTGCGCGTACCGATAACGTATCGTCTTGGGCGGCCACGGAGCGCGCTGAGGCCGAACGCATCGAAACCGATCGCCGAGGCGCCCTCGCGGAGCTCTGCCAGATTGCCTCCGCCCTGCGGGTGGTCGCGCTCTCGACGCATTCGAGCGAGATTCGAGGAGCGAACGAGCACGCATTGGCCACCGTGGCAGAGGAGCTCTCGCTGCGCGAAGACGCGATGCGCGAGGTCGAACGCGCGAGCTAGTCTACCGAAGGTCTAGGGGAGTCCCTAGTCGACGCCGGACGCGAGGCTTGCTTCCACGAGGTCGGGCATCGTCCGGTAGCGCCGGTAGAAGCTGGTCACCTTGACGACGTAGTTCCGCGTCTGCGCGTACGGAGGAATCCCGCCGTAACGCATCACCGCATCTTCGCCGGCGTTGTATGCGGCCACCGTAAGATCGAGGTCGCCGTTGAACGAGTTGGCCAAAATACGCAGGAATCGTACGCCGCCGAAGATGTTGTCGTGCGGGTCGTTGATGTCGCGAACTTGAAGACGCTCCGCCGTATCCGGCATCAGCTGCATCAGCCCGCGCGCACCAGAGACGCTCACCGCGCGCGGATCGTAGTCGCTCTCGACCTTGATCACGGCGCGCACGAGCTGCTCGGGGATCTGGTAGAGCGTCGCAGCCTGACGAATGAGGTCGTCGTAGCGCGTGAATCGCGAGACGTCGCGATCTTGAGGCATGAAGGGAACCACGCCGCTCCGCCGCGAAGCGCCATCGGCTCGCATGTAGAGTTTGGCGCCGCCCGGACGGGCATTCGTGTTCGTGAAGTGGATGACCCCTTCGGAGTCGGTGTATTGAAAAATATCTGCGGAAGCCACCCGGGGGACGGCGAGGAGCGCGACGGCGCACGCGATCGAGAAAACAGCGCAAAATGAGGGGCGCTGAAACGCTGGAAAGCCTCGCATCCAAGTCGGATCGTGCCGGATCATCGGAGCCGTTGCAACTTACCGCTGAGGAGGGCGCTTCATTCCTGTGGTACTTTCCCCCTCTCAATGGACTGGCAAATCCCGCTCGTCGTCATGGCTGCGGTCTTCGGCGCCTTCTTGGTGTTCAAATTCCGGCCGTCGTTCTCGCGCCCGAGCAGGCCTGGGGGGGCGACGTTGCGCGAGGCAAAGGCCCGGATCGACACCGCGACGACCGACGACGCGCGTGCCGCCGCGCTGTGCGATGCGGCAGACATGTGCGCTCTCTCCCTCGGGCGAGGAACGGCAGCGATCGGCTATTACCTCCGCGCGATGCGCATCCAACCGAGTGACGCGACCATCATCGAACGCGCAGCCGTCGGCTTTGCTCGCCGACCGCGGGCACTCGAAGCGCTCCTGTGGCGGCGCCTCGGGGCCGAACCGTGGACCGGAACCACCCGCACCGCAGCCGTCGCCGCGCTCCGTCACCTTGGCCGCCTCTACAGCGGTCCGCTCCGAAACGCCGTGCGCGCCCGCGCCTTCGAGCACGCCCGCGAGGCTCTCGACACCCGCGAACCTACGGCGGCCACAGCAACGTAGGCAGACCGTTGCGATGGCTCAGGGCGAGCCAGTCCATCAACAAGGCCACCGTGATGTGCACGAGAAAGCCTTGGTAGATGCTCTTCGTCTTCATGCTCAACGAGCCGAGCGCAATACCGGCGACGATCGCGCCGTTCGCTTCCAAGTAAGGCTTTCCGTAGTGGATCATGCAGTACGGGACGGCCATCGCGAAGATGGCGCCGGAGCCGAAGCTCTTTCTGAGGATGCCGAGCCAGAAGCCGCGAAAGAACACCTCGAGCGCGAAGAACTGCGCGAAGTACATCGCCTCCCAAGCGAGAAAATCGAACCAGCTCCGCGACGACGCTTTGTAAAATGGGTAGTACGACCCGAAATCAGGCTCGCGGCTGACGATCCACATGGCCGGAAGTACGCAGGCCAAGAACAGCGTGTAGATCCAGGCGTGCTTGAAGAAACCCTTGGTGCGCAGCCCCATGTCGAGCAGCGAGTCCTTCGGGAAGACAATCTTCCACACCGTGAACGGCACGACGGTGTAGCCGAGAATGCGCGTCGCCGCCCACCATGCGAAGCCGTAGAGCTCGTTGTACTTCCAAAGCCGCAGACGGCCCGGATGAAGCGCCTCGTACTTGATGAGCGACGGATGGATGCCTTCCTCGAAGTAGGTGCGGCCGCCGTAGTACTCCTGCATCGTCAGGATCAGCGCGCAGAGCACGAGGCCGACGAACGGACGGAGATCCATCTTGCCGCTCGCGAGCACCTCTGCGCGATGGCGGTGAGCGTCCTCGTCCAGCTCTCGCCACGTTTGGCGAAAGAAGAGCCACACGATTGGCAGGATCACCAACAGCGCGGGGATCGGGAAAAATGGCTTGAACAGGTGCATCATCGCCTCGAGTCCGCTCGGATTGTCGGGGGCGATCAGATCGGTCGGACGAAACATTACGTCACGCCCTCGGCGCGCTCGATCGCTTTCCGAAGACGGCGCAGCGAGACCTCTCTGCCGAGAATCGCGAGCACTTCGAAGAGCTGCGGCGTGGCGGTTCTACCGCTGAGCGCGACGCGCGCGGATTGAGCGACGTCTTTCATCTCGAGCTTCCGTTCGAGGAGCCAAGCGGTGAGCGCATCATGAAGAGGTGTCTCCTCCCAAGCCTGGACGCTGGCGAAGACCTCGAGCATTCCTCGAAGGTGGGGGAGCGCCTCGGCGGTGAGAAACTTCGCGGCCGCTTTCGGGTCCATCACTGGCTCGTCGCGGAAGAAATAGTCGAGCACGTCGGCAGCCTCGATGAACGTCCGCGCGCGCTCGCGGATCGCCGGAAGAACCTTTTTCAAGGCATCCGGTGAGACATCCGGGAGCCCACGCGCCGCGAGAAACGGCTGGACTCTCGTCACGTACTCGTCGTCCGGCGTGAGCACGGTGCTTTTCAAATGCTCTTGGTTGATCGCCAAGAATTTCTTGGCGTCGAACTTCCCGTCTCCGCGTCCGCAGGCCTCCCAGTTGAACGCTTCGATGAGCTCGCCCCTCGAGAAGACTTCTTGATCGCCGTGCGACCAACCGAAACGCGCAAGGTAGTTGAGCACCGCGTTCGGCGAGTACCCCTGATCCTTGTATTCGGTGACGCTGACGGCGCCGTGGCGCTTCGAGAGCTTCTCCCCGTTTGGCGCGAGCATCATCGGCAGATGCGCGAACGCGGGAATGGGCGCTCCGAACGCCTCGTAGAGCATGATCTGCGGCGGCGTATTCACCATGTGATCGCGTCCGCGGGCAACCAACATCACACCCATCGTGATGTCGTCGACTACAGCGCCGAAGTTGTAGAGCGGCACCCCGTCGGAGCGGAGAAGGACGAAATCCTGCTGGGCGGTGTTGGGAGTCTTCACCTCGCCAAAGACTTTGTCGACGTAGGTGACTTCTCCGTCGGTCGGAACGATAAAGCGCACCACGTAAGGCAAATCAGGCTGCTCGGTGCGGTTGCGGCACGTACCCGGGTATTGAAATTTCGCCTTCGGGTCCTTCTGTTTGAGCGCTTCACGCTGCGCATCGAGCGCGGCCTTCGTGCAGTAGCAGCGATAAGCCTTCTTCGCGGCGATGAGCTTTTCGCTCCACTCTTTGTAGAGTGCGAGGCGCGCCATCTGCTCGTACGGGCCGTTCGGGCCGCCCACCTCGGGGCCTTCGTCCCAGTCCATCCCGAGCCACTTGAGCGAGTCCAAGATGACCTGGCGGCTCTCGTTCGTGGAGCGCTCTTGATCCGTGTCCTCGATGCGGAGAATGAACGAGCCTCCGGTTTTCCTAGCCCAAAGCCAGTTGAACAGAGCGGTGCGCACCCCGCCGATATGCAAGTAACCGGTCGGTGAGGGGGCGAAGCGGACGCGCTGCGGCGAGCTCATGTCGCGTCACGATTACCAGGGCTTACCAGCGATTGCACGTTCGCGAAGCAAGCACCGGCGAGAGGATCGCGCGCAACCGCGGTGGCGAAGACGCGTCGGACCAGCCGCCTGCAAAGGCCCAGTCATCGCCCGAGCTTACCCTTGCGAGATGCACGCGTGACCTGATAGTTCTCGTGGCCCTTTTTCCGCGCAAGTGATCTTGCGCACCCTTGCCAAAGAAAGCATCCGTCATGAAAAGCCCGCTCGCCCTCCTCAAAGAAAAGTTTGGCGACAAGAAGAAGCTCGTCTCCGCCGTCGAGAAGTTCGCAACCGATGATCTTTGGGTCAACAAGACCAACAAAGACAAAGGTCTCGCGCACGTCTCGAACGCCAAGCTCCTTCGCCTCCACGACACCTTCACCACCGTGAAAGAAAAGTTCGGAACGCGCGTCAAGCTCATCGACGCCATCCTCGAGCTGGAGAAGCGCAGTAAGGACGACGGCTACCGTGCCCACCTTTCCAAGTTCCCCGTTCCCCGCTTGTTCGACCTCTATTCGTCGACGGCCAAGCGCCATGGTGCAGTGGAGAAGGCTGCGAAGGGCGTGAAAGCCCCCAAGAAGCCAGCTCCCGTGAAGCAAGCTTCCGTGGCGCCCAAAAAGGCTGCCGCCAAGCCCTCTGCCAAGAAGAAGAAGTAATCGTCGATCGCCAGCGAAGGAGCGAGCTCGAATGGCAAAGAAGAAAGAGAAGCGTCCGGTTCCCGTTGGGGCAAACGGATTCCCCGAGATGCACGATATGTTCGTGCCCACCGGGATCTTTTTTACGACGGGTCACGGCGTTCACAAGGATCGCCTCTCGTCGTTCGAGCTCGCGCTGCGCGACGCAGGCGTGGAGATCGCAAACCTCGTCACCGTGAGCTCGATTTTTCCTCCGCGCTGCAAAGAGATGAGCCGCAAGGAAGGGGTGAAGCTCATTCGCCCCGGACAGATCGTTCATTGCGTCATGGCGCGCCAAGATACGAACGAGCCGAACCGTCTCATCGCGGCATCGATCGGTCTGGCGCGCCCGGCTGACCCTGAAAAATACGGCTACCTGTCGGAGCACCACAGCTACGGCGAGACGGCAAAAAAGGCGGGCGAGTACGCCGAAGATCTCGCGGCCACGATGCTCGCAACGACGCTCGGAATTGATTTCGATCCCGAGCGGGCGTGGAACGAGCGTGAGCAGGTCTTCAAGATGGAGAAGACGATTTTGAAGACACGCAACGTCGTGCAGAGCGCCGAGGGTCACCCCAAGGGCATCTGGTCGACGGTCATCGCTCTCGGTATTTTCATCTTTGGAAACCCCGGAAAATAGGCGCGAAAATGGCTGACTTTTCGATTCGCCACGAGTTCGAGTGCGACGAAAAAACGTTCTGGGAAAAATGCACCTTCGATGATGAGTTCAATCGACGGCTCTATCTCGAGCACCTGAAGTTCCCGGGCTGGAAGTGCACGCAGGAAGACGACGGCAAGAAGATCCATCGCAAGGTCTACGTCGACCCGCCGATCGGAAATGTCCCCGGGCCGGTGAAGAAGGCCATGGGCGACAAGCTGAGTTACCTCGAAGAAGGCACCTACGACCGCAGCACCCAGAAGTACGTTTTCACGGCCATTCCAAGCACCATGGCCGACAAGACGAAGACCACGGGCGAGCTCTACACGGAGAAGCTCGGCGACAAGCGCATCGCGCGTATCGCCAAGGTGAGGGTCGAAGTGAAGATCTTCATGATCGGCGGCCTGGTCGAGGAAGTGATTCTCCGCGACATGAAAGATTCGTACAACGCCGCGGCAAGGTTCATCGAAACGTTCCTCAAAGAAAAAGGCTACTAGCCGACTTTAGGCGCGTTCTAGAGCGAGGAACGCATCGAGGCGTCCACCGGCAAGCTTGCGTACCTTGTTTCGCACGATGGGGCTCCAGCCAAGCGCGTAGCCGACCGGGCCGAGAGCCATACGCGTCCACTTCCACAGATCAAAGTGGTCGTCGTGGCGGATGATTTTCCCGTCCTTGAACTCGAAGGTGGCGTCGATCTCGTTGAGGATCTTCCGCCCCGTTTGGGGCCACGTGTAGCGCGCGTCCCAGTGCGCCTTGCCGGTCGTGTCGTTCGCCTCGACGTCGCGGAACTCGATGGATGCGTCCGAAGCTTTGTTCGACGTGAGCATTCGCCACATTCCTCCCGCCTGCGGGCCGCGAAGGTCCGGAAAGACCGGATCGGAGAAATGGATGTCCGGGTGGTAGCAGGCCTCCATCGCGGCTCCGTCCCGCTTTTGAAAGGCCGAATAGAACGACTCGATCAGCTTCGCGTGGGGATGCACCGCGCAAGAATACACTTAATCGCTCCGGATTTACGCTTCTTTACCTTGGGTTTGGGAGCGTTTCAGGGGGTCTGCGCGTCAGACTCAGTGGAGGTCAACGACCATGAAAAAAATCACGTCTCTTCATTCGATCTGCGGTGCGCTCCTGATGTCCATCGCATCGATGGCATGCGGCGGCGGCGTCGAGAGCGCCGCGTATGCAAGCACCGACAACGCGGGCCAAGCAGTCGCCAAAGCTGCGATCACCACGAGAGGTCACGGCCCGATGAGAGCGGTGGGCGAAGCGCTCGGCGAAGTATCGCTGACCGCAAGCCAGCGTACGGAGATCGAGCAGCTCTTCAAGGATGCGGACGCGCGGCACGCGAAGGCGAAGGCGGACAGCATTACGCCGCGCAAGACGATGCTCCTCACGCTCGCCACGGAAGTAGAGAGTGGCAACGTGGATCGCGCGGCCATGAAGCCGCAGATCGACGCCATGGAGGCTCCTTGGGCGAGCGCCCGAACAGCCGATCGAACCGCGCTCGAGCGCATCAACACGATCCTCGGTCCCGCACAGCGCGCCGCCCTCGTCGGTGCCACTCAGGGGAAGCATCCGCACGGCGTGGGTCACGACAAGGAAGGCAAAGAGTACGGTCATCACAATCACGACGGACGCATGGCGAAGTGGGGAGCGGAGCTTCAGCTCACGCCGGCGCAGCAACAGAAGATCCGCGAGGACCTCCGCGCTGATCACACGGGGGACGGCGCGCCCGCTAGGGTAGGCCGCGATCACGCGGGCCGGATGATCCATCTCGCGGAAGTCGCCACGCCGATCCTCACGCCGGCCCAGCGCGCGCTCGCCGCGGCCAAGCTGCGTGACCGTGCCGACCACGTCGGCGACAAGAACTGACCTGCACCGCGAAAGTTCGCCTAGACGAGGTAGCGACCGAAAATAACGAGATCTCGCCCCTCCGCGTAAAAACCGCGGATGGTGGCGAGGACTTCATAGCCGAGGGCAACGTAGAACGCGCGCGTCGCTTCGTACCCCGGCGTCCCTTCCGTCTCCACGCGCACGAGGCGCCCTCGCGAGCCCCGGAGCTCCTCTTCCATTTTTCGAACGAGCGCCCGACCGATGCCGTTCTTCTTCAACGAAGAGTCGACGCAGATCCAATACAAATCAAACGTGCCTTCCGTCATCGGAGCCGGACCGAAACAGATGTATCCGCGGACGCGGGCGCCCTCAGCATCCACGTAAAAGCGGTAATCTCCTCGCTTCGCGAGGGCATCGTCGATCAGCTCGATGGCGACGGCCGTCTCCTCGGGCGTGAACTCCGCGGTCCGCGACAGAAGGTCAACCAGGCCCGCGCGATGTACCTGCTCGATATGGGTGAGCAACACGAACCTCCTTTGTCCCCGTCCGCCGCCGGCGCAGCGCGTAGCGCACGATGAGCTTCACCAGCGTCGCGTAGTCCATTCCCACCGCCGAGGCCGCGCGCGCCATACCTGCGTTGCGCGACAGATCGCAGTTCGGATTCACGTCCACGACGAAGGGCGTCCCGCTCGACGCGAGTCGAATGTCCACCCGACCGTAGTCGCGTAGACCGAGGGCCCGGAAGGCATCCGCCGCGACTTTTCGTACACGGGCCGCCACTCCGGGCGGCAGCTGGGGATGAAGGACCGGACGCGTACCCACGTCCTCGACGGAGCCCGCCCGCCACTTCGCGTCGTAGGAAACGATTTGCGGAGTGCCCGCAGGGAGGCCAGAAAAATCGATCTCCGACAGAGGCAGAACGCGTGCCGCCGGGAAGCCGATCAGCGAGACGTTGAGCTCGCGCCCATCGACGTAGCGCTCGACGAGGCAAGGCTGACGGAAGGTCTTCACCAGCTCGTCCACCGTTTGCTTGAGCGCCGCTTGCGTTCCCACCACGCTCTTCGCGGTAATGCCGACGGAGCCGTCTTCGCGGACCGGCTTCACGATCAGCGGAAAAGGCAAATCGCACGGATCTGCAGCGCTGCGGAGAACCCGCCCGGCCGGGGTAGGAATCCCTGCTAGCTCAAGCCGACGCTTCACGCGATCCTTGTAGAGTGCATCGCTGAGGGCTTCGGGCGGCGATCCCGTGAAGGGAATGTCGAGGAGCTCGAGAACGAGGGGGACGGCGCTCTCGAGACGCGCATCGCCCGCAAGGGACTCGCACAAGTTGAACACGCAGTCCGGATCGATCTCGGCAATCCGCGCGCGAAGGGCGGCCAGATCTCCGTCCACTGGCACGAGCACTCCCTCGTGCCTGCCATCGCCCGAGAGCTCCCCGGCGATCGCGTGGGCGACGAGGCCGACATCGGCGCGAGCGGCATAGCCAGGATCCCCGTCGGGCGAGGAGTCCTCGTAATCGACGTTGTAGAGTACAGCGACCTTGATCGGCTTCGTTGGAGGTTTACGAGAACCCTTCGACACCAAATTCACTTCGGTCGCCTTCCGTTGGGTACGCTGTATGGCGAGCCTACCGAGGCCGCGATCGGGGTCAAGATGTCGTCAGCGTTGGAAGCACGAAATTCTCTGCCTACCGCCTCGAAGCGCGGCCGTGGGTACGTGCGCGACGCGTGGACCATCGCGGCCAAAGACCTCCGCATCGAGTTGCGGACCGGCGAGATCGTGACCACCGCAGGCTTTTTTGCTTCTCTCGTGGCCATCATGACCTCGGTTGCCTTCTCGACGGGCGCCGCCACGACGACCCGGATCGCCCCGGGTGCGATCTGGCTGTCAGTGGCCTTCGCCAGCGTCCTCGCGCTCGGACGCACCTGGCAGCGCGAGCGTGACGACGGAGCGATGCTCGGTATTCTCGTCACCCCCATTGCCCGGGCCTCTCTCTTCGTCGGGAAAGCGATCGGCGTCTTCGCGTTCGTGACCGCCGTCGAGCTCATCGTGGTGCCGGTGGTCGCGCTCCTCTTTCACGTCGACCTCCCCGACGTAGCCGCACCACTCGCCGCGGTCTTGGTCCTCGGCACCATCGGCGTGGCGGCGACGGGCACCCTGTTCGGCGCGATGACCGTGCGTACCCGGGCGCGCGATCTCGTGCTCGCGACCGTGCTTTTTCCGCTTCTCTCACCGACGCTCGTGTGCGGTGTTGCAGCCACCCGCGAAATATTTCTCGGTGGCGGCTTTCCCGAAATCGGTGACTACTTGATGTTGCTGGGAACGTTCGACGCGGTCGGCATCCTCGGAGGAATCGCCCTCTTCGGTGCTCTCGTCGACGACTAGATTCTAGAGCGCGGCAGCGACGCGGCGGGCTTCGTCGAGGACGGCGTCGACTTCGAGGGGAGTGCCGAGCACTTCGCCGACCGCCCAAAAGCCGGGCCGAATGCGGCCGTTCTCGGTCTGCGCGACGAAGCCAAACGGACGATGAACGAGCTTCGCGCCGGCTTGTTCGCACAGCTCATACGCAGGCGCACGAGGAGCATCGACGAGGAGCGCATCGGCGTCGAACGTCTTGGCGCTCTTGCCCTCGCCAACCGTGACGCCCTTCACCCGCGAGGTCCCGCGGGCGCGCGTTGGTGCGCCGCGAACGAGCGTCACCGTGGATTTCAAGCCGGATCGCGCGGCTTCTGCGGCGTAGGCCTCGCCGAAAGGACCACCGCCCTCTTCGATCGCGATGACCACTTTTGTGCCGACGACGACGCCGCGCGCGAGGAGAAATCCGCCGGCCCGCGCGCTCATCACGCCCGGGAGATCATTTCCTTCGAAGGCCAAGGCTCCATCGTGAGCGCCTGACGCAAAGATTACTGCGCGCGCCGTCACCACCTCCGCGCCCTCGGGCCCAACGACGAGAACGTCGTCTCCGTAGAGGCCTCCGGCCGTGGTCGACATCTGGAGCTTCACGCCTCCGCGCGTGACATGGGCGGTAAAGGGATCGGTCACGGGGCGCCATTTTTGCCCGCCTAGACCGAGCGCGCGCAGCGAGCCCCCAGGCGCGAGAGCATCGTCGATGACCTCTACGTCTCGTCCTGTCATTGCGAGCTCCGAGGCGATGGCCATGCCCGAAGCTCCGGAGCCGATCACCAGCACGTCGAGCTTGCGCCGCTTTGCCAGGCGAGGCTCGCTCGCCTTGTCAGGCAGGCGCCCAAGGCCAGCCACGCGGCGCGCAAAGATCTGCATCACCTGCTGCACCCCAGGAACCCCGGCGAAGAGCTCGTGATGATTGAGCCCTTCCGGAAAGAACCAATCGGTCACCCGCAAAAAGTCGACGTCGCGTGATCCCAGCGTGTTCTGCGATTTGACGATCATCCCTTCGCGCGCGGGCACCATGCAGGTCATCACGTTCGGGGCGCCGTCAACCCGCGCGAGGCATCCGTCGCACGCCGAGCGCATGCAGGATGGTCCACGCGGGCGATGAAATTTCGGACTGCGGGCGAGCACGATTTTGTTTGCGGCAACCAGGGCGCACGCAAGTGGCTCGCCGCGGGCGGCGATGATTTTTTCGCCGTCGAACGTGACTGTGACGGGGTCGAGGGGAGGAGCGATACGTCCAGACATCAGGGCATTTTTCTCCGAGAATCAGAGTCTACTCCCTTGTTGTCTCCGTTCGGGAGGGAGTGGTTTGACAATACCCTCGCCGCTCGTGACACTCGGAGCCGTGCGACTTGGGCTTCTCGGACCACTGCCGGACGCTTCGACCCCGAGCGTCGTCGAGCAGGCGTCCGACTTTCTCCTCACGCGACAGACCGTCAATCGGGTGATCTACCTCGGTGCGGATGGAGCGCTGGAGGCCGCCGTCGAGAATTGGGCAAGGCGCCTCGTGGGAAACGATCCGACCGACGACGCTGCGTGGGGGAGAGCAGCAAAACTAGCGAAGCAAGGGGCGCCTGCTGAGATCGACCTGTTCGTCACCGCCGAGCGAACCCGCCTGCGGCTGCGCTCACTCGAGAGCCTTCCGCATCGCATCCTGCGAACGATGGAGATGGTGGGTGATCGCGTCGCGGTGCTGATTTTCGACAAGGGGCTGCTCGACGAAGAAGACATCTTCGCCGCAAACATTCTCATTTATGGAAAGAGCGACGGCCCGCTCATCAAGAAGATCGGCGCCCGCTGGTTCGTCACACCCGGGCCGCTCGGCCCGAACGGAGGCGTCATCGTGCTCGACGACTCCGAAGCGGAGATCCACGCGAAGCTCTTCGACGTCTCAGGAAATTTGCGAGCGACCGAGATCCTCGCTCTCCCAAAGCCGACGAAGCTGCGCGTGCAAGGGGGCGCGTGATCGTCGCCGTCTTCGGCGGAAGCTTCAACCCTCCGCACATCTCGCACGTCCTCGCCGCAAGCCTGGTCTTGGCTACACACGAGGTCGATCGCCTCCTCGTCGTCCCGACGTTCATGCATCCCTTTGCAAAGAGCCTCGCTCCGTACGACGAGCGCGTGATCATGAGTGAGCTTGCGATGGGGTGGCTTCCGCGCGTGGAAGTCTCGCGGGTGGAAGAGTCACTCGGGGGCGAGAGTCGGACGCTGCGCACGCTCGAGCACCTGCAGCTACAGAACCCCTCCTGGAAGCTTCGTCTGGTGATGGGTGCCGACCTTCTCCTCGAATCTCCGAAGTGGTTCCGCTTCGACGAGATCAAAAAGCTCGCGCCGCCCATCGTGCTTGGGCGCGTCGGCGTCGAGGGTCCGGGCTTTCCTCCGCCGCTTTTGCCTTCGCTCTCGAGCACCGAGGTGCGCTCGAAGATCGCCTCCGAAGCTTGGCACGAGCTCGAGCAGCTTTTGCCGCGCGCCGTGCTCGCCCACGTTCGCTGTCACAAGCTCTACGCGAATGCCTAAGCGACCTCCGACGACGTTCATCCTGGGGGCGGGGAAAGTCGGCGACGCGCTCGCCCGGGCCATTCGCAAAGCCGGAGGAAAAGCGCAGCTCCGCGCGGCGCGAAAAGGGCTTCCGAAGAAGCCGATCGACGCGGATCTCCTGATCATCGCCGTGCGCGATCGGGACATCCTTCCGCTTGCGACGGAGCTTGCAAAAAAGGGACTCGTCGGAAGGGCCACAGCGTGTGTCCACGTTGCCGGCGCCCTCGATGCCGAGGCGCTTGCCCCGTTGCGCGCCGTGTGCGCCGGCGTCGCGCAGATGCACCCGATGATCTCCTTTGCGTCCCACGCGCATCCGCCGCGGCTCGAGGGAGGGCACGTTCACGTCAAGGGAGACGACGCCGCCGTCAAACGCGCGAAACAGCTTGTTTCAAGCCTTGGAATGACACCGCGCACCTTTCCCAAGCTCGACCCGATCGGTTACCACGCGGCCGCCGGTCTCGTCGCCAACGGAGCCGCGGCCCTCGCTGCGCTCGGAGCAAAGATCCTCGCGCAGGCTGGAGTCGACGAGGCCACCGCGCCGCTCATGCTCGGACCGCTCCTCCGCAGCGTCGCCGACAACGTGAGCGCGCTCGGATTTCCCCAAGCGCTGACCGGACCGGTTCGGCGCGGAGATCCCGTGGCTATCGCCAAGCACCTCGCCATCCTCGAAGCGCGCGTTCCGGAGGCCGTCCCCCTCTTCGTTGCCTCGGGGCTCGCGCAGCTCCCCCTGGCGCGCCAAATTGGGGAGGGTCCCTCGACCGGCTTCGATGACATTGAAAAAATCCTCAACGCCACTCGAAAACCGAGCTTCTGATACGTCTTTTTGCCGGTGCTTTGAGCGGAGAGTTTTCGTGCCAATTCGCGCGCGAAACACCCTTGTTTTTTCGGGAAAAACGTTCTGCCGACACTTGAACCGGTTCTGATCCGAGGTATGGTCTGGGCTTGGCCACGTCTTACCTAGCTACGCTTGCGGGCCTACCGGTCACGGCCAAGAATCCCGCAAAGGATCCCGGCGGTTTTGGTGAGCTGGACGAACGCCTCGCGCGCGGCCCGTCGCAAGCTCCGATGGCGGAGCTCGGCGGCGTCGTGGTGGCTCGGGCCTCGTCGGCAGATGTCGCACGGGCCGTTGGCGCGCACGCCGCGCGAAGGCTCGCAGCTTTGGGTTTTCAAGCGATTTTTGCTCGGTCGCAAGCCGGCGCGCCTCTTTGGCAGGAAGTCGCCGCGAAGCTCGGCCTCGCTGGCAACCTGACGAGCGAGGCCCGCGCTTGTGCGGAACAAATCGTCGCCGGAAGCAAAGCGCGCCCGACGGCGATCGTTGCTCTCCTCCCTCTCGCCGGAACGTGGGATCGCGCTGTAGCTGTCGAGCTCTGCCGGCTCGCGGCATCCGGCAGTGCGACGCCGCTTCTCGTTTTCACCACAAGCTCGAGAGACGACGCCCTCGATCTCGACGCAGCCGGCGTTGCGCCCTGCGACGTCTACGAGATCGTGTCGACCCTCGTCGCCAGCGATAAGAAGCGCTGGTTCGCCGCGACCGCGGAAGAGTCTCACGCGGTTCTCCCTTGCGACGACCTGGCGACCCTCGAAGATTGGTGGACGGCTACACAAAGCGCTCCCCCTGAACGCGACCAGCGGCGGGAACCGATCCCCGACGACGGCGAGTACCTCTTCACCGCCCTCGCGCTTGCCCAACGCGCATGGCCTGCCGCCGACATCGTTGCTCTCAAAAGCGGCAAAGCCGCAGTTTCGGCGCTTCTTCGGGTCGCTGCCATCCAGTCGGATCGCGGGTTTTTGGCCATGTTGCCCGCGTGGGACGATCGCGCCGGCGATGCCGCAGCCCGCGCGTCTGCCGAGACTTGCAACGACGTCGCCCATGCGCTCCTCCGCAGCTACCCGGAAGATCCCTGGGCTCGCGCGCGCGCTGGCGAGCTCCTCCTTCGAGCAGCCCAGTGCGACGCTGGCGACGAAGCCCACGCCCAAGCGCTGACGCGCACGCATGATCCGCTAGCGCGCCGCGAGATCGTGTCGCGGTGGCGCACGGCCGTTGATGCGCTCGATGTTTCCCTCCAGCTCCCGCTTCGGGTGCGTGCCGGTGAGCGCGCTCTCGCCGCGGGCGAAGCTGACGAAGCCTACCGCTGGGCCCAGTCGGCGACGACCCTCGCCCCTGCCAGCGCGGCGGTCATGCTCCTTCTTGGTCAGAGCGCGGTCGCCACCGGCGATCTCGTCACGGCGAAGGTGGCGCTCGAACGCGCCCGCACCGTGCTTGCCGCCGGCGGCAACGCGCCGGACACGAGCGAGACAAGCGCGCTCATCGCGGTCGAGCTCTCCGAGGTCGGCTACCTCACCGGTCTGCTCGAGGATGCATCGCAAGAAGCCAACGTCGCTCTGCGCTCGGGAACATTGCCCTCCACGCTGCTACGTGCCCGTAATATTCTCGGCAAGATCCTTCTCGCACAAGCGAAGTGGGACGAAGCCGATCGCCATTTCGCCGAAGATGCGTGGACGGCCTCGTCATCTGGTGAAGTGTCGGCCGAGCTCCGCGCGCGCCTCAATCGGGGTATCGCCCTCCTCTCGAAGGGTTTGCTCGACGAAGCGCGTTCCATCTTCGACGACGTCCTCAAGGAGGGCGAGCGCATCGGCGAGGCTCACGCCTGTGCATTCGCGTTCGAAAACCTCGCGGTCGTGGCCATGTGGCGTCACGAGTACGGATCGGCGCTCAATCTCTTCGAGCGGGCTCTCAAGCTTCGCCAGCGCCTCGGCGATCGGTTGCGCACCGCGCTCATTCTCGCGAACCTCTCGGAGCTGCGCTTCAAGCTCGGGCTCTTCGAGCACGCCGATCACGCCATTTCCTTCGGTCGACGGACCATCGGCCCGGGCATGCCGCACCACACCTCGGCGCGTTTCAGCATCGTCGCCGCGCGCCTCGCGCTCTACCGCGGGAACACCGTCGAAGCGCGGCGAGAAGTCACCCGCGCGATCGTCGACGGCGAAACATCCGCGCACCGCAACAAGGTCGCGAGCGAGGCGTACCGGGTTGCTACTCGTGTCGCCCTCGAAGACGGGGATCTTGCCCGAGCGAACGAAGCGCTCACCCGCGCCAAAAGCTTTGCCAGCACCGAGGCCGCGCGCGCCGAAGTGGCCTACCTGACGGCAGTTCATGCACGTGCGGCCGGCGAGCTCGACGTCCGCGGCGCCATCGAAGCGTTGGCTCTCGCGCGCAGCGTTGGCGAAGAAGAGCTGCTCCGCGAAGCGCACGTTCTTCTCTTCGAGATCTACCGCTCGCTTGCGGCCCCGGGATCCAACGTCGATCTCGCGCGCGCACATCTCGATCAGGCCATCGCCCTCCGCGATCAAGTGGCCGCCGTCCTCTCCGGCGAAGTTCGCGAGGCGTTCCTTGCGCGCCGCGACGTCTCCGTTCTCACCCGTCCTCCGGGCACTCTCTGCGGAACGACCCCCGATGCCGGCCCAGATGCCTGCGACGAAGAGGGAGTGTCCCGCATCCTTCCCGTCTCTCGCGAGCAGCGCCCCTCGCTCTATCCCTCTTCTACGAGCCGCGAGCTCATTGGCGACGATCCGGCAATCCGCGGCCTCCTCAGTGCGATCCGGAAGGTCGCCCGAGCAGACAGCACGGTCCTCATCCGCGGCGAGAGCGGCACCGGCAAAGAGCTCGTCGCCGAAGCACTCCACCGGGCGAGCGAGCGCGCTGCCGGGCCGCTCGTCACCGTCAACTGCGCCGCGCTCGTCGAGACGCTCCTCCTGTCCGAGCTCTTCGGTCATGAGAAAGGCGCCTTCACCGGTGCAGCCGCGCGCCGCCGCGGGCGCTTCGAGCTCGCCGAGGGTGGAACGCTCTTCCTCGACGAAATCGGAGACATCTCGCCCCGCACGCAGGTCGCGCTGCTCCGCGTTCTTCAGGAGCGCACGTTCGAACGCGTCGGCGGCACCACCGCCATCCGCGCCAACGTTCGCATCGTCTGCGCCACCCACCGGGATCTCCGCGGCATGGTCGAGCGCGGCGACTTCCGCGAGGATCTCTACTACCGCCTTCGCGGGATCACCCTCGAAGTCCCGGCGCTTCGAGCGCGAATGGGCGATCTTCCGCGCATCAGCGAAAATCTTCTCACCCGGATCGCGCAAGAGCGCGGCGAAGAAGCGAAGTCGCTCTCCGCCGGTGCCCTTGAGCTTCTCGGCCGGCACCGCTGGCCCGGCAACGTCCGTGAGCTCGAGAATGCGCTCCGCGCAGCCGCCCTCTTCGCCGAGTCTCCCGTCATTTCGGTGAGCGACCTCACCGACAACGTCGACGATCTGCGGATCGCGTCCCGTCCGAGCTTCATCCCGCCGGCGCCGTCCTCGGAGCTCGGGCAGTCCGAACCTTCGAATGACGTCGCCGTCGAGAGCGCGGACGCACCCAGCTCCGGCGCAGCGGACAGCGCCGACGAGCTTCCGTTCGCCGACTTCGGCGGTGCCCTTCCTGCGGGCGAGGCAGGCGCCACGGCCGTTGCGTATGCGTGCGTCCGCCAGGGAGCTGTGTCTCTTTCGGATTTGAAACGTCAAATCGAACGAGATTGCATCGCGCGCGCCTTGGCCGAGACCAAGGGGAACATAACGCGGGCGGCAGCGCTTCTCGGAATGAAACGACCGCGGTTGTCACAGCTCGTAAAACAGTACGGCCTCGCGGCCGTGTCGGAGGTCTCGTGATGAGGCCTTCAGTCGTCAACACCATGAGAGTCATGAACGCCATGAGAGCCATTGCTTTGGGATGGGCCGCCGCCGCACTTCTTCTCGCCGAAGGGTGCGCCATACAAACGGGGACGGCCGACGAGGCGACCGGGTCGAAGACCGATCGACTGAGTGTGGCCTCGCCCTCCGATCCCACGCCGCCAAGTGCACCCGCTGGCCAACAGAACAAGGGGGCTCCGCCGGCGGTCGATCCCGGTGCTCCGGTCATGACCGGAGGACCAAACGAGCCAGATCCTTCCCCGTGGAAGGCCGACAACGTCACGGTTGGCGGCCCAAACGAGCCGGATCCGTCCCCGTGGCGCGGCTCGTCCGAAGCCATCAAGTCTCGCTGAAGCATCCGTAAGGACGCACCTGTAAGGTGGAGGACCTCCGCCCCCGAACAACCCTCTTTTGTGCAGTCCTCGCGGTGGCCATCGCCGCGTCGATGCTCCTGCGCGGTCGGCGTTCGGTCCACTGGCTGTTTGCGGCCTTCGCAGCGGAGCTCGGGCTCTGGTACGCGAGCCAGTCTCTTTACGGCCTCTTCCAGGCGGCGATCTGGGTGCGCGCAGAGTCGGTGCTCACCGCGCTTCTTCCGCAGTTCGCCGTTCACCTCTTCCAAGCGATCGTCCCGCTCGAAAAAGGCCACCCTCCTTCGCGACTGACCAAAGTGGCGACGGCGATGGGCATCCCGGTGCTCGCGCTGGAGCTCTCGCCCTACCACGAGGCGCCGCTCGCGCTCGGCCTGGTCTACTTCTACGTGTTCGGCCTCCTCGCCGCGGCGCTCATCACCCTCGCCCTTCGCGGAAGAGAGAGTCCGTCGCGCGCCGTCCGCGATCGCGTGCGCTTTCTGTTCTGGGTCGGCGCCGCGGCGATGACCTTCACGATGGCCGATTTCCTCTCTTTTCTCGGCGTGTATCTGCCGCCGATTGGAGCGGTGCTCTCCATCCTATTTCTCTTCGTGCTCGCGGAATCGCTTGCGCGTCCGCGCCTCGCCGATCTCTACGAGCTCGCCGGTCGCCTTCTCGTGGCCACGGCTCTTGCCTTCTCACTCGCCGGCATTTTCTATGTCTTCGTGACGTACGTCGGCCGGTTCAACACGATGTACTTGAACGCCGTCCTCGCGGCGATCGTCTTTCTCGTCCTCTTCGAGCCGCTTCAGACCGAAGTCGAAAAACGGATGCATCAGTTTTTCTTTCGCGAGAGATACGACCTCGAGACCAGCGTCGCCGATCTTCGCCGAAGGCTCTCGCACGTCCTCGAGATCGACGAGATGACCGAGACTCTCATCGCCGGGCTCGAGCGCTCGCATCGCATGACGTCGTGCGCGGTCTATCTCCGCGATCAAGATGGCGACGGATTCGACCTCGTGGGATCCATCGGAGTGTCCCCAGCCAAACGTATCGAATCCCTTCCCGCTCGCCCCCTGCTCGACCGCATTCACACCTTGGGCTCGCTCTCGCTCGAAGAGGTCGCACGCGAGTCGAAGGAGGTCGAAGCGCCGCTGCTCACCGCCGCCGCGGCCACCCTTGGCGCGCACCTCAGCTCGGTCCTCCTCGCCGTGAAAGGTGACGAAGGCTCACTCATCGGCATCATCTGCGTAGCGGACGATCGCGTGCGCGACGCCTTCACCCCCGAAGAGATCACGCTGCTCGAGACCGTGGCCGCACAGATCGGTGTGGCCATTGCCAACAGCCGGATCTACCGACGAATGAAGGAGCGTGACCGCCTCGCCGCCCTCGGAGCGATGGCCGCGGGCTTGGCGCACGAGGTAAAAAATCCTCTCGGTGCGATCAAGGGAGCCGCTCAGCTTCTCGAAGAAGTTCAGGTCGGCGCGCCGCCGAACGATCCGTCGTCGCGAGAGTTCATCGGCATCATTCTCGAAGAAGTCGATCGCCTCAATCGCGTGGTCGGAAGCTTCCTCGACTATGCCCGGCCGCACGCCGGAAACCCAATCCCCCTCGACATCAACGCCGCCGTGAGACGCACCATCCAGATTCTGTCGAGTCAGCAGGCCGAGGCGCTGGAGGTGCAGCTCGATCTCGCCGAGAACGTTCCGCGCGCGAAGATCGATCCGGAGCAATTTCGCCAGGTCCTCATCAACCTGGTTCAAAACGCCATTCAAGCGATGGACGGTCACGGACGAATCACGGTGAGCACCCAGCGCCGGATGATCCGCGGGCATTGGGGCGGAGGTCCGGCGAGCGAGCGCGGTTCTCGCCCGGACTCGGGGACATGGTCGAACCCGGAGTCGGAGTTCGTGGAGGTCTCGGTGCGTGACACCGGACCGGGCATCAATCAAAAGGTGCTCAAGAACTTGTTCGTCCCGTTCTTCACGACGAAGGAGCAGGGGACTGGACTCGGCCTGGCGATCAGTCAGAGCATCGTGCAAAACGCCGGCGGTACGATCGACGTGCAAACACAATCCGGAGCGGGAACGACGTTCACCATCCACCTTCCTTCGGCCACGGACAGCCTGACGACGCCGGTGCCGAGCGCGTCTCTTGCACCCGCTCCGCCCTGAAAAGCTCAGGCCGAAGGTCGGACTAGTCGTTTTGCATCAGGCCTTTGATTTCGCCGGATGCAAGAAGCTTTACGTTGCGCGCGGCGGGAACTTTCGGAAGGCCCGGCATGGTCATCATGTCCCCGGTGAGCGGAACGAGGAAACCGGCGCCGGCGCTCAAGCGAACCTCGCGCACCGTCACCACGAAGTCCCGCGGACGTCCCGCGATCGCTGGGTCGTCGGTGAGCGAGAGCTGGGTCTTCGCCATGCAAATCGGAAGCATTGCGTAGCCGAGCTCGGCGATACGCTTGAAATCCTTTTCCGCTTTGGAGCTAAAGACCACGTCTTTCGCCCCGTAGATCACGCGCGCGATCTTCCGGATTTTCTCGTGCACTTCGTCGTCGAGCTCGTAAACGTACCTAGGCGCGGGCGGGCTCGCGTCGCTGGCGTCCGCAACCTCGGAGACCATCCGGGCGAGAGCGAGTGACCCTTCGCCGCCCTTCGCGAACCCCTCGCACACCGCGAGGCGCGCGCCGTATTTCGCGACGGCGCTTTCCACGAAGGACAGCTCCTCCGCGGTGTCGTTCGGAAAGACGTTGATGGCCACGACGGGCGGCAGTCCGTAGGCCGCCGCATTTTCGAGATGCTTCTCGAGATGGGAAATCCCCTTGGAAAGAGCGGCTCCGTTCACTTCACCCGCCGCCTTCACCGGCGCGCCGCCGTGCATCTTGAGCGCGCGAAGCGTAGCGACGATCACCACCGCTCGCGGCCAGACGCCCATCAACCGCGATTTGATGTTCAAGAATTTTTCGCCGCCGAGGTCGAAGCCGAAGCCACCCTCGGTGATCGCGTAGTCACCAAGCTGCATCGCGAGCCGGGTGGCGAGGATGCTGTTGCAGCCGTGAGCGATGTTGCCGAACGGCCCGCAGTGCACGATCGCCGGACCGCCTTCGAGGGTCTGCACCAAGTTGGGCTTGAGGGCGTCGCGCAGTACCGCGGTCATCGCCGAGGCCGCACCGACCGCGCCCGCGGTGACCACGGTGCCGTCGAACGTCGCGCCGACCACGATGCGTGAAAGGCGCTCTTCCAGATCGACGTAGTCTTTCGACAGCGCCAAGATCGCCATCACTTCGCTCGCGGCAGTGATGTCGAAGCGTTCTTCGCGCACCATGCCGTGCGCCTTGCCGCCGAGCCCGACGATGCATCGCCTCAGGAAGCGATCGTTCATGTCAAGCGCGCGTCCCCAGGTGATCTGACGCGGGTCGATTTCACCCGCGCCGGCGATTCCGTCTCGGAAATAGCAGGCGTTGTCGACAAGCGCGCTGAGCAGATTGTGCGCGGTGGTGATGGCGTGGATGTCACCGGTGAAGTGGAGGTTGATGTCCTCCGCTGGAGTGAGCGACGCTTTTCCTCCACCGGTGCCGCCGCCTTTGACGCCGAAGACGGGGCCGAGCGAAGGCTCACGAAGCGCGAGCACCGCGTTTTTTCCGAGGCGCCGCAGTCCCATGGCGAGAGCGATCGACGTCGTCGTCTTTCCTTCGCCCGCCGGCGTGGGATTGATCGCGGTGACGAGGATCAGTCGCCCCTTGCCGCGCGCCGGACGCTCGATTGCCGGCAAATTGATCTTGGCCTTCTTGTGCCCGTAGAGCTCGATGTCGTCGGGGCCGAGCCCGAGCTCCTGGGCCACTTGCTCGATGGGACGCGGGGCGAACTCCATGGCTACGTATATCGTGTTTCGAAGAGCGCGCGGAGCTTCGGAAATTCTCGCATCATCGCCAATGAATGCGCAGCGTGACCCGTTGCGTATCCGTTCCCGATCATCAAATCGACGTCTTTTCCAACGCCTTCTGCGCCGAGGGCGGCTTTGGTGAAGCTGGTCGACATGGCGAACAGATAGACGGTGCCGCGATCGCGCGTCGCGAGGATGGCACTCATTTCGGCATCGGGAACATTCACGCACGAGAAGCTCACATCCACCTCATTGCCACCGTTCGCGAGGAGGACGTCGCGGCGGACGCGCACCGGATCGCGTGCATCGAGTGAGAGCACTTCGTCGCAAAGTCCGAGCTTGCGAAGATCGTCGGCGAAGGGCGCGTGGCTCTCGACCGCGATGATTCGCGCCGTTGGACCGCCTTGTCGCCGCGCCTCCGCAGCGCACAGAACGCCACTTTTTCCCCCTCCGCCAAGTACGAGGACGCTCGAGCCGGGCCGAACTAGACGCGCGACTTGAGGGGCTGCCCCCGCAACGTCGAGCACCGCCAACGCCAGACGCTCGGGCATGTCCGTCGGAAGCTTCGCGTACGCGCCGCTCGCAAAGAGCACGGCTTCGCCATCTACATCGAGTTGAGCGCTCACCGGTCGCACGCCGCGGACGCGGTCGATTTTCAGCGGGGTGAGCGACAAAGAGACGAGGCTTGCGATGCGATCGCCCGGACGCAGCTCTTCCGCGGCGCGTCCAGGGGCAAGCTGCAAGACCCGTCCGAGGAGCATTCCGCCCGACCCGGTGACCGGATTGTGCTGCTTTCCCCGGGCGTTGACGGTCTCGAGGACGCGGTCGGCGACGTCAGCCCCCGCCTCTTCCATCTGACGAAAGCTCGCCGCGTCGACGTTGAGGGTCTCGACCGAAATGAGCATTTCCCCCGAAAAAAGGCGGGAAAAGTCGTTGTCGAGCCGCTCGGCGGGCTGGGGCAGAGCTCCCTTCGGGTCGACGGAACGGTGCGTTCCGAACGGGTCCCCGCCCGAAATAACAGTTCTCACCGAACGTCCACTGGTTCCTGACACTTTCTTCGACTCCTTGCGCTCGACTTGACCATCTTTACCGTCGCTCGCTACTCTTTTCGAGCAACTCTCCTTAGCCCGACCTCGGACCTCGGATCCACCCGTCCGCACAGCGCTGCTTTCCTCCGCAAAGAGGGCGCGAACAAAATTCTTTGAACCCGATCACGATGCAAGATCAGTCACCGAAGGCGCCTTCGCCCACGACCATGCGGCCGGGGAAGTCGTTTGTCCTTCGCTTCATCAGCGGGAAGTACCAGGGAGGCGAGTTTCCGATCGTTCCCGAAAAGCAAATCATCGTCGGCCGCTCGAGCGACCTCGAAATGGTGCTCGTCGAGGACATGGTCAGTCGCAAGCACGCGAAGATTCAGATGCAGGCCGATCAGATCTGGATCGAGGATCTCGGCTCGACGAACGGCACGTTCGTCAACGGCGAAAAGATCAAGCGCGCGCGGCTAAAAGAGGGCGATCGCGTCCTCATCGGCACGAGCATCCTCAAGCTGATCGCCGGCGATGGGTCGGGCGAGAACACGACCGACGCAAAGAAAGAGCTCGAGATCGTCGCAGCTCAGCGCCGCACCAGCCAAGCGCGCACGATGTCCGGGAGCATCGAAGAAGTTCCGCTTCCGGACTTGATGCAGCTGTTCGGCACCTCGAAGAAAAATGGCGTTCTCGTCATCCGCACGGAAGACGACATCGGTCGGATCTACCTGCGGAAGGGCAACATCTACTACGCGGTGATCAACGACCTCGACGACGTGCCCGCGCTGAAGAGCATCTATCGGATGCTCACCTGGCAGAAAGGGCTCTTCGATCTCGATCCCCCCGAAGACCGCGAATTCCCGAACGAGATCGACGTTACGGCGCAGGAAGTCCTCATGGAGGGCATCCGCCAGCTCGACGAGTTCAATCAGATTCGCGAGGACTTGCCGGATCTCAACGCACGCCTCTCGATGATCGCTCCGCTCCTTCCGCCTTTGCGCGCCCTCAAGCCCGAAGAGCTCGACGTCCTGCAGCTCGCGCACAACTACGGTCACCTCGAGACGGTCATGAACAAGAGCCAGGCAACAGACCTGGAGACCGTGCAGATCGTCCTGAAGCTCCTGAAGGCGTCGTACCTGAAGGCCGAGTGAACGCCGACCAACGCCAGGTCGTCATCATCACGGGCGCCTCGAGCGGAATCGGTCGCTCTCTCGCGTTGGCTTGGGCAAAGCGCGGAGCGTGCGTCGTGATCAGCGGGCGCGATGAAGTGGCCCTCGCGGCAGTGAAACGCGAGATCGAAGCGGCCGGCGGAGAAGCGTTGAGCGAGCCCGGTGACGTCACCGACCCTCGCGCTCGGGTTCGACTCATCGAGCGCGCGCGGCACGACCGCGGAAGAATCGACGTCCTCGTCAACAACGCAGGCCGCGGGTATTACAGCGCCATCCGCGACATCGATCTCGGCGAGTTCGAGGCGCTCTTCGCGCTCAACGTGATCGCTCCGCTGCATCTTGCGCAGCTCGCGCTCGACGATCTTGCGAGGTCCTCGGGCACGGTGGTGATGGTGTCTTCCATCGCCGGAGTTGCTGCGGTGGCGAAGATGGGCGCGTACGCCGCAACCAAGTTTGCGCTCGAGGCCGTGTCGATGTCTCTCCGCGCTGAAGTATCTGATCTGGGTGTATCGGTGCTGGTAGTGAGACCAGGCCCCGTTGAAACGCCGTTTCGCGCGAACGCCTTCACCCACAACACGGAGCCGGGCGTGCGAGTAAAATCCACCAAGGTCCAAACGCCGGATGACGTCGCCGAGCAGACGATCCGCGCCGTCGAGAAACATCGCTCGGTCGTCGAGACGAGCCTCTTCGTGCGGATCGCTTCGTTCGGCGCGCGGGTCGTTCCCCGTGTTTTTCGCATCGTCTCGGCGCGCGTCACCTAGGCTTTTCAGGCCCTTTAAACACGAACGCCCCGACTCCGAAGAGTCGAGGCGTCCGAGGGTTTCAGTGAATGCGCTAACTCAAAGCGGACCGTATCCGAGCGCACGCGCGAGCTGGCGGATGCTGTCGAGGTTCGCCGAGTAGAGCTTCAGCTTCTGGTTGGCCGCTGCACAATCGTTGCCCGGCTTGCAGAGGGGATTGTTCTGGCTGTCCTTGAGGAACGTGAGCTCCCCGTTGACGGGGTCTACGCCGCCGCTCGGAGCGGCTCCATCGAGAACGTAGTTGGCGCGAGCAACGCTGTTCGCATACTGAATCATGCGTGCTCCAGAGGACTTCTCGGTCATCCCGTTCTTGGCGTTGACCATCTCTTTGCCGTAGGTGCGGGCGACGTACTCGACACCCGTGGCCGGATCGCGGTAGCGGACCTGCTCTTTCGGATCGATGGAGATCGTGTCTCCACCGCCCGGCGAGTAGACGCGGAGCTGGTCGATGTAGTCCATCGTCAGCGTGGTCGAGCCGTAACGGAACTGCTCGATGAGCGCGCGGTACTGGAACTCCCAGCCGACGAGCGGGGAGAGGACCACGGCGTCCTTCGAGTAATCGAGGGCCGTCGTGGAGGTGTCGCTCAGATCGTACTTCTCCCAGGGGAGGTACTTGACGCGAGCTACTCCGTCCTTGGAGAGCGTTCCCGGCGACAGCGAGATGAACCCGCCGAGGCTGGTGGGATCGTCCTGCATGGTCTGGGCGAAGAGCCGGCGCATCTGGTTCGGATAGAGGCTGGCGTAGTTGAGGTTCTTGTAGCGACCGTCAACGTAGTCTTCCTTCGAGTTCGCGATGAAGTGGTTGTACGCCTCGGTGAGGTAGTACGTCGCGTTCTGCTTCTCGAAGGCGGTTCCCACTTGGGTCTGGTAGTCGGCCCAGTAGTAACCCTGCGAGTAGTCGTAGTCGTTGTGGATGTAGCGACCTTCACCAGAGCCAAGGGCAATCTTGAAGTCGCCGTTCGGGGTGTTGATGAGAGCGTTGAAATCCTCGAGCTCCGCGAAGTCCACGTTCATGCCGGAGGGGCCGGCTTTCTGGATGGCGTACGCGCCGGGCTCGGGACGGGTGATGATGCGTGCGAACATCGCGAGACCATCGGAGGCCCCGAGCACGAGCGGCATCAGACCACCCGGGTTCGCCTTGTCGACTTCCGGCTGGCTCGAGAGACCAACGAGGAGCGCGAGGCTCTTCGTCATTCCCTGGATCTTGTCGAAGTAACGGTCCTGGGCGCGGTTGACTTGCGTGCGCGTCGAGAACGTCGTGCGACTACGGCGGAAGTTGTCGAAGATGTACCGGTTCTCGTAGGTCGAGATCAGGAACTGGAACTGCTCGTAGGAGTCAGCGCCGGTGTCGAAGCGGAAGACGGGAACGTTGCCGGTGTCCGCGAACTCGTCAGACCCGAACATGTACGGGTGACGAACGTGGTGGTTCTCGTCGATCGCGAAGCGGGAGATGAGGTCAGGACGAACCACGAGGTACTGCGGTCCGTACTTCGGGGTGTCGTGCATGTCGCGACGCGACACGTAGTCGACGTCGAAGCCCGAGCACTTCGCGCTGAGGGCGTCGTTGGGATCACTCTGCGGTCCGCACTTGCCGAGCGTCTTGAAGGCGTCGTTGTAGTTGCTGTAGTGCAGCCCGCCGACGTTCTGGCCGCCGATGCCGCCGAAGCCGTCGAGGGACTCCTGATACGCTCTGCCCTTGGTCGTGCCTTCGACGGCGTCTTTGTCGACGTCAACGACGGTGGCGTAACCGAAGCGCATGGCGGCCTTGTCGTACGGACCAATGTCGTTCATGTCCTGGGTCTGGTCGCCCGGGTAATCCATCACGGTCGTGGAACCCCACTTCCAGATGAGACCGTTGACCTCTGCGTCCGTGACCGGATCGACCCAGCGCGGGCCGACGCAATCTTCGCCGTTGGTGTGGGAGGTGACGGCATCCGTGCACGCCTTCTCTTTGCCGTTGCGCGTGCGGAGCTGCCAGTACTGCGTCTTGTAGTTGAGGGCGTCGTAGGTGCCGGTGAAGTTGTGGCGGAGGCCCATGGAGTGCCCCATCTCGTGCGCGATGACCGAGATGTGGAACTGCTCACGGATCCACTGGTGGAGCGCCTGGTCACGGGCGATCTTCAGGGCCGGGTAGTTCTGGTCGTTCGCCGCGGGGAGCGGGTACAGACGCATCGCTTGACGAGCCATTCCGACGAGCGAATCGGGCTCCGGCTGCTCGATCATGCAGGAGCCGTGCTTTGCCATCGCGTTGTTCTTCATTTTCCGGAGCCACTTGGAGAGGCCCGGATTGAGACCGCGGAGCGGGGAAGCCTTCGCAAGGGTGTTGTCGTCGCCCGCGACCGGGGTCGCAGGGTCCATGCCGGCAGCGGCGAGGGTCGTCGGATTGACCATCTGCGCTTCGAACTTCGTTCCGATGAGCGCCTGGCGCGAACCTTCGAAAATCGAGTTCATGCCCGGACCGCTGGTCCTGGCGAGATTCTCCGCTGCCTTCAGACGCTGAATTTCGAGCGGCATGCTTCGGTCGGCGACCGTGAGCCCATTGAGCTTCGACAGGCTGGTGTCCGCCGAGTTCAGGCGCGACCTGATTTCGCCGGCATCGAGCGTCTTGGCTTGATGCTGCGCGGTACCGAGCTGCGATGCCGTGGCCCAAGCGTGCAAGTACTTGCCGCTGGTGATCTGCTCGTCGGTGATTTCACCGTTGATCCAGCGGAGGAGGTCTTCCGTGCCCTGCGACGCGATGTCGAGCACGTGGCCCCACTCGTTGACGCTGGTGGAAACCTTCTCGCCCGTGAGGGGATCGTCCGCGTCGACCATGATTCCCCAGGGGGAAGGGGTCTGCGGGTTGTTGATGATGTTGACGCTGTTGTAGCGAATGTCGCCGAGGCGGGCCGTGACCTGCTTCGGTTGACCGTTCTCGCCCTGGCCGAAGCACGCCGCGTGATCGCTGTCGATCGTCGGGTTGTGGCAGAGAACGAAGACTTCGGTGACCGTCTTGCCTGCGTCGTCCTTGAGCGCCTGCTCGTCGGTCATGTAGCCGGAGGCATCTGCCTTGACGCGCTTGGCTTCGACCATCATTCCGATTTGCGCCGCCTGCTTGACCGCGATGTTCCACTGGTTGAGGGCGTTCGCCGTCGACGGGAAGAGATCCGCCGGTGCGTTGAGGCCGTAGTACCAGGGGATCGTCTTGATCTTGCGCTCGTTCAACGGGAGCGCGCACTTGCGCGTGAACTCATCGCAGTGCGAGCCGGGGTGAACGAGTGTGCCCGCAGCGTTCTTGAACTCGCAGTCGTCCTCGGTCTTGTCGTGGTTGAGATCGCGGTGAACCCACGCCACTTGGGTGTAGGGATCGTTCTTGCCGTTCGGCAGGACGCCGAGCGCGCCGCCGTTGCCGACGGGCGTTCCCGCATAGGGCTTGCCCGCGGGATCCGGGATCGGAAGGCCCGTGTTCGGATCGAAGAGGAAGCCGCCGTCTGTGCTGACCTTGTACTTGCCAACGTTGCCGAGATCGTCGCGCCAGTAATCGACCGCGCACTGGGAGCCTTCGACGTGGCTCTTCTCCCAGATGTTGTAGCGGGAAGCGAAGCGATGCCAGCCCTCGTCGAGGATGCCGTAGTTGCGCTCGTACCCGTAACGCTCCTGGGTGAACCAGCCGAACGCTTCTTGCTTCGTGCCCGTCCAGTCCTCCGGCTCGTAGTCGTTGTTGACGACCTTCTTGAAGGAGAGGCGGAGCGTGACTTCCGTCGGGTTGCAGTTCGCCGCGGGTGCTGCTCCACCGTAATCGGCGGGGAGGAAGCAGGCGGGGAACGACCCGAACGGCGTCTGGATGACTTGGGGCGTCGCGAACGCCTTGGTCGTGACGTCAAAATAGCCCTCTTTCTCGTCGAAAGCGGGGTGGTCGGGGCTGTTGGGGTCTTCGACGTAGTAGGACATCGGGTCGAACTTGACGCCGCCGAACACGCCGATTTGCGAAAGCGTGTCGACTTCGTAGCCGTCGGTGACCTGGTTCTTCGACCAGTCAACGCGCATATATTCGCGCTGATACCAGGGGCGATCGGTGGAGTTCTCGGTGACGACGTTGAGCTCTTCGCCCGTTGCCGGGTTGTAGTCGCGGCGGATGTCGAAGTGGCTCTGAATGGTGAACATCGCGACCACTTGGCCGTTGTTCGTCCGCTTCGTGCCGTTGTGATCGGTGTCCGTAATGTGCTCGTACGTCTGACGTCCGATGAGCGTGTTCTCGGAGATCTCCCACTTCACGCGGCTGATCGGCTGCGCGTAGGAGGCGGTGAAGAGTCCGTCTTGCGCCGCAGCGTAAGGGACGTCGATCACCGTGTTCCGCATGTAGAACTCTGGGTCGTCCACAGGATCGCTCAGGTTTTGCCCGACGAAAAAGTGCTTCGACAAGGCATTTGCCTGGACTCGATTAATCGGAGCGCGCTCCTGCGCACATCCGATCGAGGCTGAGCCAACTGCCCCAAAAATCGCCGCCAAACCTAGTCTTCGCTTCCACTTCGGTTGCATACCGATCCTCCTTCAAAAGCCCCAGTCGAAGGTCTTCGACCGACGCGCCGCCTTGATGCAAACATCAAACCACTAACGAAACTTTTGTAATTACCAACAGTTGACGCCAACTGCGTCGACCTTCGCACGGGGACCACGCGACCCCCGTTAGGACTGTGACTCCCTCTGCGACTCCCTCATGAAGGCCCCGGAGGTCTCGGTTCGAGCCTCGACGGCCCGGGCATGGCCCTCCAACCCCTCAAGCCGCCCAAGGACACAAATCGCAGGCGCGTGACGGGCTAGAGCCTCTGCGGAGTACCGAATAAGCGAGGTTCGGGTCACGAAGTCATAGATTCCTAAGGGAGATCCAAAGCGCACGGCCCCGCCGGTGGGCAGGACATGCGAAGGACCCGCGAGATAGTCCCCCGCTGCCTCTGGCGTCAAGGGCCCCAGAAAGGCGGCTCCGGCCCGCGAAATGGCCGGCAATATGGCCTCGGGATCGGTCACGTGAAGGCTGAGGTGCTCGGCTGCGAGCTCGTCGGCGACCTCTGCCATGCGGGCGCGCCCCGAAACCACGAAGGCGTGACCGTTTGCAGCAAAGGAAGCGCGGGCGATTTTTGCTCGGGGAAGCGTCTGGAGCTGCGACTCGATCTCTTGGTCGACCGCGTACGCGAAAAGATCCGACGTGCAAAGGAGCAGCGGGTACGCGGCTTCGTCGTGCTCCGCTTGCGAAATCAGGTCGGCGGCGACGAGCCGAGGGTCACTCGCGTCGTCGGCGAGAATGAGAATCTCGCTCGGACCGGCCACGCCGTCGATGGACACTGCGCCGAAAACGAGCCTTTTTGCGCATGCGACGTAGATGTTGCCTGGACCCACGATCTTGTCGACCCGAGGGATCGACTCGGTGCCGTACGCGAGCGCCGCGATGGCCTGCGCACCGCCCGCGTCGACGATGGCCGACACGCCTGCGAGATGCGCGGCTGCGAAGATCGGATCGTCGTGCTCATCTCCCGACAGGGGTGTGGCGACGAGAACGTCGGGGACACCCGCGACCCGCGCGGGGATTGCCGCCATGAGGACGCTTGACGGGTAACGAGCCTTTCCGCCGGGTGCGTAGACCGCCGCGCGGCGCACGGGCGTGACGCGCATGCCGAGGGTGACGCCGTCTGTGGTGTAGCGAAATCCAGCCTCTTTTCCGTGCTCGTGGAAGGCGCGAATGCGTTCGGCGGAGAGCTCGAGAGCATCCCGCGCGCGGCCGGAGAGTCGATCGAGGGCGCCCTTCCCGTCGAACTCCCGAAGAAGGAGCGGTCTCGTTTCGTCGAATCGCCTGGTTGACCCTTGCGGCTCGAACTGTGCTGCGTAGCGGCGGACGGCGGCGTCTCCGCCCTTGCGCACGGAATCGATGATCTCGCGGACGACCGCCTCGACGCGGGCAAAATCGGCCTCACCGCGCGCGGACAAGCAACGAAGGGCTTCGGCCGCGGACGAGGTCCCATCGAGGTGGACGGTAAGCATAGAGGGCTAGCGCTCTAGCATTTTGGAGCGACGGGTCGAGATCTGACGGCGCGTGATACCGTCCGGATGGTGCGCGCGCTCCTTGCGGTGTTGCTCATTGGCTGCGCCGCGAAGCCCGCGGTCGGCGAGCGATGTCCACGGGCTGCCGTCATGGCGTCGAGCCCGTTCTGCCCAGCCCCGCCGTGCGTGGCCGGCGAAGTTCGCGATCTGCTGAAAAACAGCTGCGTTCGTGTGGTGACTACGACGACCGACCGCGAGGTGCTCGACGCGGGAACGTGGACGCGTTTGGTGATCGGCACCGATGGCGGCGAAGGGAGCGCGTACTTGTGCTCTGCACTGGCGCACGATTCTGCGGTTTTCGGCGTGCGCGAACACGGATCGCTCGCGCTGCGCTTCACCGTCGATCTCGTTTTTCCGAACAACGAGCTCGCGCGGGCGCGGGTTTCGGTTACCGCAGCTGATCCGATCACGACCGGCGCGCTCGCTCCCTCCGTCGCATCCCGCACCGCCGACCGTGCCGTCGACGAGCTCGTGCAATCGCTCCGGACGAGCGAGGGAACTTCGAACGCCGCGAGCGTCAATGCGACCGTCCGCTGCGTGGTGCGTGGTGACCGGAAAATTATGTGACAAAACGCATGCGAGTGGTGGTAGGTTGCTGCCTTTCCGCGGGGGTTTGCGGCTTATCGATCACGTTGAAGAGGCGATCGTGGACAGTGATCTCGCGGACGCAATTGACGGTCTGAAAGCGGTTTTCTTGAAGAGGAAGATCGAAGCGACGTTCGGCAAAGCGCCGCCGGAGCTCGTCGAGAGCCTCAAAAAAGAGCTGCGTATTCCGAAGCGCTACCGAGACTTTCTCCTGGCGGCGAACCCGCTCAAGGTCGAGTCGGTTACCCCGGTCGAGCGCATCCGGTTCATCCCCGCAGCCGAGCTCGTGAAGGCGCAGGCGAACGTGACGTCGCCCGAATCGCGTAAGCCGGCATGGGTGGTGATCGGAGAGAGCTCACTGCTCAGCGATCCCTATTTTCTGGATACCTCGAAGCCCGATCCGGAAGGCGATTGCCCCGTGTACACGGCGATGAGCGGCCAGGACAAATGGGTCCCCACGCTCGTAGGATCAAGCTTCGCTCAGTTCTTGCGCATCGTCTCAACGGCGATGGAAATCGCAGCCGGCTTCGGCGACGCCATCATGGACGACGAGGACGAGGACAGCTTCCGTGAGGCGCTCGGACCGAAGGTGAAAGTGATCGACGCCGCAGCGATGCGCGCCGGTCATTGGACCTGAGCTCGGGCTGATGGGAACCGAGACGGCGTATCTGAAGAGCAAGTTCAAGCCACTCGAGATCGAGCATCGCTACGGACCGAACGTCCACTTGATCGACGATCCTCTGGCCTGGACGCAGCTCGCGCGTCTCTCGGCCCGCGAGACCGTACAGCCCAACGTCGGGCGCCTCGTGAAGGTCCTTTACGAGCGGCTCTCGGAGATCGTGCTCGCTGCGGAATTTCCGCGCACGCGCATCGACGTTCCCACGCGCATGGTGAGCACGTCCCCCGAGGCCGTATACCGCGGTGAGGCCATCGCGCCGCTCACCAAGGCGGTCACGGTGGGAATCGCCCGCGCAGGGACGATGCCGTCACAGGTCGTCTACGATCTCCTGAACGAAGTGCTCGATCCTCACGGCGTGCGCCAAGATCATCTTTTCATGTCGCGGTCGACGAACGCGCAAGGGCAAGTCACCGGCGCCACGTGGCACGACGCCAAGATCGGTCGCGACGTCGAGGGGCGAATCATTCTCTTCCCCGATCCCATGGGGGCGACGGGCTCCTCCATGATCAGCGCCATCTCCCACTACAAAAACAAGCTCGACGGCGTGCCCGGGCGCTGCATCACCATGCACTTGATCGTCACCCCCGAGTACGTGAAGAACATTCTCGCGGCCCACCCCGAGGTCATCGTCTACGCGCTCCGTCTCGACCGCGGCCTCAGCGCTGCAGACGTTCTCGCCACCGTTCCGGGCACACGCTGGGCGGAAGAGCGCGGGCTCGACGAGCACCAGTACATCGTCCCTGGGGCGGGCGGCGTCGGCGAGATCCTCAACAACGCGTGGGTCTAGGCTAACTCTTTTTTTTGCGTGGGTTGTGGCGCGCGACGAGAGAGACGTAATCCGGGAGCGGTTGGTCGTTGCCGCGGAAGGTCTCCTTGGCGGCCTCCGCCATCTTGGGTAGACGAGCCATCATTCGCCTGAGCTCGGCGAATGCCGGGAGCTTCTCCCCTTCCAAGCGCTCCAGAGATTTCTCGAGCTCGTCGATCCCTGTCCCACGAAGGTGCCCGCGGCGCGCGAGATCCAGGTAGCTGCGCGCCAGGCCTTCGCCGTCGAAGCGGTGCTGCACGAGGAGCTCGACGCCGACCCGGAGGACCGCATCACCCGACAGGCGGCCATCTTCGAAAACGACGAATGCAGCCTGCAAGTAATTGTAAAAAGGGATCACGCGCCCGCCGTAGATGCGGAAGGTGTCGGGCGGCGTCTGACGCTCGAGGTGAATGAGAATACGCTCCACCACTTCGGCGTGCTCGAGCTGCTGCGCAGTTCGCACGATGTCTTCGGTCACGTCGGGGTAGAGACGGCCCTGCTCGCAAATCTCGAGGAGCGCGTCTTCTTCGACGTGACCAGAGACGGTATCTGCGTAGAGCGAGTAAACGAAGGCGTCGGCCTCCGCGTCGTCTCCGAAGAGCGTTTCGCGACGTACGCCGGTCGTTCCTGCGGCGGGAGGCGTGGCCTTTGCGCGAGCATGGAGCAGCGCGGGAAGCTTGTATCCAAGCTGATCTTTGATCGCACGAAAACGTAGGCGAAGTGCGTTTTGCAAATTCGGCTTGAGGGTGAAGCTGTCCCACTTGATGCCATCGAGACGGAGCTTGTCCTCGAGCTTGCGGCGCATCTGCTCCGGCGAGCCCGACAGAATGTGCACCGAGATGCCGGCGCGAACCATTTCGCGCAGGAGCGTGGCCGCCCCCGGATTGGTGCGCTTCTCGTCTGGCCGCTCGAAAGCCGTGCGTACGAGATCGCGCAGCGTATCGAACTCCGTCCGGAGGTAGGTCTTGTCGAGATCCCACCGTGCAATGTGGCGGAGTGGGTCGGACCCGGTGTCGGTCGATCTATCCATCGTGCGGACGCGAGAGTCTATCACCTAACGCATGCCGCCTCGGGCCCATGCGTGTCGGGATCGCATCGACCAAGCCCAACCGCGGCGCACGAGACTTTCATCTCTACTCCCGCAGCGCAGAAGACGAGGAGGCCGTTCTCGCAGCGAGCAGGCCCAGAAGCGCATGTCGGCTTGGCGACGACGCATGCGGCCTGGCGTCCTCGTGCGCGGCACACCAAGCCCAATTTTCCGCAATCGGTGCTGCGCTTGGCTCCGAAATGACCGTGGGGGAGGCACTCGACCAGCTGCTCTTCGCGGCAGGCGCTCGCGCCGACGTCGTCGCAGTGATCATCTCCACTGATTTCGCACATGGCCGTCTGCTCACCGTCGGCTTCGCGGTGCTCCTCGCATTGCTCGCCGCTCGGGCAGGTGACGCGATCTACGATTCCGTCATTGCAGCTGAGGACGGCTCCCTTCCCTTCGCATCGTGCGTCGGGCGCACCGGCTGGGCAGAGCGCGCGCGAAATGCATCCGCGGACGATGAGGCCACCGGCCGAGCGACTCTCTCCGCACGTCGCGCCGAGAACGCCGCAGTCGACGGGCGTCACCCTATCTTCGCCGCAGCTGACGAAGCGGTTTCGATCGTCGCACGCGCCCAGGGCCCCGGGGTGAGCCGCGCAAAAGGAGGCGGCGAGGACGTCGTTTCCCGCGTGAAGGCACAGGTCGACGGCTGCACACGTATTTGCCTTGAGGAGGCAATCATCTCCGCCGCGCTGGAGCCAGCTCTCGACGCAGACCGAAGGCTCACGGATGCGCGGAGGATCATGCGGTCTCGCGCAGCTCGAGATGATCGCACACTTGGCGGCGAGCTCATAAAGCGTCTTGGGGGGCGCGACAGGCCGCTCGGGGGCCTCCGGGGCCAGCGGTGCGGGGTCGCCGGGATGATTGCATGATACAACCATCAGCACCGCCAGGGCGGCGCGACCGAAGCAGCGCATGCTCAGGAAGCGATCGCGCGTTTGAGATCCTGGAGGGAGCTCACCAGATCGTGCGCGTTGGAGCGATTGGCGAGCTCGAGTGCCTCGCGGAGATAGGCTTGCGCCTCTTGCCGACGCTCGCGCCCGTGCGCCACATGAGCGAGCGCACCGAGCACACGCGCGCGATCCTGACCGCTGGGGCCGACCATATCGAGCGCCTCGCGCAGAACGCCTTCGGCATCGATGTACGCGCCCGAAAGGGCGAGCGCTTCGCCAAGCTTGCGGCTGAAGATGAGAACGGCGTGCATCGGATCGTCGAGCTCACCACGAAAGAGCTCACGCCTCGCGAGCTCAAGGCCTCGCCGGAGGGCCATCACCAAGCCCGCTGTGTCGCCCCGCGATGCGCATTGCGCGCTCACGCGCTCCAGCAAAATAAGAGCTTCGAACGCGTTTTGGGCATGCACCTCGTGCATCGCGCGCACTTCGATGGCGGCTCCTCTGCCTTCGCTCGCTTGGGCCGCGAGACCATGGAGCTCTTTTCGTACCGCGGCGGGGATGGTCGCCAACACGACCTCGCGCAGGAGCGGATGGGAGGTGCGAATGGCGCCATCCTCCGTGTCGTCGATCATCCCGACGCGGCGGAGCACCTGGAGGCCCTCTTCGACCCGCGACTCCTCGGCTTGGAGGAGGAGCGGTCGGATCGTGGCCACGCGCGAGTCGTCTCCGACGATGGCAATGGCCTGAAGCACTCGGCGGGCGTCGGCCGGAAGACGCTCGACGCGAAGGGAGATGATGTCTGCCAAGCGAGCCGGCGCGCCCGAACCGTGCTCCTTCATGAAACGAAGAAGTTGATCCACGTAGAGTGGGGCGATGCCGCGGCCGCCGCTCAGCGAAGGGCTGCTCGGTGCGCCGCTCGAGGCGATCAACTTCGTCACCATCTGCGCGGGAAGGCCTCCGATGACGCGTGGGGGCGCGGCGTGCGTTGGCCAATCGGGATTGAACTCCGGTACGTGCGTTCCCACGAGAAGCACCGGCAAGAGCGGCGGCTCGGCGATGGCATCGGCGAACGCGTTGCGACTCGATCCGTCGACGCTCTGCAGATCGTCGACCGCAAGGACGATCCGGCGACCGCGTGAGCGCTCGTTCGCCCGGGTCAGTGCCCAGCGCAACGCTTCGGCGGCAGCGAACCGCCGCTCGTCCGGCGAGAGGCGTGCTTCGGGGCGAAGCGAGCCCTGGGTCTGATAGACGTCGGCGAGCCCTTGACGCGCTTCGGCGCTGGAGTTCACCCAATCCCGCGTCGTGCCTCCATCGGTTGGAAGTTGCGCGAGCAAAGAGATGGCCTTCTTCACGGCGTAGTAGCCGACCTCGGCCCACGCAGGGTCTGGACCGGTGACGACCACGGTGTCCCCCGCGGCCGCGGAAATCAGGAGAAATTCCCGGAGCAGACGGGTCTTTCCCATGCCCGAGTCGCCCACCACACGCGCCGCGCAGACGCTCGTACGCGCGTCATTCCGACGGTCCTCGAGCCAGGCGAGATCGTCGTCGCGTCCCACGAGCGGAAGCGGAAATCGGACGCGGTGCTCGGCGCTCTTGTTGGCTCGCCGCGAGAGGACGGCGTCGCTCGACTGGGTAATCTTCGGTCCCTGCAGCTCGGTTCCCGCAAGGCGCGGCGCGGACATGGAGATCCCGTTCCCGCACTCCCCGCAAAATTTCTGGGTGAGCGCATTCATCGCACCGCACTTGGGGCAGCGAACAGCGCTCTGGGTCGACGTGCGTCCGCTCGGCGGCCCGCCCTCGATCTGGAGCATCGCGCCGGTGAGCTCGTTCGTGAACTGGTCGGCGGTGAGCGGGCGATCCTCCGGGTCTTTCGAGAGCGCGCGAAGGACGAGATCCGCGAGGACTCGGGGAATCTTGCGGTCCGGCGCTATCTGCCGCGGATCGGGCGGCGCCTTCGAGAGGTGCATCAGGACGACCTGGGTCGGCGACTCGGCCTCGAATGGGAGGCGCCCGGTCAAGAGCTGAAAGAGGACGACGC
This sequence comes from Myxococcales bacterium, assembly GCA_043747615.1. Taxonomy (GTDB): domain Bacteria; phylum Myxococcota_A; class Polyangia; order Polyangiales; family Polyangiaceae; genus JAYTOU01. The sequence goes on along the minus strand of JAYTOU010000064.1, from coordinate 15,453 downwards.
CCACGGCGTAGAGATCGCTTCGGGGGTCGAGCGGATCGCCGCGACCTTGCTCGGGGCTCATGTATTCGGGCGTTCCGCAGACGATGCCCGGGCTCGTGATGGATGGCGCGGTCGCTTCCTGGCGCATCTTCGCGAGGCCGAAGTCGACGACTTTGACGAAGTCACCGCCCGCGCGCATCGGCTCCAAAATAATGTTTTCGGGCTTCAGATCGCGATGAATGATCTCGAGGTGGTGCGCTTCTCCGAGCGCCGCGAGCGTCTGCTTCAGAATGTCGACGATGCGACGGAAGGGGAGCGGCCCCTCTTCGTACGCGACGCGCGCGAGGTCACGCCCGCGGAGAAACTCCATGACGAGATAGAGCTGCTCGTCGGAGGTCTTTCCGAAGTCGATGACGCCGACCGAGTTCGGGTGGTTGAGACGGCTGGCCGCGCGTGCTTCGGTGATGAACCGGGCGACGGCGCTCTCCTCGCCGACGAGGTGCGGGTGGACGATCTTGACGGCGACGGTCCGTCCGAGCGTGGTCTGCTCGGCCCGGTAGACGCGCCCCATGCCACCAACGCCGACGAGCTCGAGGATGACATACCCGCCCGGCAGGGTCCGTCCGATGAGCGGATCGTCGGTGTCTTTCGAAATTTGACCGATCGGAAACCCGCACGATGGACAGAACTTATGCGTCTGGTCGCACGCATATCCACATTGCGGGCAAGGTCGCGTCGGACTGTCACTCAAGATAACACCGGTAGTTAGGGCAGGGTATCGGATCTGGGAAGATGCAACGTCCCTTTTGCCGGACTTTTTGGAGGAATTGCCCCGGTCGTGTCACGATTCCGCAGTGGCACGGCTGCGCATAGGTGAATTGCTGGTTTCTGCGAAGTTCATCACGCAGGCGCAGCTCGACCAAGCTCTGGAAATTCGCCGGACGGACGGGCAGCGGATTGGGGATCTGCTGGTGGAGCGTGGGCTCGTCACCGAGACCCAGCTGACGCAGCTTCTCGGCCAGCAGCTCTCGGTCCCATGGGTTTCGCTCTCCCACATCGAGTTCTCCCGTCAGCTCCTGAACTTGGTGCCTCGCGACGTGGCGGAAAAGTTCGCCTTGGTGCCCATCTACGTCCGACGCGTGCGAAAGCAGGGCGACACGCTCTACGTGGCGATGAACGACCCCACGAACGACGTCGCGATCGCGGAAGCTGCGAAAGTTGCGGGCCTTCCGGTGCGCCCGATGATCGCGGGGCAGAGCGACATCCGGAACGCGATTCGGCTCTATTACGGGGGGGACGCCGACGTCGCGCCCACCACGCACGTGCAGCAAGCGCCCTCCGTGCAGGGAACCGCGCCGACCCAGGCCCAACGCCCGCCGCTTCCGTCGCGCGCCGCGCGGGTCGCTTTGCCGGCTGAGCCCAAGGAGGGGGGCGTTTCCCTTCCGCCCGAAGAGCTCATCGACGAAGAGGAAGCGCCGGCCGCCCCGGTCGTAAGCGCGAGCGGGGACAGCCCGGACGCCGCGCCCGAGATCGAGGCCACGGAAATCTCGCTCCCCCGACCAAAGCGACAGCAGGGCGGTTCGACCGGCTTGAGTGGGCTCACCCTCCTCGACGGCACCATGATCCAGTTTCCAAAGCGTGCAGCGCGAAAAGGTACGGCTGTGCGCGAGGCCGTCGCCGAGATTACCGCCACGGACCTCGTCGCAGCCCTCCGCGCAGCGACACAGGGCAAAGACGCGGGTGCCGCGGACGACGAGAAGTGGGAGCCTATTTTCAGGGCGATCATCGCGCTCATGGCCCGAAAAGGTTTCGTCGCCGATCGCGAGTTTCTCGAGGAGCTCCGAAAGCTGGTGTAGGCCGCCTAGCGCGCGGAGCCGTCAGCGCGCATCAACGCGATCTCGTCGTCGGAGAGCCCAGCCTCGCGCAAGATCGCATCGGTGTGCTCGCCTTGCTTTGGCGGAGCGCGGTGCTCCATGCCGCGCGGCGTGATCGGCAGACGCATCTGAAGGAGGTCTCCCCAAGGGGACGGGAGATCGAAGAACACCTCACGCGACACCACGTGGGGATCCGTTTGGATCTCTTCGGGAAGCAGCACCGGCTCGAGGCAGCAGTCGACCTCGCGTCCGAAGGTGATCCAGTCGGCGAGCGTGCGGGAGCGGAAGATCTCCGCCACCCTTGTTTTCAAGGCGATTTGGTGCGGACCGGGCATGAGCGCGCTCATCTCCGCGTCCATCCCCACCCCCGCGCAGAACGCGGTCCAGAACTTCGGCTCGAGCGCGCCAAGGCTCACCGCACGATCGTCTTTCGTGGCGTAGATACCGTAGGGCGCGATGGCGCCGGTGAGCGCTTCGTCTCCGCGCCGCGGACTTTCTCCGCCGGTCATCATCCCGAAGCCAACGGCGCCAAATCCCATGGCCGCCTCCATCATCGAGATGTCGACGACGCTCCCTTCGCCGGTGCGAGCGCGTTCGGCGAGCGCGGCGAGAATGCCGATGACCGACCAGAGGGCCCCGCCGATGTCGGCGAGCTGGAACCCAGGCATTGCCGGGGGAGCGCCGGGCGGCCCTTGAAACCCGAGAATTCCAGCGCGCGCTAGGTAGTTGATGTCGTGACCAGCGCGCAGGGAAAGAGGCCCGTCCTGGCCGTAGCCAGTGAGGGCGCACACAATGAGCCGAGGGTTCGCTTCTCGCAGCGTGGCGTGAGACAGACCGAGGCGATCGAGCACCTGCGGACGAAACTGGTCGATGACCACGTCGTAGTTTTTGACGAGCGCGAGCAGCGCGCGCTTCCCCGCAGGCTTCTTCAAGTCAAGAGAGGCGCTTCGCTTATTGCGATTGATCGAGAGGAAAATGCTCGACTGATCGCCGACCTGAGGCGGCATGTGGCGAAGGTAGTCACCGCCGACCACGTCCTCGATTTTGTCTACTTGCGCGCCGAGATCTGCGAGCACGAGCGAAGCGAAGGGCCCAGGAAGAAGGCGACTCAAATCGAGGACTTTGATGCCTTTCAGAGGAACCATTGACACTCCTACGCGCTCGCCGCGCGGGCCATTCAATGCAAACGAAAAACCCCCTCCCGCAAACACGCAGAAAGGGGCCTCCGATCGCCGACAGAAACTCTCAGGTCACTTGTAGCTGAACAGCTTCTGCAGCTTCATCGCTAGCATCTGATTGCCCGCAACCTTCAGCTTGCCCGCAAAAAAGAGCTGCATTCCGTTGGCCTGGGGATTCTCGATGAGCTTCTGAAAGTCCTCCGCCGCGAGCGTAATCGTGCAGTCGGCAGGGCCGTTGCCCGCCACGCAGGACGGTCCCGTCGCCGAGACGTCGATGCTCCATTCACCTTCGCCGGTGACGTTCATCTGGTATTTGGCGCCAATCGTCTTGGCGTCGTCTTTGTTTTTTTCGAGAGCCGCCGGGAGCTCTTCGTTGAACAGCTTTTTGACATCAACGCCCATCGCCATCGCCTCCTGAAAATCCCAAAAGTGAATCGCCATTCAGTGGCTAGCACCGCGTCGCGCGCGCCGTCAAGGACCGCTACGGGCAGAAGGTGCCGTCGGTATACGGAGGGAGCGCAGCAATTTGTCCTTTGGTCACTTTGTTCGCGGTGATGATCGATTTGTAGGTCTGCACGCTGGACCGGGCCGTGCGCACGCCAGTGAGCGGATCTACGGATTCTAAGCCGAATTTCGGGCAAAAACCGCTCTGCCATTCAAAGTTGTCGAGGAGCGACCAATGAAAGTAGCCGCGCACGTCGAGGCCCTCCTTCATGGCCCAGCCCATTTGGTAGATGTGCTCTGCGAGGAAACGAGCTCGATTCCGGTCGGTGCGATCGGCGATCCCGTTTTCGGTCACCACGACCGGGAGACCGTACGCCTTCGCCTCGCCGAGGACGGTCTTGAACCCTTCCGGATAAATGTCCCAGGCGACGTCCGTCTTCGCGCGCCCAGTAGTGAGGTGATCTTGGGTCACGGCAGCGTTGATGATCGGGATGAGGACGCCGTGGTGGGCGCTGATAAGCGTGTCGGAATAGTAGTTGATGCCGATGTAATCGAGGCGACCCTTGAGCGCCGGATCGGCGACGCGATCACTTGAACCGGTGAGGTCCCCGTTGAGATCTTCGTCGTAGTCGCCTTTCACCAGGGCGTTGAGAAACCACAAATTCCAGATGTAGCGAACGTGCTCGGCGGCGGTCACGTCATCCGGTTCGGTGGGATCGCTCGGATGAAACGTGCGCTGATGCGCCGCGACCGAAACCAGCGCCGCCTTCCCGTCCCCGTCGGCGTCAACGGTATCCGCGGCGTGAAGAGCATCGAACGCCTTCGCATGCGCACGCACCATCGCTTTGGCAACCGCGAATCCGCGCGTCGGATCGAGCGCCACACCCGGAGGCGAACCGCCCTGGATGTAGCCGGCCACCACCACCACGAGCGGCTCGTTGATCGTCACCCACCAATCGACTTTGTCTCCCCAGCGTTTGCCCATGCGTGAGCAGAACTGCACGAAGAGATCGGTCGTCTCTTGATTTTCCCAGCCCTGCGGCGCGGTCGGCTTGGTGACGTCGGAAAGGTAGTCGGGCAGCGCGAAGTGGTTGAGCGTGACCATCGGCGTGATCCCCGCCGCCTTCAGCTTACTGAGGAGCGAGTCGTAGGCCGTGACCGCTGCCGCATCCGGCGTGTCGGCATCGAAGGCCGCGCGCGTCGGGTAGATGCGGCCCCATTCGACGGAGAAGCGGTAGGAGTTCTGTCCGCTGTCCTTGAGCGCCTTAATGTCGTCGTCGAAGTGAGAAAATGCATCCGGGCCGCCGACGTCGGGCGAGTCTCCGTTCTTGATTTTTCCGGTCGTCGCGACCCAGTGGCCCCAGTCCGTGTGGGCGTTCCCTTTTTCGACCTGGAATGCCGCGGACGCGGAGCCCCACATGAAGCCGCTCGGAAAACTGACTTCGTCGGGCGATCCGGAAGCCGCTTTGGGCGAGCTGCAGGAGACAGCCGAGATAAAAGCGAGTGCGCAGGGCGCAAGGACGCGAAGAGAGCGCATGACTCGAGATCGTAGCAGAGCACTCCGTCGGGTATCGCGTCGCGCGTCGCTGGGTGTGGACAGGAGGCGGGCGCGCAAGTACTCAAACCGGCTTCACAACGCTGCAAACGAAGGAGAGTTCGTCATGGGTCTTTTGGACGGCAAAGTCGCGATCGTCACTGGTTCGGGCGGCGGCATCGGGCGCGCGCACGCTCTGCTCCTCGCAAAAGAGGGCGCGAAGCTCGTCATCAACGATCTCGGCGGAACGCGCGACGGCGCCGGCAGCGACACGAGCGCCGCGAAGGTCGTGGCCGACGAGATCAAGAAGCTCGGCGGAGAAGCCGTCCCCAACTACGACTCCGTCGCCACCGCGGAAGGCGCCGCGAACATCGTGAAGTCGGCGGTCGATGCCTTTGGGCGCGCAGACATCCTGGTAAACAACGCCGGAATCCTCCGCGACAAGAGCTTTCTCAAGATGGACGAAAGCATGTTCGACACCGTCATCGCGGTGCATTTGAAGGGCGCGTTTCTCTGTTCGCAAGCGTTCGCAAAGCAGGTCGTCATCCAAAGCGGCGGCGGGCGCATCGTCAACACCACGAGCGTAAGCGGGATGCTCGGCAACTTCGGGCAGGCCAATTATGCGGCGGCAAAAGCAGGCATTTACGGCCTCACGCGCACCACGTCGATCGAGCTCCAGAAGCACCGCATCACGGTCAACGCCATCGCGCCCATCGCCAAGACGCGGATGACCGAGGATCTGCCGATGTTCGCGGGCGTCGACTCGATGACCCCCGATCACATCGCACCGGCCGCACTCTTCTTGTCGAGCGACCTGTGCGGCGATCGCACCGGCTACGTCCTCGCCGTCGCCGGCGCACGCATGTACTGCTTCAAGGTCATCGAGACCGCCGGCAAATTCAAAGACGGCGAGAACGGCGTGTGGAGCGCTCAAGAGATCAGTGACAACTGGGAAGCCATCACCAAGTAGCGCGGCAACTGAGCGCGCTGAAACCGTGTAAGCTTCGGCCACCACCATGGACTTCAAGGAGCTGGCTTCAGCCGCAGTCAACTACGTGCGGAGGAACCCCGACGTCCTCGTCGACGCGGCGAAAAATGCGGCGGGACTTCGTTTCGGAGTTCCGCTTGCCGCGCTTCGCTACTTGGTGGCGCAGGTCACCGACCGAAAAATGCCCAAGGACATCGAGCTGGGAACGTCTCCTCCCGCGCTCCGTTTGAGCGCGACGGTCGACGCCATGGGGACGAACCTCCGCGCGTCGGCGGCTATCAAAATCGACGAGATCAGCATTTCCTCCGATTCGATTCGGGTGGGAGTTCGCTTGAACGAGGTGAAGCTCGCACTTCTCGGCGAGAGCGACTCGCCGATCGCCACGCTCGTTCAATCGGGGGCTCTAGATCTCTCGAAGCCGGGGAATCTCGTGAAGTTCATCCCCAAGCGGCCTCCGGCGATCATCGAAGCCGAGGGCGATCGCATCGTAGTCGATCTCATGAAGCTACCGAGCTTGAGCCGAAATCGCAGGCTGCGAAGGATGCTCTCGATCTTGACGCCGCTGGTTGGGATTCGGGCGATCGAGACCGACAACGACAACCTGTACGTGACCCTCCGGGCCACACCGCGCGGGCTGATGCAGGCCATTGAGGCGATTCGCAGCTAGCTGCGCTATAGTGAGTTTGTTTTCGGGGTGTCGCACAGCCCGGTAGTGCACGAGCTTTGGGTGCTCGTCGTCGGGGGTTCAAATCCCCCCACCCCGACCAAGTAGCTAAATAAGTTATTGATTGCGGCAGTTTGCGAAATGGATGAGCTCGTTTACATCCATCCGCGATGCGTTGTACCGTCTGTCTGGCGACAAATGAGCTTCCCCATGACGATGAGGTCGTTGCGCAGAAGCCCTACGAAGCGGCCTGACGAATGAAGTTCGTCGTTCATCCGGAACGCGATGCGGACCGGGAAGAGCTCGAAGCAAAACGCATCCATTACCCGCTGGTTCTCGAGACGACGACCGCCGCGATGGTGGGACGCATGTTGGGGGTAGCGGTCAAGGTCGGCGTCTTCGAAGCCATGGCGGACGGTCCGAAGACCGCTTCCGAGATCGCCGCGACGTGCACGTTGGGTACACGCGCGACCGGAGCTCTGCTCGAAGCACTTGCGACGACCGCGTACGCGCACGAGGCAGACGATCAGTACGAGCTGACCGACCGCGGGCGGCGATGGTTTCTCGGGCGCGGCGCTGGCTTCGCGGATTTCGCGCCGCTCGTACTCTTGGAAATGGATTGGCAGAAGGATCTCGAGGCGTTCGTGAAGAACGATGCAGCGGTCAAAACGCGTGACTCGATGACGCCCGAAAAGTGGGTCATCCACGAGCGTGCACAAGCTGGTTTCTGGCGCCTGTCGGGCCCGGACCTCGTCGCGAGCGTACCGCTCACGCCCGGTGCGCGCTCCATGCTCGACATCGGCGGCGGCGCCGTTGGGCAGCGCTCTGCCGCCTTCTGCCGACTGCATCCGGATCTGCGGGCGGTCGTGCTCGAGCCACCGGAGGCGGTGGAAGCTGCGGCGGCTCTTGTCTTGAAAGGCGAGGCCTTGAGTGACCGCGTGGATATCCGCGCAGGGGATCCGAACACCTTCGACCTCGGAGAGAGCGCCTACGATCTCATCCTCTTCTCGTCGTCCCCGTTCCAACGTTTCGCCGACGGCAATCAATACGCGAGCTTCATCGCGCGCTGTGCGCGGGCTCTTCGCCCAGGTGGGACTCTCGCCGTGTCGGACTTTTTTCGTACGGAGCAGAGCGACGCAGGCCAGCTCGCGGCGCTTCGTGGGTTGTTCTTCGAGATGACGAGCCCATCGGGCGCATTCACCCTCGAGCAGGTAGAGGGATGGCAGCGCGGCGCAGGCCTCGAGCCACTTTCCAGCGTGGACACGCTGCCCGGCTTTAGAGCCATCCAGATGGCGCGAAAGCCGCTCCAATGAGGCTCGATACCGAGGCGGAAAACGAGCGCGAGAGCTCGCCCGAGGTCGCCGAGAAGCTGTCCGTGCTGATGGACGTCTTCGGCGGACCAACCCTTGCGCGCACGATGCAGACGGCCATGCGACTTGGCTTTTTCGAAGCGCTTGCCGAGCGGCCCATGACTGCCGTTGATCTCGCGAGGCACCTGGAGACCGGCCCACGTGCGACGGCTGCTGTGCTCGACGTGCTTGCAACGACCGACTACGTGACCCGCGTCGACGGGGTCTACGCTCTCACTGAGCTCGGGCGCACCTCGGTGCTCGGACTGGGGATCGAGGGTGGGATGGGGTTCGTGAATTTCTTGGTCATCGGTCGGCTCGAGTGGAAGTGGCATGGCCACCTCGAACACTTCGTTCGCACGGACGAGGCCGTCGACATCCACACCACGATGACCGCAGAGGAGTGGCAGATCTACGAGACGGCTTTTCTCGCCGCCAACAAACCCATGGAGCCCATGATGGTCGAGCACGCCCGCCTCCCAAAGGGCGCACGCAGCCTGCTCGACATCGGAGGGGGACATGGCTTCGTCTCGACGGTGTTGTGCCGAGCGTATCCGGACTTGCGCGCCGTCGTGCTCGATCTGCCTGGCGCCATCGCGGCGGCAGGTCCGCTCCTCGCGTCCGAATCGAAAGACCTCGACGGCCGGGTCGTCCTCCGCGCCGGCGACGCGTTGACGATGGACCTCGGCGTCGCCGAGTACGACGTGGTCTTGCTCTGGTCGATCGTGCATCTGCTCACGCGCGCTCAGAACCTGGACCTGGTCAAACGCGCTGCGCGTGCGCTGCGTCCGGGTGGGCACCTCGTCATCACCGACGCCTTCGCCAATCCGCACCCGAGCAGGGACGGTGAGACCATGGGATGCTTGCACCTCCTGATGGGTCTCATCTGCGCATCCGGCCTTTGGACTGTGGACGAGTTGATGTCATGGCCACGCGAGGCGGGTCTGGTAACGACGCCGGGGGACCAACTGACGTCGATCGGCGGGGCCATCTACGCGACGAAGCCGCTTTAGTTTGTCTTTGAAAAACCAGCCCGCTGAGGGCAGGGAGAAAAAAACGCTACCGCTAATGACACCCGCTGAAAAGCGCCGTTTGCTCGTCGAGTGGAACGCGACCAAGCGGGACTATCCACGTAACGTCAGCGTCGACGAGCTCTTTGCGCAGCAGGCCGCTCGACGCCCCGACACGATTGCGATCGCGTTTGGATCGTCGACGCTTACGTACGGCGAGCTCGACGCAGCGGCATCGCGGATTGCCGCGGGCCTGCACGAAGCGGGGGTGCAGCGCGGCGCGAACGTCGGTATCTCGAGCGAGCGCTCTATCGAGACGATCGCCGGGCTTCTCGGCATCTTGCGCGCGGGCGCGGCCTACGTACCGCTCGATCCAGCGACTCCCGCCCAGCGCACCCAGCTCCTCGTGGGCCAAGCGAACGTCAGTGTAGTCCTCGACCTCGACGGAGGATTGCAGCTCCCTGTCGGAGTGCGTGCTCTCCGAACTCGAGAGCTTCTTGCGCGCCGCTCAATGCCGGAGCCGATCGCTCATCAGCATGGATCGTCCGACGCAGCCTACGTCCTCTTTACGTCTGGCTCGACCGGCACGCCGAAGGCTGTTTGCATAGAGCACCGCTCCATCGTTCGACTCGTGTGCAACGTGGAATGGGCGACGTTCTCGGAGGACGACGTCTTTCTCGCCAGCGCGCCGCTTTCCTTCGACGCGTCTACCCTCGAGATCTGGGGGCCTCTCTTGCATGGCGCAAAGCTCGTCATCGCGCCGCCCGGCGTCCTCGGCCTCGATGAGCTCGCGAGCGCGATCCGCGACAACGGCGCAACGTTCATCTTCATGACGACGGCCCTCTTTCACCAAATGGTGGAACACGCGATCGGTTCGCTCGGCGGCGTGCGGCAGTTTTTCACGGGGGGCGAAGTCCTGTCTCCCTCTCACATGCGTCGCTTCGTCCGCGAGCACCCGGGGGTACACCTCTTCGCCGTTTACGGCCCGACCGAGAACACGACGTTCTCGACCTCCTATCGCTTCCGCGAGCTCGCGGAAGGCCAGACGGTTCCGATTGGACGGCCGATCACCAACAGCACGGCCTACGTGCTCGACAAACACGGCGAGCCGGTCGCGCCGGGCACGCCCGGAGAGCTCTGTACGGGGGGCGACGGCGTCGCACGCTGTTATCTCGGTAGTCCCGGACTGACCGCAGAGAAATTCATCCCTGACCCCTTTGGATCGGCCGGCGCGCGCCTGTATCGCACGGGTGATCTCGCTCGTTGGACGGAGACGGGGGAGCTCGAATTCCTCGGACGCATCGATCAGCAAGTCAAGATTCGAGGCTTTCGGATCGAGCCCGGCGAGATCGAAGCAGCAGTGGCCACCGCGCCCGGGGTCCGCGAGGTAGTGGTGATCGTCCGCGAAGACGTCCCCGGAGACAAGCGCCTGGCGGCGTACGTCGTCGGCGACGGCGCGGCGACCGACGCCGACGCGCTGAAGAAACACCTCGGCAAGACGCTCCCCGACTACATGATCCCGAGCGCGTTCGTCGTGCTGGCCTCGCTGCCTCTCACGCCCAACGGCAAGGTGGATCGCAAGGCGCTGCCGGCGCCGGACTTCTCCGCGAACGCGAAGCAATACGTCGCGCCGCGCGATCCGACCGAGGAGGCGCTCTCTGCGATCTTTGCCGACGTGCTGCATGTTGCGCGCGTGAGCGTCGATGACTCCTTCTTCGATCTCGGCGGTCATTCGCTGCACGCCATGCAGACCGCGAGCCGAATCCGCACGCAGCTGGGAGTCGACGTTCCCGTCCGCGTAATCTTCGAAGACGTGACAGTGGAACGACTGGCAGAGCGCGTGCGTGCCGCGTCGAACGTCAAGAAAGCGATGCCGGCGCTGCCGATCGCGCGCACCGATCGGACGAAGCCAATCCCCGCATCGTTTGCTCAGTCGCGGCTTTGGTTCCTCGATCAGCTCGAGGGCGGCGCGGACACCTCGTACAACGTCTGCGAGATCGCACGCCTGCGGGGAGCAGTCGACACGATCGCGTTGGACCGCGCGCTCCAGGAGGTGGTGAACCGTCATGAGGCGTTGCGCACCACGTTCGTAGCTATCGACGGCACTCCTCATCAGGTGATCCATGCGTCGGTGGAGTTTCGCCTCCAGCGCATCGAGGCGCAGTCCGAAGGAGACGCGCGCGCGATCATCACACGCGAAGCGTATGCACCGTACGACCTAGCAAAGGGGCCGCTCTTCCGCGGGACGCTCGTGCATGTGCACGGTGACGAGCACCTGCTCGTTCTTTACATGCACCACATCGCCACGGATGGCTTATCGAACGAGATCGTCGCACGCGAGCTGGCTGTCTTGTATGCGGCCTTCGCGGAGGGCAAACCGTCCCCGCTAGCGGCGCAACCCCTCGACTACGCCGACTTCGCAGCATGGCAGCAAGCGTCGCTCACGGACGATGTGCTCGAGCCGCAGATCGCATTCTGGAAGGACCTGCTCGCAGGAGCACCCGCGGCTCTCGACCTACCCACCGACAGACCGCGTCCGGCGGTAAAGAGACACGTCGGCGGCTCGGTCGACATCGTGGTGCCAGCGGCCGTCGCCGCAGGCATACGCGCCATGTGCCGGCGCGAGGGAGTCACCCCATTCATCGTTCTGCTCACGGCGTACGCGAGCGTGCTCTCGCGATGGTCGGGTCAGAGCGACTTGGTGGTCGGCATGGCCATCGCCAATCGCACGCGGCAAGAGCTCGAAGGCATCGTAGGCTTCTTCGTCAACACGCTGGCCATTCGCACGAAGTTCGAGCGCGAGTCGACCTTCGTCGACGTGCTGCAGCGCGTGAAGCAGACGGCACTTTCAGCGTACGCGCACCAAGAGATGCCCTTCGAGCAGCTGGTCGAGGAGCTGCACGTTCCGCGGGACATGAGCCGGACGCCTGTTTTTCAAGCGATGTTTGCGATGCAAGAAATGCAACGCGCACCGAGGGCGCTGCCGAACGTCACGCTCACCCAAGAACGTGAAGTTCTCGAGGCAGCGATGTTCGATGTGACGCTCTCGATGACCGAGGACGGCGCGCTGTTCAGGGGAAGACTGGAGTACGACGTCGCCCTCTTCGATCGGTCGACGGTCGAGCGCTTCGTCGAGCACTTCGTCACGCTGCTCGGAGCGGCCGTCGCGCATCCCGAGGAGCAGGTCAGCAAGCTACCGCTCATGCGCGAGGCCGAGAGAAGTCTCGTGCTCCACGAGTGGAACGCGACGAATCGCGACTATCCGCGCGACGCATGCGTTCACCAGCTGATCGAGGAGCAGGTACGGCGGAGCCCCGAGGCGATTGCCGTGGAAGACGACCGCACCAAGCTCACGTACGCCGCCCTCGACGAACGCGCCTCGCGGATCGCGGGGTGGCTCGCCGCGCGCGGTGTTTGCCGTGAAGCGCGGGTGGCGATCTCCGTGGAACGCTCCACCGACATGGTCGCCGCCGTGCTGGGCGTCCTGAAGGCGGGCGGTACCTATGTGCCCATCGACCCTCACTTCCCAGCGGACCGGCGGGACTTCATGCGACGCGATGCCTGCTGCATCGTCGACCTCACCGACCATGCGCTTGCCGAGGCGATCTCCTCGCCGAGTCCCGCGCCCGAAAGCCTGTCGCGCGCTCGGCCTTCCGATCTGGCGTACGTGCTCTATACGTCTGGCTCTACGGGACGCCCGAAGGGGGTCATGGTCTCGCATGGCGCGGTGGTGAATTTCCTCGCCTCGATGCAACGAGCGCCGGGGATCGCCGCGGGCGACACGCTCCTCGCCATCACGACTCTTTCGTTCGACATCGCTGGCCTCGAGCTCTATCTGCCGTTGACGGTCGGGGCAAAAGTCGTCGTCGCCAGCCGCGAGACCGCGTCGGATGGACTCCGTCTTGGGTCCCTCATCGCCGACGTTGGCGCGACGATCATGCAAGCAACGCCCGCGACGTGGCGCATGCTCCTCGCCAGTGGCTGGCGACCGACGCCGCGCCTGAAGATACTCTGCGGCGGCGAAGCCGTGAAACCCGATCTCGCCTCAGCGCTCGCCGCGCACGCTGGCGAATTCTGGAACATGTTCGGTCCCACAGAAACGACCATCTGGTCGACCTGCACGCGCCTCGACGGGTCCGGTCCCGTCACGATCGGCCGGCCGATCGCGAATACCCAGGTCTACGTTCTCGACTCCCTTGGGCAAAGCGCACCTCTCGGGGTCGCGGGGGAGCTCTTCATCGGCGGCGAAGGCGTTGCTCGCGGTTATCTTGATCGGCCGGATTTGACCGCGGAAAAGTTCGTTCCCGACCCGTTCTCGTCACGACCTGGCGCGCGCATGTACCGCACGGGCGACCGCGCTCGCTGGCTGGCGAAGGGCGAGATCGACTTCCTCGGACGCCTCGATCACCAGGTGAAGATCCGAGGCTTTCGGATCGAGCTCGGTGAGATCGAGGCTGTGATGCTCACGCATGCCGACGTTCGAGAAACGAGCGTCATCGATCGCGAAGACGCGCCCGGCGACCAGCGCCTCGTGGCCTACGTCGTACGGCGCGGGACGGCGAAGCTCGATGTCGATGGCTTGAAGAAGCATCTCGGCAAGACGCTACCGGACTACATGGTGCCGAGCGCGTTCGTCGTGCTCGACGCACTGCCCCTTACGCCGAACGGCAAAATGGACCGCAAGGCGCTGCCCGCGCCCGACTTCTCGGCGGTAGTCGAGGAATACGTCGCGCCGCGGGACGCGACCGAGGAGACTCTGGCGGGCATCTTTCGCGAGGTACTTGGCCTCGCGCGCGTCGGAGTTCACGACGACTTTTTCGCACTCGGTGGTCATTCGTTACTGGCGACGCGCGTGGCGAGCCGTATCCGCGGAGCACTTGGAATCGAGCTCCCCGTGCGCGCCGTCTTCGAGGCGTCCACGGTATCGCGCCTCGCCGAACGTGCCCGCGCGACCGCTATTGGCCCGAGTGACGCGCCGCCGCTCGTACGCACCGACCGGACGAGACCACTTCCCGCGTCGTTCGCCCAGACACGGCTTTGGTTTCTCGATCAGCTCGAAGGAGGCTGCGCCGCCACCTACAACGTGCCCGACCTGGTTCGCGTCGTCGGCGCGCTCGACGACGCGGCGCTGGAGCGCGCAGTTCAGGAGCTCGTCGCGCGTCACGAAACATTGCGCACGACCTTCGTGGCAATCGATGGCGAGCCGCACCAGGTGATCCATACGTCGACCGAGACAAGGCTGCGGCGCGCGGAGGCAAACTCGGAAGAGGACGCTCGCGCGATTGTCGCACGCGAGGCGCACGCTCCGTTCGATCTCGCGACGGGACCGCTTTTTCGCGCGACGCTCATCCGCGCCCAAGACGACACGCATCTTCTCGTCACGTGCACCCATCACATCGCGACCGACGGGTGGTCGATGGGAGTGCTGGCGCGCGAGCTGTGGACGATCTATGCAGCCTTCGCGGAGGCGAAACCTTCGCCATTCGTCGCGCCGACACTCGACTACGCAGACTTTGGCGCGTGGCAGCGCGAATGGCTCACCGGTGAGGTCCTTGACCGGCAACTTGCGTTTTGGAAGAGGGAGCTTGGTGGGGCACCCACCGCGCTGGAGCTACCCGCGGACAGAGCGCGACCGCCGGTGAAGCAACATCGCGGACGTGGTGTCGACTTTGTCGTGCCCACGCCCCTGGCTACAGCCATGCGTTCAATGTGCCGACGCGAGGGCGTCACGCCGTTCATGATTTTCCTCACCGCGTACCAGAGCGTGCTCGCGCGTTGGTCGGGCCAGAACGACGTCGTGGTGGGCACGCCCATCGCAGGTCGGACGCGGCAAGAGCTCGAAGGCATGGTCGGCTTCTTCGTCAACATGCTGGCGATGCGTACGACATTCGAGCGAAAAGCATCGTTCGTGGACGTGTTGAGGCGCGTGAAGCAGACGGCGCTCTCGGCGTATGCGCATCAAGACGTGCCGTTCGAGAAGCTGGTTGACGAGCTCTCGGTCGAGCGAGACCAGAGCCGGACGCCGGTCTTTCAGTCGGTGTTCGTGATGCAGAGCCCGGACCCGAAAGCCGTTGCGCTGAAGCGCCTCACTCTATCGTCCGAGAGGGCGCCGCTCGACGTCGCGCAGTTCGACCTGTCACTCGAGATCATCGAGCACGACGGCTCGTTCAACGGAACGCTCGAGTACGACGTCGCCCTCTTCGATCAGTCGACGATCGAGCGCTTCGTAGGGCACTTCGTTACACTGCTCGGCACGGCGCTCGAACGACCCGAGGAGCGCGTCACGCGGTTGCCCCTACTGGGCGAGGCGGAGATGCGCCGCGTCCTCTTCGAGTGGAACGCGACCGCGCGGCCGTTCGAGCGACGACTTGTGCAAGAGTCGATCGCTCACAACGTACGGGAGCAGCCCGCTCGCGCCGCGGTCGTGACCGCT
>JAYTOU010000063.1:0-6979 GCA_043747615.1 Myxococcales bacterium | reverse complement strand
TCAGGTCGGCCGGACCATAGACCGGCTCGAGAAGCGTGATCGGCGCAGCCAACGTAGCGAGCTTGGTCACCGCGAGCGCGGAGAGCGGATTGGCACCGGTCTTCGAAGGTGGCGTGGGCGACGTATCGGTGGACGCATCCGCGGCCCCAGTGGCGGGCCCGGCCATCGGGTCAGCGCCGCTCGCCGCCGGACTTTCGCCTGGCTGCGTGGCGCCTGACTCGGCTGAGGAGCACGCAAACACCAAAGACAGGAGGGACGATAGCGCAAGTACGCGTGTCGGAAGAGTCATGGCCGTATCTCAGCAACAAACGCACCAAGGCGGAAGCTTGCCGGTGTGGACGTGGTTGTACTCTTCGATCCGCTGGAAAACCGAGTGCCGCGAACGCGATTGAAGGCGGCCGCGCGTGGGCGGGGCAACTCGCTCCGCTTGCGGTCGCGAGCGCCTACTGCCGGATCTCGCGAGCCCCACCCGTTTGCGCGACTCCGCGCGAGTTGTTGCGCGACGGCGGTGGTGCGCGCGGCGCCCACGCCCCGGAGCGGGGATCCAGTCGAGCGTGTAGAGAGGCCCGCCGACGTCGGTGAACGTCTCGCGATAGAGGCTCGTGCCTGACCCATCGGGCTCCGCGTCCGCACACAGCGCAGCGCGGATCGGCAGGCCCTGCCAGAGAGCGATCGCCTCGAGGGACGTAGGAAAACCGGAAAACCAAGGCTCCTCGCGATGGCAAGCGGCTCTCATTTGGGAGACGGAATCCCGCTTATGCGAAGTGGATCGTCGAAATCGACCAAGCCGACTAAGTTGGACGTAGTGCGGGCGGCGGAAGTACCTTGTCGAGCTCGGGGCCGGCAAAAGGCGACCACGCACGGCGTCGACGTCATCGAGCTGAAGGACGGGAAGATCGCGCGGATGACGTCCTACGCGAACGGCCGGCTCGACGCCCTAATCGCGGAGCCGAGTGGGTGACGAGCGATGTTAGGCCTCGCGGACGTTTTGAACTGGACGCCTCGTTCGTTCGCCATGGCAGCCCTCGCGCCGACGGATGCGTTGCTCATCGCGTCATCTCCCTCCTCTTGCTCGGTGTCGCCGCGAGCACCGGAGCCGAGGACGAATCGACGACGCACGCGTGCCTCGCTCACGGCTAGCTTCATGCGCGGATGACCGAAGGATGGCTCAAGCCTCACCTCAAGGGGGGCAGCGGGGACGACGAAGATGGTCGACGCGCTGCGTGGCAAGGATGCGGCGATGGCCCCGGCGTTCACGGCTTTTAATCGCGGCGGCGGGCGAGCGCCTCCAGCGCGTACTCCGATTCGACGACCTTCCATGCGCGGCCGTCCCAGGCACCCGCCTCGATCACTTGCGCGCGCGTGCGCGTCGCGTCCGTGAACGTCACGAAGAGGAGCACGTGCGCAAGACGGCGGCGCGGGGTAGGGGGGGCGGAGCATGGGGTGGCCCAGATTCCGCCGTCGCTGGACGGCTCTGGTTCACCGCCGGTCCGAACGAGGAAGCGAACGGCCTCCTTGGACGCTTGAGCGTTCACGTCGCGACGCCGACCGGCAACAGCGGCGGTTACTGAGCGACCCGCGAACTTCGACGAGAGGGCGCGAGGGCCGACCTCGCGACCTCGAGAAGGACGCCACGGAACCACGCATGCGCCGGGTCGGATTGAAGCGCCAGGCTGTAGCCGATCGAGAAGCGAAACGGCTGGATCGCGATCGGGAGCGGGAGCACGACGAGCGGCGCGCGCTTCGCCATGTGCTCGGCGAAGGAGCGCGGCTGCGTCACCACGAGGTCCGACTCGGCAACGACGAGCGCTGCCACCACGAAGTGCGGGAGCCGCAAGACGATCCGACGGCGCAGCCCGAGCGCCTCGAGCGCAGTATCGACCGGGCTGCCCGGGAGCCCGCGCGGCGTGACGAGCGCGTGATCGAACGAGGCATACGTTTTCGCGTCGAGGCGACCGCGCGTCGCCGCGTGGCCCTTGCGGACGACGAGGCACATGTCCTGATCCGTCACGTGGTCCTCGACGAGGCCGGAGACGACGCGGAAGCGCGTCGCGATCGCGAGGTCGACGTCGCGCGCCTGGATCGCTCGCTCGATGTCGTCGCCCAGGAACGCCGTCACGAGGTCGACCTGCGGCGCCTCCGCGCGGAGGCGCGCCAGGAGCGGTGGCAGCAGGAGAAGCTCGGAGTAGTCGGTCGTGCCTAGGACGAACGTGCGGGCGAGCGAGCGTGGGTCGAGCACGCTGTTGGCGCGGCCCGACAGCAGCGCCTCGGCCCGTCCGAGAATGTCCGTCACGGCGGGTGCCAGGGCCTCGGCCGCCGCGGTCGGGCGCAGACCGCCCCCGACGCGCACGAACAGCTTGTCGTCGAGCAGCACGCGGAGACGCTGCAGGGCATGGCTCACCGCGGACTGCGTGCGCCCCAGGCGGCGCGCGGCGATCGTCGTGTTCCTCGCCCGAAGGAGCTCCCGCAGAACGACGAGGAGGTTCAGGTCCACCGCGGTGAGATGCACGGGTTTCATTCCTTGTATGAATACTATGAATTAGGTTCTTGACGTGGCAAGCCTTAGCTTCTCCGTCGACCAAGGAGACAGTGACCATGACGACGATTCTGGTGACGGGTGCGACGGGTACGATCGGCTCGCAGGTGGTGAAGGCGCTGCGTGGCGCGCCCGGCGTGAAGGTGCGCGCCGCTGTGCGAAGCGGCGAGCGGGCAAGTGCGCTGGCGGGTGACAACGTGACGACAGTTGATTTCGACTTCGACAATGCGGAGTCGATCGCGAAGGCCGTCGACGGCGCCGACAAGGTCTTCCTCGTGACGCCGTTCGTGGAGAACCCGCTCGTTCTGGGGGAGCGCCTCGTCGACGCGGCGAAGAAGGCGGGGGTGAAGCACATCGTCAAGCTGAGCGCGTTCGGTTGCGAGCACGAGCCGGGGATCCAGCTCGGGCGCATGCACCGCGCGATCGAGAAGAAGATCGAGGCGTCCGGGATCGCGTGGACGTTCCTGCGCGCCAACAACTTCTTCGAGAATTTCTTCAACTATTACGGCCCCGACGCGCAGGGGAACATCTATCTGCCGTGGGGTCAGGCATCGGTCAGCTTCCTCAGCGCCGCCGACATCGCCGCGGCCGCGAAGGCCGCGCTCGACGGCGCCGGCCACGAAGGCAAGGCGTACACGCTCACGGGCCCCGAACCTCTGAGCGTCGCGGAGGCTGCGAAGGCGATCGGCGAGGTCTCGGGTCGCGCGATCACCTACGTCGACGTCCCGGAGGATGCCGCCAGAAAGGGAATGCTCGACGCTCACATGCCGGTCTGGATGGTCGACGAAATGCTCGAGCTCCACGCGATCGACAAAGCGGGCTATGCGGCGGTCGTGACCGACCACCTCGCGAAGCTCACCGGCCACAAGGGCACGACATTCCGCGAGTTCGCCCGCGCGAACGCCGCGAAGTGGAAGACGTGAGCGGTTAGCTCACGGTCCCCAGCGAACGACCGCTTCCTTCGGGAGAGTAGGCCAACGTAGTGGGGGATGGCTCGCAAGACGGCGGCGCGGGGTCGGGGGTCGAAGCATGAGGTGGCCGAGATTCCGCGGGGACCGGCGGTGACACTTCGAGGCATTCTTCGACCGGAAATTCGTCCGGCGCGAGGGCGATCATGAGCGCCTTGTCCTCGGCGAAGGCCTCCCCCACGGACTTGTGCTTCTGGTCGGGGACCTTCCGTTCGAGGGCAATCTCGTGGCACCACGCCATGGCCTGGACGTTGAGCTCGGCGACGGACGCAAACTCCCGCGCGGCGAAAAAGTTGTCGCGCACGTCGTGGATTGCGCGCTCGACACGTCCTTTCTCGTTCGGGCGGTAAGGCGCACACGCCCGAGGCTCGAAGCGGTAGTGCCCCGATAGCGCGAGAAGCGTTGGGTGAAAGCGCACCGCGTCGCCTTCGCGTTCGAGGACCGCGCTCTTGAGATTGTCATAGAGGATGACGCGCGGCACGGCGCCGAAGAAGCGGAAGGCCTCGACGTGGCCTCAACTAGGATCGTCGGGTAGGTTCGTCGGCCGCCTTTGGCGATTTAGATCGCATAAAATGCCTTATGTAAACAACCGCTTAGGGGCGCTTTTCCAAGCCTCGTGCCTCGTGCCTTGGCAGGTCAATTCGGATTCGATAGCTGTCTCCCATGGGTGACTCTTCGTCTCCTTTTTCAGCTTGGACGGCCTACGCTCCGACGCCTCCACGACATGGGATTGGGCGCCGTTATGCGAGGCGGTGCTCTGCCTCAACGTTGACGCGAACGTAGACAAGATCGTCAAACCATCGAGAAAACAAGTGGAGGCGCCGGGAATCGAAAGTTGTGACCTTTGCGTGAACGGTCGCGTTCTGCGGTGAAACGACGAAGACCGAGCGACGAAACGCGCGGATTGCGACGAGTCCAACGCGCGGAGGACGATTCAATTCTCGCAGGTCGATGCGCGGACGACCGTCGCACCGAGGTCGTACTTTTCGGCGTACGTTCCTCTCATGGGGCGTAGCGCGACGAAGAAGCCGTTGCTCTCGATCTGCTTCGCCGCCCTCTTCGGTTTTTCGAGGAGGACGTAGGAAATCGAACGAGGTTTTGAAAAGCAAGAGCCTCCCGAAAAGGCGACATAACGCGCGAAGCACGAAGTTGATCCTCGAAGTCGGAAGGACTCAACCGCGTGACCGAGAAGCGTCTCGAGGCGGTCGATTTCCCAAATCCTTTTCATGGTGACTGGGCTTCTCCCCGTATGAAACAGAACGCCGCAAACTGGGACCGCGTCCTTCGTGCAATGGCGGGGCTAGCGATGCTCGGTGGAGCTTTCCTTGCTCCGCTGCCGCTGCTGGCCCGGGTACTCGCCTTGGGTGGGGGTGGTGCTTACATGCTCGGCAGCGCCCTCGTAGGCACGTGCCTGGGCTACCGTCTGATCGGGATCTCGACATGTCCAGTCGCGAAAAAGGGGACCGCGGCGTGAACGACCACGCGGAGCAGCTCGCTTCTGCCGCCAGAGGAGACGACGAGGCGCTCGCGGCCCTGGTGCGCGCCTACCATGACCGCGTCTACCGCTTCGGCGTCAAAGTCTGCCGAGATGGGTACGACGCGGACGACGCCGTCCAGGACGCCTTTGCGAAGCTCGCGACGCGCCCTGATGTCGTCCACGACCCCGGCGCCCTTTCGTGGCTGTTCACCGTCGTCCGCAACGCCTGCGTGCGCATGCTTCGCCCTTTCGCGCGCGCGCGAAAGACCCTCGGCGAGCGCGTCGAGGACTACGAGACCGTCCCCTCGGCCACGCTCGATCCTGAGAAAGCGTTGGAGCGGTGGCGGATGGTTCAGGCGGTGCACACTGCGATCGCTGCGCTGACGCCACCGTGCCGCGAGGTCCTCGTCATGCGCGACCTCGAGGGCATGACGGGCACCGAGACGTGCGCGGTGCTTGGCGTGACGGAAGCCACCATGAAGACGCGCTTGCATCGAGCGCGGCTTGACCTCCGTCAAGCGCTCGAACGTGTAGGTCTCGCCACCTCTGCGGGGAGATCGAATTGATCTCCGACAGTCGAAGGCTCACCGATTCCCTCCTGCGCGCCAGCGTGGGGCTTCCCGCGCTCGCCTTCGCCGCGGCTCTGATCTCCACGCACCCAGTGGTTGCGTTGGCGCTCGTCCCGATCGCGCTCATCGCACTGCGGGGATGTCCGATGTGCTGGACGATGGGGCTCGCGAGCGACATCGCGGCAAAGCTGCGCGCCCGTCGCTAGCGCGCTCCACACGCGACGGCTTCCGACAGCGCCGCGCGTCTCTCTCTCCACACACCGCGAGGTGGGTCGAGCGGATGGTCCGCGTCGCTGCCCCTCGCTGTCGTGCCCATACCGCAGCGTCAGAGGAACAAGCATCATGAGCATCATTCAAGCCATAGGTTTGACCCGCACCGTCTCCGCGTGGAGAGGCGCCGCACTCGTCGTAGCGCTGCTCGCCGTGGCCGTGTCGTCGACGGGGTGCGCCTTGCCGCACGAAAAACCCTACGACGCCGTCGACCCGTCGAAGGTCGGGACCCTGTCCGGCGGCTATGGTCTTCCCCCAGGTGTGCCCGCGCCGGATGCGAACGTCCTGGATACAAAAGGCCGCGCCACAACCCTCAATGCCGTCCGCGCGAGTCGCCCCGCGGCGCTCGTGTTCTACCGAGGTGGCTGGTGTCCGCCCTGCAATTTTCAGGTGCACGAGCTGTCTCGCAGCTCGGCGGAGTTCCGCAAGCGGGGCGTGGCGCTGATCGTGATCAGCGTCGACAACCCGGATCATGCCGTCGAGACGGCGAAAGAGTACGGACTCGACTTCGACGTCCTGAGTGATCCCGATCTGGCGGCTCATCGCGCGTACCACGTGGTCGATCACATCGGCGGCATGACGAACTTCATGATCGCCAGGATGGGAGCCGATCTCGAAGAGAGATCCGGAAAGACGCATCACGACGTCGCCATCCCGTCCGTCTTCCTCATCGACGCGTCAGGCACGATTCGATGGTCGCACGCCGACCCCGACTACTCGAAGCGGCCGAACGTGCCCCAGATTCTCGAGGCCATTGATAGCTCCCAGATCGTGACTTCGACCGCGCCCGCCGCAGCCACGGCAACACCGGCCACCACGGCCGCGCCATGAATTCACCCGCGCGCATGACTTCGTGCGGTCTCCACATGCGCAGGCACCGCGAATGATCGTCACCGACTGGCTCCGCCGACTTGGTGCACTTCTGCCGGACTGCCGGACCGGGCTGCGTTCGTCTCTGAGTTCGTGTCCACGGACTACCGTGAGATGGCGGCCATTCGTTCCTCTCCTTCGTGGTCATCCCGCCATCGACGACGATCGCGCTGGTTACCCACGAAGCCCCGCAGGACGTAGGAAATCGAACGAGGTTTTGAAAAGCAAGAGCCTCCCGAAAAGGCGACATAACGCGCGAAGCACGAAGTTGATCCTCGAAGTCGACCAA
>JAYTOU010000062.1:0-53397 GCA_043747615.1 Myxococcales bacterium | reverse complement strand
GCCGGGGGCCTCGTCGGCATCGAGCGACGCCATGGCGAGCGCGAGAGCGTCCCCCTTCACACCGCGATCGGAGCACTCTTGGGCGAAGGCCCACATGAGTTGCATGTTGGCGTTCTTGCCAGGGAGCCACGAGGAGCGGCTAAGGAGGTCGTAAAGATGCCTACGATCGCCCACTGTGGCCTCGTCGAGGGCCGCGGCGAGAGCGTCGCTGCGAAAATAGGCTGCTTTTGTCTTTTGAGCCACGCCCCGCCACGTTACTACCGCTGTCTACAAACGGAGGTATCGATCGTGCGTGCGCTTGAAGGAAAGGTCGCCATCGTCACCGGAGCATCCCGGGGCATCGGGAAAGCTCTCGCCATTCGCCTCGCTGCCGAGGGGGCGAGCGTCGTTCTCGCTTCGAAGACCGTTGAGCCGAATCCGAAGCTTCCGGGAACGCTCGAGGACGTGAAGAAGGAGATCGAGAAGGCTGGAGGCAAGGCTTTCATCCAGCCGACCGACGTGCGACACGAGAGTCAGATCATCGAGCTCGTCGAGAGGACGGCGAAGGAGCTCGGTGGCATCGACATCCTCATCAACAACGCGGGCGCGCTCTTCTGGGCGCCGGTCGAGGCCACGCCCTCCAAGCGTTTCGATCTCGTGATCGAGGTCAACGTGCGAGCGTCGTTCCTCTGCGCATCGCACGCGATTCCGCACATGAAAAAGCGGGGCGGCGGCCACATCATAAACATGTCCCCACCCGTCACCCCCGGAGTCACCAAGGGCCGCGTTGCGTACATGATCTCGAAATTCGGGATGACCATGCTCACCGAAGGCCTCGCCGAAGAGCTGAAGGACGACAAGATCCTCGTCCACTCGCTGTGGCCCGTCACGATGGTCGAGAGCCAAGCCACGATCGGGCATCACCTCGGCGAGCCGTCGCAATGGCGCGCGCCGTCCGTCATCGTGGACTCGACGCTCGGCCTCCTCACGGGTCAAGCGAAGATCGCCAGTGGTCGGGCGGTCTACGACGAGGAGGTTCTCATCGCGATGGGAGTCACGGATTTTTCCCGTTACGCGTGCGTACCCGGAACGACCCCGCCAGCCATGCGCCTCGATGATCCGAAGAGCTACTGGCACGCATGATCTGATGCGACCGCGCTGGTAGGTCGACGACGTCGCACGAGCGCGGGGTTTGAGCTAGATTCTCCGCGCTACACGCGCCCGTAGCTCAGATGGATAGAGCAGCGGCCTTCTAAGCCGCGGGTCGCAGGTTCGAGTCCTGCCGGGCGTGCCCTCGATATCATTAGAGAATTCGGCGGAGGATGCCGCGGCGCGTGACAACCTCGTGACAACTTTGGTCGGGGCGCTGAGAGCGATTGCGGTGGGGGATCCGGCTGCACTTCGGATTGCTGCCGAGGCCCTCGGGCTGGCGTTGGCCGCTCTGTCGATGGACGCGTCCGCGGGGATCGCGCCGCGTGCGAAGGCCACCGTGAGTGCGCGACGGAGGCGACCGTGAGCTCGCTTCCGGACGACTCCGAGATTCAAGTTCTTCGCGATCAACTCGCCGAGACGCGATCGCTCGCGCTTCAGTTTCAGCGTGAGCTCGAGACCGCGCGCGCGGCGCTCGACAGCGCCCGGCAGGAACTCTGGAAGGCGCACCGTCGGCTCACGACCGAGAAACGATCGGGGGTCCGACGTGCACTCTGAGGCAAACGTCGTCGCCCTTCGGACCGATCCTAGAACGCCGTCGCCGACACGGCGTCCCGAAAGGAACTGGGCCGCCGAGCGCGAACGTCTCAACGACGAATCGCGATGGGGCCTGAGCACGGCGGAGCGGTTCGTGCTCGACGCGATCGAGGTCCACATTGCGGCCCACGACGAAGGCTGGCCAACGCAGCGCCGGATCTCATCGCAGACCGGCATCTCCGAGAGACAGGTGCGGCGCGTGCTCGAGAACCTGGTGAGCGGGGGCTTCTTGCGCGCCCGCGTTGTGCCCGCCAACGGTCAATTGCCGAACGGAGAGCGCACGCGCGCGGTTCGGCTCGTCTATTCGCGTGGCAAGGTTGGCCATTTGCCTCGAGCCTCATGCAAGAAGTCCGCCAATGGTGGCCCGATTCAGCAGACGGCAACAGCTTCGCAGACTGGCGGCAAAGCTTGCGCGGCGGCGCAGCAAGCGAGCGTTCAACCAAGTTCGGTCGTCCGCTGCGCCGTGCTTTCCTTCATTGCTCGAACCGAGCCGAGCGCGGGAGGCGCTTACTACGCGACGAATCCCTGCCAGTTGCGCATGTACTCCGCAAACTTCGCATTCAATCCGCGCTCGCGAAGCTCGGCGAGTGAGAAGGGCGGTCGGCGTGGCTCCCAGCGTGGGTCAGCAGCGCGCGACGGCCACTCCGGGTTCCCGATCGCGACGCGTCCAAGTGCAACGGCTGAAGCGCCCTTATCGAGAAGCGTCTCCGCGTCCGAGCGCGTCCACACTCCACCTGCGGCGACGATGACGACGTCGCGAGGCAGGGCCGCTCGGAACAGCGGGATTGCGTGCTCTGTCGGCCGCTTCTTGGTGTTGTTCCGTCCGTCCCAGAGCGAGAGATGGATGAAGTCCGCGCCGTCGTCGCAGAGCCACCGCGCGACTTGAATGGACTCGTCGAGGTCGAGCCCGCGCGCGTTTCCATGGTCTTCGGGAGACAGGCGCACCCCAACGACGAACGGCTCGGGAACCGCGCTCCGCACCGCGCGCATCGCTTCGCGTGCGAGTCGGGCACGTCCTTCGAGCGAACCACCCCAACCGTCGGTGCGCGTATTCATCGCGCTCAGGAATTGGCAGAGGAGGTATCCGTGTGCGCCATGCAGCTCGACTCCGGCGAAGCCCGCGCTGTGCGTCCGTACCGCCGCGTTGCGAAACTGGGCGATCACGCGTCGGATGTCCTCGGCTGTGGCTGCGCGTGACCGCTCCGCACCCGGCGCCGCGCCGGCGACCGCGCTCCATGGCTGCTCCCCGGTGATTGACGAAGGCGCGCGTTGACCCCCGTGAAACAGCTGCGCGATTCCGAGCGCACCCCTTTCGCGGATCATGGTCGCCAAGCGCTCGAGTCCCGGAAGCAGATGATCGTCGTAGACGCCCAGCTCACCGGGCCACCCCTGGGCGCCTTTGGCAACGTGCGCAGCGCACGTTTCGACGACACCGAAGCCGCCTCGCGCACGCATTTCGAGCCACCCGAACTCGTCGTCCGAGAGCGCGCCGTCTTCACCGCTCTGTTGGTTCGTCATCGGTGCGAGCCATGTGCGATTGCGCGCGCGGATGCCATTTCGAAAGGTGAGTGGGTCGAGAATCATGTCGCTCGTGTTGCAGCAGGCGTGCCGCAGTGTCGACGGCCTATCAATTCACGCCCTGGGTTTCTTTGATCGCAGCGCCGTCGTTCAGTCGGTACTGAACGCCGCCATCTCAGCGAGCAAATGCTTTCCGTCGCGCACGAAGAGATCGCCGTGATGGCCTCTCGCAATTCGCACGATCCGTGCGCCATGAATCGCCCGGGCGACGCGCTCCCCCATCGAAAACGGCACGATCTCGTCGGCGTCCCCATGGATCACCAGGGTCGGCGTGTGGATGTCGTCCGCCTTGGCGAGGGTGTCGAAGTGATCCGGCACGAGAATCCAGGCAGGAACGATCGGGACGACGTCGGTTACCAGCTCGGGGATCGACGTATAGGGAGTCACGAGAACGAGACGCGCACCTCGGCCGCGGCGGGCCATCTCCGCAGCAACGCCTGTCCCAAGTGAGGTGCCCCAAAGAACGACGCGTTCGGGTCCAACGCCACGCTTTGCGAGCATGTCGAGCGCGCATTCGGCGTCGAGGTAGAGTCCCTCCTCGGAAGGCACGGTGCCGCGGGAAGCCCCGTACCCGCGGTACTCGACGAGCAAGACGCCGAGGCCTCGCGCGTGAAATGCACGCGCGATCTCGATCTGGGACGCAGCCGTCTCGCGATTGTTGTGGAAATGGACGATCGTCCGCGCGCCGAGGGGCGCTCGGAGCTCAAGAGCATTAACGGCAACGCCGTCTCGAGCGACGAGCGTGTGACGTTCGACGTCCTTCGACGTCTCGATGGCCCTGATGTCGGAGACTGGAAAGGTGTAGGAGCGCGCGATCGCCCGTGCGTCGACGACGAAGATGCCGACCACGAGAAGAAGGCCAAGAAGCGTTCGCCGGCTCACGTCGACAGCATCCCCTACCCGTTGTTCCCGCGCCAGCGCCGCAAGTACCGCGCGGTCCTCGGATCCGGCCTTGCATACGGGGACTCTATGGGACCGATCCTCGGCGCCTGCGTCGACTTCCTTCACGCGCTTCTGATGGCAGGGTGGGTCTTGGGACTTCCCCTCCTCTTTTGGCACCGCTGGCCCCGTTTGACGCGGGCCTACACGTTCTACGCCATCGGCTTCATCGTCGCGAACCAGATATCGCATGCGCTCCTTGGCGAGTGCTTTCTTACGACGCTCGCGCGGGCTTGCTGGCTTCGGGGGCCTCGTTCCGGCGGACCTACCCCGCTTTACGATGAGTGGTTCACGGTCCGCATTGCACGGACGATTTTCCACATGACCCCCTCACACGACTCCATCAAGCTCACGTCCGAAGGCTTGATCCTGGTGACGGCGATAGGCGTCGGTTTCCGGAGCATCGTTGGGCGTCGCCGCAGGTTGCGCGCGCGACCATTCGAAGATCGCGCTGCCTAAACTCCGAACGGATAGGTGGCGGGGAGCTCGCGCGAACGCGCGCCTGGCGCCTCGTCGAGCGGATGCACGGCGCCCGTCTTGTCGAACCAGATGTACTCGTCGAACTGCTGCGCCAGGTTCGCGTAGAAGTAGTGGCTCTGGAGCTCCGTTTGCGGGTGGTACACGACGCCGATGGCTCGCTCGAGAAGCGGCGAGGAGAGCTCCTCACGGAGCACGCGTCGCGCCGGCTTTCGCAGGTGCAGCGCGAACGCAGGGATGTCGGCGTCGTGAAAGATTCGCTCGTAGCTTCCTTCACGCGCCGGGACGACGCGCATCCGCTCCATCGGCTCGCCCCAGTTGGACGCTGCGGCGACGGTCCCGTGATCCGTGCCGAACCCGATGATGTAGGCCTGCTCGCCGAGAAGCGCTCGACACAACTGGCCGACGTTGTGCTCGCCGCGTGCACCCATCTCGGTTGCGGATGCATCGCCCACGTGCGAGTTGTGCTCCCAGACGATCCCCTTGGAGTCGGGTCCGTAGAACCCGAGGAGCGAGCGTAAGGTTTCGAACATGTGGGTGTCGCGCAGATTCCACGATATCGCCGAGCCGTAGTACATGGCGCGGTAGTAACCCTCGGCGTCGGCGACGACGCGCGCGTTCTGGGCGGCGTCGAAGAACCGCTCGCCGTCCTTTCGCGCGTAGTCAACGCGCCGCGCGAGCATGTCGCGAAGCATCGCCACCACCGCCTGCTCGGAGCTCGCGTAACGCCCGACGAGAACGGCCTTGCCGTAGGCGGCAGGATCCTTTTGCCACGGCGTCAGCGTGCCGTACCGGTGGCGCGCCGCTCCCGCGGCAGCAGGATCGATCTCGTCGAGATAGGAGAGGACGGCCGCGATCGACGTGAAGAGACTGTAGAGGTCGAGCCCATGGAACCCTGCCTTCTGCTCCGGGCGATCGGCGTTGTAGGCGCGGAGCCAGTCGACGAAGTCGTGCACCTCCTCGTTGCGCCACATCCACGTGGGGAAGCGGGTGAACGGCGTGAAATCGAGCTTCGATCGACGCGGGGCCCCGAGCGCGTAGTCGTCGATGCGCGCAGCGTCGGGCCAATCGGCTTCCACCGCGACAAACTGGAATCCGCGGCGAGCGATGAGCTCCCTCGTGATGCGTGCGCGCATCCGGTAGAATTCGCTCGTTCCGTGGGTGGCCTCACCGAGGAGGACGAGTCGCGCATCTCCTATGCGCTCGACGAGTGCATCGACGGACGCGCTGTCGATGTCGTCGATCGGCTCGGCCACTTCCCGCACGAGCGTGGCGAGGCCGGCGGCTCCACGACTCCGGTGCGGCGGCTGGATGATCTGCTTGGGCTCAACGGGCTTCGAATCTTCCTTCGCCAAAGACGTGCCCTCGCCCCATCCCTCTTCCCCGATCAGCGGCACGAAGCGAACGTTGCCGAGCGGCTCCTCCCGGTACTCGGTGGCGCTCTCGCGGGTGACGCGCATCAAGACCTGCGACGAATCGTCGGACCCGATCGGTATGACGAGACATCCACCGATCGCCAGCTGCGAGAGCAAGGCCTGCGGCACCCTTGGGCCTCCAGCTGCCACCGCAATCGCGTCGTACGGGGCGTGCTCTGGCCATCCCAGTGTCCCGTCACCACACGTCACCTCGACGTTGGCGAAGCCGAGCCGGGCAAGTCGCTCCGCCGCAGAGTCCGCGAGGGACGCGACGCGCTCGACCGTGTAGACCCGTTTCGCGATGCGAGCCAGGATCGCGGCCGCATAGCCAGAGCCCGCTCCGACCTCCAGGACGCGTTCGCCGCCGCGCAAGCGCAGCGCCTGAACCGTGACTGCGACGATGTACGGCTGAGAAATCGTCTGGCCTTTGCCGATGGAGAGAGGCGTGTCCTCGTAGGCGAACTCCGCAAGCTCCTCGGGGACGAACGCCTCCCGCGGAACGCTTCGAAACGCGTCCAAGATTTTCGGATCGGTGATTCCGCGACGGGCGAGGTGAACGTCGACCATCCGGGCCTGCGCATGTTGCAGATCGAGAATCATGGTGTTCACAGATGCGAGAACCGAGCCGACACTAGCTCAACGAGCCATGCGCGCGGAAACCGCGGTGGCGACTTGTGCCGTGGTCGCGTCCATCGCTGCACCAATCGCGACGACGACCGACCCGAAACCCGGGCCCGTAGCCCCGCGCTCGATCACGACCACGTCGCTCAGGAGCACCGAGCGCTGATCGGTGAGCTGAAAGCGAAGCCCGACTCGTCCCCCGTGGTAGCTCTCGCGATGCACTTCTTCGAAGCTAACGACCTCGACATCGAGCGTCGGGGCCCCCCCACCCGTAGCCTGCTCGAGTCGATCGCTGAAGAGAGCGGCCACGAGAGAACGTCGCACGTAGGCTTCTGGGTTCTCCGTCCAGCGCAGAGTCTCGTACTCGCCTGTCTCCACGGGAGACTCGCGATGCACGATCCGATACCGCAGATTCGCGCTCGAAGTGAGGCGGCCGAGACGAACACGTGGGCGCGCCGCTTCGCCTGGTGGATCGGCGTGGTGAGCCAACCCGATCTCGGGAGAGAAATATCGAATGTCGAGGGGGGTGGCCTTCGAGGTCAGGGCGCATCCGGCGAGCCACGGCAAGAGAAAGAAGAGCGCCCTCATCGCGTTTTTTCCCGCGCGCGGCCCTTCAGGAGCATGTCCGGATCCCGATCGACCGCCTCCGCAAGCTCGCGGATGGCGATCGCAGCCTCGTCGAGGTCTCGTAGTGTGCGGTCGAGATCGGCCGTCGAGTCCGCGGTGCTGCGCCCCAGATCCCCGATCGAATCGGTGGCCCGCTGAGTGCTCGCCACGAGCCCACCATCGCCCGCGATCCTTTCGACCATGTCGTTCACGCGCGCGATGGCAGTGCCAAGAGTGTCCATGACCGCAGCTGTCTTGTCGGGGAGGCGCGCGTTGTCGACGTGCCGCAGAAGCAACCCGAGCTCGGCGGCAGATGCGTTCACGGTGTCGATTGCCTTCGCGAGGCGCTTCGGAACGTGCGCTTCGTGGAGGTCGTCGAGGATGAGATCGACCTTGCGGAGAGCCGCCACGGTGGCGTCGATGAGCTCGGGAAGGCGCTGTCCCACGATCTCGAGGTCGTTGAGAACGCCCGTGAGCAGCGATGGCCTGGCCGGGATGTAATTCTCCGCCGGAGGAAACGACAGCTGCGGAGCCGGGGAGGTCCTTGGATCGAAGAAGTCGATGTCCACGAGCTTCACGCCGGTGATGCCTTGGGTGCCGAGCTGGGCGCGCACCTCGGGTTTCTTCTGGGCCAGGCGGAGTCTCTCTGCGTCGGCCCGATTGAGCGCGAGCGCCACGTCGACGAGCTTGAGATCCGGGGCGATTCGAATCTCCGAGACGCTACCGACCGGAACTCCCCGATACTTGACGGGCGCGCCGATCTCGAGCCCCTGCACCGATTCGTCGAAATACGTGTGGTAGGTTACGGAGTCCGATTTCATCGCGCGCAGGCCGAGGCCGAACGCGGTGGCGAAGACCGCCAGGATTCCGAGCAGCGTGAAGACTCCGAGCTTGAAGTGGGTCGACGCAGCCGACATCAGGCTGCTTCCGGCTCTCGATTGAAAAAGTGCTGCACGCGCGAAAGCGTGCTTGAGCGAAGATCGCGGGGCGTGCCCAACGCGAGGATGCTCTTGCTATCGCGATCGAGCACGATGCAGCGATCCACGATCTGCATGATGCTCCCGAGCTCGTGGGTGACCAGGACCACCGTGAGGCCAAGTACCCGCGCGAGGGTGGTAATCAGTCGATCGAGCTCCGCCGAGGTGACGGGATCGAGCCCCGACGATGGCTCATCGAGGAAGAGGAGAGAGGGTTCGAGCACCATCGCGCGGGCGATCGCGGCGCGCTTGCGCATCCCGCCCGAGAGCGTCGAGGGCAGCTGGTGCTCGGCCGTTTCGAGCCCAACGAGCCGCAGCTTCGCCCTCACCATCGTCCGAATCGCGTCCGGCGGAAGATCGGTCCAGCGCTGGAGCACGAGCGCGAGGTTCTCCCCCACCGTCATCGACCCGAGGAGGGCGCCCTGCTGGAACATCACGCCGAATCGAGGACGGCCGGCTTCGAGCTTCGGGCTGCCTTTTCCTTCGATCGAGATCTCGCCCGCGAGCGGCTCTTCCAGCCCGATGAGGACGCGCAAGAGGGTGGTCTTGCCACACGCGCTACGGCCCAAGATGCCAAAGATCTCGCCCTGGCGAACATCGAAGCTCGCGCGCTCGAGGAGCACTTCGTCGGCGCTCCAGCCGATCGCCAGGTCACGCGCTCGGATGACCGGATCGCTCATTTGCCAAACGTCCGGAAGAGCAGGGTGAACACCGTGTCGATGATGACGACGCTGAAGAGGCAGGCAACGACGGTCGTAGTGGTGCTCCGTCCCACGCCTGCGGCAGCGCCTCGGGTCGCAAAACCCTGCTGGCAGCCGATGAACGCGATGGCCATGCCGAACGCGACACTCTTCACGAGCCCCGTCCACACATCCGACGGCACGACGGCGGTGCGGAGCTCCGCGAGGTACCCGCGAGCGCTGACGTCCAGGCTGGAAACGCCCACCGCCATCCCGCCCGCGACACCAACCACGTCGCCAAGCAACGTCAGCACCGGCGCGACCATCGCGAGCGCTGCTATGCGTGGAAGGATCAAATACGGCGCGGGCGCGAAGCCCATGGTTCGGAGCGCGTCGATCTCCTCGGACACGCGCATGCTCCCGAGCTCGGCCGCAAAGGCTGCCCCGGACCGGCCACTCATGATGATCGCCGTCATCAGCGGTCCGAGCTCGCGCGACACCGAGATGCCGACGACGTCCGCCACGTAGACGTTGGCCCCGTAGAGCTTGAGCTGATGTGCGGACTGAAACGCCATGACGAAGCCGACAAGGAAGTTCAGCAAGAGCACGATGGGAATCCCGTCGGCGCCTGCGCTCGCCGCAAGCGACGGGACGGATCGCCAGTTCACGCTCGCCGGCACGCGCACCGCCGTCCACACCGCAGCGACGAGTCCACCAAGGAAGACGGAGAGCCGGCGGAAGTCGTCGAAGACGCTCGCCATCGCTCGACCGAGGCGACTGAGCGCACCTTCGCGAGGGCGCGGCGGCATCGTGACCGCGGGCTCGTCACCTCCATAGAGGTGAACGATCTCTCTCAAATGATCGGACCCACCGACGATCTCCGATTGGATCCCGCGTGCCGAGAGGTTGGCGCGCAGCTCCACGAGCAGAGACATGATCGCTCCGTCGACGACGCTGGCATCGCTGAGATCGATGTCGAGCTTGCCGCCTCGCTGCACCGACCCATGCCCACGGAGCGTTTGCCACAACGCCGTCGCGTCCGCGATGCGAAGCTCGCCGACCAGCTTCAGCTTGTCTTCGCTGCGCGTGATCTGCGATGCGTCGGTCACCCCTGCGCTCGTGCAAGGTGCAGACCAGTCTTCGGCAGGGTCATGCTTCGGCAATGCGGCGAGACGACGCACCAGGTATCGGTATGCAGATGGCGCGTGGCCACGCAATCCTTGCATCCGGTGGGCTCGCTCGTTACGCGCCACTCAAGTGCATCGAAACGGCACGCACGTTGCTCCGTATCCAGCCATGGCTTTGCGAATAGCACCGAAGGAACACGTTCTCCTTGAGCGGGTCATGCATCTAGGCGGGTTCGCCACTGCGACGGAAGCGGCTGCGGCGGCGAAGGCGACGCGGGTCACACTTGGGGAGAGACTCCCCGATGAGGAGTTTCGCGCGTTGGCCAAGCTTCTCCCCGATCGAATGGGCAAGTCGCTCCGCGTTCGGAAGCAGCCGAGGGCGTTCGACCTCGCCGAGTTCTTCGACCGCGTGCGGCGGCGCGAAGGCACAAGCCTCGGCTTCGCCCGTGAGCACGCCCAGGTGGTATGTCGCGTTGTCGGCGAGGTTATTTCCGAGGACGCTCTCCGCGCACTCGACAGGGTGCTCCCAGATTCGTTCGCGGAGCTCTTCCATCCGACCGCGTCCGACGAGCGACCGCCTGAATAGCGTCTCGCAAGGGGGGCACCTTTTCTTCGACCGCACACGGCCCGCCGGTCTTGCGTGGGAACGCAGACCGTGCGCCGTGTGGACAACCCGCTCACGCGAAGGCGCGCGGATCGTCTATCACGCGGAACTCGAACGGGAGCGGCCCAGGGTCGCGCTCGATGAGCAAGCGGAGCAGATCGGTGCTCGTGACCAACCCCACCAAGTGAAGCCCACGGACCACGGGGATCGCGTCAATTTTCTCCACTGTCATCATCCGCGCCAGATCCGCGACATCGGCGGATGCCTCGCACGTCGTGACAGGGGTCGGCGTCATGGCGTCGGCGACGATGATCCCGTTCGGGAGATGCAAAGTGCCGTCCTTGGCGAGTGTCCCGCGGGATAACACGTCGCGGTCCGACAGCATGCCGAGCAGCGCGCCCGCGCGGACCACGGGGAGATGGCGGACATGCTTGCGGCTCATAATCCGCCACGCGGCATCGAGTGTGAACTCCGGAGGAACGACGATGACGTCACGGGTCATGGCGGTAGTAGCTCGCATTTGAAGTTCCTAAAGCAACGCGCATGCCGCATTCGTCAGCTGCTCCGTGGAGGCCTGATGGCGGCGGAGATCGCGCCGATCACGACGAGGTAGTCAGCGGGCCGGCACGAGAGGGTTCAGCCGCCCAACGGCCGGCCAGTCATTAAATATCTTCACGCATTGCCCCGAGCCGCAATCTCCATCGTCGCAGCAATAAGCCGCGCACGTGCCGGCCTGATGGTTGTCAGCGGGTGCGTAGCCGATGAGTCCGGGGGCACACGATTGATCGTGCATCGGACCTCCCGGAGAGGAGCCACAAAGCTTGACCGTCTCATTGGAAAACGGTGCCCCAGACCGTCCCGCCGCGGTTGTCCGGATCGCAGTATTGACCGCCGGTGCAGGGCGAACCGGTGACGATGTTGCACAGAGTCGTCCCCCCAAGGGTCTGGCGAATCCACCTTTTCCGCTGCCGCATGCCGCAGAGACGACGGCGATGGCGAGGAGCAGGGGTCCTGATCGCGTTGGCAATATCGTACCACGAGAGTACGCGAGGGATTCGAGAGCGTAGGTGGTTCAAGGGGTTCAAGGGGGTTCCAAAAAAGAAAGCCCGGAGAGTCCGACGCGAAGCATCGGGATCTTGAGCCGCGCCGCCGTCTCCTGAATGCGCAAGATTTTTTCGACCGTGCGCCGCCCCCATGACCCGGCCTTCACGGTCGAGTCGTTCGCCATCAGCGGTTCGCGAGCGCGCGAACATGCGGCGGAGATTACTTCTTTGCGTAGCGAGCGTCGCAATCCTTTTTGCAAGCGAGCCCGGTGTCGACGCAGGTCTGCCGGCAAGACGCGTCGCTGCAGTACGAGTCGCAGCTGCTCGAGTAGTTGCTGCAGTCGTTGCGGCACTGGGTGTCCGTGGTTTGCGGATACCGCGTCTCGCAGTCTTTCTCGCACGCGAGGTTTCTCGTGTTCGCGTCTCCGTGGCACGTGTTCGTGGAGCAGTAGGCGTTGCGAGAGCTGCTCGCGTTGCTGCAGTCGTTGCGACAGGTCGTGTTCGTCGTGCTCGGATACGTCCCCTCGCAGCCCTTCTCGCAAACGAGGTTCTTGTCGACGCAGTCGAGGTTGCACATGTTCGTCGACGTGCCCGTGCAGTTGGCCCCGCAGGAGCTAAGGGCGTTGCTGCAGTCGTTGCGACAACGTGTCTGACCCGCGTAGTCTACGGTCTGCGTATTCCCGGAGCCGCCCGTGCTGCTGCACGCGATTCCCGCAGCGGCGAGCACCGCGAGGAGAAGACGCGCCGCCGTTTGCCCGCGCGTCATTGTTTGACCCCGTGGTCGAGCTCCCTCTGGAAGCCCGTCCCCCCCCGACAGGCAAAGCCGTCGACGGCCACGAAGCCCGTGCTCGTGAAATGGAGCTCGTAGCCCGAATCCAGGCACGTGCACGCCGAAGAGAGTGTGCACTGCAGCAGTCGGTCGACGTGGTTCGTGAGCTTCACGGTCGTGCCCGTGACCGAGACCTCGGCAGTCCACGTGTAGGGTGTCGCCGTCTGGATATCCGTGCAGGTCGGATCGGTGCTCCCGCAGAGGTTCTCGGTCACCGTATAGGTTCCCGGGATCGAGCACGTGCTCGCGGCCGGCGGGAGATCTGCGGTCGCGCAACTCTCTCCGCCCTTGGTCTTGCTCGGGCGCGCCGACGCATCGACCTGTCCCGCGTCTCCACCGCCCCCTTCGCCCGCCTCGGACGCGGCCGCGTCGGACGCGGCTCCACCGTCCACGACGTTCTGCCCCACGTCGATCGTGGGCCCACACGCAAGCAACGCCGCGACGAGAACTGCGGCACTCCAGACATCAACGCGCATCATGGAAAACTCCGGGGTTAGAAAAGCGAAAGAGCGGTCAGCGATAGGCGATTGCCGTGGGGCCAAACGCTTTGTCAGAAAATCGCACCCAAGTCGCGCGCGCCGCGAACGTTCGTCGTTTTTCGGCGGAAGATCGCCTGCGGCGTGTGGAGGATCAACGCGCCGTGTTGGAAGCGTTGCCCACGCATCGCTTGCGCCGCTCGGTCCTAGGCCATCGCAAGACGCTCTTCGCCTTCCCCGAGCGACGTGAGATCCGTCGAGAGTCTCTCGGGCATCATCGGAAAGATCGCCGCGGCCGTGTACACGGAGGTCGTGTTGGTTTGAGCGTGCTCGTCGATCGCGGAGTGACGTTTCACGAGTGCGTCGACGTCAGCGACGAAGACTTTCACTGCGCCGCCAACCATCGATTCGGAGACCGTCAGCTGGTCGAGATCACGGGAGGTGTCGTTGTCGATCGACGCCCATAGGAGTTCCCGGAGATCGCGGACAGCAGGATCGCGCGCCGTGGGAGCATCCACGATGGCGCTTGTCTCCGCCACGACCGCAGCGGAGAAGTCCGGCAAGAGGCCACGCTCGATCATGATTCGGCGGGCAATGGACTTGAGCTTGTTCACTCTCGGCCGATGTCTCTCTTGTTTTTCTGAGCACGGGTTGCAAAGGCGAGCTCCCGCGCTTGGGTGCAGTAGGCCACCGTATCCGAAGGACCGAATCGCAACGGCGAATCCTGCGTCTGTTCCGCTCATGGGTAGAGTGGCAGGAGCTTGATCTGCGCGGCCTTCGTGGTGAAGCGCCAGCGAATGCGCGGCCGGGCGTCAGGTATCGGTACCTTCATGAAGTCTTCACGTGCGGACCCGCAGGGTGGGCCGCACCTTCTTGCTTGCGCCATCCCCGGCGCGGAGGAGAACCGCATGAAACCCATCCATCGTTCCATTGGTCTAGCCCTGCTCCTCGGCGTCGCGTCGACGGCGGGAATCGCAACCGTCGCCTCGGCCACCGAGACGCATCAAGCGAAGGTCGCCATCGCCGACGCGCGCGCCAAAGCGTTGAGTCTGGTCGCCGGCACGCTGGTCAAGGAGGAGCTCGAGCACGAGAACGGTCGCTGGATCTATTCGTTCGAGATCAAACCGATCGGTGAGAAAGGAAAGTCGATCAAGGAGGTGAACATCGACGCCGACACGGGCGTGCTGGTCAGCATCGACACCGAAAAAGACTGACGGCGGGCGTCAGCTGGGCGCGTCACTCGCAGGCAAGAGGATCGTGAAGCGGGCGCCGCCCTCGGGCGAATCGCTGATGGAAATCTTTCCGCCCCAGGACTCCACGCTCCGCTTCGCGATCGCGAGACCAAGGCCGACGCCCGGTAACGCGCCGGTGGCGAGGTTGCCGGCGCGATCCTGGCGACCGCGCGCGAATGGCGTGAAGACTGCGCTGCGCTCCGACGGCGCCACCCCCGGCCCGTCGTCGTCGATGTGAATGGCGACGCGCCCGGCCAGAGGGCTCTCCAAGCGGACCCGCACGGTCGACCCTGCGGGCGAATGGCGAGCGGCGTTTCGCACCAGCTCACGCACAGTGTTCATCAGGAGTCCCGCGTCGCCGCGAAGCCATACCTCGTCGCCCACGTCGGGCCGTACCAGATGGGTCTGCGCCGCCTGCAGGGACGCGTCGAGCGATGCGAGCGTCTGATCGAGCTGCTCACCCAGCTCGAACCGTGCGTCGGAGAGGTTCGTCGCGGAGCCTGCGCGGGCAAGCTCGAGGAGCGCCTCGATCAGGCCGGCGAGCCGCTGCATCTCTGCGAGGGACGTCTGGGCGATACGCTCCCATGCCTCGGCAGTGCGGGGACGGCGAAGCGCAATTTCGAGCTCGCTCATGATCACGGCGACGGGTGTGCGAAGCTCGTGCGACGCGCTCGCGGCGTAGCTCCCGAGCGCGGCGAAGCCTCGGTCTAGGCGGTCGAGCAGCGCGTTCAACGCGGCGACCAGATCCCGCAGCTCGTCGTCCTGTGGCGGCACGGCAAGCCGCTTGTGAAGATCCTCGGCGGTCATCGTGCTGGCCTCCTGGATCACCTTCTCAATCTTCGCAATCGCGCGTCGACTCAGGACGCTTGCACCCACCACCGAAAGCGCCAGGCACGCCGGTCCGGCCAGGAGCATGGCGAGAAGCACCTGTTCGCGCGCGTCTTCGCCGCGTTGGCCCGCGCTCTCGACCGCCTCTGCGCGTACCAGCACGTAGACGACGCAGGCGAACACCATCACTGTGACGGTCGTCGAGAGCACCATCCATAGGGCGAGGCGGGCCCGCAGCGAACGGCGTCGCCGCGGCGTGGCGCTCTCGTCAGTCGCGGGCTCAGACATCGCCGGGGATCACCGGGCGTAGTCGGAACCCCAGGCCGCGAATGGTCTCCAGCTTGACCGCGCTCGGCTCCAGCTTTCGCCGCAGGTGCGCCACGTGGACGTCGATGACGTTGGTGCCCGGGTCGAAGTCGTATCCAAACGCGTCGCGGAGGATCTCGGATCGGGCGACGACTTCGCCCTGGCGTCGCAGAAAGAGCTCGAGCAGCGCACGTTCACGCGGAGAAAGCGCTACGGCTCTCTCCCCGACGGTCGCGCCCGCCGTGGTGGGATCGAGCCGCAAGTCGGCGCACGCGAGCGGCGCCCATCGGGGAGCAGCCGCCCGCCGCAGCAAGGCGCGCATCCGGGCGAGAAGCTCCGCAAAGGCGAAGGGCTTGATCATGTAGTCGTCGGCGCCCGCCTCGAGTGCGCCGACGCGGGAGTCCATCGCGTCGCGGGCAGTGAGCACCAGAATCGGGAGCGCAAGGCCGGCGGCGCGCGCGCGCTCGAGCACAGCGACGCCGTCCAGGTCGGGCAGACCGAGGTCGAGGATCATGGCGTCGATATCCCGGCCCTCGATTCGCGCCAGAGCGGCGGCGGCCGTGCCGGCGACCTCTACCGCGAAACCGTCCTCCTGGAGACCGCGCGAGAGGGACTCGGCGAGCCGCGCCGTGTCCTCGACCAGCAGAAGCTTCGTCATGCCGTGAGTGTCGCACGCGGCACGCTTCGTCGTCCGCTCTTGGTCAACGGGTGGGCGACGCCTCCTGACCGTGCAACGCTCGCTCGACCGGCCGCATCACACGCTTCATGACTGAAAGCGCGACGTGCACACACGAAGGCTGCAACTGCGTAGTCCCGAAAGAGCGGGCGGCAAAGGGCGACAACTTTTGCTGTGATTCCTGCGCCAAACACGGAGGCGCCGCGGGCCATGTCGCGCATGCTTGCGCCTGTGGGCACGCGGGCTGCGCGAAATGAAGTCGTCGTAGCGTCTCCGGTTGACGGGCGGTGAGCGCCACGTCGACCTTCGGAAGGTGAGGACCTGAACCATGGCGGCGAAAAAGAAGAAGGCGAAGACCGCGACCAGCGCGAAGATCGAACGGAAGTACAGCAAGGGAGCCAGCGAGAAGGTTGCGAAGACCATGCACGAGCGAAAGCACGGGACGCTCCGCTCGGGCAGCACCGGTGAGAAGATCACTAACAAGAAGCAGGCGATCGCGATCGGCCTGTCGGAGGCGCGCCGTGCGGGCAAGAAGGTGCCAAAGAAGAAGTCGTCCTGACGGCTCTTCTCGAAATCGACGCTTCGATCAGATCCAGCGCTTCTTCTTCAAATACGTGAGGACCGCTCCAGCGACGAGTGCCATGAGGCCGAGCGCGTAGAGCTGACCCCACTTCCACTCGAGCTCCGGCATGTGCCGGAAGTTCATTCCGAAGAACCCCGTCACGAAGGTGAGCGGCAGTATCAGTGTCGAGATCAGCGTGAGCCTCTTGACCGTGGCGTTCATTTCGACTGCACGCCGAGGAATGCGTCGGTCGCGTCGACAACGATCTCGCGCAGCGCGTCGGCGCGGTCGGCAACGCGCGTGAAGTGGTCGTAGACGTCGCGAAAATACGGCATCGCCTCGCGCGGAACCTCGCGGAGCTCGCACCGCGAGAGCCGATGCAGGATGTCGCGGTGGTGATGCGTGATGCGACCGATCGAGTGGACCGCGCTCTTGAGCGCGAAGAGCTCCGGCAAGAGATCGCGCTCGCCGGACTCGGCGGAGGTAGCGAGGACGTCGTGCTCGACGCGTTCGAGCGCGTTGCCGAGAGCGTCTATCAGGGGCAGGTAGCGATCGACGACGTCGTCGACGAACGCATGCGCGAGCCACGCAGGGCCGTCCGCGAGAAGGCGGGGCTCCTTCATGAGCCGCGCGCGCACGGCCTCAGTCGACAGCGGATCGCGATGCTGCGTCAACAGGAAGTCCTTGGCGAGGACGATGTCGAGCACCCAGAGCACGACCTTTTTTGGCGTGCTCTCGCGCCGCACACCGTGGACGACGACGTAGAGGTACTCGTCGAACTCGTCGATCTTGGGGATGCTGCGCTCCGACCAGATGTCCTCGATGACGAGCGGGTGAATGCCGAATGTCTCTCCGAGCACGCGATCAACATTTCGCTGCGACCCCTGCGCGGGAGCTCGAGCGCCGACTACGGATTCGCGTCCTCTCCCGGCACCACCGAAGGCGTTCGGCGTACCGTGATATCGAGCAAGTCGAGCGTGGGCTGATCGAGGCCGGTCACGTTGTGCGCCGCGACGATCATGCCTGTGCACGTGCCCCAGAATGGCATGCCCGCGCGCACGCGCGCCTGGATCGGTTTGGCCAGCCCAAAGCGATCGAGGAGTTTGATGACCGTCGTCGATTCGCCGCCGGGGACGATCAACGCGTCTACCGCGGCGAGATCGCGCTCGTTTCTCACCTCGCGCGGCGTGACGCCCACGGCCGCGAGGGCGCGCACGAGCTCCATGACGCCGCCCTGCGACGCGAGCACGCCAATCGTGAGGGATTCACTCACGTGAGAAGCTAAACCCCGCGCGACGCGAGCCGTTGGTTTTCGGGCAGCATCCGGAGGTCGATGCCCGACGTCGCCTCGGCGCCGGCGAGGTCGCGGTGCGCCGCCACGAGCACGGCCGGATCGTTGAAGTGCGTCGTTGCATCGACGATGGCTTTGGCGAACTTGGCGGGCACGTTCGACTTGAAGATGCCGCTGCCGACGAAGACGCCTTCGGCCCCTAACTGCATCATGAGCGCAGCGTCGGCCGGCGTCGCGACGCCGCCCGCGCAGAACAATACGACGGGCAGCCTCATCTCGCGCGCGACGTACTGCACGAGGTCGAGCGGCGCGCCGAGGTCGCGCGCCCGCGAAACAAGCTCGTCGGGCGGCGCGGCGGAGAGAATCTTAATCTCGTCGTTGATCGTGCGCACGTGGCGAACGGCCTCGACGATGTTGCCACTGCCGGCTTCTCCCTTGCTCCGAATCATCGCTGCGCCTTCGGCGATCCGCCGCAGCGTTTCGGCCAGATCGCGCGCGCCGCAAACGAACGGTACGTCGAATTTCGACTTGGCGATGTGGTACTTGTCGTCGGCGGGCGTGAGCACTTCGGACTCGTCGATGAAGTCCACCCCGAGAGCTTGCAGGGCCTGGGCTTCCGCGAAGTGGCCGATGCGGGCTTTCGCCATTACCGGAATGGTGACGGCGTCCATGATGCGGGCGAACGAGGTCGAGGTCGCTCATCCGCGCCACGCCTCCCATGGCACGGATGTCCGCGAGGATCCGCTCGAGGGCCATGACCGGGACCGCGCCCGCTTCTTGCGATGAGGGCTTGCTCGGGCGTGACGACGTCCATGATGACGCCTCCCTTGAGCATCCGCGCAAGACCGCGTTTGACGGTTTCGGTCCCGGTGGCTTTGACCGCCTCGAGCGTCACGGGAAAATCTCCCGCTCAACGTAGACGGCGTTGATGCGCTGCAGCGCGAGCGCGTACGCAGCAAGACGCCGATTGACCTTCCTGGCCCTCGCGAACTCGCTTACCTCACGGAACGCTCGCTGCATCGCGCGCTCGAGCCTCGTCTCGACCTCCTCCTCGGTCCAACTCTCGGACCGCTTGTTCTGCACCCACTCGTAGTAGCTCACGGTGACGCCCCCGGAGTTGGCAAGGACGTCGGGCAGGATCTCGATTCCCCGCTCGAGCAGGATCTTCTCGCCGAGCGGATTCGTCGGGCCGTTCGCCCCCTCGACGACCAGCTTCACGTTGAGTTCCTTTGCCTCGTCGACGCCGATCTGGTTCTCGAGTGCACACGGCGCGAACAGATCGGCCTTGGTCGCGAAGAACTCCTCGCGACTTATTCGCTTGCCGCCTGCGTAGCCCTCGATCGAGCCGTGTTGCTTGACGTGTTCCTGTAGTTTGTGACCGTTGAAGCCTTCGGGGTTGAACATGTAGCCCGTGTGATCGCCGACGGCGATCGTCGATACGCCGAGCCGCGCCAAGATCACCGCCGTGTTCGAGCCGACGTTTCCGAATCCCTGCACGGTCATCGTCGAACCGGCGAGAGTAAAGTTGCGCTCCTTGGCCCACTCGAAGACGCAGTGCACGATGCCCTGACCGGTGGCCTTCTCCCGGCCGAGAGTCCCGCCGCTCGCCACGGGCTTGCCGGTCACGACCCCCTTCACGGTCTGCTTCTCGTGGCCGACCATGTTCGCGTACGTGTCCATCATCCACGCCATCGTCTGCGCATTCGTTCCCATGTCGGGGGCAGGCACGTCGTAGTCGGGACCGATGTTTGCGCCGAGCGCGTGGGTGAAGCGGCGCGTGATCTTCTGGAGCTCGTGCTTCGACACGCTCCGTGGGTCGAACTTGATGCCTCCCTTTCCGCCGCCATAGGGCAGGCGCATGAGTGCACATTTCCAGGTCATCATCGCGGCGAGCGCCTTGATCTCGTCCAACGCCACGGAAGGGTGGAAGCGGATGCCGCCCTTGAACGGTCCTAGCAAGTTGTTGTGCTGAACCCGGTAGCCCTTAAAAAGCTTCACCTCTCCGTCATCCATGCGCACGGGAAAATTGACGATGATCTCGTTCTTCGGTTGGCTCAGGATGGTCTGGACGAACGGCTCGATTCCCGCGATCGGCGACGCAGCATCGAGGTAGCCACGGATCGCTTCGTAGAAATCGTATCCGCTCTCCGGTTCATCCGAGATCGGCGTCTCTTCCGACGACACCCGCTGCTGCGTTGCGCTCATGATTTCTCTTTCTGTGAATGTGCGGCGACATGGTGCTTCACTTGACGATGCCACGCGCTTTGGCGAACCCGAGTCGGCCGCATCGACTGGAGGAGGCGATTTATGTGAACGGCGCGACCGAGCTCGGGATCGCCGATATGCAAAGCAACCCGCGTGCCCGAACCGAAGAGCCGCTTTTCGGTGTACGCGCGAAAGGTCCCGACCGCCGTCGCAGAGAAAGCGTCAACGTGACATAGCGAGCAA
Source organism: Myxococcales bacterium (assembly GCA_043747615.1). Classification (GTDB taxonomy): domain Bacteria; phylum Myxococcota_A; class Polyangia; order Polyangiales; family Polyangiaceae; genus JAYTOU01. Next base: position 32,957 of record JAYTOU010000062.1, on the reverse strand, counting down.
CGCCTTGTCGGCCCCCGGATCGATTCGCGACGGGTATCGGCTCGGGCACACGTCGTGCTAAATCGCCCGCATGGCCAATGAAACAAAGCATCAGACTTGGCTGTCCAGCGAAGAGAACGCTCGGTTGCTCCTCGAGAACATAAAGGACTACGCGATCTACATCCTCGACCTCGAGGGCAACGTCGTGAGCTGGGCTCCGGGCGCCGAAAGGGTCAAGGGGTATCCGATGGCGGAAGTTCTCGGAAAACACTTCTCGATGTTTTTTACACCAGAGGACCGAGACGCGGCGGAGCCCGATCGCGAGCTGCTCGCCGCCACTCAGGGGCGTGTCGAGCTCGAAGGCTGGCGGGTTCGCAAGGATGGCACTCGCTTCTGGGCGGACGTCACGATGGCGCCGATGCGCGATGAAACGGGCGAGATCCGTGGATTCGTCAAGGTGACGCGAGACCTGACCGACCGACACGAGCGCGAGGAGCAGCGTGTCCAGCTCGCAAAGACCGAAGAAATACTTCGCCTTCAGAACGATTTCCTTGCGCGGGCAAGGACCAGCGTCGACAGGACGCTCGTCACGTTGCGAGTCCATCTCCAATCACTGATCGGGGCCGTAGACGCCACCGGTGAAGGCGAAGTGCGCGCCAAGCTGCGCATGCTCGATTGGGGACTTGATCGGATGGTGCGGTCCATCGAGGAGGTCGTGGCGCTGGCCGAGGAGACCACCGCCAAGCTGAGGGATGAGCTTGCGGCTGTCCGACCAAAGCCGAGAAAGCCATGATGCGTCAATCCGCCGCAGATCCGCGGGCCTGCGTCGGCGGGGCATCAGCACGTAGATCCTCTGCGACGCGACGCAAGCCGACGAGCTCGCGCTCGTATTCCCCGGCGCGAAAGAGCACGGTGTAGCATCCAAAGGCACACATCAAGATGCCCGTCAGCAGCGCGCCGATGCCGATCCGACTTCCCCAAATGAAGCCGAGAATCGACGTCAGGGGTATGGCCACGAAGAACCGGATGTAGCCCGGTTGCTTGCGTGCGATGTCCTCTTGTCGACGCTCGAGCTCCTGAATCCAAGCCTCGTAGCGCGCGATTCGAGTGTCACTCACGACACGAGGGCAGTCGCGCGCCTTCGCACGCCTGTCATCCCTTGCTCCTCGTTCGCCTGCTCCTGTCGCGAACGGGCAACTGCCCGGCAGAGAGCCGTAGTGAACTCGTCGGTCGTCGCCGTGCCACCGAGGTCGGTCGTTCGTGCGACTCCACGGCCGACGACCTCGACGAGAGCTTGCTCGATCGTTTCTGCGGCGTTGGACTCGCCGATGTGGCGCAGCATCATCACCGCGCTTTGGATGAGCGCGGTCGGGTTCGCGAGGTTCTTCCCCGCGATGTCAGGGGCAGAACCATGGACGGCTTCGAAGACGGCCGCGTCGGCGCCGATGTTCGCGCCCGGCACGATGCCCAAACCACCAACGAGACCCGCCCCGATATCGCTCAGGATGTCCCCATAGAGGTTTTCGGTGACGATGACGTCTAGCTTGTTGGCGTTGCGAACCATTTGCATGGCGCACGTATCGACGACCATTTCAGCGGGTTCGATGCGCGGATGACGCTGGGCGACCTTGCGGAAGCATTCGAGGAAGAGGCCGTCCGAAAGCTTCATGATGCTGGCTTTGTGCACGATGGTGACGCGCTTTCGCCCGATCCGCTCCGCGTACTCGAACGCGTACTTGCAGATTCGCGTGGACCCCTTCTCGGTGATGATCTTCAACGACTCTGCGACGCCGGGCATTATCATCAGCTCAAGGCCTGTATACAGATCCTCCGTGTTCTCGCGCACAATTACGATATCGGTCCCCTCGAAGCGTGGCTCCACGCCAGGAAGACTCTTGACGGGCCGCACATTGGCGTAGAGGTCAAGGGCGACACGGAGCGTCACGTTGACCGATCGGAACCCCTTGCCGATGGGGGTGCCGATCGGACCCTTAAGGGCGACCTTGTTTCGCCGAATCGAGTCGAGGACCTCCTTCGGCAGGGTGGTGCCGCATCTCTCGGCGACGGCTGCCCCCGCCTCCTGCACGTCCCAAAGAACGCGCACGCCGCTGGCTTCGATCACACGCTGGGTCGCCAGGGCGACCTCGGGACCAATGCCATCTCCCGGAATGAGCGTGATGCTATGCATCTGGGCCTGCGCGATGGGGCTCTTGGCGAGACGTCAAACATGGGAGCTCGTCGCGGCAGCCTCTCGCCGCGATGCCCGAGGCGCGAACGGCATCGCGCTTGATCCATAATTCAAGAGGGCCGGAATGCCGATGTTCGACGTGAGTCATGTCGTACCCCGCCGGCATCTTGCCGCCGTACCCGCAGTACGTGACGACCCGCGTTCCAGGTCGTGCGGCGGTGAGCACTGCTGCGGCCTGGCCCACGTCAGCCATGTAGCGTTTGCGGGACAGGTGGACATCGTCATCAAGCCGAGTCGTGCGACCAAACAGGTTCTCGGCGAAGGGATTGTAGAAATAGAAGGCATCGAACGCATCGGCATCGATGTCCTCAAGGCGTCCGTGGAGGATCTCGACGCGTTCGGATCCGAGACGATGTATGGCATCGCGGGCGGCGGGAACAAGAGAGGCGCGCTGCTCGATGCCGACGAAACGTGCCCGAGTCGTGCTCGCCGCGCCAACGAGGCAGAACTTCCCGACGCCCGCACCCACGTCGAGGACACGACGGGCCCCCTCACCGACGAGGAGATCCGTCGCGCGCCGCGCCGTCTCGACCGGGGTCCAATAACGCGCGGAAACTTGCTGGTACATGAAAGGGTAAATCTCGTCGAACTCATCGTCGCGAACCGGCTCTCGTTCTCGTAGCGCCTCACGCAGTTGGCCGATCTTCATGCGGACCTAATGAAGCGATACGGAAACCTCGTCCGCAGCTCCGCAAGCGACTTCGCGGAAGGATAGAGCTGTCCGAATTCCTGATCGCAGACGACGTATTCAATCGCTCCGTTGCCCGCTCGGACTTTGATGACTCGCAGACCGCCACCAAGGCTCAGCACGACCGCTCGGAATCCGGACGACGCTTCGGTGAGGGTGAGGGCGAAGCCTTCGTCCGCTTCCTCGGGTGTCACGTCGACCGGAAACCGCTGGGGCATCACACGCGCTCTCCCGCGCGTGGTGCGTCCAACGTGAAGGTCCCGCCGTGTCGTCCGATGTAGAGGCGCTGCGGCCGGGTCAGGCCCGTGCAACCCGCAAAGAAGGCGAGCTCGAAACGGTTCTTCCCGAGACGGGCCCGATCGAACGCCGACCACCGCAAGTCGCATCGAACGAACGTGGCTCCCCGCAAGTTGGCCCGAGCGAAATTGCAGGCGGCGAGCGTGACGTCTTGAAACCGCGCGAAGGAAAGGTCGGCGCGCGAGAAGTCCATCCCGTCAAAGTGTCCCCCGCGGAAGACCTGACCGCGAAGCTCGGTTTTTTTCTCGGCCTCGGTGAAGATGACGGCGTACGAACGGGCGCGCTGCCTCGTGTTCTCGTTCTCGTCCGCCGCCAACTCTTCGACCGCGGCGGCTCGCCCGGTGCGCCTTCCGCGACCCACGCTCATCACCATGTTTGCACGTCAAAGCACGTTGCGTTCCAAGGCCGATGGGTCTTGAATCTTCGAAGCAATGTGGTCGCAGCGGCGCCGATTTCGACAAAGGACTCTCGACCATAAGCGCCGGCGTGCGTGTGCCACGATGTCATAGGGTCGGTTCCGAGCGGATGCGAACAGGCGCCAACCTGACGCGGGCGATCGGCCCTGGGGGGGCCAAGTTTCCGCGCGGCGCGTTTCGGAGATCGGCGTGCTTCGTGCGTCTAGAAATCACAGAAACAATGTGCCGACTGCTCGGGGTTCTCACCAACGACACGATGGACTTCGGGCTCTGCCTTCGTCGCGCCCCGCGCAGTCTCGCCGTGCTTTCGTCCGAACACCCGGACGGTTGGGGAATCGCGGCGTGGGAACCGCAACAAGGCTGGCTCCTCAGGAAGCGCCCGGCGTGCGCCCAACGGGACGTGTCCTTCGCAACGCTTGCCGAGGAGACTCGTGGGCAAGTCCTCGTCGCCCACATCCGGCAGCGCACCGTTGGCGCTGCCATCCTCGAGAACACTCACCCCTTCCGAAGCGGTCGATGGATCTTCGCCCACAATGGGATGATCGACGACGTCGCCTACTTGCGGAGTCGCATCTCAGAAGAACGATGGGTGATAATTCGGGGAAGCACCGACAGCGAGCTGCTGTTCGCGTTTCTCCTGACATGCTTGGACGAAGAGGCTGCGGCGGCGGATGCCTCGGACGCCGGTGTGGACTCCGTGATCGACCACGCGATGGACGAGCTGGCGCGCGCCTCATCGCTGGGCTCGTACAATTTCGTCTTGTCCGATGGCGAGAGGCTTTACGCGCACCGGCGTGGTCGCTCTCTCTACTTGCTCGAAAGGCAAGACGAGACAGGGCAGATCACCGCGCTCGTCGCGTCGGAAGCCATCACCGACGAGCCTTGGCATGCCCTGACCGACGGATCGCTCGTGCGGTGTCGTCGGGAACGTCGGATTCGCGGGCAGACCTTGCGCCCGCGCTCGGCGTGCAGGACTTAGATCAGGAGACTGCTCTACGAATCCGGTCGACGAGCGCGGAATGCTCCCGACGAATTCCTGCCGGCAACCGGTCGCCAAATTTATCGAGGAACACGCCGTTCCGATCCGCTTCGGCCATCCAGGCCCGAGGATCGAGGGCGACGAGCTCCTCGAACCGATCATGGTCGATATCGAGGCCGGTGAGATCGATTGCATCTTGGCTCGGAACGTAGCCGAGGATCGTTTTTCGTGCGCCCTTGCCGCCGTCCACGCGCTCGAGGATCCACTTGAGGACGCGGATGTTCTCCCCGAAGCCGGGCCACATAGGCTTGCCGTCCTGCCCGGCTCGGAACCAGTTCACGTGGAAGATGCGCGGCGGGTGAAGCGCTCGCCGCCCCATCGAGAGCCAGTGGCCGAAGTAGTCCCCCATGTTGACACCACAGAACGGCACCATCGCCATCGGGTCGTTGCGCGGGACACCGACGGCCCCCGTCGCCGCCGCTGTTGTCTCGGAGACAAGGGTGGCGCCGACGTACACGCCGTGGGCCCAGTCGTATGCCTCGTAGACGAGAGGCGTGAGGTGAGCGCGCCGGCCGCCGAAAATAATCGCGGAGATCGGGACGCCTCGGGGATCGTCGAATCCTGCGCCGACGATCGGACATTGGCGAGCGGATACGGTGAAGCGCGAGTTGGGGTGCGCGGCCCGCTCGGATTGCCCGTTCGTCCAGGGCTGACCGCGCCAGTCCGTCAGCGTTTCGTTGTCGGCGAGCTCCTCCAGACCCTCCCACCATGGGGTGAGATCGCTTCGGAGCGCCACGTTCGTGAAGATGACGTTGCGTGAGATCGTTGCCAGCGCGTTCGGATTCGTCTTCTTGCTCGTGCCCGGCGCTACACCGAAGAATCCGGCCTCGGGGTTGATGGCCCAAAGCCGCCCGTCTTCCCCGACGTGCATCCAGCAGATGTCGTCACCCACCGTTTCTACCTTCCACCCTGGCAGGCTCGGGACGAGCATCGCGAGGTTGGTCTTGCCGCACGCGCTCGGGAAAGCGGCTGCCACGTAGTGCTTCACTCCTCGCGGATTGGTGATCCCGACGATCATCATGTGCTCGGCCAACCACCCCTCGTCGCGCGCTTCCACGCTTGCAATCCGAAGGGAGTGAGACTTCTTGCTGAGGAGTGCGTTGCCGCCGTATCCCGAACCGATGCTCCAGATCGTGCGCGTCTGCGGAAAGTGAAGAATGAATCGGCGCTCCGGCGAGAGCTCGCCGAGGCTGTGAACACCTCGTACAAAGCAAGCGCTCTCGCCGAGTCGTCGCATGGCGAGCTCGCCCATCCGGGTCATGATACGAAGGCTCGCGGCAACGTAAGGGCTGTCCGTGATCTGGACGCCGATGCGACTATGTGGCGAGCCGTCAGGTCCCAAGAGATAGGGGACAACGAACATCGTGCGCCCCTTCATCGCGCCCGCAAAGAGGGGCCACACTTTGCGATCCGCGTCCTCGGGACTCATCCAGTTGTTGGTCGGCCCAGCGTCTTCCTCTTTTTTCGAACAGATGAACGTGAGGTGCTCGGTGCGCGCGACATCGGTCGGGTGCGACCGATGAAGGAAGCTGTGTGGGAACTTCTGCTCGTTGAGGCGCACGAGCGTCCCCTCGGTGATCATCCGCTCTTCCAAAGCCGTGGCCTCGGTTGCGCTTCCGTCGCACCAGCGGATCGATTCGGGTTTGGTGTGCTCGGCAACCTTAAAAACCCATTCGCTCAACGCCTTGTTCGTCATCCTGGTTTCCCAGAAAGCACCTCCCGTGCCTTCGTTCGTTCCATGCCGAATCGGGCGTGGACTGCGTCCTCGACGCCCCGACAGTCATCGCGGGTTGATAAGCGACGCGAGGCCGGTCGTTAGCGTCATGGACAACCTCGATCGCGACTCGGTGACGTAGCCAAACGATGCGATCTAGGACTTTGCCGTTGCCCTCCGGTCGCTGATGCTGGCGATCATGGCCTGACGCAGGACCTCTTCGAGACGGGCGAGTCGCCACTCAAGCACGGTGAGCTTCGCCACGACCTGCTCTGGCGTCTCCGCTCTCGGAGCCTCCACGATGGTGTGAAGCGCCTGCAGATGCAGACTGACCGACCGGAGCGTCTCGCTCAGACTTCGAGCCTCTGTGGTGAGCGCGGAGCGACTGGACGAGAGTATCTCCCTGGTGACCTTGACGAACCCCGACACATGTCCGTTTCCGGCGTAGAGATGCGTGATCTGAACCTCGGCCCGAAATCGGGTCCCGTCTCGTCGGACACGCCACCCCTCGAACGTTTCTTGTCCGCCGATGGCAGCGATGAGCTCGCTCTCAGGGATGGCGTTTGCTCGGTCCGTCGGAAGGTAAAAGGCGGAGGCGGCCATGCCCATCGCCTGCCCCGAGGCGTAGCCCTTCAACTCCTCAGCCCCGTGGCTCCACGCGGCAACGTGCCCGGTGCGATCCACGACGTAGAGTGCGGGGCGATGCTCTCCGTCGTCAGCAGACAGCACCGAGCTCTCGTCTCCTAGACCAGGCAACTCGGACACAGGCACCTCAAGAGCAGCTTCCGTTCCACCCGCAAGCCACCGACTTTTCCGAGCCTCTCGTGAATCGATGGCCCAGGCCCATGGGGTTGGCGTATGTTTCGCCCATGCGGAGCGCCAAACGACAGGCTGACGTAGTCCTCGCGCCGGTGCTCCAGTCCGCGGCGATGCGACAGCTTGATCGCGTCGTTCGAACAATCGCGGGGAAGGACGTCGTCGTCACCTTTACCGGCGAGAGCGGCACGGGCAAGGAGATCCTTGCGCGCCGGCTTCACGAACTTTCGCATCGTCACACTGGCCCCTTTGTTCCGATCAATTGCGCCGCGATCCCTGAAGCGCTCTTTGAGAGTGAGCTCTTCGGGCACGAGCGCGGCGCATTCACCGGCGCGAGTGATCGTGCACGAGGCAAGATCGAGGCGGCCACAGGGGGCACGCTCTTCTTGGACGAGATCGGCGAGATGCCGCTCGCGATGCAGGCCAAGCTTCTTCGATTTCTCGAGAACCGCAAATTCATGCGCGTCGGCGGCTCCACAAAAATCGCAGTGGATGTTCGTCTCGTCACGGCGACCCTCCGGCCAATCGAGGAAGAGGTCAAAGCAGGCCGCTTCCGCGCGGATCTCTTTTACCGTATCCAAGGCATCACGCTGCGCATTCCGCCGTTGCGCGAGCGTCTCGCCGATATCGGGCCGCTCGTAAGTCAGTTCGTGGCCCAAGCCTCGGCGAGACACGGGACGAAGCCTCCCCGCCTGACGCGGGCAACGATGGAGGCGCTCCGTCGCTACCTCTGGCCTGGCAACGTGCGCGAGCTACGCAACACGGTCGAGCTTCTGTGTCTGCTCCGCGAGGGGAAGCAAGCCCGTGTGCGTGACATGCCCGAGTCGATCCAGCAGGCGGCGCGGCCCGTGGCCCCTTCCCCGATAGAAAACGGTGCTCCCGCGAGCGTTGGTGGCAACATCCTCGAAGTGCGTCTCGACCAACCCCTCGAGATGACGATCGAGCGAGTGTTGCGCGGAGCGCTCGAGCTCGAGGCAGGTAACCGTTCTCGAGCCGCGCGACGCTTGGGCCTGAGCTTGCGCACGATGCAACGGTACGCGGCGCGATCCGGTGCATCGTCGATGCGGACCGCCGAGACGAATGGCGCGCACAAGCGTGTGCGCTAAGAAAGCGCCCGTCCTTCAGGCTTGATCGGGGGCGGGGTTCGCTGCTCGGTACGACAGCCTGTCGCCACAGGGGATTGCGCCCACGTAATTGAGTCTGCCGGCCGAAGACCACCAGGTGAGGCGACTGGATGCGGCGGCACAATGGTTGCTCGTGATCGCAGGATGAACGTTGATGAGCGATCAAGGAGTCGGGAAAACCAGCGCGTGGCGGTCGTCTGCGGGGGGAATGAACTCCCAGACCGAACGCGAGAATTGCAGCGGCTTGGAGTAGAGGCGCATGGCGTCTTCGGGCTTGCTGATTTGAAGGCAACGGCCGACCGGTGCGAAGTGATGGTCATCTTCGTCGACGGTTTTCAGGACGCCGTCCTTGTCGAGCGTCTTCGCGCGCTCGCCGATTCGCCGGCAGGTCCAAAGTTGATCGCAGTCACCGACCGCGTGCCGGCGATCTGGCTGCCGAGGATCGCGCACGACCGGCCTGGGATGTTCACTACCTCCGCGACTTGGGTCCGAAGGGTGCTCGAAACGATCGGCGTGCGCGTGCCCGCAAGGATGAATGACCTGAGGGAGATCGAGCCCTCCGGTCCAGAATTGCCGTTTACGGACTGACGACTTCGCGGATTCGCATGCCGCGAGGGCATGAACATTGCTCGAGTAGGGGCAGCGCACGAGCGCGCGCTAGCAGTCATTCGTATCACCCACAACTTTGGAGACGCGATGAGCGAGGCTTCTAATAAGACGGTAGCGCGGAGCCTACCGGTAGGGCGCGGTGGGTCGAGTGATGCCCTAGACCTCGCGGCCCTCGAGATGCCGTCGCGCGAGGATCCATCTCGAGTCGAAGGCCTTCCCAAAAGCCACCTGCTGAATCGATCCATTCGAGCCATACGCAGTCTGCTCATGACTCACGAGGAGCGCGAAGACGTAGATCGAGAATCCAGGATTCGGGCTCTTCATGCGCAGCTCCGCCAACAACAGGCAATCCTGGATTCCGAGTTCGACGGCGTCTACCCGCCCGACGTGCGCGCCGTCTCGTCCTCCTTCTGGACGCCCGTGTCGGTTGCCGTTCGAGCCGCGGAACTTCTCGTTTCTGGAAAAGCGGATCGCGTTCTCGATGTTGGTTCAGGGGTCGGAAAATTTTGCATCGTGGGAGCGGCGTCGACCGGGGCGGCGTTCGTCGGCGTCGAGCAAAGAGCGCATTTGGTTCGCGTGGCCGAGGACGCAAGACGGCGGATCGCCGTGCATTCCGCGCAATTCATCCGAGGTTCGTTCGACGCTATCGACGTGGCGGATTTCGACGCGATCTACTTCTTCAACCCATTCGAAGAAAATCTATGGGAATCAGACACCCATCTTGATCAGACGGTGGAGCTCTCGAAGGAGCGCTATTTCGCGGATGTCGCGTCTGCCGAGAACATGCTCAGGCGGGCGCGCGTCGGCACTCGCGTCGTGACATATCACGGCTTCGGGGGTCAGATGCCTCCGGGCTACGACTTGGTGCTCCGCGAGCCACAGCACACGGACAAGCTTGAGCTGTGGAAAAAGAGCAAGATGCTGCCCGGTCGTCCATCAGTCGACCTCGTGCGAGCCTAGTGTGCGCGTGATCGCCGCCGCCCTACGCCCAAAGAACCCGCGGCCTCTCGCCGGACCGAACCTGATGGACGTCACGGGCTACGTCGGAAACCTCGAGCGCCTCCAGCACGCGCTGCATTCGCGTGAAGAGGTGCGCGACGAGGTCTTTGATGCGATCTATCCGATCCCCTACCGGATCGCGTCCGAGCACTTTTGGACTCCAGTAGCGACCGCGCGGCGTGCCGCCGAACTGCTTGTCGAAGCGGGCGCGTGTCGTGTGCTCGACGTCGGCGCGGGCGTCGGGAAGTTCTGCATTGTCGGCGCCCTGACCACAGAGCGGACGACATTCGTTGGAATTGAGCACCGCGCTCACCTCGCGGAAGTAGCGAGCAAGAGCGCGCGCAGGCTCGGCGCGCACCGTGCCGAGTTCGTCTACGGCAGCCTGAAGCAGATGAAAAAGGAGCCTTTCGACGCCTACTATTTCTTCAATCCGTTCGCCGAGAATTTGAACCATGCGGCGCACCTCGACAACTCCGTCCCTCTCTCGGAGGCGCGCTATCACGCCGATCTGCGCGTCTCCGACTCCATGCTCGCGTCCGCTCCGCCCCGCACAGCAGTCGTGACCTACTATGGCCGCGGAGGGAAGATGCCTCCGGGGTTCAAGCTGGTTCACAGCGAACGCTCCTGTGATGGAACGCTCCGCTTATGGACGAAGAGCGCCTGAGCAGGCGGCGCGCTCTCACGATCGATTCCTTTTCTTCGTCGAAAAATCCTCGCCTTCCTCGGCCTCGGAATCAAAGCGAGCGCGAATCGCGTCGAGTATCGTCCACCCCCAGACGGGCTTGGGCACGACGAGCACGGCTAGTGGCGCGTCCCCAAACAGACCATCGAAGCGCTTCGGGTCGCTGGTGACCAGGACGCGCTGCGCCTTTGGTCGATGCTTCTGTAGCTGGGCGAGGATCGCATCGACACGATGGGCGGGGAAGTCGTCGGGGAAGAGGAGGACGGCGGAAAACGAGAGAGGAGTCATCTCGACCGCTCGCTCGAGCAGACGCGTTCCCTGTGCAATCAGGCCCGCGGAGCGCAGATAGCTCTCGAGGCCGTCGAGCGTCTCCGCATTGTCGGAGACGATCGTCACGTGAGGTCGGCGCTTGGGCGGTAGGTCCATCTCTGCGTGTCCGGAGCAACGTTGGTGCCAGTGGCAAATCGACGTGGGTTCGCTCGCTGTTGAGGATTGTGGCTCTCGAGAGCACGCCGCCCGCGGTCCGCGTGCCCGCTTCAACCTAGACGGTCGCGCTCACGCCGTTTTGGCGCAGGAAAGACCGGGCCGGGGGCAGTCAGGCCTGGGAGCCTCGCGTCGCCCCCTCGAACCGAGCGAACGTCACACCGAGATGGCGCTCGATGCGCTGCCTTGCGGAAAGCACTGCGTCAACATGACGAGTCTGCGCCTGACGGCCCAAGTTGGGACGGGCAGGAGGGAAAAAAACCTCCGGTTGCTCAAAGGGCGCGTGGCACCGCGATTGCTCTAGTGACTTCAGTGAAATGATTCCCGTCCGCTGCAACCGCATCGTTCTCAGACAGCGCACATGCATTACCTACTGATCTCCGGCCTCATTCTCATTTCGGGTGCGGGGATGTCTCTCTTGCTTCGTAAGAACGGTCACCGCGCCGGGGTGGCCTTGGTCGCGCAGGCGGTGGCAACGCTCCTCGTGCTCCGCGCGATCGCTCCCGTGCTAGCCGGCGGACCGGGGCTCGAAGCCGAGCTTCCTTGGTCCTTCCCGGTGGAAACGATCCGAATGCGCGTGGACGCCCTTGGCGCGTTCTTCCTCGCGTGGTCCCTCCCTATGACGTTTCTCGGGAGCGTCTACGCCGTCGGCTATCTCCGCCCGTCGTTCGACACCGGCCGTAACGCCGCGCCCCACTTTGCCTTGCTCAACATGGTGTGCCTGTCGTTCATCATCATCTACTCGGTCCAGAACGCGCTCGTCTTCTTGCTGGGCTGGGAGATTGCCGCCGTGTCCGCATGGCTGCTGGTGATCTGGGAATACCGAAACCAGAAGATCCGCTTCGCAGGTTTCAACTACCTCGTCTCGACGCACGTCGGCCTGTTCGTGCTCGTCGCCGCATTCATGTTGATGCACAGTCAGACGCGCTCGATGGACTTCGACGCGTTCGGCACCTTCCTCGCCAAACGCAGCCGCCTGCGTAGCATCGCGTTCGTTCTTCTCGGGACCTCGTGCGCTCTCAAGTCCGCCTTCTTTCCGTTCCACACATGGTTGCCGCGCGCTCACTCCGCTGCGCCCGCGCATGTGTCGGCTCTGATGTCCGGTGTGATTCACAAAGCAGGCCTCTTCGGCTTCCTGCGCTTCACGTTGCTCATCGGGCGACCCGAGGAGTGGATGGGGTGGTGCGTCCTAGGGTTTGCCTGCACCTCGGCGCTCTTTGGCGTTCTCTACACCTCCGTGCAGCGAGATATGAAACGCCTCCTGGGCTATTCGTCGACCGAAAACGTCGGCATCGCCGCGATCGGTTTTGGGATCGGCTACCTCGGACTCTCGTGGGACAAGCCGGCGCTCGTCGTCGCTGGCTTCGGTGGCGGCATCCTCCACATCTTCAACCACGCCCTCTTCAAGTGCCTGCTCTTCTACGCTGCGGGCGCGGTCTACCGAGCAACCCACACGATCGATATCGAACGCTTGGGGGGGATCGTGCGCGCGATGCCCCGTACCGCCCTAATGTTCATCGTCGGCGCTCTTGCTATCTCCGCGCTTCCGCCGCTGAACGGCTTCATCAGCGAATTTCTCATCTACTCCGGGCTACTCTCCGGCGCCGCACCATCCGCCATGGCGACGATAGCGATGGTCGGCGCTGCCGCGCTGCTGGCGTTCGTCGGAGCAGTCAGTGCTCTCTCCATGACCCGCGCTTTTGGCGTCGCGTTTTTGGGTAAGCCGAGAGACGCGGCCATCCACACAGACGGCGATGCGCCGTGGACCATGCTTGTCCCGATGGCCGTTCACGCCGGGGGAGTCGTCCTCATGGGTCTATTTCCGATCGCCGGCCTGACCTTCGCCCGCTCGACGATCTCGATGTTCCGCGTAGGCGCGATCCCGATCAACGACTCCATATTGATGACCACGCTGCTGCCCGTGCAGCTCGTCTGCCGGATGCTTGCGGTGGGCCTCGTGCTCTTCTGCGCCGTCGGATGGCTCGCCGGACGCGGAGCACGCCGACACGTCACATGGGGCTGCGGCTACACCGCACCCAACCCGAGAATGCAGTACACGGGCAGCTCGTTCTCCGCGCAATTTGCGCTGCTATTCGAGGCCTTCCTTCCTCAGCTCCGGCGGGAGCGCCTCTCGGAGCAAGTCTTCCCGCCTGACCGCGGCCATCTCTCGACGCATCACCACGACGCTGTCGAGCGGAGGATGTTCGAAGTCATCGGGCAGGGAGAAGAGTTTGTCACGAAGACGTCGGAGCGTATTCCCGAGTCGCCGCGGTTTGCCTTTGCGGCAGCGCTGGTAGTCATCGTGAGCATTGCTGCGATGCTCGTCGGCGGGGCCGGACGATGAGAGGCGGCGCTTCGCTCCTGGCTTTCCTTGCGACCGCCCTCGTCCTGCCAGTTCTGATCGTGGGGATCATCAACCGGACGAAGGCACTATGGGCCGGGCGAAAAGGACTTCCGATCTTGCAACTCGCGTTCGACACCCTGCGTCTGATCCGCAAGCGCCCCGTTTACAGCTCCGTCACTACGGCGGCCTTTCGCATTGCCCCGTATGCCGTGCTCGCGACGGCAATCGCGTCCGGCCTCGTCGTCCCCCTACTCGGTCGCAATAGTGTCATCGCCTTCCCTTTCGACTTCGTTTGGTTCGCGTACGTCTGGGGGTTGGGGCGTGTGGCGCTGATACTGGCCGCGATGGATGCAGGAAGCTCCTTCGAGGGCATGGGGGCAAGTCGCGAGGCGACGTTCTCCGCGCTGCTCGAGCCCACTCTTTTCTTGGTCGCGGGCGCGCTCTGCATAGTAAGCGGCCAGCGTTCGCTCGAAGGCGCGATCGCCATGCACGTCGTCGGTGGATCTTCGCTCGTGGTTTGGGCGGCCTCCATCGTGGCTCTCTTCATCGTCGTGCAGGTCGAATCAGCCCGGATGCCTGTCGACGATCCGAACACGCACCTGGAGCTCACGATGATCCACGAAGTCATGATCCTCGACCACAGTGGCCCAGACCTCGCAGCCCTTCAGTTTGGCTCGGCGATCAAGATGACGGTCGGGATCGCGCTGCTCGCCGCGCTCTTGAATCCGTGGACGGGAAACCACGGCACAGCGGTCGCGGCTACGTCGAACGTGGCGGTCTCTCTCGTGATCGCGGTGGTCATTGGGACCGTGGAGTCTTTGGTTGCACGACTCAAACTGAGCGCCGTTCCTCAATACATTCTCGCGGCGCTCATCGCTGCGTTCGTCGCCTTAATCGCGACGTCTTGGCGCTCGTAGAACGACATGACACCGCTCCTCATCGCGTTTCTCGCAGTGCTCCTCATGCCACTTTTCATGGCGTCGTGGCGAACGAGCCTCCTCGGCCTGTCGTGTCAGGGAGCGGTAATGGGATGGATCGCCTACCGCCATCACCACCAAGTGTCTCTCGACACGGCTCTCACCTTCGTGGACCTCATCGTGGTGCGCGCGATCGCCGCACCGCTCGCGCTCCACCGGGTACTCCGAAGCCGAAATGCGCCGTCGCGTAACGACGTCATCCCACCGAACATGCTTTCGTGGACGGTCGCGATCGTGCTCGTCGTCTTCGCTTTCCAGTTCGCGGGGATCGCTATTCCTCGCGAGAGTGACGAGCAGACGCTCGTCGCCGTTTCCGCCTCGGGCTTGCTCCTTGGGCTCCTCGTTCTCGGGACCCAATCGGGACCGTTCAGCCAGATGGTTGGCGCGCTCCGGATCGAGAACGCTATCGCGCTCTTCGAGCTCGGCGACGCATCGCACCACGAGGCAATCGGAATTCGCCTTGGACAGACGTGTGTGCTCGCAATCTCCGTGGCTATGTTCGCCTGGTACCTCCGGACGCTGAAGGCCGATGAGCCCGGCTTCACCGCAGAGGAGAGCCCGGCGCTATGACGCCCCTCGCCATCGTAGTCGTCCCTGCCCTTGGTGGGCTCGTCGTTGGCGCACGCGCAACGCGTGCCGTCCCGCAGGTTCTCGTGACCACCGCGTTCGTGGATGCCGTCCTTGCGTCGAGCATGGGAGGCGCCGGGAGTGAACGGGCACTCCTCGCGGCAAGGTTGCCGTACGTCACCCTCGACGCGACCGCTCGGCTATTCCTCGTCCTCATCAACGTCATCTTCTTCGGCATCGCCGCGTACGTTTGGAATCGCGTTCGCACGATGCCGAAGACGCGTGACGGACTCGGACGCTTCGTGTGTCTGGCGCTACTCTTCATGGCCGCCGCGAATGCCGTCGTCATCTCGAACCACATCTTTGTCATGTGGATCGCTCTGGAGGCGACCACCATTGCAGCAGCGCCGCTCATCATTCGTCAGGGCGTGCCTTCGTCACGTCGCGCCTCATGGACCTACTTCGTCTTTTCCTCGGTCGGTCTGGGCATAGCGCTTCTGGGCTTCCTTTGTCTCGGCCGAAGCCTCGAGATCAATGGGCATGAGCCGACGTTCTTCATCGACCGGCTGCCTCTGCTCGTGACCGGCCCGCCAAACATTTGGCGAAAGCTCGGACTGGCGCTCGTCTTCCTCGGGTACGGAACAAAACTCGGACTCGCGCCGATGTACAGCTGGCTACCGGAGACCTACGACCAGGCGCCACCGGCCGTCACGGCGATGCTTGCCGCTGTCCAGTTCAACTGCGCGCTCGTTGCGCTCCTGCGCGTGCTTCAAGTTTACCGGAGCGGCAATCCCGATCTTGTCTCCACCGAGCTCGTCGTCGTCGGGCTAGCTTCGATGGCGGTCTCGAGCTTCAGCATCATCGCGACCCGCAACCTGAAGCGTCTCCTCGCGTACGCATCGATCAACCACGCGGGCGTCATCGCGATTGGGCTCGGCATCGGCAACAAGATGGCCTCGTACGGCCTGCTCCTCTACGTCGTGAGCAACGCCTTCATCAAAGCGATCTTGTTCCTGACCGCCGGCAAGATCAAAGCCCACTACGGCACGAAGGACACGCGGGAGATCGCCGGCCTGATCAAGGATCTGCCCTACAGCGGCATGTTCCTGATGGTCGGAACTTTTGCACTCCTTGGTTTTCCACCGTTCGGGAGCTTCCTCGGCGAGCTGATGATCCTTTCGGGATTGATTCGCTCGGGTCAGATCACCGTCTTCGTCGCGTTCTGCGGCCTCATCGCGATGACGTTCGTCGCGACTGGACGGACAATCTTTCCGATGATTTGGGGGGAACCGAAGCAGAAGGTCTCCGGGCCGTCCCAGACTTTTGCTGCGGCGGTTCCGAAGCTGGTGTTCTTCGCCGCGCTCGTCGCCATGGGTGTCTACATGCCCCCGGTGGTGAACGCGCTATTTCAACAGGTGGCAGGCACCTTGGGTACCGAATGAACCGCTTGGAAAGAAGTGAGAGAGGGTACGAGATCTCCAATCCCTTCAAAAAAGTGATGCAGGGACGCGAGGGTGTCCAACGAAGTCGGGAGGCCGTGCGCGGCTCGCTCATCGTGCACGACGCGCGCCTCGGGGATCTCGTTTGCCCAGAGCCAAAAGAGTGGGTCGCGGATCTCCGCGTGCGGCTCGCCAATCGCGAGCGGTTGGTCACCCTTTACGGCAGAGCGGCAGGACCCCTCGTCGTCGTCACGGCAGTCCTCGAGACCGCCCCGCGGCAGCTCTCCGTCCTCCGAACGACGATGGACCCTGCGCACGGGTACCACGGGCTGACCGCTGACTTTCCGTCGCTGCAATCTCTCGAGCGGGAGCTCCACGAACAGTGCGGAGTTCGGATCGCGGGACACCCCTGGCTAAAGCCGATCCGATTCGAGAGCGGGAGCCGCGACGAAATGGACCGGTACCCGTTCTATGAAATCGAAGGAAAGGAAGTTCATGAGGTCGCCGTTGGTCCTATCCACGCCGGCGTGATCGAACCAGGGTCTTTCCGCTTCATGTGTCTTGGTGAGATCGTTCATCATCTCGAGATACATCTGGGCTACCAGCATCGGGGTCTCGAGCGCCTTCTGCTCAAAGGAAACCCGCGCTCCCTCGCGCCGCTCGTCGAGACGATCGCAGGCGACACGAGCGTCGGCCACACATGGGCGTACTGCGCGGCCATCGAGGCCTTGGCGGGGCTCAATATGACGATGGAGACGGAGGCAGCGCGCGCCGTTGTGCTCGAGCTCGAGCGCGTGGCCATGCACCTCGGCGGGCTCAGCGGCCTTGCTGGTGACATCGGCTTCCTTCAGGGGGCGTCGACGTATGGACGGCTGCGGACGACTGCCATCAACACGACCATGCGCCTTTGTGGCAGTCGTTTTGGTCGAGGTGCGCTCCGTCCCGGTGGCAGCGGAATTCGTCTCGACCGCGATGGCGCTGCCGACGTCAGAAAGAGCGTGTCGCTTCTGCAAACGGACCTGGGCATCATCAACGAGTGTTTTGCTAAGTCGAGAACGGTGCAGCATCGTCTCCGCAACGCGGGCGTGCTGAGTCGCGAGCGAGCGCTAGAGCTTGGGGTCGTCGGCATGGCCGCGCGATCTTCCGGGGTAGCGATCGACCAGCGCGTTCCCGGAGGCGGCGTCTACGACGTCGTGCCTCTCGAGTCCGTCGTCGAGGAGACAGGCGACTGCTTTGCCCGCGCCAACCTGCGGATCCAGGAGATGGATCGCTCGCTCTCGTGGATCAACGCCGTTCTCGAACGTTTTCCTGTCTCCAAGCCCAGTCGAGAGAACGTGGGCGAGCTTGCGCCCTCACGACTGGTAATCGCTGCCTGCGAGGGGTGGCGCGGCGAGGTCGTGCACGTGCTGGAGACCGACGACAAAGGCGCGCTCGTTCATTACAAAGTGCAAGACCCGTCGCTCCGAAACTGGCTTGGTCTCGCGATTGCCGTAAGAGGGAACGAGATCTCCGATTTCCCGATGTGCAATAAGAGCTTCGATCTCTCCTATTGCGGAAACGATCTCTAATGTTGAAATCCATCCGCGTTCGAAGGTCCCAGGGCACGCAGTTCATCACCGACCTCAGGAAGGCGGTGCCCGAGGGATTTCGAGGTCGGCCGGCAATCGGCGCGGCCCCGTGCCCGTCTGGATGCCGGGCCTGCGTGGATGTCTGCCCGACGGATGCCATTTCTCTCGACCCCGTGCGCATCGATCTGGGCAAATGCATCTTCTGCAACGAGTGCGCGCTCGCCTGTCCCGAGAAGAAGATCGTGTTCACGCCGGAGACGCGCATGGGGGGTCGGAGCCGCGAGGAGCTCGTCGTGAGCGAGGGAGCAACGCTGCCTGCCCCCGTGGTGGCATCAGAGGCCCTAAAGAGCATGTTCGGTCGGTCGCTGAGGATGCGCCAGGTGTCGGCGGGGGGATGCAACGGGTGCGAGCAAGAGATGAACGCGCTCGCGAACGTCAACTTCGACCTTCAGCGATTCGGGATCGAGTGGGTGCCGTCGCCTCGGCACGCGGACGCGCTCGTGCTGACGGGACCGCTCACGAAGAACATGGCGGAGGCCGTCCGTCTGGCTTGGGACGCGATGCCGGAGCCGCGCTTCATCGTTGCCGTCGGCTCGTGCGCGATCTCGGGTGGGCTATTTGCGAATGCGTCCGGAGTGGACCGATCCTTCCTCGATGAAGTCGGCCCCACGCTCTACGTGCCAGGTTGCCCCCCGCACCCCCTGACGTTCGTGGCCGCGATTCTCGATTTGCTCGGCATCGCCTGAGGGGCTGTTACCGGACGATCTTTCGGCAAGCGCGGGCTTTTGTTCACCCTTGGCCGGCTGGCAGGGTGACCTTGGGCGGAGCACCACGCCCTCATCGAACTCGAAATACCAGCCGCTCTCACCGTGATCGTCACGCTTCTTCATCCAAAGCCGAAGCCAATTCGTCCCCGCATGCTCGGCATGCATGAGCTCGTAGCACGCGGGAATTCGCCCACCAAACCGGTGGTAGGTGACGATGCACGTCCCTAGCCGCGCGGACGCCATGGCCTCTTCGGTACCGAGCAAGTCGGATAGAAACCGCTCCTCGGAGAGCTCCACGGTCGTGTCAAAACGATGTTCGTCGATGAAGATATTTTCTACGAACGGATTGTAGAAATAGAAGCCGTCGAAGTCGCTCCATCGTATTTGCGTCGCGTCGCCCGCGTAGAGGCGGGCATTCGGAACTTGAAGCTCGAGGGCCAGCTCGCGCGCTACGTCGACGAGCTGTGAACGGTGCTCGATGCCCGTGAAAATCGCGGCCGAGTAGGCGAGCGCTGCGGCGATGCAAAATTTGCCAGGGCCAGCGCCAACATCGAGGATGCGCTCCACGTGGTAGTGCTCATCACGACCTGCACCTTCTGGGCGATGTTGTACGGGTGCAGCTTCACCCAGCCCATGATCTTCTTCAGGGCCGCAGACTTCTCGACCTCTTTCTCGTCGAGCTCCTTGCCCTCGTGGGCGAGCTTGAAGGCGAGCGAGTAGGGGGTGTAGTTCTTGAGCACGTCGAGGATGAAGCCCTCCTCGATGGCCTGGCGCATGGAGTAGACGTGAAACGGCGCGGGGATGTTGTCGGGACCGGGCTTCCGCGACGGGTCCGGGCGCGTGCCGACGAGCTCCATCGTCTTGTTCTTTGGCGTGGCCGTGAACGCCACGAAGGTGATCCCGCCGTCGTCTGCGCGTGCGGCCATTTCCGCGGCCAGGATGTCCTCGCTGCTCACCTCGCCGCCGTCGGCGAGCTCGGCGAGCTCCTCGGAGGAGAGCACCGCCTTCAGCTGCTTTGCCGCGTCGCCCGTCTGCGAGCTGTGCGCCTCGTCGGCGATGACGGCGAAGCGCTTGCCCTGGGTGGCGGAGAGCTTTCGCACCTCCTTCAGGGCAAACGGGGTCGTACGGCAAGGAACTCGCTGCGGTGGCCGACAGGCTTGATGTAACGGACGCCTCTCCGGTAGCAGAACCTGCGAAGGTGGCGCCGCCGCCTCCACCTGAGAAGCCGGTTCACGCCGAGATCGCCGAAGCAGTACCTACCCAGGCGGATAGCTTGCGCGCTGGGGTCGTGCTGCCCGGACTCGATACGCGGGCCTACGAGTGCGCCGTCGGCGAGGCGGGCAAGACCGGATCGTTTTCGGGGGCATGCGTACGCGCACTCGTCGGTCCGGCGATCATTACCGATCTGCAGCTCACAGGGACCTGCCCCGCGACGCTCTTTGTCTTCAGCGGCAAACCCGATCGACCCACGTGGTTCATGCTGTCGACGCCCGGGTGGGCTCGCCGTCCACGGGGCGTCAATGTTGGTCCAAGAGTCGGAAAGCTTCGTGATCGGGCTCCGAGCCGGCGGGGTCGCCGCCCAAGGCAAGAATCTCGGGTGCGGGATTGCCTGGGGTGCGACGAGGCTTCAGGGAGTGGTCCTTTTGAGCGGACGTTGATCTGGAACATCGCGCCTCGTTGGGTCACGCTCACCCCATGAGGTTCTCGGACGACCCCCGAATCGCCGTCTGGGAAAGGGAGAAGGCGCGGGTCGATGCGAACGAGCCGCCGCCGAACGGCGAGAACCCTCCTAGGCGACACCACTACGTCCCAGAGATGTACCTTAACCGGTTCGCGGCCCAAACCAACCCGAAGGCCGCGATGCGCGTGCAGCGTACAGACGCGAAGGCCGGCCCCGATTCGAGCATCGTCATTGGCGTGCACGATGCTGCTGTTGAGACCGATTTCTACAATATCGAGACCGACGACCCGCGTCGTGTGCACGAGGCGGAGCACGTTATCGGCGTATTTGAGAGAGCGGCCGGTCATGCGTTCGCGAATCTGGATCGGCTGGGACCAGACCACTTTCCCGACGACATCGACCGCGAGAACCTCGCCATGTTCATGGCACTCCAGTTCGTGCGTGGCCACGACACCGGTGACTTCCAAACCCGCTACTACACGCAGACCTCGCGGATGCTCATGCGCGTCGCTGCGTCTTCGCCCGACTACGTACGCAACTTCCTGCAGGAAAGAGGCGACGATGCCTCGGACGAAGCTGTCGCGAAGGCGGCGACAATGTTCCGCGATGCCGCGAAAACGGCGCGTGTGACCCCCCACAAGAACGAGACGGTCGAAGCCGTGCTGAGGGGGCCCATCGACTTCATGCCCTATTTCTTCAACCGGCGGTGGGTAGTGGCGCGTTCGCCGATCCCATTCCTCACCTCGGATCGGCCCATCGTCCTGCTTGAGCGACAAGACCCGAGCGAGGCGTGGCGCGGTACTCGTCTGGATACCGCCGACGCCATTGTCTACGTGCTCGATCGACGGCGTGCATTGATCATGCGGCATCCTGAACCAGGAAATGGTGAGGGGGTCGTCGACATCAACGCCACCTTTGCTCGCTGGCTGAATATCGCCGTCGCGCACCATGCGCGCCGGTGGATCTTCCATCACCCTGACGACAAGCCCTTCGACGGGCTGCCGTTCAACCCGAATGCGACGGCGTAATCCGGAGCAGTGATCGGGAAAGTCACGATTTGTCATGAGTGGGACGTCGAACGATGGCCAACGATCACAGCGATTCCTACGCCTCTGGCTCGCGCACGGCGACGCCGGGCGGGTATTCAATGATCGATTCATCCTCGAACTCAATTCACGTAGTTTCGGAATCGCATCGGTGCCCAACCGGGTACCGATCATCGCTGCGCAGGTAAAAACAGGGCGGCGCACGCCCCGTCTCGCGATCACTCGAATCAACGCAACGTGCCGACGTTGTACCATGAATATGGTTTGAAGACCGGCCTTCTAAGCCGCGGGTCGCAGGTTCGAGTCCTGCCGGGCGTGCCATCGATATCATTAAAGAATTCGGCGCAGGATGCCTCGGCGCGGGACAACGTCGTGAGAACTTTGGTGGGCGCGCTGAGATCGCACCGGGTGCGAAGGCCACCGTGAGTGCGCGACGGAGGCGACCGTGAGCTCGCTTCCGAACGACTCCGAAATTCAAAGTCTTCGCGATCAATTCGCAGATGCGCGATCGCACGCGCTCCAGTTTCAATGCGAGCTCGAGACCGCATGCGCGGCGCTCGAGAGGCCTCGGCAGGAGCTCTGGAAGGCGCACCATCGGCTCACGACCAAGGAATGCCGCAGCGACGCGAAACGATCGGGGTCCGACGTGCGCTCGATGACAGGCAAACACGGTGTCCGGATCTCGCAGGCCCCTGCCGGACATGGTGTCCGGGGGGTACCGGACATGGCATCCGATGAATGAAAATAGAAACAAGAAGAACAAAACACACTCTCGAAAATTCGAAGCGTGAATCGCGAACAGAGCGACGCAAAAGAGAGCGATTTTCGATCGACGGAGATCACAAGGACGGCGGAGGGTCGACTGGAGAACAACGCGGAGCGAGAACGACACGACCGACCCCCTGTGCGCGGGTCGGAAGCCATCGATGCTCATTGCGCTAGGTCTCCTCTGTAAGGCTTCGCCGGTACGGGTTAGGTCGCGATGGGGACGCGGTGTCGGTACTTGCGCGTTCCCCCGAGCAGGTACCGCTTCGCGATCTCCACGAGGAGGAGGTACGTCATGGTTGCCCCCACGAGAAAGAGAAAGAACCCGGCAGGCAGCGCCTCGAACCCAAGCGCCTTGGCGAGCGGGGAATAGGGCAGGTACGCCCCGAGAGCGACGATGGCGACGGTGGTCAGCGCGAGGGGCGTGCTTGGCCGACTCGCCAGCGGGCTTCTCGGGGTGCGGATCACGAAGAGCACGAGGCTCTGGGTGGCGAGCGACTCCACGAACCAACCGGTGTGAAAGAGCACTTCGCCCGCGTGGAAGAAGCGAAGAAGAACGAAGAAGGTCAGAAAATCGTAGAGCGAGCTGATGGGACCGATGATCAGCATGAAATTGCGGATCGTGCGGATGTCCCAGCGCTGCGGCTTCCGGAGCACTTCCGAATCTACGTTGTCAGTCGGGATGGTCACCTGCGCGAGATCGTAGAGCAGATTGTTGAGGAGGATCTGCGTCGGAAGCATTGGCAAGAACGGGAGAAAGATCGAGGCTCCCGCCATGCTGAACATGTTGCCGAAGTTCGAGCTGGTCCCCATCAGAAGGTACTTCGTGACGTTTCCGAATGCCCTCCGTCCTTCGAGGATCCCTCGATGAAGCACGCGTAGGCTCTGCTCGAGGAGAATGATGTCCGCAGCGTCGCGCGCGACGTCCACCGCGGAGGCCACGGAGATGCCCACGTCCGCCGCGTGAAGAGATGGCGCGTCGTTGATCCCGTCGCCGAGATACCCGACCACGTGGCTGCGATGCTTGAGCGCAAGAATGATCCGGTTCTTCTGCGCTGGGCTCATCCGCGCGAACACCGTCATCCGCTCGGCCACTTGGGCGAGGGCCATGTCGTTCATGGATTCGATGTCGCTGCCGAGGACCATTCTCTTCACGTCGAGCCCGACCTCCGCGCACACGTGACGCGTGACGAGCTCGTTGTCCCCGGTAAGGATCTTCACCTGCACGCCGTCGCGTTTGAGAGACAGAATTGCCTCTTTCGCGTCTTCGACGGGCGGATCGGCGAAGGCCACAAACCCTACGAGAAGAAGCTCGCGCTCATCTGCCACCGAATACGCAGGCTTGGTGGGCACCGTGCTCGTGGCAACGGCGAGGACACGAAATCCGCGCGAAGACAGAGACTCGTACGTCTCGCGGCACTTGGAGCGTGCATCCGCCGTGAGTGGCAGCATCGCTCCTCCGTCGGCCACGTACCTCGTCGCGCAAACGAGAAGTCCCTCCGGCGCCCCCTTCGAAACGAGCACGCGCTCGCCCCCTGCCCTGTCGACGACGATCGACATCCGGCGCCTCTCGAAGTCGAAAGGGATTTCGTCGAGCTTGGTGTAAGCGCTCGAGTCGGCAGGCTCCGCGGTCTCGAGAATCGCCGCATCGAGGGGACTTCGGATCCCGGTCTCGAACTTGCTGTTGATCCGCGCGAAGAAGAGCGGCTGATCGGACGGACGGCCTAACACGTCGCACGAGGATTCGACGGTCATGACACCACGGGTGAGCGTCCCCGTTTTGTCGCTGCAAAGAATGTCGATGCTCCCGAGATTCTGGATCGCCGAGAGGTGCTTCACGATGACCTTGTGCTTGGCCATCGCCACCGCCCCGCGGGCGAGGGTCGCCGAAGTGATCATCGGCAAGAACTCGGGTGTGAGGCCGACCGCGAGGGCGACGGCAAAGAGGAGCGATTCAAACGCGCTCCGATGCGTTCCGATTCGCACGACGAGAATGAACATCACCAGGCCGAACACCGCCTTCATGATGAGAAGGCCAAAGTGCTTTATTCCTCGATCGAACTCGGTCTCCGGCGATCGCGTGGCCAGCCGGGTCGCGATGTCTCCGAACTGGGTCTTCTTGCCGGTCGCGAGGACCACCGCGGTAGCCGTTCCGCTGACGACCGACGTACCGAGGAGGACCATTGTCGCCTCCGACTCGTCACCGGCTTTCGCCTCTTTTTCGACGGGCATCGATTCGCCGGTGAGTGCCGATTGCTGAACGTGAAGGTCGCGCGCCTCGAGAAGCCGCGCGTCGGCAGGCACGAGGTCGCCCGCCGAGAGGCGAACGACATCTCCCGGCACGATCTCGGCGCGAGGAAGCTCTTGGAAGATCCCGTCGCGCATGACGGCGGCCATCGCTGCAACGGTGACCTTCAGGCGATCAGCCGCCTTTTGTGAGCGGAACGTTTGCACGAAGTTGACCGTCACGCTGAGCGAGACGATCACGATGATGATCGTCGCGTTGACGACCTCGCCGACGAAAGCGGACACCACGCTTGCGAAAAGGAGAACGGCGACGAGTGGGTTCGCAAACTGAAGGAGCAGCTCGACGATATAAGAGCGCCGTTTCTTCGGCGCGGGGTCGTTAGGACCGTATTCGGCGAGCCGTCGCGCTGCTTCCGCCGAGGTGAGCCCGGCGCTCGATCGTTCGCTCGATGTCACGATCTTCCCGGCTACTTCGAGAGCCTCGAGTGGAGAAGCTCTGCGAAGGCTTTGCAGACATCGACGGTCGTAAAGATGCCCACCACTTTTCTGTTTTGCATGACCACCGCGGATCCGTATTTCTTTTGCGCCATCGCGGAGACGACCTCGTCGAGAGGCGCGTCGGGCGAAACCGAGTAGACGCTCGGGGTCATCGCGTCTTCCACCTTGACGGTTTCCGGGTCCACGTCGCGCAGGGTCTCCACGAGATGCAGGTCGCGCTCCGTCACCATGCCCACCAGCGCGCCTCCCGCGAGCACGGGCAGGTGACGGATCTTGTGCTCGCGCATGACGTTGTGTGCATGCGCGAGCGTCTGATCAACGCCGATCGAGTGGGGCGAGGTCGTCATGTAGTGCTGGATGGTAGGGATCGGCTTCGTCATCCCTGTGACCTGAGCACCTCGCGTGCCAAACGCAAATCGCGCCGGGCGCGCACTAACCGTGTGGGCTTCCGTCCAGAATCTCGTTGGTGTGCAGTCCTTGCGCACTCCCCGCGCGCTCTGCGTTTCCACACCGCTTTTGCTCATTGGGCCCTTCGAGCTCGGAGGAGGCGGTGATGCATGTTCCGGCCAGCTTCTCGAAAAGACGAAGTTACGGGGTCTCGGCACGATGATTGCTAATTCACGGCTCATGCAGGCGGAATCGACAGCGGCCATGAGCGAGGGCATTTGCGATCGCTTTCTTGCCGATCACCGGAGGCTGGAAACGCTTCTCGAGCGGCTCCTCGCAGCCTTCGAGGCCAATGACCGTGAAGACATTGCCAAGCTCTGGACCGCGTTCGAGGCCGGCCTCCTCACGCATCTCGAGGCGGAGGAGAAGCACATGATCCCGGCGCTGCAGAAGGCGTCGGAGCGCAATGCGCGCGTTCTCATCCAGGAGCATCGGCACATTCGCACTCGGCTCGAAGAGCTCGGCGTCGGCATCGATTTGCACATCGTCCGCCTCACCGTCGCACGCGACTTCATCGACGAGCTACGCGCGCACGCCAAGAACGAGGACCGCATGTTGTACCAGTGGTCAGACGCGAATCTCGACGAGCAGCAGCGCGCGGCGGTCACCACGGCCCTCCACATTCGGGTCACTCCGCAGTGACGAAGAGCTCTTCGAGGGCGGCGATGAACTCGTCGACCCTCACGGGTTTCGTCAGGTAACGATAGAACCCGGCCTCCATTCCCCGCTGCTTGTCGCGTTCAGAGGCGGCTGCGGTCAGCGCGATCACCGGAATATCTTTCGTCTCGGTCATCGCCCGAAGGAGGCGAAGCGCGTCGAGCCCGCTCATCCCGGGTAGATTGATGTCCATGATGATGACCTTCGGGCGGCGCTGACGCGCAAGCTCGACCCCCATTTCGGCCGTGGGCGCGGTGAGGAGGTCGATGTTCTCGACCGTGCTGACGAGATCCTTCATGAACGTCACGTTGGCTGGGTTGTCCTCGACGTAGAGGACGAGGCTACGTTGCCCTCCGGTGACACCCCCCGGCTCGGACCCGCGAATCGCCTTGGGCACAATCGCTTCTACGCCCGCATCGTGAGTGGGTATCTCGACCCAAAAGTCAGAGCCCCGGCCCGCGACGCTCTTGAAGCCAACGTCGCCATGCATCAACTCGGCGAGCCGCTTGGTGATCACCAGCCCGATGCCTGTCCCTTCAATCGGTCCCGTCTCTTGTCCGGCCCTCTGGAAAGGCTGGAAGAGCTTGTCTTGCTTGTCCGCAGGGATCCCCATGCCGGTGTCATTGACCGTGATGCGTACGTGCCCAGGCCTCGGTGTCGACGCGCAAAACGTTACTTTGCCGGACGGCCTGTTGTACTTGATCGCGTTCGATCCGAGGTTCATCAGGATCTGTACGAGCCTCAAACGATCGGCCGCTACCATCGGAACCTCTGCGGGCACGATTTCCACGCAAATCCCTTGGCGTGCGGCGATCGGTTTGAGCGTCATCCTCAGCTCTTCGAGAACCTCCATCACGCCCACCGGCTCCGGCGATATCGATACGCCTCCGGCCTCGATGCGCGACAAGTCCAGGATGTCGTCGATGAGGCGGAGAAGGTGCTCGCCCCCCTTGAGAATCTGACCGACGCGCTCCTTGTGACGGTCCGAGAGCGGCTCCTTCTTGTCTCGTTGGAGCAGCTGCGCGAAGCCGAGGATCGCATTCATCGGCGTGCGAAGCTCGTGACTCATCGATGAGAGGAAATCGCTCTTCGCGCCGCTCGCTGCGTCGGCGGTCGCGCGCGCCTCACTCAGCTCCTCGGCGATGCGGACGTCGTCCGTCAGGTCCCAGATCGTCTTGACGGTCCCGCCTTCTGCGGTGCGTCGATCGATCACGCGCAAGCTGCGTCCGTCGCGCATCCGGACATCGAAGGTCGCGGTGTGGTCGTGACCGCGCCGGGCCAATCGCTCTCCGTGGAAGCGCGCGCGCTCGGTTTCGTCCGGAAACGCGATGTCGCTGATCCACGCAGCGAGCAGCGCTTTGTACGACCTACCGACGAGAGGTCCTGGGAGAGATTCTCCAATCAGTCGGCGATACACGCTGTTGCAGAGCACCAGCCGATCGTCGGCGTCGAAGAGCGCAAAGGCGTCCTGGATGCTCTCGACCGCGCTCCCGAGACGATCGGCAAGGACCTTGGAAGTCGCCTCCATTCGCTTGCGTTCGCTGATGTCGCGGATCGCCGCCGAGACCGTCACTCCGTCCTCCGTGCGAAGAGGGCTGAGGCTCACTTCGATCGCAAGCTCCGTCCCGTCTTTGCGACGGCCAAAGAGCTCCACCCCCGATCCCATGGGGCGCGCGCCAGGATTCGCGAAAAAGCGCCCAAGATGTCCTCCGAACCCTTTTCGAAAGCGTTCGGGAATCAGCATTTCGAGATGTTGGCCGACGAGCTCCGAGCGCGGGTAGGCGAACAATTTCTCGGTCTGGACGTTGACGAGATTGATCCTGCCGTCGGAGTCGACGACGACCATGGCGTCCGGCGCGGTGTCGAGCAGCTGGCGGTAGTGTTCTGCCGAATATTCAGGAGCCATGGGGAAGCCTCACGCAAAAAATAGCACCCGGCGCGGCGTCCTCGACCCAAATCCTTCCGCGATGCGCTTCGATGACGAGCTTGCAGAACGTAAGTCCGAGCCCCCGACTTCCATGTGCAACGACGCGCTCGCCTGACTCCACTTGCACGAACGGACTGAAGACGTTCTCGCGCATCTCCGGCGGGATGCCGCTCCCTTCATCGGCAACACGAATCTCCGTGTCTCGATCGAGCCGGACCGCCGTCACCGTGATCGCCGATTCCGCCGGCGCGTAGCGAATCGCGTTTTCGACCAGGTTGGTCAGCGTTCGGCGGAAGAGATCCTCGTCGGCGTGGACCCGGTCCGTCTCGAGAACGGCTCGAAGGCCCACCTTGCGACTCTCGGCATTGACCCCGAGCTCCGAGATGACCTCGTCGACCAGTGCGCGGAGATCGAGGTCGGAGCCTTTCGGAGCGAGCTGCCCCTCGTCGGCCTTGCTGACGTCGAGAAGGTTCAGAATCATCCGCGTGAGCTGCCGCGCCTGGGAGCGGATCTGGGTTACCGACTCCCGCGCGCTGTCCGACAGAGTGCGGTCTCGGAGGAGG
The DNA here is from genome assembly GCA_043747615.1 of Myxococcales bacterium. Lineage (GTDB taxonomy): Bacteria > Myxococcota_A > Polyangia > Polyangiales > Polyangiaceae > JAYTOU01. Next base: position 4,370 of record JAYTOU010000062.1, on the reverse strand, counting down.
AACTGCGCGTGCAGGTCCATCGAGTTCACGGGGTTCTTGAGATCATGAACGACGAACGCCGTCAGGCGCTCCTTCTGCAGCTGGAGGCGAAGGAGATCATCGCGCTGGTGCTTGAGAAGCTCGTAGTGCCCTCGGAGCTCGACCTTCATGCGTTGCAGCTTCAGTGCGCACAGCACGCGGATCACGAGCTCGGTGGGACGAACGGGCTTCGTGAGAAAGTCGTCTCCACCGGCGCGAAGGGCGCGGTCGAAGGTGTCGACGTCGCGCAGAGCAGTCAGGAAGAGGACAGGTGTCTCCGCACCCCCGGGAAGCGCGCGGATCCGCTCGCACACCATGAAGCCGTCAACCTCAGGCATGCGGACGTCGAGAAGAACGCAATCCGGGCGCTCCTTCGCGAAGGCGGCGATCCCTTCCGCACCGCCGCTCGCTAGGACGACGCGGTAGCCCTCGTCTTCGAGGGTACTTCGGGCAAGAGCGCGGTTGACCTCGTTGTCGTCGACGACGAGGATCGTCGCGCTGAGCTGTTTGGTGCTTGGCGACATCGTGATCCTTCAGCTCAATACTCGGAAGCTGCCCGATGGGGCCACAGATGATTGTGCCGATCGCCTGCTGCCCTGTCTTCGAGATCGTGCGCTCGGAGCGACTCATCACGCTCCGTGGGTCTTCCATTCAGAGCTCACGTTGCCGCGGGGTCGTCCGCTAGCTCTGCGAGACGCGCTTCCTCTTCTCGAATCTGTTCGCGGAGGGCGGCGGTGCGATCGTCTGATGGCGAACACCGATCTACTTCGTCGCTGAGCGAACGAATGAGCGCGCACTGAAGCTTCACGAGGCCATCGCGAGTCATGCACATCCGCTCACCTTGAGCGGTGCTAAGCAAACCCAGGGCCAAGGCCGCATGCGCGGTCCTCGAGTGAACCGGGCCGAGCCGCGTGCAAGGCTTGCACTCGGGCGCAATCGTTAGGGTCCCAATCGGATTAAATAGACGATGGTGAGCTGACGTAGTGCCTCGTCGAGCGCAGCATGGATCGCTGCCTACTGCCTCTCGACCAACGCGCGTCCGTCCTGCGACAACGTGTGGAGCGGCGCTCGGCAAGAGTCATCACACGGTCCCGGTGCTCGCCGCGGCGAGGCTGGTCTCCTTCGACTCTTGATCCGCCTTGCCCGAAACCGTCAGAACGGGGATGGGGGAAAGGCGTACGACCTTCTCGGCCACGCTTCCAAGGAACACGCGCGACAGACCACGACGACCGTGAGTCCCCATGACGATCAGGTCTGCGCCGCGCGCCTTCGCGATCCTGAGGATCGCATCCCACGGCTCAGCGGTCACGACGAGGCCATCGGCCGTCGGGTACCGTTCCTTCGCCTTCACGATCGTCGCGGCCAACTCTTTCTTTGCGGCGCTCGTCATCTCGTCTGTGTGCCAGTCGAACCCCTGGCCGTAGGCGTCGTAGACAGGTGGGATCCAGCTTGCGTGGAGCAACGTGAGCTGCGCGCCGAACTTTTCGGCCATGGTCACGGCTACGTCGAGTGCCCGCTCAGAGGCTTCGCCGAAATCGGTCGCAACGAGAATGTGCTTGAAGGCGTTCATTGGCGAACGCTCGCAGGGCGCGATGCCGTGCGTTCGATGGCATAAAAGTAGCGGCGCATGAACGCGACGAGCTGCCCGTCCGTGGGGTGATCGACCGTCTCCACGCCGACGATCCTCGGCTCGAGCTCGGACTCCCGCTTGTGCAGGTGCTTGATTAAACCGAGCTTCGCCGTCGAGGGTCCGACCACCAGGATTTCGTCGGTCCCGCGGAGAGCGACGGCGACTTCGTGATAAAAATGCTGCTCGTCGGCCGGGTAGCTCTTTTCGGCTGTGCCCTGGTGTCGCCGAACATGGTGGTGTGGCGCGTGGCGTGTGTCCATGGCCACGAGAGCTGCAACCCACATGCCGGTAACCACGACCGTCGCTCATGGCCGAATGGCGACGCTTGCGCGGATGAGCCGCGACGTCTTCCTCGCGCACGGTCGGTGCGTGCGGTATCGCTGGTCATCGCGCCTCGGAAGCCAGCGCGGGCGGAGAACATCATGAGCACGGTGCTCGTCACGGGGGCTACTGGAAACGTGGGTCGTGAGATCGTGCGTGCCGCTCGCGCGCGTGGGCTCATTGTGCGCGCTGCCGATCGCGACGAATCGCGCGCACGCGCAGTTCTCGGGAATGAGGTCGACGTCGTGCGACTCGACTACCGCGACCGCTCAACGTTCGCGTGCGCTGCCGGTACGGACGCGCTCTTTCTCATGCGTCCTCCCGCGATCGCTGACGTCGCCGACACCCTTCTGCCCTTCGTCGACGAGGCACGGCGGCGCGGCGTGAAGCACGTGGTGTTCCTCTCCGTCGCTGGCGCTGAGAAGAACAAGCTCGTGCCTCACCATGCGGTCGAAGAGCACCTGCGGAAAGGCGAGGGCTGGACGATCCTGAGGCCTGGGTTCTTCGCGCAGAACTTCGGCGACGCCTACCGACGCGACATCGTCGAGCACGATCGCGTGTACGTTCCCGCCGGCCGCGGGCGCGTGACGTTCGTCGACGTGCGTGACGTGGCGGAGGTCGCTGCTGCTGCGTTTGCGTCCCCTACCGCGCACGATCTCCACGCCTACACGCTGACCGGGGCGGAAGCCGTCGGTTTCACGAGCGCCGCTGCAAGGCTCTCCGACGTGCTCGGGCGTCCCATTCGCTACGAGGCTGCGTCGATCGTCGGCTACGTGCTCCACCTTCGCCGTCGCGGCATGCCATGGGCGCAGGTGGGCGTGCAGACCGTGCTTCACGTGGGGCTTCGCTTCGGTCAAGCCGAACGCGTCGACCCGACGCTCGAGCGTCTCTTGGGTCATCGGCCCAGGTCGCTCGAGGACTACTTCCGTGATCATCGCAACCTCTGGGTGCGCGAGGTGCGTCCGTGACGGCACCGACTGCGGGGGCGTTCGCCATCGGCGAGTGATGCCCTACGCAGCAGGTCGAGCTCCTTGGCGCTTGAGCGCTGCGGCCTTGCTTTCGCTCTCCACGGACGCATCATCGACCGCGATCTCAAGCGGGGGTGAGAGCCGTTCGTGCCGCCGCTCCGCAGCGATCGCCAGGGCTTCTACGCACAGTCGTACGACGAGCGGCCCGAGGAGCGCGCCGGTCGCACCGAACGCGGCGGCCCCGCCGAGCATCGCGATGAGGACGACGAACGTCGGGAGCTGGAGGTGCCCCGAGCGCGCGAGCATCGGCCTCACGAAGTTGTCGACGAGACTGTGCACGCCAGCGCCCATGGCGATGACCACGGCGGCACGCCAGTATTGCCCGGTCGCCCCAAGCTGGATGGCGAGGGGAATCCATACGAGCCCCGTCCCCACGAAGGGAACGACAGAGCAGACAGCAGTGAGAGAACCGAGAGCGATTGCCCCGGGGATCTCGATGGCAACGTAGGCGATCGTCGCGAGGGCGGCTTGAACCAGGGCCGTTCCCCCTCCGGCAACGAGCAGGCCCCGACCTGTCTCCCGGAACGCTCCAGCGAATCGCGCGAGGTCGTCAGGCGGGATTGGCGCGTGCTCCTCGAACCACGCGTAGGCGCGTTCTCCGTCGACCACGAAGGTGTAGAGGGCGGCAACGAAGACGACAGCCGCGATCGCCGCGGTCGCCGACGCCTGGGCAACGACGGAAAGCGCGCGCCAGGCGTTCGCTCCATATCGGCTCGCGAGCTCCGCCCAGTTGCGCATTTCCGGACGTGAGCCAACGCTGCCTCCACCGAGGAGCGCGCTGGCGAGCGATCCGTGACCCTCGATAGCGGCACGTACTTGAAGGAGTAGATCCTGCGTCGTCGCCGCCAGCGCGAGGGCGATGCCGACCAGCGGAAGGAGGACGCACACCAACACCAGCACCACGAGCGCGCCCGCCGCGCGCCTACGGCCGCCAACAACTCGTTCAAGGTTCCGCACCACGGGCCGCAGCAGGTCGGCAAACCACGCGGCGAGCACGAGGGGGGCCCATAAGGGGACCAGCACCAGGGCAGCCGCAATACAGAGACCGGCCGTGACGGCACTCATCGGCCTGACAAGCAGTGGTGCGGTCGGCTGGCCACGAGACTTCATCTTGTCCCCGCGTGTCGCCGGAAACGTTTGACCCCCTCGAACCAGAGCACGCAGACGAGTCCGACGCCGAGGCTCAGGAGAAGTTCGGTCGCATGCAACGAACCAAAGTGAAATAGGCGTTGCCCAAACGGGACGAGAAGAGCCAGCGCGAGAAAAGTAGACGTGCCGAGCAGCACCCAGCGAAGGGCGGGATTCGGAACACGTAGCATCGACAGCGCGGACCGGGTCCATGATCGATTGACGAGGATGACGGCGAGGAAGGC
>JAYTOU010000061.1:0-8908 GCA_043747615.1 Myxococcales bacterium | reverse complement strand
GCCTCACCACTTCGCCTTTGTTGGTCATCAAGGTGACGACCAGCGTCTTTTGCGGCAGCGGCCGCTTCGCCTCTTTCTCCTCGGGCTTCGCGGGGGGCTCTGGACCTTCGAGCTCCTCGAGCACTTCGATCAAGCGGCCGTTCACCATGCCGCTCGCGAGAGTGACCTCGACCCCCTCCCCTTTCATGCTCACCAAGAGATCGCGGTACGTGATCGACTGATCGACATCGACCGGCAGCCCGGCGCGCGACCGCGCCATCCCCTTGCTCACGCTGCTCGCAAACGAGAGGCCGGCCACGCGACCTCCCGCCCCTCCATTGAGAACCACGAGAGACGTGAGCGCGTCGTCGAGGTGTCCGGCTGGGACAGGAAGAGAAGCCCTCGTCTCCTTGGACATCTGCCCCGAGCGTTCGAAATATCCGACCCCCGTCTCGTAGAGTCGCAAGGCGCGGAGCGGCAGGATCGCAGCTGTTTTAGGCTGCGGAACGGCCTCACACGCCGTGGTGCTCACGAGCACGAGGCCAACGAAAAGAAAGCGGTAGCGCATCGATGTCTCCTTCACCTGCATCGAAGCGACAGCGTACGTAAGCCAAAGGTTCCCATTGACCGCCAACCCGGCCCATTCCAAGAGGTCCAGCGAAAATGAAATTCGATGATGGCGATCGCGCTGACGGTGGGCAGGTCGAGGACAGGCGCGGCTTTCCGACGGGGCGCGTCGGCGGCGGATTAGGCCTCGTCGGCGTGGTGGTCGTCGTCGCTTTCAAGCTGCTAAACGGTGACACCCGCGGAGCCGCCGAGGTGGTCCTCCAGAACGCAGGTGGTCAGACCCCAAGCAGCCCTGCGGCTCCCCAAGCCCCGATCGCGCCCGGGAGCTGCAAGGGCGTGACCTCGGAGACCGACCCGGCAAAGTTCATCGTCTGCGTGGAGACGAACGTTCAGACGTTCTGGGCCGGCGAGCTCCCCAAGATGGACCAGTCCTACCGGGCGGCGAAGCTCGTGCTTTTTTCGGATCGCACCGAGAGCGGATGCGGCACGGCAAGCGCCGCAACGGGCCCGTTCTACTGCCCCGCGGACAAAAAAGTGTACCTCGACCTCGGCTTCTTCGCGGAGCTCCAGAAGCGCTTTCACGCGCGCGGAGGGGACTTCGCGGAAGCGTACGTCGTCGCTCACGAGTACGGGCATCACGTGCAGGATCTCCTCGGCGTCGAGGGCAAGGCTCATCTCGCAGAGCGGCGGAACCCGGCGGAGAAGAACGCGCTCTCGGTCAAGCTCGAGCTTCAAGCCGACTGCTACGCCGGCGTCTGGGGGCACGCGGCCTACGAAAAAGGGAAAGTCGGATCCGAGGAGGTCGCGCTCGCGCTCGATGCGGCAGCGGCGGTCGGAGACGATCGCATCCAGAAAGAAATGCGCGGGAGCGTGCGCCCGGAGACCTTCACCCACGGCTCCGCCGCGATGCGCCAGAAATGGTTCAACGTCGGAATGGAGAGCGGCGATCCGCGGGCCTGCGACACCTTCGGGGAGCTGTAACCTCAGCGCCTCCGCTGCAGAAAGCCGTCTGGATTTGTGTAGAGTACATCTTCTTTGAGGAGATGACCAACCGCACGCTTGAAGGCTTTTTTGGACAGGCCAAGCACGCTGCGGATTTCCTCTGGGCTCGAGCGATCACTTATTTTCGGCGCACCTGGGCGAGCGAGGAGCTCGAGGATCTTGTCGGCGTCGTTGCCGATCTCCTCGTGCGCTTTGCCGCGAAGCGAGAGCTCGAATTTTCCGTCGGCGAGGACGTTGGTGATTCGAAAGCGCGCAGCCTCACCGCGAGACAGGGTGGTCGGCTCGGTCGCCGGGACGAGGCCGACGAAACGGTGCTCGACAATGACGAAGACGCCGATCTCCGGCTCGTTGCGCCACGCTTCGCCCTCGACCCACTCGTCGAGCTCGAACTCCGCTTTGCCTTTGAGCATTTCGCTCACGCGCATCGTGCCGGCGAGGCGACCGGTGTCATCGAGGAAGACGCCCACCGGGTAGAGCTCTCCCATGCGCATGTCGCACGTCTGCTCGGCGAAAGGTACGAGGAGCTCCTTCGGCATCCCCCAGTCCACGAACGAGCCGAAGGCGGTGGCGTCTTTCACTTCCACGAACCCGACCTCGCCGAGCGTCAGCATCGGATCTCGCATCGTCGCGACTGGACGATCCTCGGAGTCCAGGTAAACGAACACCTGAAGCTCCTCGCCCTCGTGCGTACCCTCCGGAACTTCTGCACCCGGCAGGAGGATCGTGGGAGCGCCCGGAACGTTCTCGTTCACGTCCACCGCGAGGAACGCGCCCGGGGGACCGAACCGCCTGACGGTCAAGCGGACCACCCGCCCCAGGTAATCTTCGGCGTGCATGGATACCACGGATCTAGTCGGCCCCGCGGAGGTACGCGAAGTACGCATCGCTGTTCGAGTCACGACCGAGAAAGCGCGCAACCAGCGATTTTTCGTCCACGCCTCCGCCTTTTGCAAGCACGTCGTCACGCCATGCCGCGGCGGTTTTCGGATTGAGCAGCCCTTCCTTCTTGAAGCGCGTGAGGACGTCGCGCGAGAGGGCGAGCGCCCACTGATAGCCGTAGTAGCCGGCGTCGTAGTCGATGAGATGCCCGAAGCTGGACTGAAAGTGGGTGCCCTTAACGAAGACGAACGGATCGACGCTGCTCTGGATCTCTTCGACCACCTTGGTGGTGTCGAAGCCCGGCGCACGCGTAAAATAGGCCTGATCGAGCATCGCCAAGAAGATCTGGCGTTGCGTATCGAGCGCGCGACCAAAGGAGCGTGAGCGGGTCATCGCCGAGAAGAGCTCGTCTGGAATCTTCGCGCCCGCCTTGTAGTGCCGCGCAAAAAGATCGAGCACCTCGCGCGTCCACGCCCACTCCTCGAACATCTGCGAGGGAGCCTCGACGAAGTCGCGCACCGTCTCCGTCCCCGAGTACGTCGCGAGCTCCGACGTCGACAGGAGCTTGTGGAGCACGTGCCCGAACTCGTGAAAGAACGTGGTGACCTGGGTGTGGGTCATGAGGGCGGGCTCGCTGCCCGGCTTCGGGAAATTGCACTCCAGCGCTGCTTCGGGCGTCTGGTAGGTCCCGTCGGGGAGAAGCTTCCCCGAGCGCACCGAGAACATCGCCGCGTGCTTGAATTTGTCGGGGCGAGAGTAGAGGTCGAGGTAAAATTTTCCGATGAATTTTCCATGTGACCACACCTCGTGGGAGGTGACGTCCGGGTGCCAGACCGCGTCGTCCTTCACCTCTTTGAACTCGAGGCCATACATGCGTGCGGTGATCTCGAGAAGGCCTTTGCGGACCGCGGTGACCTCGAAGTAGCTCGCCAGCTCCTGAGAGTTGAAGCTGTATTTCTTGGCGCGAACGCGGTCTTCGAGGAAGTAGCGCTCCGAGGGCGGAAGCTTGTCTGTCGCCTTCCCGCCGAGCGCAACGTGCTCCGCCATCAGCTCGGAAAACTCTTTTTTTCCCGGCTCTTTCACCGCCTGGCGCACCGACTCGAGGAACTCGTGAACCACCTTCGGTGACTTCGCCATGCGTGGCTCGATCGCGTACTCGGCCCAGCTCGCGTAGCCAAGCAGCTTCGCCTTCTCGCTCCGCAACGTGAGGAGACGATCCAGGATCTTCACGTTCGCGTCTCCTCCGCGGTTGGTGAAGAGCACGTAGAGATCGAGCGCCGCTTTGCGGTCGCGGCTGTAGGTCACGAACGGAAAAAAATCGGGGTAGTCGGTGGTGATTTCGACCTTCCCGTCCTTGGCGGGATGCGTGGCCACGTACTCGGGCGGCAGCCCTTCGAGCGCTTTCGCGGTAACGAGGAGCTTGCCGGTGATGGCGCCAATGTTGGCCTGGAACTTCTGACCGAGCTCGGCGAGCTCGGCGTTGAGCACGCGAAGCTGCTGCTGTTTCTCTTTCGGAAGCTCGAGCCCGTTGCGCCGGAAATCGCGGAGCACGTCGGAGAGTAAACGCGCACGTTCCCCTTCGAGCTTCTCGCCTTTGGCGGCGTACCCCTTGATCGCCGCGGCGAGGTCGTCGTCCAGGTAGAGAGACGTGGTGACCTTGTCGGCCTTGGGATCGCACAGTTTCGCGGCCTCGCGGAGATCCTTGTCGGGATGAGCGAGTCCCATCAGGTACGGAAATGCTTGAGCGTTCGAAAGCTCACCGATGGCATCGTCGAAGCGCCCGATGGTCGTCGCGTACGTGAGCTGCGTGGAAGGCGCGTGGGCGAGGCTCTTGATCTCGTCCAGGATCGCTTGCGCGGCTTTCAGATGATCCTCGCAGAGCCTTATTTCTCCGTCTACGGTGAGGCCAACCTTCACCGGGTCGAAGGGCGACGCAGGGCGCGCGATTGCGGAAGCGGCGACGGTGACGCGGCTTGCCCGCGCTGTCGTCTGCCCGGGAACCGACAGAGGCTCCACCGCAGGCGCGCAAGCTGCGGCTAGACCGAAGGCCAGGGTGAGCGACCGAAATTTCATGGACGCCGCTATAGCATCAGCGGCGCGCGCGGTCTTCGCCTGAGGAGCAGCAGAAAGGTCGCGGGCATGAAGACGAAGACCGCCACCGAAGCCCAGTCGATCGGCGTGAAAAGTCCCAGCGGCGAAAAACCCGACCGCGAGGATCGCAAACACGATTTTCAGGTGACGGTCGCGCATGGTTGGACACGTGCAGAGTGACGCAAGGCCGCGACACCCGCGACCTGGCAGTCGTTCTCGGACCGCGCAGCGAACGTGTTCTACAGCGAAATTCGGCGTGGAACGAGGGTTGCTTAGGCGATCGGTCAATGCCGTGGTCGAGAAAATCAGCGTACGTCGTCGGCGCCGTGCTCTCGGTGCTCCTCGCGTGCGGCAACGGCGAGGTCCACGATCACGACAACCTCCGCGAGGACGTCCTCTACTGCGAAGAAGCGGTCTCCGCTCTCAAGGCCTGCTGTGTGGGCTTGGATTCGCGCTCGATATCCTGCGAGTACTCGTACGACTACTTCCCTTCGACCGGCTGCGGCGCCAACGACTCGCGGACCTACAGCACGAAGCCCGATCTCGGGATCGCCGAGAGTCAATGCATCCTCAGCAGGACCTGCGCTCAGCTCACGGCTATCGGCGTATGCGCGCGCGGAAGCTGCCGGTGAAATACCCTCTGTCGCTTGCCGCGCTCACGCTCGGGAGCTTCGTGTCGCCCGCGGCGAACGCGAGCGAGGGCGATGAGCTCCCTCCGCTTCCCGCCGCGCAGCCTGCCGCTCCGGCGGCTCCAAGGAATGCGGTCGAAGCCGCGCCTCCCGAGATCGCCGGGGCGACAGCTCCTCCGAAATTCCCCGCGCGTTTCGAGCTGCGCGTTGCCGGCGGTCCGGCCTACAAGACGCTCCTCGGTTTGCCGATGACGATGGGGAGCTTCGACCTCGCGATGGGGGCGCGGGTGGGCGAGATGGTCGCGTTCCACGTGGCCCTAGACGGCGACTTCGGGCGAACGCGGCATGGCCTGATGACGCGCCAATTTACCCTCACGCCGAGCGTCGAGCTCGTCGCCGATCGCTTTCGTCTCGGCTTCGGTCCCGAGGTCACGTGGTTCGGCATTTGGCGAGCGACGACGGGAGCGGTGGTCGCTCACGGTGGCGTCGGCTTTCGCGTGTCGCCGAGCTTCGACATCATCAAGAGCGACTCCGGATCCATCTACATCGCGGCGCGCGGGCAGATCGATTGGCTCTTCGCCGGAGGCCTTTTCAGCGTCACCGGCCTTGCGGGCGTACGGTTCTAGACCGAGCTCAGTGAAACGAGATGGGCGTCTTGGTGGGTGAGTAAACGTTGTCGACTTCGCCGTCGACGACGCGGAGCGGGTCGGTCTCTTGCGCGGCCACGAGGAGATCGCGGTAGCTGTGCTGCTTGCCGTCGACGAGCATGGAGACGAAGAGGCCGAGGGCGAGCCCGCTGTGATAGGAGGGGGCTTCGATGCCGTTCGTGATGAGCTCGAGGTTCCTCGTTTCCCCTGATTTCAAGGGGAAGTAGTCCTTCTCGTAATAGTTGTAGGATACACATCCGTCGATGAACATGAGCTGGTACGTCGAGCTGAAGTCGCTCGAGGCGAAGTTGCTCGGGTCGAGCGGGCCGTAGCCGATGTACGAGTGGCCGTTGTAGAGAAAGACGTCGCTGCTCTTGATGGCCTGCTTGTAGATCTCGGACTCTTCCTGCACACCGAAGTACGTGTAGAGCTGGATTCCGAGGTCCTGCGGGGCTTGGCGGCCAATGGTCACCTTGGTGGTGGCCTCCAGCGTGATCCAATGCTTGATGATCTTGTCGCCTGCCGCCTTCTTGAACGCGGTCTGCTCGTCGGAGGTCAGGCCGTTCGGGAAGGTGCCCCCCTCGGCGTCGAGGATGCTCTGGAAGGACAGACCGGTCAGAGTCTTGGTGCCGACGGTGAGAGTCGTGAGGTCCTCGCTCGGCTCGATCTTCACGAGCTTGAATTCGTGGCCGACCATCGAAGCGCGGACCTCGTCCATCCACTCGCCGTAGCCAGAGTCGGTGTTGTCGTCGTGCGCGCCATGATCGATGAACCCGTTGAGGAGACCGACGACCACTTTGTTCTTCTGCACGCCGCCCGCAAAGAGCCGGTCGTACTCCGGGAACGACTCGCCTTTGTTGGTGCGGTCGGCGCCGAGCTTCACGGTGATCGGGAGATAGAGGCGATTCACTTCGAGTAGCGAGACCTGCGTCGTGGCGTTCGCGAGCTTCTTCTTGGCGCCGTCGATCGCTTTTTGCTCGGCGGTCATCGCCGTCTGGCACGACGCGAGGGAAGGGTCGAAGACGTACCAGATCGAGCCCTCGAACTCTTGAGCTTCCATGTCGTTGGCCGTGCACTCGCCGAGAATGCGGTGCGTCTGCGACGAATACGTGGCGCCCATCACGGCGACCGACAGAGCGGAGCGCTTCGCCATCGATACCGGAAGAATCGCGCGATCGGTGTACGTGTAGCGGACGCGGGTCATCGGAGTGCCGCTCGCCGCTGGCGTCGATGTGTCGACGGCGAGAACGTCGTTCTTGACGAACGTCTTGGGGTCGACGTCCTTGAGCTCGCGGCTATTGACGCCAACTTGCGCGGTTCGGAGCGCACCAAAGGCCGTTTGGGTCTGCGTCCGCACCGCCGAGAGGATCGTGCTGTCGCTCGCGCCGCGCGAGACGTAGACGTAGCCCGTGAACTTGAGATCCCGCGCCCGCGCGGTCACGCTCGTCAGCGCACTATCGGCCTCGTCCGTGCCGCTCGTCTCACCGGAGCAGCCCGCTGTGTTGGCGAGGAGGAACGGCACGCAGGCAGTGAGGAGTCGAAGCGTCTTCATGAACCCCCGCTAAGCACGAAGGATACCTACACCTACATTGCCTTCATCTGGCATTTTATCGGTGTATTTGGGTGTAACGTAGGCGCAACGATGGATCGCCAGAGATCCGTTCGCTTCGTTCGCGATCCATCCGAGCGGCGCGCCGCCGACGCCCTATGGTGTTTTCGTATGTCGGATCGGGATGCAGCCAAGTACGCCGATTGGGCCACGGAGCTAGAGAAGCGACGGAACGCGCTTCGCGGCGACCGACGCCGCTTGATCTGGCTCCTCCCTCTCGCCGTGCTGACCGCCCCGATTGGCCTTCACTGGAGCGGGCTCGTGGCGCTGTGGATCTTCTGCGTTTGGACCTCGGCGTGGGCGATCGGAACGTACATCGCCGTGATGTACGACTGGGACTACGCACGCCAGCTCGAGGCCGCACGCAAAGAGATTGCAAACCTCGGGCAGCACGGGCCCCCTCCGGCGGACAAGCCCGACATCTGGGCGTCGAAGCGCGCGCGGCATCCCGGTCAAGTTCGCTTCCGCTCGTAGGCGTGCCCTCGGACGCTCGGCCGGGGCGCCGCACGGAGTCAACGAAACTGAATGACGCCGTCCAGGACCAGCCCGTACAGGAGGCGGCCGCCTTCTTCCGGCGACAGACCGCTAATGTCGAGGATCATCTCGAGCGTGCACGCACCGTCGACGAGGGAGAGCAAGAATCCCGCGCGGTGATCGAGCTTTAGACCCAAGATCGGCTTCTCCGCGCTCCGCTCGGGGATCTGCGCGGCGCGTGACGACACGAAATCGGCGAGTCCCTGCTGGCGAACGCGGCACTGGTCCGCGATGTACGTCGCTTCCACGGTTCCGGGGCGGCGCTTGAGGACGGCCTCTGCCAACGGGAGTGCTTCTTCCCACTCATGGCGCTCGAAGTGCGCGCGCAGCTCTGTAATTTCTTCTTTGTCCTTCGTAGAGCCTTCGAGGGAAAACTTTGGCGGGGTGTCGCGGCGGACATGCTTGGCGGTGAACTCATCGACGTCGAAGAGAACGGCGGGGGCGCTGAATTGCTCCTTTTCCCAGTTGGGATCGCGCCTCGGCGGCTTGATGCTTTTGCCGGTGGCGGGCGGGCGTTTCGAAGCGCTCATACTTCCGTGAGACTATACCCTCTAGGAATGCGGATCTATGACGGTGCCCTCACCTGCGTTTTCATCGGCGTCGTGGCCGCGTGCGGCTCGTCCACTTCCGGAGACGCGATCGTCGTTGGAAACGGGGCCGACGGCGGAGGAGACGGCGCAGGAAGCGGCGCAGGAGACGGCGCAGGAACGATGTCCGGCGATGGTGAAGCGGGTGACGGCTCTGTCGCGACGTGTCTAGGCAGCGCGTTTTGCGTATTCCGGCCAACCTGGGCGCACGTTCCGGCGCAACTTGGGCAGCCTTTCCAGTCCACGTGGGCGCGTGATCGGAGCGCAGCGACGAGTGGATGGTCTGGTTTAGATCAGGTGGTCTCGGAGGTGATTCCCTTCTTCTTCCGCATCGACGGCCCGCGAAGCGCGACGAGATGCGCGTTGTGCACGAGTCGGTCGCAG
>JAYTOU010000060.1:0-205629 GCA_043747615.1 Myxococcales bacterium | reverse complement strand
TCGCCGCGTCTCTCGGCGCGTGCGAGTCCGTTCCGCTCGACGACCAGCGCCTCATCGCGCCCCAGGGAGTGATCCGGGGGACGGTGCTCTACCAGGGGCCGCGCCCGTGCACGCAGTTCGGGCACGTCATCGGCAACGTGATCATCTTCGTGTTCGCGAGGAACAATCCGCCCCCTCCGGGAGGCATTGCCACCTTGCCCGTGAACTTCGGAGTCGTCTCCGGCGACACGCTCTTCGGGAACGAGCCGCGCTCTCCGAATGAAGTGAAGGTCTGCCCGAAAGATCCGACTGAGCACATTGCGGTGAGCGCTCCCTTCGCGGTTTCTCCGATCGATGCGGGCGAGTACATCATCCAGTCGTTCTACGACTTCACCGGAAACTTTTTGCCGTCATTCAAGTTCCGAAATCTCCCGGAGCGGGGAGACATCGGCGGCGGCTACATCGATACCGGGGACGCGCAGAAGCACCTCGGCGAGATCAACTACAGCCCGATCTTCCTGCCGGTGGTGGTGGGGGTGAAGGCGACTGATCCCTCGGCTGCGTTCGTCATCCCGCCTGAAGGTTTCGTGGCCGACAACGTGTCCATCGCCCTCGGCGCGCGGCTCCCGCTCACCCGCCCGTACTTCTATCCTGCGGGATCGGACAAACCGGCGACCGGCCCGGCGATGACACCTCAGAATCCTTTGGCCGATGCGTACTTCGCCCCGGTGGTGACGATGACGCAGGACTACCTGATCAAGGCGCCGCCCAAGATCAAGTCGCCCGACAACGCGAATTTTTTTCAGGCGTCGTTCCCGTTCGTTCGTCTGAATTGGGCGCTTCCGGGAACGGCACCCGCGCCGAGCGAAATCACCTACGGGACAAGCCCTCTTCACCCGTTTCATTTTCAGACCGCAGCGTTTGCTCCTCTTCCCGAAGCGGGCGGCGGGCTCTCTGTGTGGGCCGTCGGCGGCGAAATTCCGGAAGGCCAGGGCGTGCCTGCGCTCTACCCGCTCGCGATCTTCTCGAAGCTCATCGACGATCCCGATCACCTGCTCGATCCGCAGAGCGTGCACGCCCAGGGGAGCGCGACAGCTCCGGTGGTGATTCTCCAGGGAATCACGCTCAACGCCGCAGACAGTCTCCTCGACATGATCCTCAACGGCGTACCCACCAAGCCGGGAGATCCTGACTCGCGCGTCGATCACGTGACCGCTCTCCTTCGTCCTTCGGTGATCTGTTTCGATCCGCGCCACGCCGACGCGGGCGGGGTTCTCGTGACGCCGCACCTCACCGGCCCGAGCGCCGATCCGAACGAGCCAGGCGACAAAGATCTCTTCGACACGGCGCTCGTGCTTAAGGCCGAAGGAAAGCTGGTTCGCAAGGTGGCCCTCGGATGCCTCCCCGCGGGTCGCTTTGCCATCAACCTGGTCTACCCGACAGGGCAAGCGTGGACGGTGCCGAACGAATCCGGAGCGTGCGCGCCGGGTGAGGGCTACGCAGACAATCTCCCGGATTTCCCGGGCGTCCTCGCTTGCACGCAGAAGCCTCGCCCGGTGCTTCTCTCTCAGGGCACGCGCGCCGTTCTCGAGATCGTCCCGCCAACGACGGCCGACGGAATCGCCTATTGCAAAGCCCACCCCGTCCCGCAGGACTGCCTCCAGAACGCTCCGTGACCGAAGCGCAGTACATCACGCTCCACGACGATTCTCCCCGAGTCGACCCGCGCGGCACGGTCGTCGCCATCGGAAACTTCGACGGTGTTCATCTGGGGCACCAGTTGGTCCTCCGGGACGTCGTCGCACGTGCGGAGAAACTAGGCCTTTCGTCCTACGTACTGACCTTCGATCCGCACCCGAGCCTCGTCCTCGGTCGCGAAGCACCGCCCCTGCTAACGACGCTCGAACGCCGCGCCGAGCTCATTCGCCGCCTGGGAATCACTGGCGTGGTGGTACGCCGCTTCGATCGCGCGTTCGCCGGGTGGTCGCCCGAACGCTTCGCCGAGGAGCTCCTCGTCAAGACCCTCGACGCCAAGCGGGTCGTCGTGGGTCAAAACTTCGGCTTCGGCGCAAAGCGCGCGGGCAACGCTGCGGCGCTGGAAAAACTGGGAGCCAAGCTTGGCTTCGACGCCCACGCCCACGCACCGGCGCAGGACGCAAAAGGCCCGTTCTCGAGCTCACGTGCCCGCGAGGCCGTGGCTGCGGGGGACCTTGACGAAGCGCACCTCGTCCTCGGTCGGTGGCACTCCCTCAGCGGCGTCGTCGTGGAGGGTGCGAAGCTTGGCCGCACGCTCGGCTTTCCAACCGCGAACTTGGGGGACATTCCAGAGATGCTTCCGGCCGACGGCATCTACGCCGTGGTGGTCGACGACCTCGGATCGAAAACGGCTCTCGCCAAGGGGGTGATGAGCATTGGCGTTCGCCCCACGATTGGTGGAGATTTGGCGCGGACGGTGGAAGTCTTCCTCTTCGAGTTTTCGGGGGACCTCTACGGATCATGCCTCCGCGTGCACGTGGTGTCGCGCCTCCGCGAAGAGCGAAAATACCAGGGGCTCGACGCGCTGAAGCACCAGATTGGTCTCGATGCGGCGCTGGCGAAGGAGCGTCTCGAAGGCATCCGTTCAGGGGACGACTCGTCAGGTGGATCCTTCGGCTGAGTCGAACGCACGCGCCTTTTTCGCTGGCATCCGGGGCTCCACGCGGGCAAACGGTCGACTATGGAACGCACGGAGCTCGAGGCGCTCGACCGAGATACGTTGATTGCTCGCGCCAAGAAGGCCGGAGTCGCGCGGGCCCAAGTGCTCACGCGTCCCGAGCTTATCGACGAGCTCCTCCTTCGCCAGGCGAAAAAAGAAGATCCCAACGCCAGTCGCGCCCGAGGCTTCTTCGGACGGGCACGCGATCTCCTTGCGCGGGTGATCGAGCGCGGGCTCCACCTTCCCGAGGCGGCGGAGTTGATTCGGACGAGGCCGGCCGCCGTTCCTTCGCGTGCCACGCCGAGCGCAGTTCCCACCGTGACCCTCGCCGAGATCTACGCGACCCAGGGCCACAAAGAGCGGGCCCTCGAGACTCTTCGCCGCGTGCTCGAGATCGAGCCCGAGCACGCCGCCGCACGGACGCTCCTCGCGCAGCTGGAGAGCTCGGCCTATGCCGTTCCCAACCCGCCGCTCCCTCCCGAAGAAGACGAGCCCGCCGTCGCCGCCTCCGGATCGGATGCCGAGTCCACCGAGCTGGGCGCTGAAGCCGAGGATGCTCCCGCCGAACCTTACGGGATGCTCGACGACGCGCCGCTCCCTCCGAAGTACGACGTCGACGAGTGCATCGTCATCCCCGTCGACCCGCGCACGATGTTCGCCTACTGGGAAATGCGCGACGACACCCGCGCGCACCTCGAAAAAAGTCGCCCCGGCGGCCACCTCTCGCTTCGCGTGCTCATCATCGAGCCCACCTGGGACGGCCCGCGCACGAGGCAGCGCGATCACCAGATAGGAACGACGCTCGGAGACTGGTTCATCCGCGATTTGCCCACCGGATGCGTGGTGCGCGCCGCGGTTGGCTGGCGCAACGGCGAAATGTTCATGCCCGTCGCGCATTCACCCGCTCTCGAAGTGCACCCGAGCGCCCCGTCACCGATCATCGCCGAGTCGCTCGTGCGCTGGACGCCTCAAGGTTCCGTCGCCATCGACATCGACGACGTCGAGTCCGAAGGAATCGTCCGCGCCCTCGGTGTCGTCCACGCGTACCGGGTAGCCCGCGTGAAGGCGAAGCGCGCCGCCGCCCGCGGTGGTTCATCCGAGCTGATGATTCAGCAAAAGAATTAGACGAGCTCGTGATGACGTCGCACGCTGCCCAATCCGGGTGCGGGCGCCCGTCTCACGCTAGGAGGGTTCATGCGAACGCTCCTCCGAAGCTCTGGATGCGAGTTCCTTCCTCGGACTCCAGCTCGCTTGCTCCAGCGATCGCTTTGTAAATGTCCGGGGACAGCTTGCCGTTGTCCGGGACACGGTCGCACCCCGCGAACACGTGCAATTCGGCGCGTGGGGGCATGGCATACGCCTTGAAGTGAGCGCGTTCGTCATGAAACGAACCCTCCTCATTTTGCTCGCGTGCATCCTCTTGATTTCCCCAGCCCTCGCGCTCGGCCTGTCACGTTCGCACATCGAGCCGCCGCCACGTACGCAACCAACGGCGCGGACACGGTTCATCCCGCTCGACGAAGGTGCGGTGGTGATGACCTTGCCACCACTGATCATCACGGTGCCCGCACGCCGATCCCGCGTGCACCCCGATGAGCGGAATAAGAGCCCATAAAAACCTTAGGAGTGTGGTGGTTTTCGTCGAGACAAAGCGAGGCTTAGGAGCGGACGAGGAGCGGTACTCCCTGTACCACGACGACTCCCGACGACAGCATCGCGCCGGTCTCGGCGAAAAACACCGAGCTCCTAAATGACGTCGAACGGATAGCCGCCGTCGGTGTACGTGCGGGAGGCGACGGCTTTGCGGAGCTCATCGTCGTTCTTCTCGAAAGCGGCCACGTTGTCCCGAAGGCGCTTTTCCGCGGAGGCGACGAACACCGTCGTGAGATCAATCTCGCGACGCGCGCCTTCTTCGCCACGGCGCTCGATGGACTTCGTCGTGCGCGCGAGGACGGCGGCGACGCCATAAAGATCGATCGCGATGTCGGCCACGCGCTTCTGTGTGTACTGCATCTCGGCGATGTTCTTCCCGTGCTTGCGCAGCGCCTTGTCGACGTTGGCGGCGAGCTCCTGGGTGTACTCCTCGAAGATCACTTGCTCGCGACTCAAGATCGGGTGGGCCTTGGTCATCCGCTCGCGGCCCAGCACCGTTCGTGCCCTGCGGATAGCAAAGTCGCTGAGGAGACCGAAACCCTTGATGGGCTCACGCATCGCCTTCGCCACCTCGACGAGCTCGTTGCCTGGTCCCTGCATTCCACTGAGGGCAATGAAGCAGCGCAGGATCTCGTTCGTACCCTCGAAAATAAGGTTGATCCGCGCATCTCTCAGCATGCGCTCGTAGGGATACTCCTGCATGTAGCCGATGCCGGCCGCGATCTGCAGCGTCTCGTTCACCACGCGCCACAGCGTCTCCGAGCCGTAGACTTTGCAGATGGCGCTCTCCACCGAATAGTCCGACACCTTCGCGTCCACGAGCCCGGTCGTGAGGTAGGTCATGCTTTCGAGCGCGAACATGTCCGACGTCATCGTCGCGATCTTGTCCTTGATGAGACCGAATTCGCCTATGGGCCGGCCGAACGCTTTTCGCTCCTGGCAGCGCTCCACCGCCATCTTGATCAGGCGCTTGCCGAGGCCGACGCAGCCGCTGGCGAGACCGAGGCGGCCGCTGTTGAGCACCTCCATCGCCACCTTGAATCCACGCCCGCTCTCACCGAGGAGGTTCTCCGCTGGGACCTTCACGTCCTCGAAATAAATTTCGGTCGTCGAGCTCCCGCGGATCCCGAGCTTGTGCTCGTTCGGTCCGTTTTTTACGCCCATGGAACGTTCGACGATGAAGGCGGAGATGCGCGGCTTGGCTCCGTCTTCCTTCGGCGACGTGCGCGCGAAGACGGTGAAGACATCGGCAAAAGCGCCGTTGGAGATCCAGATCTTCGAGCCGTTGAGGGTGTAGTAGCTCCCGTCGGCGCTCGCTTCTGCGCGCGTCTGAATGGCGGCCGCGTCGCTCCCGGCGCTCGGCTCGGTGAGGGCGAAAGCCGCGACCTCTTCTCCACTGGCGAGCTTCGGCAAATATTTTTTTTTCTGCTCGTGGGTCCCGAAGAGGAGAATCCCCTTCAGGCCAATGGAGAGATGTGCGCCGAGAGTGACCGCGAGCGACGAATCGATCGCCGAGATCTCTTGCATGATGCGGGCGTAGCCGGTCACCGACAGACCAATCCCTCCGTACTCTTCGGGAATGAGTGTCCCGAAGAGACCGAGCTCCTTCAGTCCTTTGAGCACCTCGGGCGGAATCGCCTGGTCGCGATCGATCTTCGCCGCGTCGACGTTGGCGGCGCAGAACTTCCGCACGCTGTCGACCATGATGTTCAGGTTGTCGACTTCCGCCGCCGAGGGCTCCGGAAAGGGAAAAATAAGCCCTTCGGCGATCACTCCATGAAACACGGACTTCATGAACGACTGTTCGATCATCGGGGCCTCGTATGGTCTGTCAGTTCGGCTTCTCTTTTTGAGGCGCCTTCCCCTTGCGCGCCTCTTCTTGCTCGGCAGCTTTCGGCTGCTCCGCTTTCTCCTGCCCCTCCTTCTGCCAGGGGTACTTGATCCGACCGTGGTACATGTTGACCAGCGTCTCGGCCATCTTGATGACCAGGATGCGAAGGTCCTCCACGGTGAGGCCGGACTCGTCGAGCTGACCGGATTTCAGCTTGGTGAAGACGATGCGCTGAATCATCTCTTCGAACTTCGCGCGATCGGGAGGCTGGATCGTCCGACTCGCGGCTTCGATCGAGTCGACGAGCATGAGGATCGCCGTCTCCTTCGTCTGCGGCTTCATCCCGGGGTAGCGAAAAAAATCCTCGGTGAGACCCTTGGGGTTCCCGCTCTCTTTGCACTTGTGGAAGAAAAACTCGATCACCTGCGTGCCGTGGTGGGTGTACGCGAACTCCACCACCGGCTCGGGGATGCTGCCTTCGCGGAGGATCTTCGTCCCTTGAACGACGTGGGCCATGATCGCGTCGGCGCTCACGTCGGGCTCGAGCGCATCGTGCGGCGTCGGCTCACCGGGCGAGAGGTTCTCCACGAAATACTTGGGTTGAATCGTCTTTCCGAGGTCGTGGTAGTAGGCGCCGACGCGCGTGAGTAGCGCGTCTGCTCCGATGGCCGCAGAGGCCGCTTCGGCGAGGTTGGCCATGGCACGCGCGTGCTCCCACGATCCGGGTGCCTCCTTCGCCATCTTGCGGAGCAGAGGCTGCTCGAGGTCGGTGAGCTCAATCAGGCGATCACGCGACACACTGCCGAGCGCGCGCTGCGCTACTTGACGCAGGCTGTGAGCGAGAAATCCCGAGAGGAGCCCGCCGCCCGCGCAGCCCACCAGGGGCGACTGCATGCCGAGCTCGAGATCGCGAACGACCGAGAATTTGCCGTCGAAAATCGTCACAACGGCGACGTAGATGACCGACGCAACCACGCCGCCAGCGGAGCCGGCGACGATCATCTGACGCGGCTGCTTGCGGTTGAGGAAGAGGAGGCTCGCTGCGAGACCGCGGGTGATGAGCACGGTCAAGAAGGGGAGATCGAAGACGAGCAGCGACGCCGTCATGAACGCCATCATCACGTTGATGATGAACGCCGTTCGGCGCTCGAACTCGAACGTGCACCACAAAGGAAGCGTGGCGAGGGGAATCCAGAACTCCGACGCCGGGCTGAGGACGAGCGCGAGCTTGGCGGCGATGATGAACAGCGACATCGTCACGAAGAGGCCGAGCTGCGTGCGCAGTAGGCGCGTCCGCGTCTGCCCGAAGCGCCGCAGGTACGTCGCGAGCAACAAAAAAAGCGTGAAGTAGATGATCCCGTAGGCGCCGGTGCGGATTGATTTCGCAGGTCGGCGCGACATCTCGAACGCATACGCGATGCGGTGGGCGTCGTTCGACGCGTCGAGGACCGTGCCGCGGGGAACGATGATCCTCGTGTGCTCGTAGGCGATGGTGGAGCTGACTGCCTTCTGGATGAACGTCGCGTAAGGCACGCGGATCGTGGTCGGGGTCGCTTGCCCGAAGTGGGGCTCCCATCCCGCGATGAACACGTCTCCCGTTTGCACCAGCGTCAGGAATGCGGCGAAGACGAAGCTCATCACGAACCCGGCAAGGGCCCCGGCTCGAACTCGAGTGCGTAACATCGCGTCTTTTGGGGAATGGATAGGCCTCGACTAGGTGCCGAGCCGACCGGGAAAAAGCCTATCTCACGCTGAATTGCGCTGGCAACCCGTCTTCAACTTTCTTGCCCATCGGTACGACTATTGCTACGCCTGGAATCGCTCGTATCGCAGGGCGTCTGCGTGCGCGGGTTAGGAACGGGCGGTGAGGATACGTTGATCCAGCGACGAGAAAAATTTTTCTCCGCGCTCGGGGGAGCCGTGCAAACGCGCGGCGTGGCCCTCATGGGGATCTGCAACGTCACGCCGGATTCGTTCAGCGATGGTGGTCACTACGTGACGCGTGAAGCTGCCTTTGCGCGGGTCGATGCGCTCTTCGGCGAGGGCGCGGACGTCGTCGACATCGGCGGCGAGTCGACGAGGCCGCGGGCTGTTCCCGTTTCCGCCGGCGAGCAGATCGCGCGGGTGGTCGAGGTCGTCCGTTACGCGGCAAATAAAGGTGCTGTGTCGGTCGACACCGCCAGCCCCGACGTCGCTCGCGCGTGCTTCGAGGCTGGAGCTTCCGCCTTGAACGACGTTTCCTGCTTGCGGGACGATGGGCTCGCGCGCGTCGTCGCCTCGTTCGGGGCTGCCTACGTCCTCATGCATGCCCGCGGGACGCAGGCAGAAATGAAAGACTTCAGCGAGGCGCCGGCCGACGCCTACGGGGACGTGGTGGAAGACGTCCTTCGCGAGTGGGAAGAGGCGGCCGCGCGCGCGCGTTCGCTTGGCGTCGAAAGCGATGCGCTCGTGATGGATCCTGGTCTCGGTTTCGCCAAAGCGGCGCGCCACAGCAAAGAGCTCCTTCGGCGGACGAGCGACCTCGTGACCCGACTAAATGTTCCCGTTCTCATCGGAGCGAGCCGCAAGTCCTTCTTGCGCTTGGTGGATGCAGACGCCCGGCCCGACGAGCGTCTTGGTGCTTCTGTCGCAGCGGCGGTGCACGCGGCCCGAGCGGGGGCGAAGCTCCTTCGCGTGCACGACGTTCGCGCAACAAAGCAAGCGATCGACATGGATCGCCTCCTCTCCCCCCGCGGGGCAAGGGCGCACGATGCTTGAGGGGCTCCTCCATCTGTTCGCCATGCGCTCGCTCGGGCAGGTAGCGATCGACGTCCTCGACCTCGCGGTGGTGACGTACATCATCTACCGCGCGCTTCTCGTCCTTCGCGGCACGCGGGCGATGCAGATGGGCATCGGGCTCGCCGTCATCTTCGTGATCTTCGTGATCTCGAAGTTCGCGAACTTCATCACGCTCTTCAATCTGCTCTCCTCTCTCCTCTCCCAGGTCATCCTCATCGTGGTCGTCGTCTTCCAGAACGACATTCGCCGCGGCCTCATGCGGGTCGGCTCGCGCGCCTTTTTCAGCGGCGTGTCGCGGCAGCAGGAATCAAGGGTGATCGACGAAGTCGTGGCGGCGGCGACCGAGCTAGCGCGTCACCGCATGGGAGCGCTCATCTGCTTCGAGCAAGACGCCAACCTCGACGAGTTCGTCGTCTCGCAAGGCACCACGATCGACGCGTCCGTCCAGCGCGAGCTCCTCGTCGGGCTCTTCGTTCCGGAGAGCGTGAACAAGCTTCACGACGGAGCGGTGGTCATCCGGAATTTGCGTATCGCCAAGGGCGGCGTCTTCTTCCCGATGCCCGACACCAAGCTGCTCGACAAGTCGCTCGGCTCTCGCCACCGTGCCGCTCTCGGAATCACCGAGGAGACCGACGCGGTCGTCGTAGTCGTCTCCGAAGAGCGCGGCACGATCAGCTTCTGCTTCAATGGAAACATCATCTCCAACCTCGACGGGGCCTCGCTGCGGCAGGCGCTCCTCGGCCTCTTCGGCCAGCGCAATCGCAAGAAGAAGGCGGGTGCGAAGAAAGAACGTCCCCCCACCGCGCATACCGGCTCTTTCCGGATCACGGTGCCGCCGCCCACGCCACACGCGATCCCCAGTGTGCCTCCGCCCCCCGCGAGCTCGGAAGAAGACATGGCCGGCATCTCCATGATCGGCCCGCGCCCCGAGGTCGCGCCGCCACGCCCGATCAGTCAGGCCAGACCGCCGGGCAGCCCGATCGAGACCCCGAAGCCGATGCGAGCGAGCTTGATTCCTCCGGCGCCGCGGGGTGATCCGGACAAGTAATGGCGATCGACGTCGGAGAGCGCGTCCGCGCAGCATTTACCGAAAATTTAGGGCTGAAGTTCGTCTCTTTTGCGTGCGCGCTCGTCCTCTACTCGCTCTTTCACGGCTCGCAGGATGCGCAGCGCGCGATGCTCGTCGACATGGTCGTGCTGATGCCGCCGGAGAACGCCAATCGCGTGCTCGTGAGCTCCATTCCGCCGCAGGTGCGTCTCACCCTCCGAGGCTCACGCACGGCGCTCGACGAGCTCCGCGCCGACGACATCGGAAATCTCCAGGTGGACATCCACACCGGTGCGGACAAGAGGGTGACGCTCGATCCCGCGCTCGTGCACGTGCCGCCCAGCGTTCACGTCGTGCAGATCGATCCTCCGTCGATCGATCTCATCTGGGAAGATCAGGTGGTGCGCGACGTTCCCATTCAGGTGAGCGTCGTGGGGACGCCGGCGCCCGGCTTCGTCGTCAAAGGCGTGCCTGTAGCCGAGCCGCCGAGCGTGCGCGTTCGTGGTCCCAAGAGCGAGGTGCTCGTGCTGCAGCACGTGCGCGCGGATTCGTTCGACGTGACTGGGCTCACGGAAGGCAGCTTTTCGCGGCATCTCGCCATCGACAAGCCGGTCGGTCGCCTCTCGCCCGATCCTTCGACGCAAAGCGTGCTCATCACCACGGAGATCACGCGCGAGGTGGTGGAGCGTCCGTTCGTGAAGATGGCGGTCGCCGTCGTGGGGCCGACCAAGGCCAAAACCCAGCCCATAGAGGTGGACGTGCGTCTGCTCTGTCCTCCAGAAATCTTGCGCGCTCTTCGCTCGGAGCAAGTGGTGCCGCGGGTGACCGTGAAATCAACGGCCGCGTCGGGGAGCGAGTCTCTTCCGGTCGAAGTCTCGGTCGACAAATGCGAAGCGCACATCACTCCGAGTAGCGTGATCGTCCGCTGGTGACGTCGTCGCCATCGCTTGCGCCTTTTCGCCGTGGCGAGCCGTCAGGCGGTCCACTTCGGTCCGTGCTCAGCGTACGGTCGTACGCTTCCGCGCGGTGCCCGTCGCCACGGCGAAAATTCGCGGCGCGCTGTCGCCGACTAACCTTTTTTCTTCGATGAAATATCGGACGCCAGCTTTTCGAGCTCGGCTGCCGCATCCGAGGCCAAGCCGAGCGCGGTATACGCGGCGGCTAGCTTGGCGCGAATATCGATGCGCGCAGGATCGAGCGTTAGGACCTGCTTGTAGATGGCTGCTGCCTTTAGGGGAAAGCCCCTTTCAGCGAACGCTTCGGCCGCACGCACATAGCAATCGTTCGCGCCGGGGATGTCACCTTCCCTGGCGAGCGCGTCGCCTGTCCTTAGCAGTGCGGGCACGTCGATGTCGGCCATACTGCCAGGATAGCGCGTCACTTGGTGTGCGCGGCGGTCACTGGTAAGAAGGCTCATGAATCGACGCACGACTGGGCTGACCATTGGGATTTTTGCGGCGGCGGTGATCGGGCTTGGTGGCTGTAAGAAACTCCTTCACAAGGCAACGGGATCGTCGGCAGGCGTCTGCAGCCTCCTCACCGACGCGGAGATCGAGTCCGCGATGGGCCTCAAGATAGTGTCGCACAAGGGCGAAGAAGATAACTGCGAGTGGAACCTCGGCAGCCCCTCGGAGCCCGGAATGGTCACTCTGATGAAGTCTTCCGCGGGGGCAGAAGCCGTGCTCAACGCCACCCTCGGGAAAGGTACTCCGGTCGCCGGCGTGGGCGACTCCGCCATGTGGCTCGGAGGGATGATGCCGATCCTCGTCGTCCACGCGAAGGGGGACATCTACCGTCTCAGCGTCATGTCGCCGCCCTTGATGAAGGCGGACAGCGCGACGTCGAAGACCGTGGTCTTGGAGAAGAGGCAGACCGGCCCCAACACGACCCTCGAGAAGGATGCCGTCTCGATCGACTTCCCCAAGCTCCAAGAGGGTGCGGTCGTGCTTTCGAAAGCGTTCATCGCTCGCCTCTAACGTCTCTGAGATTCAGGACAGCGCGGCGGTCTTTTTTTCGTCTGCCGCGCTTTGGTCGATCCCCGCGCTGGTGTGGCCGGCGATGACTTTGCGATCGTCCTTCTCGACCTTGCCGTCTTTCAGGGTGACGACGCGAGGCATGCTCGCCGCGAGCGCGAGGTTGTGGGTCACGACGACGATGGTCGTGCCGCGCAGCTTGTTGATCGAGAAGAAGAGATCGTGAATCTGCGCGCTGGTTGCTGAGTCGAGGTTCCCGGTCGGTTCGTCGGCGAGAAGGAGCTTCGGTTCGAGCACGAGGGCCCGCGCGAGAGCGACGCGTTGCTGCTCGCCGCCCGAGAGCTCGCCCGGCCGGTGGAGCGAGCGATCCTTGAGCCCCACCTCTTCGAGGAGCGCCATGGCCCGCGGCTCCATTTCCTTCTTGGAGCGACCTTGAATGAGGCCGGGCATCACCACGTTCTCGAGCGCGTTGAATTCGGGAAGGAGGTGGTGGAACTGGAAGACGAAGCCGATCGTGCGGTTTCGCACCTCCGCGAGCCGCGAGCTGGACAGAGACGTGAGCTCTTCGCCGCCGAGCTTGAGTGACCCGCTGGTCACCACGTCGAGCGTGCCGATGCAGTGCAAAAACGTGGATTTTCCCGCTCCCGATTGACCGACGATGGCGACGATCTCTCCTTCGAAGATGGAGATGTCGATGCCGCGCAAGACCTCGAGCGTCCGCCCCATGTGCTGGAAGGATTTTTTGACGTTGTCGGCGACGACGAGGGCGTTTGCCACGGTGGGATCCCTACTACTCGTAGCGCAGGCCGTCCACCGGGCGGAGCTTCGAGGCCGCGTGCGCCGGGTAGATCGTAGCGAGCGTGCAGATGGTGAAAGCAGCGACGGCCACCGTCAGAAAATCGAGGGCGTCGACGTTGATGGGGAGCCGGTCGATGTAATAGACGTCCGGATCGAGGCGGAGGCCGAACCACTTGAGGCCGGTGCACACCGCAAGTCCGGTGGCCACTCCGAAGACGGTGCCAATTCCTCCGATGATGATTCCTTCGGTCATGAAGGTGCGGAGGATCGCGCCATCGCTCGCGCCGAGCGCCTTGAGGATGGCGATCTCTTTCCCCTTCTCGGTCACCATGAGGAGCAGCGTGCAGATGATGCAGAAGCTCGCCACCATGATGGCAATGGAGAGGATGATGAACGTGGCGAAGCGCTCTAGCTTGAGTGCGCTGAAGAGGTTCTTGTTCATCTCCCGCCAGTCGCGGACCCGCAAATCCGGCCTGTCGACCGCGTTGGCGACGATGGGCGTCCACAGCTCGGCGCGCTCCGCCTCTTCGACCTTCACGTCGATGACGTTCACCTTGCTACCAAGCGCAAAATAATCCTGAGCGACCTCGAGGGTCGCGTAGACGTGGCTCGCGTCGTACTCGTACATCCCGCTGAAGAAGATGGCGGCGATCCGAAACTTCTTCGTACGCGGCATCACCCCCATCGGCCCGAGATCGCCGAGCGGCGAGACCAGCGTCACCTCGTCGCCGATGTAGACATGTAGCGTCTTCGCGAGCTCGCGCCCGATGATGAGCCCCGACCGCAGCGGCTTCATCTCGATCGACTCGCGCACCAGGGGATCGAGATCGTCCGGCAGTCCGGGAAGCTCGCTGCCTTTGAGGTACTGCTCGCCGCCCGGTCCGAGGCCGATCACTTCGTCCGGCGGGAGCTTTTTCAGTTTTTCGGGGTGCTCGAGGTATTCGAACTTGCCGACCTCGATGGTGTTCGGAAGCTCGATCACGCCGCCGATGGTCTCGGGATCGATGCCGCGCACGATCACGCCGGCGAGGTTCGACGGGCTCGAGATCATCACTTCGCCTTGAGCAACGGGCGTCGCGGCGACCACACCGGGAACGGCGCGCACCTTGAGGAGCACGTCGTTCACGCCTTCCCAGGGCGACTGGCTGACGGTGTCGATCACGATGTGAGCGTTGTTGCCGAGGATCTTGCGCTTCAAGTCTTGGCTGAAGCCGCCCATCACGCTCACGACACTCGAGAGCGCGCACGAGCTGAGGGCCACTCCGCAGATCGACAGAACGCTGATCACCGTGAGAAAACCGCTCTTTTGCGAGCGTACGTGGCGCGCGCTGACGAACGATACGAACGAGCGCCCTTCCAGCCGATCGAGCAGCCACGGAAGAAGGGCCGTGAGGAGCATGAGAATGAAGAGCACGCCGCTCCCGATGGCGACGCCGCGGACGACGGTGTCTTTGAGCGACCAGGCCGAACCTCGAAGGACGGGAAGGCGCAGCGTCCAGTAGGTGAAGACGCCGAAGCTGATTCCGAAGAGGGCGCCGAACACCTGCAGGACCGCGCGGGCTTTGTGCTTCTTCCCGGCCTCGACGCGACTCCGGTAGAGCAGGATCGCGACCCCGACGGCGATGGCAAACACGCCGAGCGCTAACGAAATGGGACTCACTTCGTCACTCGGGCCGGAGGAGCGGGAAGAGGACCACGTCGCGAATGGAGGGGGCGTTGGTGAGCATCATGGTCAGGCGGTCCATTCCCATGCCGAAGCCGGCGGCGGGAGGCATGCCGTGCTCGAGCGCGCGAATGTAGTCCGCGTCGAAATCCATGGTTTCCTCGGCGCCTTGAGCTTTCTTCTCGACTTGAGCGCGGAAGCGAGCGGCTTGATCATCGGGGTCGTTGAGCTCGCTGAACGCGTTGCAGAGCTCGCGACCGTGCACGAAGAGCTCGAACCGATCGACGAGCGAAGGGTGCGCATCATTCCTGCGGGCGAGCGGTGAAGTCTCGAAAGGGTAATCTTTGACGAACACCGGAAGCGAGCGCGTGCCGTCGGCGGAGCGGTAGTCTTCAGTCAGAAACGGCTCGACCAGGTACTCGTAACAGGCAAAAAGGCGCTCGCCGTCGTTGTCGCACTTGGCGAACCCTTTTCGGAAGTTGCTCCAGTCGATCTTCTTCGCCCGCGCCGAGCTCTTGGACCACTCCTTCATGCTGTCCACGAAGTCGCTCTTCTCAGGGCCTGGCGGGGCCAGAAGCGTGACCAGACCAGCTCCGCCCGCCGACGAGATAGCCTTGGCCCACGCCGCGATCTCGGTCTTCTTCGCACCATCGGCTACGGCGCGATCCATCGACACCCGAACGAACGGCTCGTCGATCGCAAACGGACGCGCAGCAGCCCACGCGGCATGAGCCGGCGGCATCACCCTCGCGAGATCGGCGTCGATCCCTCGGATCATCACCTCGGTGAAATTCATCAGGTCTTCGTAGGTGGAGTAGGCCTGATAAAATTCCAGCATCGTGAACTCGGGGTTGTGGCGCGTCGAGATCCCCTCGTTCCGGTAGCAGCGACCGATTTCGTATACGCGCTCGAGGCCGCCAACGACGAGCCGCTTCAAGTAGAGCTCGGGCGCGATGCGCATGAAGAGATCCATGTCGAGCGCGTTGTGGTGTGTGAGGAAGGGTTTGGCCGCCGCGCCACCGATCAGCGTGTGCATGGTCGGCGTTTCCACCTCGAGAAATCCAGCGTGATCGAGGATCGTGCGGGTGGCGCGGACGATGTGGCTGCGCGCGCGAAAGACGTCGGCGACGGGGGGGTTCGCGATGAGATCGAGGTAGCGCTGTCGGTAGCGAGTCTCGACGTCCTGCAGGCCGTGCCACTTTTCGGGAAGAGGGCGGATGGCCTTGGTGACGAGGCGGATGCGCGACGGCTCGATGGAGAGCTCGCCCCGCTTCGAGGAGGTGAGGGTCCCTTCGGACTCGACGATGTCGCCCACATCGAGGTCCTCGAGGCGCCCGTAGCTTTCGCCGAGCGTGGCCTCGCTGACCAAGAGCTGCATTTCTCCGGTGCGATCGCGGAGGCGAAGGAAGGAGAGCCCGCCCGTCGAACGGAGGGCGACGACCCGGCCGCGCACGTGGAAGATCTGTGCGCCAGCGAGCTTCTTGACTGCGTCTTCGGCGTACTTGCCTTCGGTTTTTGCCGTTTCGACGCGCGCGCGGAGCTCGGCGAGATCCACCGTGATCGCACTGGGCGACAAGGGCCGCACGTCGTTCGCGAAGGGATTTTCCCCGCGTGCGCGGACCCGCTCTGCCTTGGCACGGCGAGCTTCCATGATGGCGTGCTCGGCCGAGTGACCGGCGACCTCGCGATCTGTGTCGGGAACGTGGCTGGTGCGCGAATTCGAGTCAGTCATCGGTAAGGCCGTTGGTGTAGTCGCTAACGTCACGCATCGGGGGAGTCTTCGACAGAGCCGCCTTTTTTGAGATTCCCGCCGGCGGCGGCCAAGAGGTAGGCCTCGATGAAGCCGTCGAGATCCCCGTCGAGCACGGAGTCGACGTTGCCTTCCTCGTAGGCGGTGCGCGCGTCTTTCACCAGGCGGTACGGGGCGAGGACGTAATTTCGGATCTGGCTGCCGAAGTTGATGGCGCTCTTTCCGGCGTTGTAGACCGCCGTCTCTTGCTCACGTCGAAGGAGCTCCAGCTCGTAGAGCTTGGCCTTGAGGACCTTCATAGCCATCGCTCGGTTCTGGTGCTGGCTTCGCTCGGCGCGGCACACGATGTTCAGCCCGGTCGGGAGGTGACGGAGACGAACCGCCGTCTCGACCTTGTTGACGTTCTGCCCGCCCTTTCCGCCGGCGCGCATCGTCGTGATCTCGATGTCCTTCTCGTTGATGACGACGTTGATGTCCTCGTCCGTGTCGGGCGTGACCTCGACGGCGGCGAAGGCAGTTTGCCGCGTGTGGTCGGCGTTGAACGGGCTCATGCGGACGAGGCGATGGACCCCCGCTTCGGAGCGTAGATAGCCGTACGCCGCTTCGCCCGCTACCGTGAAGGACGCAGCGTCGATGCCCGCTTCTTCGCCGTCCTGGTAGTCGACCATCTCGGTTTTGTAGCCCCGGCGCTCGCACCACCTGAGGTACATGCGAAGGAGCATCGCCGCCCAGTCCTTGGCGTCGGTGCCGCCTGCTCCGGGATGAATGCTGACGATGGCGTTCGCGTGATCGACCGGGCCGGCCAACATGCGCTCGAGCTCCGCGGTGCGAACGCGTTTCTCGAGCCCGGGGAGTGTGTTTTCCACCTCGGAGATGACCGACTCGTCGTTCTCCGCGGCGCCGAGATCGAGGAGCACCTTTGCGTCGTCGACGTCGCCCCAGAGCTTTTCGAAAACGGTGACGGTTTGCTCGTGGGAAGAGCGCTTTCGAGTGAGCGACTGCGCCTTCTTTTGATCGTCCCAAAATCCGGGAGCGAGTGTCTGCTCACCGAGACGCTCGATTTCCTTCTTCAGTCTCGGGAGGTCAAAGATGCCCCCTTAGCGCCATGAGGCGCCTTTGGAGGTCGACGAGATGGTCCCGGGATTCGCTGAGCATGGGAGGGGAGAATTAGCATGGAAACCTCCCTCGATCACTCATGGAGATTCGCTCTCCAGGCGGTGAACCAGCCACCGGTCAGGACCTCCAGCGCGGACTCCGTTTCCGACATGCGGAGGCTGGCGTCGAACCCGTCGGGGGATTCGGGGGGTGCGGCTCTCGCCTCGGCCCAAGCGCGCTGCCACTGCCCGAGAACGAGAAGGACCCTGGCCGCGATCCGCGCGCGGGCCTCGCTTCGGTCGTCGCGGATCCGCTCGATGGACGGCTCGTCCTCGGTATAAAGAAGGCGATCGATCCGCCATGTCATACGCGCTTCCAGCCACAAATGAGCCGTGTCGGTGTAGCGGCTCGTCGGTGACGGAGTGGCCGTGTCGGCGTCGTCGAAGCGCCGCATGACGCGAAGACGGGTCTCCGGAAGGAGGCTGCTCCAGTGGGCGCGGGAGACCATGTCGGCGATGCGCGCGTCGTCCGAGCCGAGCCCCGACGTGCGCCAGGCGGCGGCGACTGCCCTTCGCGCGACGCCAGGAGTGACCAGGATACGCCGTGGAGGATGGATGGACACTCCGTCGCCCGCGTCGATCGCGAAGCTCGCCAATGAGGTGACGCGCCGGCGGGCGGGAGGGCGCGCCGCGACGCGATCGAAGGCGACTCCTACGATGGCCATGGCACCGAGCCGCGTTCCGCGTTGGTAAGAGCCGCCGAAGCCCGCGAGGCTGATCCAGCTCTCGCCGCGCTTTTCGCTACCGTGCGCGAAATCGTAGGCGTCGATTTCACCGTCGAGGTAGCGCTCTTCGAGGCGATCTTCGGTCGGCGAGGCGCGGGCCGAACGAGCCACCGAGAGCACGAGGAAGACGAGCGCGAGGAGGGTGACGCTTCGGAGTCGGGCATTCATACCGCGCACCTAGCGAGGGGCGTGCCTGCGTGCATAGCGTAAAACGCCGAGGAAAAACGCTCTGGTGGGCTGTCCAACCTGTCCGGAACGCTGTCCGTGGACAGTCGCGCGCCTCCGTTTCCTCCCTGAAACGTCGCCTCGTGCCCCCATTTCTTAGGCTATTCTTAGGAGATGAGGCGACTCGCGTTCTTATTTGGATTGCTCCTCCTCGTCGTCCCCGTGGTCGACGGCTGCAGCCTCGACCAAGCCGGCGTGATCGATCTCGACGCATCCGCCAACGACGCGTCGGTCGACGTTGCGAGCGCCTCGTGCGCCGACGGCGTGAAGAACGGAAGCGAGACGGACATCGACTGCGGTGGTGGCACGTGCGGCGCGTGTGTGGACGGCAAAGTGTGCGCCCTCGCGCGCGACTGCGGTGCTGCCAGCTACTGCAACGCTCTCCGCTGCGCACCGAAGGTCTCGGCGGGGACCGCATGCACCGTGGATGGCCAGTGCGCGACGGGCAACTGCGTCGACTCCGTGTGCTGCGCTCAGACCGCTGCCAACTGCAACGGTTGCCGTGCGTGCAACGTTACGGGCTTTTCGGGGGCGTGCACGAACGTTCCCGCGACCCAGGATCCGCACAACACATGCGCCCTGAACGTCGCGACTTGCGAGCTCGGCAAATGCGCCGGCGACGGCACGTGCACCGCGCCAAACTCCACCTCGTGCGGGGCGACGACGTGCACGATCGATACGCGGACCGATCACGTGTGCGTGGGGGGAGCGTGCACCGACCCTACGACCTCGTGCGGCCCGTACTTGTGCAACGGCAACGCGTGCGGCACCACGTGCGTGACTGACGCCACGTGCGCGACGACGGACTACTGCGACCAAACCGGGCACTGCGTTCCACGAAAGGCGTCCGGAGCGTGCAACCTCTCGGCGGACTGCAACGTCCCGGGTGTCTGCCGCGAGTGCTCGTCGGCCGGTGGCTGCGTCGATGGATTCTGCTGCAACGCCGCGTGCGGGAGCGCATGCCAGGCATGCTCGGTCTTCGCGGGATCATCTGCCGACGGGACTTGCGTCACCGTTCCCGCAGGATCTGCCGGACATGGATCGTGCGCGCCTTTCGTCTGCGGTGGCGCAGTGACGTGCCCGACTACGTGCGTCGATGACACTGGCTGCGTGGCCGCCGACTACTGCGACGACACCGGGACGTGCGTCACCCGCAAGGCGCAAGGGGGGGTGTGCAACCTCGCGACGCAATGCAAAGTCGCGGGGGCGTGCCGCGAGTGCGTGACGGGCAACTGCGTGGACGGCTTCTGCTGCGACACGGCGTGCGGTCAAGCGTGCCAGACATGCTCCACGTCGCTGGGCGCCACGACCAATGGTACGTGCGGCACTGCCTCAGGAGGGAAGCCCGGCCGTCCGACAACATGCTCCCCATTCGTGTGCGACGGCTCGATCTCGAGCTGTCCAACGAGCTGCACGAACGACAGCGGCTGCGCGGCTGGCTTCTACTGCGCCACCAACGGGACTTGCGCGGCGCGAAAAGCGACGTGCAACAGCTGCTGCGACGCTCGCGCCGGCAAGGACTGCAAAGTGGCCGATTGCCGGGTGTGCTTAGGCGGCACCCTTTGCACGTGCAAGACCAGCGGCGGCTGCGGTGGTCCCGCGCCCGCGGGCGACTGCCCCTGAGCATCACCGAGCGACGCCAGCGAAATTCGACGCTCGGAATTCCGAGACCGGTCCTAGTGCGTCGCGGCGAAGGCCTTCGGCTTTGGCTTTGCGTTCCACAACCGGCTCACAAGGAGACACCCGACAACGGCGAGCGGCAGCATGACCGCCGGCCACGTCCACCAGTTGGCCGGGAGCTTCGCGAGCTTGTCTGCCGGCAGGACGCGCCCAAGTGCAACGGCCTCGGCCGCCGTGCCGAGGTACACGAAGCCGTCGATGATCCCCACCGCGACGCCGACGTTTTTCTTTCCGCCGAAATCCATGCTGGCCGTTCCAGAGAGCATCCCGTGTACGCCGATGATGCACATCGACATCAGCAGCATGAGGACACCGAGATACGGAGAATCTAGGAGGAAGAAGATGCCGCACGTGCCGGCGAGCATGGCTCCATAGAGGACGGCGCAGACCGGGCCGCGGCGCGACTGGAAAACGCGATCTGAGATCACGCCCGCCATCATCCCGCCGAGGATGCCCGCGATGCAGAGGAGCATGCCCCAGTGCTTCGGAATGAAGCTGCCCGCGATCCCCGTTTCTTTTGCGAAGATGGAATACCACTGCATGATCGCGTTGCGGAGAAAGCCGCTGCAGAACTCGACGACGGCAATCGTCATGATGACGGGGTTGCGGAGCATCAACGTGGCGACGCTCCACACTTTGAGGGGCGGACCGTCGTCGCCCGAGGAGGCATCCGCGGTGTCGAAGTCGGCCAGGCCGGCGGAGGCGGGCGTGTCGCGCACCATGAAATAATCGACGACGGTGAGCACGACGAGAATGATCGTCGGTGTGAAAAACACCCAGTGGACCGGCGCGTGCTCGACGATGAGCCGGCCCCAGTCGAATGCGAAATAGATACCGAGCGAGATGAGAATCCCGAAGATGCCGCCGAACGTGCCTCGCTCACGAACGTGGAACCAGGCGGCGTTGACCTTCACGATCGACACGGCGCCAAAGCTCTGGAAGTACATGTTGATCGCGTAGAGAAGCGAGAAGATCCCCACGAGGTTCGTCCGTCTCCCCGAAAAGAGGACAGCGCCCATGGCCAGATTCATGATCGCGGAACCCATCGCCGAAATCATGATCGTCTTGCGTCCACCGAGGCGGTCGGCGAGCGGACCGTTGATCAAGAACGACAACCCGTAGGTGAGCGTCCCCCAAAAGAAGATCGTCCCGAAGTCCCCTTTGGACATCGAGCTGCCGAGAGCGTTCTTGCAGACGTTGACGTTGTAGCGCCCCATGTAGAGGAACGCGTACGTCATGCCGACCGAAAACCAGTTGAAGAAGCGGCGCTGGAGGAACGCCTTCGAGTGACCGAGCTCCACCTTCGGGAGGCGCGAGACGACGACGGCAATCACCACCAGGAGAGCGGCAATCGGCGAAAGTTCCGTCAGCCAACCGGGAAGTGCGGGCATGTTCGGTCCAACGCTCTACCCCGGGAGAAGCGCGCCCGGCGGGAAAAAACGACGCGACCAAGCGCGGCGCTTGAGCGAGTGCCCGGTCCACGCGTAACCTTGGCGCTGGATGCAGCACGCCGCCCTCCTCTGCGAGATCCCCATGTTCGAGGGGTTGACCGACGAAGATCGGGATGCCCTGGCCGCGCGCCTCGACGAAAAAGCATTCCCCAAAGGGGGCGTCGTCTTCAGCAAAGGCGACCAAGGCTCGTCGATGTACATCGTGCTCTCCGGGGCGGTGCAGATCTTCCTCCCCGGAAAAGAGCCGACCGATGAGCGCGTGGTCCTGAAAGACGTGCGCACCGGCGAGTACTTCGGGGAGCTTGCGCTCTTCGATTCCAAACCACGCTCGGCCAGCGTGGAGGCCACGGTCGACACCACGCTCCTCGAGCTCACGCGTGATGAGCTCGCCGAGCATCTGGCTCGCTCCAAAACGGCCGCCCTCGCGATCCTGAGCGAGATGGCCGAGCGCCTCCGCGAGACCAACGCGATGCTCGGGCAGCGCGCCGCAAAAGACGTCGTCAAAGAGATTGAAGAGAACCTCACCTGGGGTCAGCGCTTGGCCGACAAGGTCGCGGATCTCAACGGCAGCTGGGCCTTCATTCTGCTGATCGTCGGCGCCACGCTGGCCTGGGCCTTCATCAACAGCGCGGGCGTCGTGAAGCCCTTCGACGAGTACCCCTACCAATTTTACAATCTCTTCCTCGCCGTCCTCGTCGCCCTTCAGGGGCCGCTGATCGTGATGAGTCAGAACCGCCAGTCGCTCAAAGATCGCGCGCAGGCCGAGACCGACTTTCGCGTGAACCTGAAGAACGAGGTCGGGATCGAAACGCTCCTCCGCGAGCTCGCAGCGTTTCGTCAGGAGTCGTACAAGCGGCTAGACGGGCTCGAGCGCGCCGCGCGCAACGACCGCGTACGCGCGGAGATCCCCACCAAGATGCCGGGGGGACCGCTCTCGTGACCGCGCGCCCACGGATTTTTTTCGCGCTGAGCGCCCTCGCCGTGCTTGGTGGAATGCTTGCGTGCGGTTCGGATCCAAACGCCAACGCGGATGACGCTGGAAAGGTCGATCTCGGTGACTCCGCGAGTCTGGTCGACTCCGGAACGCCTGAAAATAAGCCGATTCCCGATGCGGGCTATCCCTACGACGGCGGGTCGGTGCGCGCCGATCGATTCGCCACGGGCGTCGTCGCAGGGAGCTTCGTGCCCGGGGACTGCGCGGGCTTTGGCATAAGCGCTATGCCCGGCGTCGTCGAAGGCCCGCCCATCGGTGGCGGAACCGACAACGGAAGCCTCGACGTGGTCTCGCTCGGCAACGGGGGAAGCATCGTCCTTTCGTTCGGCTCGAACGCGATCATCGATGGTCCAGGCGCAGATTTTCTGGTCTTCGAAAATCCGTTTCTCGTGAGCGGTGGAGACCCCACCAGCGTGTTCGCGGAGCCCGGCGAAGTCAGCGTGAGCGACGACGGGACCACGTGGAAGACCTTCCCCTGCACCGCGACGAAGTACCCTTATGGCATGTGCGCGGGGTGGCACCCTGTCTTCTCGAGCCCGGCCAACGGCATTTCTCCCGTCGATCCTGCGGTCGCCGGTGGAGATCCCTTTGACTTGAAGGACATCGGGATCACCCACGCGCGCTTCGTTCGCATCCGCGACGTGTCCCACGAGACGTGCCCGCCGCAGCCGAACAAAGTGAACACCAACGGCTTCGACCTCGACGGCATCGCTATCGTGAACGCCGAAACGCCGTAGCTACTTCCGGCGCGCGTACCCTCACCGCCGGTGGGGGCAAAAGAAACGAAGCCTCAGTCGGCATCGCGGCGGAAACCATTCGACCGGTCGATCCCTTGACATCAAGTATCTTGGCCTCAAGATATCGCCCAGATGGGGACGCAAAAAGAAAAGGCGGCGCGCGCGGCACCCCGAGCTTCTGACTCGTCAGGGACGCGCGTGTGGCTCGTCCTCATGAAGGCTCACCGCGCGGTTGCTCGGCACGCGGAGCGCACCGTCGTCGCCGCCGAGATGGGGCTCTCCGATTTCGGAACGCTCGAGATGCTCCTTCACAAAGGCCCCCACGCGGTGAACGACATCGGCCGCAGGATCGGCCTCACCAGTGGCTCCATCACCTCTGCGGTGGACCGATTGGAGAAGCGCGGTCTCGTGGCGCGAGGCGCCGATCCGCTCGATCGCAGGGCGTGCATCGTGCGACTGACGGCCTCGGGAGAGGCTCTCATCACGAACGTATTTGCCCGCCACAAGGCCGCGCTCGATTACGCCGCCGGCGGGCTCTCGAAGAAGGAGCGCGCGACGCTTCTAGGTTTACTCAAGAAGCTCGGCACTTCCGCCGATCTTCGATTTGAAGAAGGAGAAATACAATCATGACTGAAATGGCCGCCGAGCGCGCCGGTGCTTCACCGGGCAAGGCATTGAACATCGTTCTGTGGGTACTGCAGGTCCTCGTGGCGCTCGCTTTCTTCGGAGCGTCGTCAGGCAAGCTGATGGGCAATGAGCAAATGGTGGGCATGTACGAAGTGATCGGCCTCGGGCAGTGGTTTCGCTACCTGACCGGGATTCTCGAATTTTCGGGCGCGATCCTCGTGCTCGTGCCGAAGACCCGAGCGATCGGCGCTGTGCTCCTCGCGTGCGTCATGGTCGGCGCGATCACCACGCACATATTCGTGCTCCACAACTCACCGGCGCTGCCGATCGTGCTTCTCGCGATGACGTCGACCATCGCCTGGGGCCGCCGCGCAGAGCTTGAGCGATTCCTCGGAAAATGAAGGCCAATCATGACCATCTCATCGATTGAACCTGGAACGGCTTCGACGTCCGCGGCGGCACGCCACGTCCGCAAGATCACCCATAGCACCCGCGGTCACACGCACGGCCCGATCACCCGCCTGGTCAGCCCGGGCGACGTCGGCGAGCTCATCAAGCCGTTCGTGTTCCTGGATTTTTTCTCCTCGGAGCCGCGGGGATGGGGCGGCGGCATGGGTTGGCATCCGCACTCCGGCATCGCGACGGTGACGGTGATCTTGGAAGGCGGGGCCACGTACGAAGAGACCACGGGGGCGAAGGGCAGCCTTTCTCGTGGAGGCGTCGAGTGGATGCGCGCAGGCAATGGCGTCTGGCATACGGGCGGTCCCGCCGCCACCGGGCGCACGACGGGCTACCAGCTCTGGATCGCGTTGCCGCCTGCGCTCGAGAACGGCCCGTCGGCGAGTCATTACGTGCAACCCGGAGACGTCCCCGTCGATGGCCCAGTGTGCGTCATCCTCGGCCGCTACGGAAATGCCGTGAGCCCGATCGCCGCGCCAACGTCGATGAGCTACTTGGTCGTCGAGCTGAAGGCCGGTGCGCGCTGGACGTACCGACCGCCGGCGGATCACACGGTCTGCTGGGTCGCCGTTCATCGAGGCACGCTTCGCGCGCCTGCAGCCGTTTCAAGCGGTGAGCTCGCGGTCTTCGACTCGTCGAACGATCCGATCGACTTCATCGCCGAGGGTGACACGGCGTTCGTACTTGGCTCCGCGGCGCCGCATCCCCACCCGCTCGTCCTCGGTAGCTACTCGGTGCACACCAGCAGAGCGGCTTTGGCGCGCGACGAAGCAGAGATTCGGCGCATCGGCGAATCCAACTTCTGACGCTTTCGGTTCACTTTCGACGGCGGCGGACCGAGGCGGCGACGAGGCCGAGGGCGCCGATCGCGGCGAAGGCGAGGGCGGGGGGATCATCGCGGCGGGGGGTTGCGGCGCAGCCCTTTGCAGGCGGCGGGTCCACGTGGGCGATGCAGATCTTCTGGCCCTTCTGCGCGGAGCAGTCATACCCACTCGGGCACTTGTCCATAGAGCAGTCCTGCGTGCACACGGTGGTGTTGCAAATGTTCGAGCGGCAATCCGTGTTGGCCGTGCACGCTTCGCTGAACTTGGCGAGTCGCGGATCGGGCTGCCCTTCGATCCAGGGATCCTGGCCGGCTTCGCTGTACGCGGTGACGATCATGTCTTTGAACGGCGCGACCTGGGTGTAGTCGTTCTGCGCGGCGATGCAGCCCGCCGAGGGATCGGTGGTGCTCGAAGTTCCATTTCCGCCGCGCGAGACTACGCCGATGACCGAGCTCGAAGACTCGGCATACGCAGGGCCGCCGCTGTCTCCCTGGCAGATGGCTTCTCCCACCTCGAAATCGCTGGGGCCGATCGGCGCAGTGACGGCGTCGCCCATGTTGGGGCCGACTTTCAGCACTTTGACGCCCGACCGCATCTGCCGCATGGCGGGCATGGCCGTGGTGGTGGTGACTCCCCATCCGATGGCCGTGAAGAGCTCGCCCTCAACGGGCGGTGAATCGAGCCGCACGGGCGCGATCTGCGCGTTCGGGATCTTCGTGTCGAGGAGGACGAGCGCAAGATCGTGGCTGCAGAGGACCTTCGAGTCGTCGTGGAAGATTTTGAGGCCCCTTGCGTCGGCCTTCAGCGTTGGCTTGTTGAAATCCGGAGCCTGATTTCCGACGAAAACGTACATGGTCTTCGGATCAAAGTCGGCCCCCACTGTGCCGCCGGTGCCGCCGCCGACCAGGTGACCCATCTCGTCGCAGCCGAATGGTTGATCGACGGTCTTCGAT
Organism: Myxococcales bacterium; assembly: GCA_043747615.1. GTDB lineage: Bacteria > Myxococcota_A > Polyangia > Polyangiales > Polyangiaceae > JAYTOU01. The sequence goes on along the minus strand of JAYTOU010000060.1, from coordinate 179,632 downwards.
ACGCAGTGGCGCGCGGTGAGCACCAGGTTCGGCGCGAGGAGGGTCCCGCTGCACGACTCGAAGGTGGTCGTCAGATCGGTGTGAACGAGGAGGATCGCGAAATCCTGGGTATCCGGCGACGTCTTCCCCTTGATGATCTTCTGGGTGTTGCTCGACTCGCGTTCACCCGCAGAGGGAGAGCACGCCACCGCACATGCCGCAAAGACGAGTCCGACCGAACCTAACCAGCGAAGCCGCATCAAAAAGGGTTAGCGTACAACTGCCCGGAGCGCACGCCCCTAAGGTAACGTCGCGCGGGAACCCAAAATGCTCGACATCGCTTTTATTCGAAAAAACCCGGACATCGTCCGCGCCGCCATCACCAACAAGCGCCTCTCCTTGGATCTGGACGATCTCATGGCAGCGGACAAAACCCGTCGCGATGCAATCGGCCTCCTCGACGCGAAACGCTCGAGAAAAAACGAGCTCTCAGCGCTGATCCCCAAGGCGTCGAAGGACGATCGCCCGAAGCTCGTCGAGGAAGCGAAGGAAATTCGCGGACAGATCGAGCAGCTGGAGCCCGAGCTCAACGAGGCCAACAAGCGCTTCGACGATCTCATGCTGCGCGTGCCGAGCATTCCTCGCCCCGAGGTGCCGATCGGAAAAGGCGAAGAGGACAACGTCGAGATCCGAAAAATCGGCACGCCGAAAACGTTCGCGTTCAAGCCGCGCGACCACGTCGAGCTGATGACGATGCTTGGCCTCGTCAACTGGGATGGGCCGCGTCGTTACGCGGGAGGGCGCTCGTATGCATTGGTGCGTGAGGGCGCGCTGCTTGAGCTCGCGGTGACGCGGCTGGCGGTCGATATTCTTCACAAGCGTGGGCTCTCGATCGTCGTTCCCCCGGTCATCGTCAAAGAGCGTGCGCTCATCGGAACGGGCTTTTTTCCGCTCGGCCGCGAAGAGGCTTACAGCGTTCCGGACGACGAGCTCTTTCTGGTCGGAACGAGCGAAGTACCCCTCGTCTCGCTGCACACCGACGAGACACTCAACGCCGCCGACTTGCCGATCCGTTACGCCGGCATTTCTCCGTGCTTTCGACGCGAAGCGGGCGCCCACGGCAAAGACACGCGCGGTCTTTACCGCGTGCACCAGTTCACCAAGGTGGAGCAAGTGGTCTTCTGTCTCCCCGACGAGGAGATCGCCGAGAAAGAGCACTACGAGCTCCTGGCGAACGCCGAGCGCGTCCTCGAAGCGCTTGAAATTCCCTACCGGGTGGCGATTGCGTGCACCGGTGAGATCGGCCTCGGGCAGACCCGAAAGCACGAGGTCGAGTCCTGGATGCCAGGGCGCGACGCGTACGCGGAGACCCACTCCTGCTCGACGATGGGTGACTTCCAAGCGCGCCGCTCGAACATCCGGGTGCGCCTTGCCGATGGGACGTTGAGCTACCCGTACACGCTCAACAACACGGCGGTGGCGAGCCCGCGAATCCTCATTCCGCTCCTCGAGAACCACCAGAACGAAAACGGCTCCGTTACTCTTCCGAAGGCTCTCGTCCCGTACATGAACGGGATCGAAATCTTGAAACCGCGCGGCGCATGTTGACCAAGCCTCTGCGCGTCGTCGCCTTCCACAAGGACGTCGATCCGATCGTCCAGGCGCTTCACGTGCAAGCCGCGTTTCGGGTGGCAGCACGATCCTCGTCACAATCTCACCGCCGCGCTGATTGGCAACTTCGACACGCCTTGCAATGAAAGCAAACGGTCCTCGTCTACGATCCGCCGGGTCCAAACGCGCTAAAGACGTTCGCAATTCCGGCGAACGCCAAGGCGAAAGACGATCACCCAGCCCTTCACGGTCCTCACTACTTTAGCGGGGAAAGCCACTCTCCTCCGACAACGTTCCGGGCGAAGAGTGCTTAGTCGATATCCCTAAATAGGAGTTCAACTGGCAACGCATCTACCGCTACGACACTCCCATCGAGGCGCTCCCCAGCATCGAGCAATTCGATCAGGTGAGCATCACGTGCACCTACGACAACGTGAAGCTCGGAGAGACGACGCTCGACGAGATGTGCCTCGGGGTGTTCTTCTTCGCGACCAAGATGTAGGCATCTTGAAGAACGAGGCGGACTGGACTACAACGACTCGTTCCCCTAAAGGCGAAACCGCTGTCGGGGATGTTGGTGCAGTAGCCAAGTGGTTAGGCATCGGTTTGCAAAACCGACATACGTGAGTTCAAATCTCATCTGCACCTCTAGTCGACGGCCTCGCCTCTTTCGGAGCAGGAGTTGCCAGCACCAGCGGGACGGGGATCGTCGCGCCGACAGACCCGGGAGGATCCTCCCGATGGTCGGACTTAGTACTGTCGCGGCAGATCGAGCGTGAACACACACCCCTTGCCGGGACGGTCGCGAATTCGAAGCTCGCCGCCGATGGCCTTTGCCGCCTTCGAGCAAATCGATAGCCCGAGGCCGAGCCCCGTCCGATCATGCCCTTGCTGGACGAACGGCTCCAGGAGCGCGGCCGCCTTTCCTTGCGGTAAACCGCCGCACTCGTCTTCGACCTCGATGAGGACGCGGGTCGCCGTGCTGCTCGCGGTTAGACACACCCTGGTGCCAGGCCTCGTGAACTTGAAGGCGTTCTGAAGCAAGTTGGTGACCGCGGCAGCCAGGATCTGACGATCTGCCATCACGACAACGGCCGGATCGACCGCCCCCACCACGAGATGAGTCCCTAACGATTGGGCCACCATCGCGCCGCCGATCTCCGCCTCTTCGAAGATCTGCCATACCGGAACGCGCTCGACGTTCGCGACTCCAACGTCGAGGCGGACGTCTGCCAGCGAACGATGGATGAGCGTGTTCAGTCGCAGCAAGCTCAGCTCGAGGATCGCGCCGGTGCTACCGCCGGGAGCCACGGAGCCCTTCTTGATGCTCGCGAACGAAAGGAGCGCGGTATGAAGCACGTTCCGCATTTCGTGAGTGAGCTCGCCGAGCCGCTCAGTGCCTTGGTGAGAGATCACGCTCTCACGCTGGCCCGCGTACGCGGTCACCGCGCCGGCGATGGCGTCGTCGAGGCAGAGGTTCAGGGTTCGGAATTCCTCTGACCCGATGGGGGCGTTCTCTTCGACGGCGAGGTGCGTGATGACTTGGCAGAGGTCACCGTACGCGTGAACGACTTGTCCGATGGTGAGCCCCTGACGGAAGAGCGCATCGCCGTGCTCGCCTGCGGTGTGCTCAAGCGCCTCGTGGTCGACCGCTTCGTGCGAGGAAGCTTTCCGCAACGCCTCACAAAGTTGATCCAAAAACGCGGGAAGCCCGTGCGTCAGCCCCGCGTCCGTTGCGAGCGGGGTATTTCGTGCCGCGACACGCAGTCGTGCTCGCGCAAGAATTTTTACCTGGTGCGCTGCAATGAAGTTCCGGAGCATCGCCCCCAACAATACCAGCTTTAGTATGCAGGCAAGGCCGTCTTGCCATCGCCGTCGTTTCCTGGTCCGCCAGCGGCCGATGACGCCTTCGCAATCGACCAGCGGAGATGGCAGACCTAGGCTCGCCAACGTGAAGCTCCTCATCCACCAGCGAACGCGCGACGACGGCACGCTCGAAGACCTTTTCTTGTCGCGCGAAAACGACGCGCTCCGTGTGCAGATCGGAAATGAAGAGGGTGCGCTGATTCCGATCGAGGCGCTCGTCGCCGTGATGCGCAAGTTTGGAAGAGCCATCGCCGAGGAGATCCGCTTGACTGGGCCATCGCTGGATCTCGGGGACCATGGGTCGCTGGTGCTGCTTCGTCACCTCGCGCGCTACGACGTGATCGCTCGGGACTTCCTGGTGTTGCGTGCGCCCAACGAGGAACCGATCACCGAGCTTGCCTCCTCGGTCACCGCCGCTCTCATGCACCTCGTGGCAGCGTACCGCTCGGCGGGAACCCGCTAACTTTTTTTCTTCGGCGGAGGCGTCCGTGCCGAAGGTCGAAATACTGGCACGCCCTGCATCGGTGAGATGGCGTTGTGAAAATCTTTGAATGATTGCCAGCACTCGGGGCATCGCCACTGGCCCACCGGCTTGCCGGCCCCGTCGACTCCGCGCACCAAGCGCCACCCGTACTTGATGCTGATGAGCGGCGTTTGCTCATCGCCGGGGGGCGACTCATTCCCGCAATCAAAACACTTGGTCGTTCGGTGTGGCTGAGAATCCGACATCGACCGAGGCTACGTCGCGTGGTCAGGCGAGGACAATGATTCGGTCCTCGACCAACGCGAAGAGCACCGCGAGCGCTTCGCCCCGTGCCAGCGGGCACATGTCCAAGATGGTGGAAATCGGAGACACGCCGTCGATGAGCGAGAGCAGGAAGCCCGCCCGGTGATCGAGCCGCAGATCGTGAATGGGAGGACCGCCGATCGCCGCAGAGGGGACCTTGTCGAGTGCCGCGGTCGAAAAAGCGTGGAGCGCCTCCAGCCCCGCGCTGCACTCCTGAATGCACGTAAGAGCAATGATGTCGTTGGGGCGGGTCTTCAGGATGTCGCGGGCGAGCACCTGCGCTGCATCGTACTGACGGATCTCCAGCGTTTCAGCGAGCTTGAGGAGACGCGGATCGGTCTCCGCCGTGACCTGCACCTCCGGGTCCGTGGACCGATCGACATCGCGCCGGGCGAACTTCTGCAGATCGAACTCAGGGATCTCCGTGGGCCGGTCACTGGGGCGCGGCTCGTCGTCTCTGGGATCCGTGCTCACTGAGCGACCTCGGGATGCGGCGGGTTCATTTGTTTTAGAGCCCCCCATTTCAATCGTAGGTGGCTGCTGCCGTAGCGTCCACAATCACTCGCGTATGGCCCTCATGCGACGTCACCGCACACGGATCCTTTTGGGCCTGCTGCTGGGCTGCGGTGCCCATCCCACACGTGCACCAGCGCATGTACCAAACGAAGCGGCGCATCAGGCTCGGCACGACGACTCACCGAACAGCGCGCGGTGGCGCGGTTTCAACCTGCTCGGCATGTTCCGGAAAGAGCAAGCCACGAGCGCATTCAACGAAGATGATTTCAAATGGATTCACGAGCTCGGATTCAACTTCGTTCGTCTACCAATGGACTACCGAATTTGGACGGACGAAAAAAATTGGCACAAGCTCGACGAACGGAGCCTGACGCGGATCGACGAAGCCGTCGCGTGGGGGCAGAAATACGATCTTCATGTCTGTTTGAATCTTCACCGCGCACCCGGATACACCGTGGCGCGTCCGCCCGAAGAGCGAAGCCTCTGGACGGACCTCGAGGCGCAAGAGGCCTTTCGTTACCAGTGGACGAGCCTCGCCCTTCGCTACCGAGGCACTCCGGCGGAGGATCTCTCGTTCAATCTTTTGAATGAGCCTGCGGGCGTCGATGCCGCCACGTATGGGAAGCTCGTGCGCTCCGTGAGTCATGCGATCTGGGAGATCGATCCGAAGCGACCCATCATCGTCGATGGTTTGAAGTACGCCGAGCAACCGCTACCGACGCTGAGTGATCTCCCCGTCATTCAAGCGACCCGCGGTTACGCGCCGAGGCAGCTCACCCACTGGGATCCGACGAGCACGGATTTTCCGATTCCGGAGTGGCCCATGCCGAACGTCAATCGTCTGATCTTCGGGAGCCAGAAACCGGAGCTGAAGAGCCCCTTGCGCATCGAGGGAGCGTTTCCGATCGCGACCACGCTCACCCTGCATGTGCTGCAGGTCTCGACCCGTGCGCACCTGGAGATCAAGGCCAACGGTGCACCGGTGTGGAAAAAGACGTTCGCGCCAGGCCCCGGAGAAGGAGAGTGGAAGAAAGTCGTCTTCAAACCCGAGTGGTCTACTTATCAAAATATCTATGATCGGGATTACGTCGTCGACATTCCTGCCGGCACGAATGCGATCGAGCTCTCCGTCGAAGACGGCGACTGGCTCTCGTTCTCATCGATCGCCATAGGCCAGTCGCACCTGAGCGCGACGACCGAAGACTTCACAGCCAAGCAGGGCGTCGTCCATCTGAAGCTCGATGGCTCCGTCGACCCGGAGCGCACTCCGATGATCGACCGTGCATGGCTCGCGAGCGGACTTGTTCCCTGGAAGGAAGTCGAGCACAACGGCGTTCGCGTCTTCGTCGGAGAGTTCGGAGCCTTCCACAAAGCGCCGCATGGAGCGGTCCTCGCGTGGATGGAAGACGAGCTCAGCACCTGGAAAAAAGCCGGCTGGGGCTGGGCTCTCTGGAACTTCCGCGGAGAGTTTGGAATCCTGGATTCGGAGCGCGCCGACGTCGCCTACGAGCCGTTTCACGGTCACAAGCTCGACCGAAAAATGCTGACTCTCTTACAGCGCCACCTGCAGTAAAAATCGGCAGCGATCTCTCCCGCGCTGAGACCTCGCTTCGCAAAGCTGGAAAGTCAGCCCGTACGGCGGTCACTTGCGTCGCGCTGATCGATGGCGAACGCCTCCGACAGCTGGGCACCGAGCTCGTCGCCCTCTTCGCCGCTCCGGAGCGAACGTCGATCGCGCATGCTCCTCCGATCTTGAAGAAGTGATTTGAGATCGCTCACCGATCGCGCCGTCTTCGACGAGCGCCGGTGCATGAGCTCGTGCGAGCCACATACGACCACCAGTTCGCCCGTAGAGAGCCGGGTGGTAGCCGCTCCGCGCGCATCGTTCGCGCCGCACACCACGCAGGGTTTCTTGGGAAGCGAGCTGCGCCCGAAATCGCTCATGCTGTCCATTGCTGGGAATATCGCCGCCTTCAGCCGGCGCGGCCAACTTTTGTCCACGCGGCTGATTTTCGCGGAGGGGGCGGGATCTCGTAGTCGTAGTACGTGTCCGGCGAGCCGTTCATGCCGTCCATCGCGGCTCGGGCCACGTTGTACATCTCGCGCGCGGTTACGTAGTGGAGCTTCCACTGCGAACCGTCGTTGTAGGTTGCAGCGAGTGCCCGGTGGAGGGCGCCGATTTTCTCGCCGAGCATGACCTCCGCGTTCGCCTCCGGCGCGCCGTGGGTGTGCACTTTGACGAAGACCCACTCTGGTTTTCCTTCGACCCCCACCTGCTGATCGACCCAGGTTCGCAGGCGCTCCGCGCTTGGCGGATCGGAGGCATCGATGGCTCCACTCTCGATCCGAATGGAGCGTGAGCGAGGTCTGCGTGCGAGAGCAATGGGGCCTTCGATCATCAGCAGGCGCTGTTCCTTGGGCGTTCCGACGCGAACGGCGTGGCCCGATTCGTAGGCGCGGCGTCGCGCGGGATCGCCCGTCGGATAATAAATCTGGTTCACGATGCCGGGCTGGCATTGATCGGGAGCGCTCGGAAAGGTGAGATCGGCGTAGCAGCCAAGCTCATGGAGGAGCGTCATCTCGTCGTCGACGCCGCACCAGCGGCCATCGCGCCGCGCGTTTGCGAGACACCAGTTGCCATGAATGAACGACCAGGCTGCTTTGCCGTTCTTCTGGGAGATGACGCCGTGGCGTCCGAGGTCTTCGAGCGTTTGCTCGAGCGACGCGCGGAGTGTCTCGCGGGTGTCGCCGTCGTGATGGAGGTGCACCTCGACCTCCCCGAGGCCGAGCTCGCATAGCTCACCGAGCGGCTCGATCAGCCGCGGATCGTACTGCTCACCGGGGAAAAAATAGGAGTGCTGCGGAGGGCGACCGGAGTGGTCACGAAAGCCTTTCGCCATTTCGGGATAGCGGGTGCGCCACGCTCGGACCCGCTCGATACCGACTTCCATCGACGCGTTTCCGTGGAGCGGCTCGTAGTGATCGCACAGCGCGAAGAGAAGGTGCTTGGTCCCCTGCGCCCGTGTCGTTGCGAGCTTTCGTGCGCGGTCATAGAGCCAGGCCCCGACCCACAGATGCAGCTCCTTTGCCCCGAGCTTTCGGAGCGGACCGGGAAGCGCTCGCGGATCGAGCTGCCACAAGGCGGGAGGCCGCATTACCTTTTGCCGTTGCTCTTCGGCTCCGCGTCCCACATGACGACGCCCACCGTCTTGCGTTCGCCGATCTGCTTCACCGCCTCGCGAAGATCGGAGCCCTTGGAATGGTGGCTGCGGGTGATGACGATGAGACCGTCGACCGCATTCTCGACGACGTTTGCGTCGCCTGAGCCGAGGATGCTCGGGGAGTCCACGACCAAGAAGTCGTAGCCGCGGCCGAGAAATCCGATGGCATTCTGGAAATGCGTGGAATGGAGCGTCTCTGGAAAGCCGGGCTCACTTTCGGCCTCCGCGAGGACGTGGAGCGCAGGGCCGAGCGCGACGACGCACCAAGGCTCGAGGCTCCCGCGCATCTTGCGGACGATCTGAGTGGAAAAGCCGTTCCCCTCCGGCACACGAAATCCGAGCAGGCGCGCGAGGCTCGGGCGGGCGAAATTCGCCTCCACGAGGAGCACGCGTGCGCGCTGGGACTCTGACAAAACAAGGGCCATTTGCGTCGCGAAGGTGCTCTTCCCCTCACCGTCGCGCGCGCTGGTGATCCCAAAAATCCACATCCCGTCGGCGCGCTTTTGCTCGAGGCGATGACGGATTACGCGGAGAGCGGCGGTCGCCTCGGGCGCAGAGTCTCCGAGCATGACGAGCACGTGGGTGTCCGGCGGGGAGGCCCAGGCTGGCACTACCCGTACAGGCGAATCATGCCCTCCCGATGATGACGGGACGATCGCCACTTGCGAAGCGATGAGCGTTTGCGACGAATCCCAAGCTCCGTCCTCAGGCGACACGCGGTGATCCTCCAGGTGTCATGTCCCGGTTGGGATTTTCATTCGGTCCGCCTGCTCCCGGAGGCAGCCTCGGCATGATTCCGAGCACCGGAATGAGCTGGAGAGCCTCGATGTCGGCCGCGTCGATGATGGTGTCGTTGAAGAGAACCCGCAAAAAGGCATATCCGACAGAGACGATGAGGGCGATGGCGGCGCCGATGAGCGCAGCGTTCGTTCGTCCACCGCGTGCGGGCCTGGTGGGTTTGTACGCGGGATCGATGACCTCCATCTGATCTGCGCTGGTAGCCTCCGCGGCGCTCGCGTGGAGCTTCGCGCGCTCCGTGCGGCGCTGGATCTCGTCGTGTGCCGCCTTCGCATCGCTCGTCGCGCGAAGGAGCCGCGCCCAGTCCGTCTCCAGCGCGACGAGTGGATTCATCGTCTCCGCCGGCTTGGGATCGACCGCGTTCGCCGGCGCCGCTCCCCGTCGCGCGACCTCCGCGTTACGAAGCCCGATTTGCTGACTGACCTCGGTGAGCTTCTTTTGAAGCTCGGGTGATGCTCCGTTGGTGTCCACCGGGGTGGGCGCGCCACCCGCTTTCGCGGACTCGAGCTGGGCCTCGGCGACGTGCAACGCGCGCGCAGCCTGGTCCGCTAGGGTCCGCGCCGCGACCACGTCGGGATGCTGCTCGGTCAGGTGTGTTCGTTTATCGGCGAGCTCGGCTTGCGCCCCCGCCGCCTTTCTCGCCGCGTCGTCTCGCGCCTTGGTGAGGCTCGCGACGGTCTCGTTCGCGGGGGCCTGAACGGCACCGCCGCTGCCCGCGGCCCCTGCCTTGATCTCCGCCTCGATGCGCGATTTCTGGCGGTAGAGTGCGGCGAGCTGCGGATCCATCGGGGCGTTCGGTTGCGCAGGAATGTTCGTGATTTGCCCGGGAGCAACCCCACCGGGAACGCCGTTGCGCTGAGGCGTGAAGGGTGAGTTCAACGTGTCGGCCGCAAATTCCGGGTGCGCCGCGAGGAACGTGGCGAGCGCCTTGTTGGCGTTCTCGATCTCCTGCTCGGATCGCTGCTCCTCGGTCGCGAGGAAATCAGCCTGCTGGCGGGTGGCGCTCAGGTTCGTCTTCTTGAAATCGGCCATCGTGGTGTCGGCCAGGCGTTGGGTCACCGCCCGCGTCTCTTCGGGATCCTCGGCCTCGAAGGAGATCACGAAGGTCTCGCTGTCTCTCCCGCGAAGCCCGATGTGCAGGCGCATCTCCTCGATGGCGTCGATCATCCCCTTCGATTCAACAGTCGTCGGGTAGAGGTGAAATTCCTTGATGATCGGCTCGAGACGCGACCTCGTGAGGAGCGTGTCTTTCAGCTTCGGCGCGAGCTTCAGGGCTTTCTCCGAAGGCGACTCGTCTCGGTCGTCCGTCTTCATGGCCGGCTTCACGAGGACCACGCACTCCGAGCGGTAGATGCGCTTGACCGTGAAGGCCACGCCGACCGCGATGACGCAGCCCAAGACGAAGAGGAGCGCCGACATCTTCCAGTAGGCGCGGGTCCGCCGGGCGAGCGACCGCGCCCTTGCGATTCGTTCGCGGGGAGACTGCTCGGGCGGCGTCGGAGCTTGTGCCGAGGCGGCCGCGATGGGAGGCGGGCGAAAAGAGGCGTTCATGCGAACTGTCTGTCTCAAGGAAGGTAAGATACGCGCTTTGTCGACCGAACTGGGGGGGCGCATCCAGGTATAGATGCTCCATCGAGCATAAAGGCTCGCTCATTTGCAGAACAAGCCGGCATTTCCTGGGGTCACGCTGCATGGGCTTGCGTCCGCCGGCGTTTTTGTGGGCATTCGACTCGAAAAACGGACTCGACGCATCGGATGGTCGGGGGAGTAGGCTGGAGGGGAAAATGACGACGTATCTGGTGACGGGCGGTGCGGGCTTCGTTGGTTCTTCCCTCGCAGAGGAGCTCCTCAAGGCGGGCGAGACGGTGCGCATCCTCGACGACTTTTCTTCCGGGCGGCGGCAGAACCTGGCCAACCTCCAGGAGCTGAAAGGCAAGCTTGAGATCGTCGAGGGAACGATCGTGGACCCTGAGACCGTGAAGAAATGCATGGAGGGGGTCGAGATCGTCTTTCACGAGGCGGCGATTCCATCCGTCGCGCGCTCCGTCGAAAATCCGCAGCGTTCGGTGCACGTCGGGGTGCAAGGGACGACCGTCGTGCTCGACATGGCGCGGCAGGCGGGCGTGAAGCGGCTGATCTTCGCGGCGAGCTCCTCGGCCTACGGAAATACGAAGGAGCTCCCGAAGGTGGAGACCATGAACCCGGCGCCGCTCTCGCCGTACGCGGTCTCGAAGCTCACCTGCGAGCACATGCTTCGCGTCTTCGCCTCGCTCTACGGCATTGAAACGCTCAGTCTGCGGTACTTCAACGTCTTCGGTCCGAAGCAAGATCCGACCAGCCACTACGCGGCGGTCATCCCCAACTTCATCACCGCAGGCCTGAAAAAAACGCGTCCCATCGTCTTCGGCGACGGCGAGCAGACCCGTGATTTTTGCTACATCGAGAACACGGTGTCGGCGAATCTTCTCGCGGCGAGCACGAAGAACAAGCTCTCGGGTGAGGTCGTCAACGTCGCATGCGGCGAGCGGATCTCTCTCAACACGCTCCTCACGTGCATCGGCGAAGAGACGGGAACCACCTTCGACCCCGACTACCGTCCGGAGCGCGCCGGCGACGTCCGCGATTCGCTGGCCGACATCAGCGCCGCCCGGAAGCTGATTGGCTACGAGCCCAAGGTCGACGTCAAAGCGGGCCTCAAGAAGACCGTCGCCGCCTTCCGCATGTTCACCAGCGTGTAGCGGGTGACTTTTTTTTAGCCTTCTTCGCCCGCGCGGTGAGCGATGGTTCCAGCGCGCTCGGGAGTTTCACTCGGCGCCTTCCGCCCTAACTCTAGCTCACTTATCGAGCGCGCATGCATGGGTGTCGATGGCTAGCGTTCCCGCTGCGCTTGCGCTGACAGGGCCGCCGGGCGCGAGCGAAACGTTGCAGTCCGTGCCTCCTTCTTTGGTGACGGACACTGCGTATTTCCCGCTAGGAGCGAGGCCGACGATCAGGTGACGGATCGCAAGGGCGGGCACCTTGTAGGAAACAGCGACGACTTCCGTGTGCGGTTTTCCGCTGGTGAACACGTACGCCTCGTCGTCGATAGCTGCGCCGTCGACCCCCGTGCCGGCGATGAGCGTGGGAACGACGGCCTTGTCTGCCGCCGCGCCGACCACGATGGCGTGGAGAAAGCGTCTTTCCGTTTCACCCTTCGGTGACGCGACCTCGATGCGGATCGACTTCATCCCGTCGGCGACCTCGTTGTTGTACCAAGCGTCCGTGCTCTTCGAGTGCGGCTCACTCACGAGCGTCGGCGACTGACCGATCGGGATGAGGGTCGTCACCGTTGCCGCAGATTTACCCGCTGAAACGCGCACGGCGGGTCCTTGCAACTTGGCTTCCGCCCACGAATGCGCAGCCCACGTCACGGCGTACGCGCCCTTGGTCACAGTTATCCGATCGTAGATCACGACCCTCGCCGAATTAGCCGCTGCGCCGACGGGCGATCGCGAGAACACGAGCTCACGCTCGGCGCGGTTCACCGATTTTTTTTTGTCTTCCTCGTAGTGCATCGGCGTGTACGCCGATCCGAAATCGGCGAGGGCGTAGACGAAGGGCCCCTTGTCTTCGAAGCGGGCAATTTTTGCCTGGAGAGCGATGGGACTCTGGTTCGGTGGGTAGTTCATCGCGTCGCCGTTGTCGTCGACGAGGATCGTGTTGTGGCTCGCGGTGGAGAACGCTCCGTAGGCGCCGGGATCGACGATGAGCGCGTCGGCTCCGCGCACGACCTCGAAGTGCCCTTGATCGGCGTGTTGATGATCCGAGAACACCGGACCGGACTGGAGCGACACCCACGTGGCGTTCGTCGACCAGTCGGTGCGCCCGAAGACTTCGCCAGTTCCGCGCGCAAAATAGCTCGTTTCGCCTTTTCGCGGATCGATCGACTCTTGCGAGGGATCTTCGGCCAGCGCCTCGAGCCAGGCCATCGCAACGTCGTTTTCTTTTCCGACCTTCGCAAGCTTGGCGAGACCGCGCGCATTCTTGGAGAGCGGATCGCTGGACTTCAGAGCGACGATGGCACCGAACATTTCGGCGGGAGTCGCGAGCGCGGGCTTCACGCTCCAGTCGCCGTTGTCGTAGAGATGCTTCGCGTCGGGAAGCAGAGCGTGGTTGCGATAGGCGACCATCTCTTTCAACCAGGGGAGCTCCTCTAAGAGCGGCTTGTTCGGGTTCGTGCGCGTCTCGGCGTCTGCGTAAATCGAGAGCACGTTCACGACCAACCCGCCGTACTGCCAACCCTCGGGCCATTGCCCTCCATGGATCTTCTTGAACTCGGGGACGATCTCCTTGAGGAACATTTCGTGGGCGCGCTTGCGAAGATCGGTCGCGCGAGGGTCATCTCCTTCGCCGGCGATGCCCGCCATGGCGATCGTTCCGAAGTAGCCCGCGTAGTAGTTCGAGATCGCGAAATCGTGATGGTAGCCCTTCTCCTTGAACCACGACGTCCAGGACACGAAGCGACCGATCGCCTTTTTTTTCAGCTCGATCGACATGCCGGGCGCGTCGCGGAGCCAGTCGTAGCCGATGGCGCCGAGAAATCCGTAGGTGCGGATCGGGTACCCACTGTCGTGACGCACGATCTCGTCGCCGCCCTTGCCGTCGCCGACCTTCAGCCGATCGTCCATCAGTGCATTGAAATATTTGAGCGCGGTCTTCGCGTTACCGTCGTTGCCTGTCGTCTTGTAGAGAAGAGCGCAGGCGAGCATCACCTCGGCCCAGTCCCAGCCTTCGTAGCCGCTGTCGATCGATGCGTCGCTGCCCTCCTTGCAGCGCCTGACGACCTTGCCCCACGTCGGATGGTTGCCCTTGGCGAGCGCCTTCATCGTTTGCATGCGCTCGTCGGAGAGGAGAATGCGCGAGCGTCCAGCGGGGAGTGCAGTGAGCGGCTCGACCGATCCGGCACCTGGCACCACGGAGCCCGCCGGAAATGACTGGGTGGCCACCGGCGCCGCGGTCCCGTTGATTCCGGGCCACTCTTCGCGATGGCACGAGGTGCACGCACTGACGAGGAGCGTCGTCGAGACGATGGAAAACGAAGCCCAGCAAATAGAGGTCATGGTGCACCTTTGATGCGCGTGTAGACGAAGAGGAACGAGATGATCAACGCGTCGGCACCGATGACCGCGCCGTAGTCATAGCCGGTGAGCTTCACCTTGAAGCCTGGACAGGTCTGCTTCACCGCACCGTAGAGCGCGCCGGCGAGACCAAAGTAAACGAAGAGCAGCGCGTGGTAGCAGAACGAGAGGAACATGATCCCCACCATGATTCCGCAGAACGCAACGAAGAGCGCCATCGCGAAGGGGCGAATACGCGGATCGATTGGCTGATCGCCCCAGGCCGCGGTGTACGCGATCTTCATCGAGACGTAGACGAGGAGCGACCACAGGACCATGCCGGGTAGACCGAGCTCGGCCGCCGCAAGCAAATACGAGTTATGCGCGGTGATGAAATAGTGCTCGCCGAACTGGCCTTGTCCGAGGCCGAAGATCGGCGTCTCGCGAACGAAGTTCACCCCCTCGTAGAGCGCGCCCATGCGCTCGAGCGTCGACGACTCAGCTTCTTCTCCCTCGCGCCCACCGAGGAGCAGCACCGGTGAGCCGAGGACGGCACCGGCGACGAGCCCCTTCCACCCGTAACGCCGCACGAAGTACACCGCGAAGACCATCATCAAGACGAGAACGCCGCCGCGTGATTGAGTTTGGACGATGCAGTAACTGGCGAGGCCGAGCGCCACGGCGAAGACGACGTTGCGCCATTTGCTCTTGGCGTAATTGTAGAGCGCGAAGCCGAACGCGAGCGAAGAGGCGATCGCCAGAGAAAGCTCGTTGGGATCGGCGAGCACCCCGCGCCAGCGCACGCGCCCATGGGCGACGGAAAATGTATCGAACGGACCCGGCCTCTCGCAGGCGTACTCGTCTCCATTTTCGAGCACCTGGCTTCCGTCCTTGAGCGCTTCTTCGTCGCACTCGCGGGCGCTGACCACGCAGCGCTTGCCGGTGCGCTCACCGGTGGCCTTGTCTCCGGCCTCGATGTCTGCGGCCGAGATGACGATGCATTCGAACTCGGACTCGGACTGCATGATGCCCATCGTCGCGAGAAAACATCCAATCGCCAGAAGCAGAGCACCCATCCCCATGAAGCGCTGGAAAGTCCGCGCGCCGTACATCACGACCAGCATGAAGATCATGGAGATGAAGACGGTGCTGTACGTGTGAGAGAGTGCGCCCCGCCCGGCCTTGATGATCGTGACGAGGTAACACCAGCCGACGAACGCGGCGAGGTACGGAAGCTGCGGTGACCACGCCGACTTCGTCTTTCCCATCCCGAACTCGATGAGGATTCCGAGGACGGCGATGGCCGTCACGATGTTCATGAAGCCGACGCCGGCGAGGTACGGCACGAACTCCTGCGGACGGACGAAGATCGTGAAGACGAGAAGGACGGCGCCGAAAAAACCCATGGGAATGTGCGGTCAGGCCATTCGCAGGCGGGCAGTTCCGCTCGAAGTGTGGGCGCCGTTGGTTGCGCCGCGGACGGCGAGCCTCGTCGTCTCCTCGCTAGACGACCAGTCTGGCGCGCGCACGTACCTCAGCAAGCCGGCGGCAAAGCCCACGCCGTGCGACGCATGAAGTACCGGAAAAATAGCCCAAACGATGGGGATCGCGAGGATGCCTGCCTTGCGCCCCACGCGCACCGCTTCGATTCCGGTGGCGAGCGCATAGAGGCCGAACGCCGGCCCGGTGAAGGGCTGAAACGGTGAGGTGACGAGCAGCACTGCTCCGCTCGTGACCATCAAGAACGGAATCGCGGGGCGGGGCGAGAGGAACTTTCCGTGCTTCAGGAGCGTTCGTGCGCGGCCGCTTCCGTACTTGAAATACTGCTTGGCGAGCTTGGCGAACGAGTCGCGCGGAAAGTAATGAACGACGATCTTCTTGCTCAAGTACACCTTGCCGCCCGAGGCGAGGAGGCGCTGATTGAGCTCGGCATCTTCGTTGGTGATGGCGTTGGAATCGAAGAGCCCCACCGTCTCGAATACCTTGCGGCGGAACGCACCCATGAAGACGGTGTCGACGTAGCCTTCGCTCTCCGACGAGCGGTATTTTGCGCCGCCGACGCCGAGCGGGCTCTCCAGCGCTGCGCACAGCGCTTTTTGGAACCACGTGCTCGCCCGCGCCCTTTGGGCTCCTCCGACGTTGTCGGCCTTCGTCTCTTCGAGGACGTGGACGCACTGTTTCAGGTAGTCGCTGGCGTACTCCGCGTGCACGTCCATGCGTACGACCACGTCCCCGCGCGACGCTTCGATCGCCGCGTTCATCCCAGGAGCTTGGATGCGGCGAGGGTTGTCGATTACCCGCACGCGCGGATCCTCGGCAGAGAGGCGCTGCAAAATTTCGCGCGTCCGGTCGGTGCTCATGCCGTCGGCCACCAGGATTTCGACGCGATCGCGTGGATAATCTTGAGCGAAGATCGAGCGGATGCAGGTCTCGATGTACGCCTCCTCGTTGAACGAAGGCATCACGATGCTGAGGAAAGGGACGTCGCCGGTCATGAGAGCCATCTTGCCTAGATGCATGGTAAACGAAAAGCGATGCGTTCCATCGCCGCGCCTCAATTGAAAGCGCTCCTCATCGCGTATGGATTTCCCCCGGTGGGCGGGGCAGGTGTGCAGCGGGTCCTCAAGCTGACGAAATATCTTCCCGCGCACGGGGTCACGCCGCGCGTCCTTACCGTGAGCAATCCCTCCGTGCCGGTGCTCGATCCATCTCTCGAGCGCGATTTTCCGCCGGGCCTCGGCGTCCTGCGCGCGCGGACCTTCGAGCCCGGTTACGCAATGAAACAAGCGGCTTGGAGCGCGAGCTCAACGGCAACTGCGCCGACCGGGCTGGCGCGCTTCGGCAAAGGATTGGTCCACGCGGCGAGCGGTGTCGCCAAGCAGCTCCTCGTGCCCGATCCTCAGATCCTGTGGCAGCCCGCGGCTCAGACCGCGCTTTTTCTCGAGCTCTTTCTAGGCAGCGGCACCGACGTCGTCTTCGTCAGCGGACCCCCTTTTTCCCAGTTTCTCCTTGCGCCGCTGGCCCGGGCAAAAGGAAAGACGGCGGTCGTCCTCGATTACCGCGACGAGTGGAGCACCTACCGCGCGACCTACGAGATGATGGGCGGTCGCCTCGCGTCGCTGGTGGGTGATCCCCTGGAATCGGCGCTCTTGCGCTGCGCCCACGCGGTCACCACCGCCACCGAAGAATTTCGACAGAACCTCCTGGCGCGCTTTCGCTTCCTCGACCCGGGCCGCGTGCACTCCATCCCCAACGGCTACGACGCCGATGATTTTCCGGAAAAACTGCCGGATCCGCCCGCCGATAGGTTCGTCCTGGCCTACGCCGGAACCATTTTCAAGCTCACGAGCGCGCGCGGGCTCCTCGGGGCGATTCGCCGTCTGCACGCCGCTGAGCCCGCGCTCGCCAAGTTGCTCGACGTTCGCTTCATGGGGCGCATCGTCGACACGGAGCTCGATTCCTTCGAAGGCATGGAGGCGCTCGGCGTGAAGAGGCTCGGCTACCTCGAGCACACCCAAGTTCTCCGCGAGCTATCGGCGAGCCACATGGTCCTCTGTCTCCTCGACGACGTGCCGGGCGTGGAGCGCATCTACCCCGCCAAGATTTTCGAGCTGATGTACCTCGGTCGTCCATGCCTCACCCTCTCTCCTCCTGGCGCGCTCACGCGTCTCATCTCGACGCACGCCCTCGGCACCGTCCTTGCGCCGCGCGACGAAGCTAAAATAGCTTCTTTTCTAGAGCAAAAGCTGCGCGCGTTTCGCGCTGGAAAGCCCTTGAACGAAGCCGCTCCGATCGGCATCGAGCGCTACGCGCGGAATGCGCTCGCCGGCGAATTCGCAGCGGTGATGCGCGAGGCCTCGACGCTTGCGCGCGGATGAGAGTTGCTCTCGCACCGCTGGGTGTGCTCTGGGCTCTCATTGGCGCGGTCTACTGGGCGTGCCTCATCCGCACTGACGGCGCCTTCACGTACGCGGTGGACGACGCGTACATCCACCTGGCCATCGCCAAAAATATCGCGGACCACGGCGTCTACGGCGTGACGCCCTACGAGTTCAACGCGGCGTCGTCGTCGATCGTGTGGCCGCTTCTCCTCGCGGCGATCCGGCGCGTCTTCGGGCCGGGTGAGCTCGCTCCTCTCGCCTTGAACGTCGGCAGCGCGTCGGCGCTCGTGGCGGTAGCGGGAAACGCGATGCACCACGCCGGCGCGGGCAAGAGGCTCGTTTTCGCCACGTGCCTCTCGCTCGTGCTCTTCGTTCCGCTCGTGCCCCTCGTCTTCGTCGGCATGGAGCACACGCTTCACGCGCTCCTCGTCCTTCTCTTGGCGATGGAAGGCGCGCGCGCCGTCTCCGGTGACTCGCCGAGGCCGATTCCTCTCGTGCTCCTCGCGGCCGCGGCCGTCTCCGTCCGCTACGAGTCTCTCTTTCTCCTCGCGCCGGTCGTGGGCTTCCTTGCCGTTCGCCGGAAGTGGGCGCTCGCCCTCGTGACTCTGGCGGCGGGATGCGCGCCGATGTTCGCCGAGGCAGCCTTTTCGCTCGCGCACGGTGGCTTCTTCTTTCCGACCTCCGTCCTCCTGAAGCGCGCGGACGTGCAGCTCTCGACCGCGCCGCTCGTCGTCTACCGCAAGCTCGTCGAGAATCCTCACGTACTCGTCCTTCTCGCGCTCCTCGCCGCCGCCATTGGTGTCCGCGCCCGTCGCGCAGATCTCTGGGAAAAAAGGCAGGTTTTGCTCGCTCTCGGAGCGGTGACCACGCTGCTTCACGTGATCTTCGCGCAGCTCGGCTGGATGTACCGCTACGAGGCGTACGCGATGGCTCTGGGAATCTTCGCGCTGTGGAGCGCTTCCTGGGAGCGGCTCGACGAGCTTCGTCCGCTCGCTGTCGGATTTGCGCTTGCCACGCTTCCCATCGTGGGTCGCGGCCTCGGGGCCATCAAGACCACCATCCTGGCGAGCGGCAACATCCACGACCAGCAGGTGCAGACGGCCTCGTTTCTCCGCGACTACTACCCAAGCGGAGCGGTGACGGTGAACGACATCGGCGCCGTCGCTTATTTCACCGACGTCCGCCTCACGGATCTCATGGGACTCGGGACGATGCGCGTTGCCCGCGCCAAGGGCATGCGGATCGATCGCGGGCTCGACCGGGCGCAGGTGGAGGAGCTCACGCAGGATTCGGCGGTGGCGGTGGTCTACGACGAGTGGTTCGCAGACTCGATCCCCCGCGGTTGGCACCGCGTTGCCCGCTGGAGAATCAGCGAAAATCGCGTCTGCGCAAAGGACACGATCTCGTTTTACGCGGTCGATCCAGGGCAAGAAGGCCCGCTCGCCGAGCACCTTCGCGCGTTTTCCGGGCGGCTTCCGGCGCGGGTCGAAGTCCTCCCTCCGTAATTGAGCGAGAACCCGCCAACGGCTTGCGCGCTCGGAGCATCGAACGTCACGCACGCGCTCAATCGTGGTGATGCGTGATAGGTAGAGACTATGTCTGGCGCTAAAGTTTCGTGGCGATGGTTCGAGCGAACGAGCACGTTCCTCGCGTTCCTTCTTGTCGTAGCGGCCGCGGGCTGTAGCTCGTCCCCTA
Organism: Myxococcales bacterium; assembly: GCA_043747615.1. Taxonomy (GTDB): domain Bacteria; phylum Myxococcota_A; class Polyangia; order Polyangiales; family Polyangiaceae; genus JAYTOU01. Next base: position 160,182 of record JAYTOU010000060.1, on the reverse strand, counting down.
CCTACAATTGGCCTGCGGAAAATGCGCTCGGCTACAAAGTCGGTCCGGGGGACGTGCTCAAAATCAGCGTGTGGAAGCACGACGAGCTGAGCCAGCAAGTGACGGTGCGCCCCGACGGCGCCGTGTCTATGCCGCTGCTCGGAGACGTCCCGGCGAACGGTCGCACCGTGAGCGAGGTGACGGCCGACATTCAGGCCCGCTTGAAGCAGTTTTTCCAGGAGCAACCGCCGGTCAACGTGCAGGTGAGCGAGGTTCACTCCTATCGCATCTACGTCGTCGGCGAAGTGAACAAGGGGGGTGAGTTCACGCCCAACTCCGAGGTCACCGTGCTCCACGGTCTGGCGCTCGCTGGAGGCTTCACCCGCTTCGCCAATCCGGATCGGATCGTCATCGTCCGCCGGGACTCGCGCGGTGAGCGGAGAATTCCATTCGATTTCTCCGCCGTCGTCGAAAAGGGAGACGTTCAGCAGAACCTCGCCTTGCAGTCCGGCGATACCGTCATCGTTCCCTAAAAACCGAATACCGCCGCCTCATGCTCGAACTATTTCGATCGCCAAGGCGCCTTCTTCTCTTCGCATTCGAAGGCGCGCTCATCGCTATCCTCGTCATGATGGCGGCAGTCGTACGTCTCGGCACGCACGGCGGCCTCACCTATCCGCACATCGCAAAAAAAGCACTCCTCGTGGCGCTCATCCTCCAGGGCGCCTCCTACTACGCTGGAATGTACGATCTGCGCGCCGTGCAGAGTCCGCGCGCCGTCTTTAGTCGTGTGCTTCAGGCGCTCGCGCTGGGGAGCATCATCCTCTGGGTCACGTTCTACGTTTTTCGATCGATGGAGGTCGGCCGCGGGATTTTCCTCACCGCTCTCGCGCTCACGGCGACGATCGTTCCGACGTGGCGTCTCATCTACAACTCCGTCGCCTCGAACGCCGGCTTCATGCAACGAACGCTGATCCTCGGCAACGGGGATCTCGCGAAAGAAATCGCTCAGCTCATCGACGACGGACGCGAAGGCCTGGAGCTCGTGGGGATGCTGGCGCGCGACCGCGCGAGCGTGAGCCTGGAAGACCGCGTCATCGGCATGTACTCCGAGCTCTACGAAGTCGTCGTCAGGCAGGAGATCGAACTGGTGCTCGTCGCGTACCCGGACCGCCGCGGTACGCTCCCCGTCGATCAGCTTCTGGAGTGCAAATTCCGCGGCGTCGAGGTCGAAGAGGGAGTGAACTTCTACGAGCGCACCACCGGAAAAATCTTCGTGCGCGAGCTCAAGCCGAGCCATCTCATTTTCGCCGAGGGCTTCAGCGCCCGCGGAACGACGCGCCGTCTAAAGCGCCTTCTCGACGTGGTCGTGGCCGGGGTAGGCATCGTCCTCGCAGCTCCGCTCATGCTTCTCACGGCGCTCGCCGTGAAGCTCGAATCACCGGGTCCGTTTCTCTACAAGCAGGTCCGCGCGGGTGAGTTCGGCGCTCTCTTCACGATTCTGAAGTTTCGTTCAATGCGCACCGACGCCGAGGCGGGGGGTGCGCAGTTCGCAAAAGAGAACGACGACCGGATCACGCGCGTGGGTCGCTTCATCCGAAAGACGCGCCTCGACGAGCTCCCGCAGCTATGGAACGTGCTCAAGGGCGAGATGAGCATGGTCGGCCCCCGCCCTGAGCGCCCGGTGTTCATCGAGCAGCTCGAGCAGCAGGTTCCATTCTTCAAGCAACGTCTCTACGTGAAGCCGGGCGTCACCGGTCACGCCCAGGTTCGATGCCGCTACGGCGCGTCTGCCGAGGACATGCTCGAGAAGCTGCAATACGATCTTTATTACATCAAGAGCTACTCGGTGCTCTTCGATCTCTCGATCATCCTCGACACCGTGAAGGTCGTTCTTTTCCGAATCGGATCTCGCTAGGGCGCTGGCGGTCTTCTAGCGGTACGCGCCAGCCGAAGGGCGAGTGCTCGAGGCGGCGACTATGATGTCGCACGCTGCGTCGACGGCGAGGACGTCGATCACGCCATCTCCTGACCAGGTGACCGAGATCCCGCCGTTGTCGTAATCGAGGCAAATTCCAAGGGGAAATCGCATCAGCGCTTGGCGAACGTCTGCTGTCAGTAGTCGCTCGGCGACCCTTGGCTCGGTGCCGCGCAAGAAAAAGTGGGCGTCGAAATCTTCGTCGCCCATGTCGGGCAGGGCCTCGGCGGAGATGGTCACCATATCGACCAACATATTGTCGGAATAGACGCACATTTTTCCAGCGCCCGCCGACGCGGTCTGTGCGGAGACCTTGGCGATCTTGCCGAGATCGATCCGCATCGCGATGCCGTGCACCGGTCCGGTCATCGTTCTGCGTTTGGGGAGAAGCATCTCGTTGTCGGTGTAGCTCGTCGAGTAGTCGAGCTCGCGCTCGAGCGCGAACGTGCGCCAAGGATCGTTTGGCTTCTGCCTCTGCCTTTGCTGCTGAGCCTCGAGCTCGCGGAAAAACGACGCGAGCTTCGTCATCCACGAGTGACTCCCCACGGAGCGAGCGTAGAACTCGCCGGCCTAGAAGAACACCCCCGAGACGCCGACGGTCGCGCCCGCTTTTTGCGGTGAGAGGTTCGGCAACCAGCGAATGGGGTGCTTCGCTTTGGCCTCTTCGTACGCTTCTTTCTCTCGCTCGCTCGGCTTCTCGTAGGCGAGAAGCGCTGCATCGAGGAGTATCGCGCCGCCTATCCCGGCGACGAACCCGATCGCCGCGCCCGCGCCGATGCCGTCGTCATGGCGGCTGTCAGCGGCGGACCCGATGATCGCACCCCAGAACAAACCCGACAGCGGCAACCCGAAGCGCAAGCCGAGGCTTCCGAAGCCGGGACCGATGCGTCCGTGCATCCAGTGAACGATCGGAGCGCCCAGGAGGTAACCGATGCCGCCGGCGAGTGCCACCGAACCGCCGCTGTCACCGCCGCTGTTGCTCCTGCTGCTGCCGCTGCTGCCGCTGGAGTGACTCGCCATCGCCGCTCCGCCAAGCACGAGACCGAGCGACGCGCCGTCGACGATGAGCGTCTGGTAGCCGTACCACTTCGCTTCCTCTTTCGCCCTCGGCGCCCTCGGCTCTTCGAGGTGCGCGGGCTGGCTCGCGGGAGGCACGACCACCACGGTCTGCGAAGGCTGCTCGACGATGATCATCACCTGCGGCGCCTGCACCGGCGCGCTCGCGCTCACCACAGGCGAGGCGCTCTGTGCGTTGGCACCCGTCGCGTAAAGGTAAACGCAGGTACCGAGAGCAATCGTGGAGATCAACGTGGCGCGATTAGGCATTGCCGTCACTTTTGCAAGGGGCATTCCCGCGATTTCCTCGGGCTTTTCTGCCAATCGCGCGCGATCGTGAACTTTCCGACCCGGGGTAAACATGATCACGCCGTCAGCCCAAGACCAGCCCAAGACCAGCCGCGGCGCACACGAGGACGGCGACGATCAGCCCGGGCGGAACGGCGCGTTCAATTGCTCGAGCGCTGGGAGCTGCACCTGGTCTGTCGACCAGTACCCCGAAATGCCGATGAACACGATCTGCCGGACGAACGGAGTCGTCACTCCGCCGGTCGATCCAATGGTCGAGTAGCGCACGTCGTAGCCGCCGAGGATGCCGATGGTCCGACTGACGGCGTAGCGGGCTTCGAGCGAGGCCCCGGCGACGTTCAGGTAGGTCGTCGAGTTCGGCGCGCCGCCCGTGTTCGAGATGCCCGACTGGAGCTGAGAGTGATTGGCAGACACGACGCCGAGCAACATGAGCCGCTTCAATTGCCCATTCGTCCACGGAACGCCGTACAGCGTGCCGGCCCCGCTCACCGTCGGGCCTGCGCCGAGACGCGGCGACAGCGCTCCATAGGAGAACCCGGCCTGCGCATTGAAGCCCCAGCGATCGGCGGTGTAGCGAAGATCTTCGGAGGCCACCGGCAAGATGATGATCCCCTTGCTCACGTCTTGCGCGGGCGCATTGGCGATGCTCACTCCGGCCCGGGTGAGCGACGACAGCTGCGTGCTGAGGAGGTGGGTGAGCCCGACGTCCGGGAGAACCTGGTGGATTCGCTGCGGGCCGCCGGCGTGCGGCGGGTTCGTCGTGTAGTCGAGCGTGTAGGGCGAGTACATGAAGCGGTAGGTCACTGAGATGTCGCCGGTGTCACGCGGCCCGAGCTCGTGAAGCAAGGTCGACGTCGTGTTTGGCTGAACTCCGTCGATGCCTCGGCGATCGAGCTCGAGCCCGTCGGCGAGAGCGAAGGGGGGCGCTTGCACCGTCGTCGTGAGGAGGAGGCCCACGCTCTGCCGAAATTTCCACCGCTTCGAGAGGTCTTGACCGATCGACAACGAGAACTGGCTCAACGTGAAGGTCGTCGCCGTCGAGGCGGGATCGATTTGAAAAAGCAGGGTCCCGTCTGATACGCGCGCCGAGGTCACCCGGCTAAGCGTGCTCGACGCCGACACCACCATGTTCGTGTGCTTACCAAGAGCCACGATGCTCGCGTACGACGCGGAGACCGTTCCGTCCGGACTCTCCGGGTAGTTGTCGAGCGGCTCGTAAAATTGGGTGCGTAGGCGCAGACGCAGGCCGTGCGTGTCCAGATTCGGTTCGGTCAGCCGAAAGGTGACGCCCGTCTCGAGCCCGGTGAAGAGCGCAGGGTGCCGTGTACGCACCGTGGGTGAGTCCTGGGTCTGGACGACGTTGTCATTCAATCCCTCGACGATCGCGACGGTGCCCGAAACGTCGGTGACGGGGAGGAGATGAAGGGGGAACATGAATCGCTCGACGGCTCAGCGCTTGACTGCGCGCGCCGCGGCCGGAGCTTGGCGATAGAGTGCTTCGTAGGCGTCCGTCATCTTCTCGAGCGAGAAACGCTCGTGGGCGTATCGATGCGCCGCCTCGCCCATCCGTTTCCGGCGTGGCTCGTCTTCGTGGAGCGCGCGGAGGGCGCGCGTCAGTCCGGCGTCGTCTCCGTGGGGCGCAAGCGTCCCAAGCTCAACGGGAACGATGCTTGGGAGCCCGCCCACCGCCGTCGCCACGATGGGCAGCTTGGTCGCCATCGCTTCGGGGATGACGAGAGGAAGGCCTTCGCTCTTCGAGGTGAGGGCGAAGACGTCGAAGGTCGTCAGCAAGTCTCCGACGTCCCGCCGCGATCCGGTGAGCGTCACGAACGGCCGAAGGCTCTGCGGGATGGATGCCTCGATCTCTTTTCGCGACGCGCCGTCTCCCACGAGCACGAGACGCACGTTCTCCCCGAGGAGCGGGGTCATCGCCTTGACGAGAAGCGGGTAGTCCTTCTCCGGCGCGAGGCGCCCCACGGATCCCACCACGAACGCGTTTTCGGGGATGGTCAGCTCTCTTCGCAGCCGGGCCCGCGTCTCCGCGTTCGGGTTGAAATCGACGAGCGGAATGCCGTTGGGAATGACGTGGAGGAGCTTCTCGGGGACGTGCTCCTTTTCCCGCGCGACCTCGGCCGTGCCTTCCGAGACGCACACGAATGCGCTGAGCGTCCGCACGAGGATTCGCACCGCGCGCAGGGATTTTCGCCCGTAGATATTCGCGCCATGCTTGGTGTGGACGTTGCTTTTTATCCGGAGCGCGCGCGACGCCGGCACCGCGTAGAACATCGGAGATGGATTGTGAGTGTGGACCGCGTCTGGAGCGATCTCGTTCAGGGTGCGCGCCATGCGCCCGAAGATCAGGGCATCGAAGCCCGCCTTGCGCGTCACGTCGTGAACAGGGATGGGCGCGAACTCGGGCCGGATCTCGCCCCCCGGGGTAAGCGACAAAACCGAAACCTCATGCCCGCGCCGAACGAGCTCGCGCGATAGGTTCAGAATCAGGCGCTCTTGGCCACCCATTCCCAGTGTTTGCACCACATGAACGATCCGCATCTGGTCGACCTTCGGGAGACCCTAGTAACGTCCTTACCCCTAACTGAGTCATGCGCGTTCTCGCTATTACCAAAATATTTCCGAACAGCCTCGAGCCGCTCAGCTCGCCCTTCAATCGGCAGCAATTCGGCGCTCTCGCCAACCTGTGCGATCTCTCCGTGCTCGAGGCGATCCCTTATTTTCCGCTCTCTGGGCTCACCGGCCAGCCCCCGCGCGCCGCCAAGCTGACGGCGCTGCCACAGCGCGAAATGGTGGCGGGGATAGAGACGTTTTACATGCGGCAACTCTATCTTCCGAAAGTCGGAACGCCGGTGGGGGTGCCGCTTTACCTCGCGTCGCTCGCGCCATTCCGCGCGCTCGCCGCCCGCTTCGACGTGATTTTGGGGGCTTGGGGTTACCCCGATGGTTGCGCAACTACCCTTTTTGCGCGCGCTCTCGGCAAGCCGAGCGTGATCAAGGTGCACGGGTCGGACGTGAACGTGCTCGCCAAGGTGCGTAGCGCGCGGGCAGTGATGCGGCGCATCTTGCCTATGGCGAACGCTATGGTGGCGGTGTCGCGCCCGCTCGGGAAGGAGCTAGAAGCGCTCGATGTGCCCGCTTCGCGCATCCATCTGGTGCGCAACGGTGTCGATACCAAGCTATTTTTCCCGAGGGATCGTGAAGCCGCTCGAAAAGAGCTCGGCGTTGCTCTCGGTCGCCCGCTCGTCGTTTTTTGCGGCCGGCTGGAACCGCAGAAAGGACTGGAGGAGCTGCTCGTTGCGTTCGAGCACGCCCGCCGCGCACGGCCGGACGCGATGCTGGCTCTTCTCGGCGATGGAGTCATGCGCGACCGCGTTCGAACGGCGGTGGAAGCCTCGGGAGGCGCACTTCTCGCTCCGGGCGCCCGTCCGCTGACGGAGATCGCCACCTGGCTAGCAGCGTGCAACGTGTTCACTCTGCCGAGCTGGAACGAAGGAACGCCGAACGTCGTCCTCGAGGCCCTCGCCAGCGGACGGCCCGCCGTGGCCACGCGTGTCGGCGGAATTCCAGATGTTCTGTCGAATCCCAAGAGCGGCATTCTCGTTCCCGCGAGAGATCCTGCGGCCCTCGGTGCGGCGTTGCTCGACGCGCTCGATCGCCCGTGGGACCCGCGGGATGTCGCAGCCTGCGGCCCTGGCTCCTGGGAAAAAAGCGCCCAGAGCCTTCTCGACGTCATCACCGGCGTCACCCGCGGCCCCGGCTAGAAGGGCCCCCGCCGCTTCCTAGGCGGTGCGCTGGGTGTCCGGTTGCAAGTCGAGGACGTTCTGTATTTCCGGAGGGACGAGCCCGTACCGCATGGCGGCGGCGACGAGGCCGGCGTTCGGCGCGAGCTCCTGCAAAAAGTTCAGAGCGTACGGCGTGGCCGATAGACCGAGGAGCCGCGTCACCAGGCGGGGAATTCCTCGGGCGATTGCTTCGCGCGCTTCGGCGGCGTCTCCTAGATCGACGCACGCATCGTGGAGCGCGAGAAACACGGGAGCTTCGTTCAAGAGGCTTGGAGAGCCTTCATCGAGGAGGGCGGCCGCTTCGCGCGCGAGCTCCCGGGCGCGCTCGGCGTTCCCGCATTTGCGCTCGGATTCCGCGACCTGACCGAGCGCGACGGGCACGACGTCGAGCATCTTCGTCGCCTGGTAACCCTGGGCTGCCGTACGGAGCAGCGTGCGCGCCGCTTCCAAATTGGCGATTGTCGCCGTTTCGCTCCGCATGAGCTCGAGCCCGCGGTAAAAGAGCACGCCCAGGGTGGCGCGATCGTGGGGTACCCAGCTCCCAGAAATTGCGGCGTCGGCGATGGCGCGCGGGTCTTCGAGGAGCTTGTCGAGCGCCGGATCGCGGCCGAAGGTTGCCGTCCAGCAGAGCAAGTTCATCTGGCCGTGGCGAATGGTGCCGGGAGACCCGATGGCTTGGGCAACCGCGATCCCCGCTTCGATCGCCATCCGTGCTTCGGCGCGCGCGCCCACGGTAGTGAGCGCGAAGCCCACGTTGATGGTGAGCGTCGATTCCCGCGTTTTCAGGCCTGCTTCGCTCGCCGTGCGCGCAGCCGATCGCCTTGCTTCGAGGGCCGCGCCTACGTCTCCGCGTGCCTGCCGGACGACGGCGAGCGTCTGCCACGCGTCCACCGCGGCGCCCGCAATTCCGTGGTCGTGCGCGATCGACAGCAAACGATCGGCGACCTCTGCCGCGGCATCGAGCTGCCCCGCGAACGCGTAGCGTGCGGCAAGCGTCGCCGCGCAACGAGCTTCTTCGTCGGCCAGGCCGGCCGCCTGCGCTTCGCGGCGAACTTTCTCGAGGCTGTTGCTCGTCTCCGCCTCACCGCCGCACGCGTCCTCGTAACGGAGCCGCGCACCCCGCGCACGCACTTCGCTCGCCACGTCGTAGATCGACTCTTCCATCGCCCTGACTGCGGTGTCGCGTTCGCCGGCCCGCGCATCTTGACGGCTCCACGCTTCGTCGAGGAGCTGTGCGCGAGAGAAGGCCGTGGGCTTGTCCTCGGCAAACGCGAGAGCGCGCTCGGCCATGGACACAGCGTCGCTGAGAGCGTGGGCGGCGATAGCCCTTCGTGCAGCTTTTTCCAAATAGCCCGCGGCAACGATGCTCTCGCCGCCGAGCTCGAGATGCCGCGCGACGGTTGCGTCGTCCTCGCCCATCTTCGCAAGCCATGCGCCGGCCAATGCGTGGCTCTTCTTGAGGGCCTCGTCGCCGAGCGAGGCGTAGGCCACCTCGCGCATCAGGGCATGCTTGAACGCCCACTCGCGCGTGTCCTTGAAACGCGACACCGCTTGCTCGTGAATGACGTCGGCGGCAGCGAGGGTGCGGAGGGTGTCCACCGCTTCGTCGGGAGAAAATCCGCCGATCGCAGCGAGCCCGCTGTCCCAGCCCATGAGCCCGAAAACCGAGAGCTTCGCGGCCGCGGCGCGCGCGCCGTCATCGAGCGCATCGAGATGCACCTGCATGGCCGCTTCGATCGTCGGTGCGGACGTCGCATCTCGACCTTGCGCGGCGAGCCTCGCCAGCTCCTCGGCAAAGAGCGGCGAGCCCGCGGATTGCCCGGCGATCGACTCGGCCAGCGCTTCTCCTGCTGCTCCTGCAGCACGCTCGCCGAGCATGGCCTTCGCGATGATTCGCACATTTTTGCGCGAGAGGGGGCGAAGCTCCACCCGCACGAGATCGCGCCCCGAGAAACGATCCGGATCATCGCGCCACAAGCCGGGCCTCGCCGTCGCCATCACCCAGAGCGGCTGACCCGCCGCGCGCCCGAGGAAGTGGTCCACCCACGAAAGGCTCTCGGCGTCGGCCCACTGCGAATCTTCGATGCCGACCACGAGGGGGCCGCGGCGAGAAACGCTCAGCCCGATCTCGGTGAGCGCCATCCACAGCGCGTCGCGTGCGGCCCGCGCATCTGCGCGCTCCGGAAGGGGCTCGTTCGCCATCAGGCGGGCCACGAGCTCACGCGCGTCGTCGGCGAGCGCGGCTCCGGCATCACGAAGAGCCTCCGTTGCGAGAAGGGCGTCGACTTTCGTCGCGCCTTTTCCGATGCCGCAGAGGCCTCGGGCCACATCGGCGGCCACGCCGAGCGTATGGCTCTTGCCGAAGGTCTCGCATCGCACGAGGACGACGCGCGGAGCTGCAGCGTGCGAGCTTACGCGGAGGAGCGTCTCTCTGCGAAGGCGTGTTTTACCGATGCCCGGCGCACCCGTGAGCGTGGCGATCACCGGCGTGCGATCTTCGGTGCAACGCTCGAACGCACCCACGAGCTGGGCGAGCTCGGCCTCGCGACCGACGAAGGGTGCGCCGCCGACCGCTTCTCGGCGACCATGCTCGGCCCCGACAAGCGCGGAGCCATCTTCACGCACCTGAAAATCGTAGCGACCACGCGCAAGCTCGGTGGTCGTCGTGTCGGCGAGCACTTGACCACGCTGGGCGTCGCGCGCCATGGCCGCCGCTCGGTCGACGACTTCGCCGCTCGGGCGGGTGCGATCCATGCGCGTGCGACCCGTCGCCACTCCGACGGCAGCGTTGGTTCGCGCGAGACGCATCGCCAGATCGATCGCCCGCGGGGCTTCGTCGCCCAAGGCTTTTCTCGCGCCGAGATGGGCCACGATCGCGTCTCCGCCGAGCTCGGTTGCTTCGGCGCCGCGTGCCCGCAAATGAGCCAACAGACGCGCTCGAGGCGGGCCCTTGGGAACATGGGTCGCGAGAATGGAAGTGACGAGACGCGACCCTCCGACCGAAGGCACGGACACCCCACTCAGAGGAGGCACGCTTTCCGACGACCCCGTGTCGTTCAGGCTCGGGGCAAACAAATCCCCAGCCACCTTCAGGTCGAGCGCGATGAGCCGTAGGCGCGTGGCAACGATCGCCGCTGACGCGGGCCGGTCTGAAGGAGACGTCGACAAGAGCTCGTTCATGAGATCGTCGAGCGGAGGCGGCACGTTGGCCATCACGTCAGACAGGCGTGGCGCGGGCGTCGTCACCAGACGCGCGAGAATGGCGATCGCCGTCGGTCCGACGTGCGGCGGGCGGCCGGAGAGCATCTCGAAGAGCGTGGCCCCGAGGGCGTAGAGATCGGCACGCGCTTCGGTAGCGCCTTCGCCGCGCGCTTGTTCAGGAGCCATATAGGCGGGCGTTCCGACGATGGCGCCGGTACGCGTGAGCTTCGCGTCTTCTGCCGAGGCCACGCCGAAGTCGACGAGCTTCGAGCTGATTGGCTGACCTTCGGTCGAGACGAGGATCACGTTCGACGGCTTCACGTCGCGATGAATGATTCCGGCGGCGTGCGCGGCGGAGAGGGCGTCGGCGATCTGGGCGGCCACTTCCAAGCACTGCGTCACGCCGAGCGCTTTTCGTCGCATGCGCTGGGCGATGTCCTCGCCTTCGATCCACTCCATCGCCACGTAGGGCGCGCCCCCTTCTTCGAGTGTGCCAAAGGCCACCAGGCGCACGATTCCCGGGTGAACCAGCCCTGCTAGCACGCGGCCTTCGCGATTGAAGCGCGCTTCTTCGCCTGCATCGACGCCCGGGATGGCGATCACTTTGAGGGCTACAGCCTGCCCGCTCACCTGATCGAGCGCGCGGTACACGATGCCCACGCCGCCACGGCCGACCTCGCGTTCGATGGTGAAGCGCCCAGCTACGAGCCCGTCGGTGGCGGACGACATTACCATTAGATCGGTTCGACGCGCGTGGCGGGGGCGCCGGCGTTGCGTCCTTGCCCGATGATGAAGAGCTCGTAGCTCACGCTTCGCGTCCCCTCCGGCCGTATCAACCGCTCAGTCTCGAAATGCTTCCGGAGCTCTGCACGGGCGAGGGGAAGATCCTCTCCCATGAAAATTTTTCCCACGAAAGCGCCACCCGGCTTGCACAGCGTACTCGCAACTTCGAGCGCGCGCATGAACAGCTCGAAGCTTCGCGTCTGATCACCTAGCCGATTGCCGGTGGTGTTCGGCGCCATGTCGCTGAGCACAACGTCGTACGGCGCAAACCGCGCCAAGTCCGCGTTCTCGATCGTGAGAGCATTGCCTTGGATGAATGTAGCCTGTGGTGGGAGCGTCGTGTTGAGCGGGTTTAGATCCATCGCCAGGAGCTTGCCGCCGGCGCCGATCTTCTGCGCCGCGTAGAGAGCCCAGCTCCCGGGCGACGCGCCGAGATCGAGCACGCGCATACCGGGCTTGAGGAGACGCACCCGCCGGTCGATCTCTTCGAGCTTGAAGACGCTCCTCGCCGGAAAACCTGCCTTCTTGGCTTTGTCCGTGAAGTGGTCTGGCTTTTTGTAAATGTCGCCGCGCCCCATGGTCGAGGCCAGCCTATCTGAAACCAGGAGCGCGCGCCGTTCGGCCAGCTCCGCCTCGGGTGGGGCGGGAATGCGCGCACCTCGTTCTGCGTCTTCGGTCGGCCAGGAGATCTACGAGAGCGCTCACGCCGATGGCCCCAAGGCCAGTGACCACGGCCTCTTGATGACATCCGCTCCGGATCGCCGGGACGAGCGGTGGATCACACAGGACCCGGTCTGGGCTCTCGGGACCAGGTGAAACCCATGCGTATCCTCGTTCGAGCCGGCGGTACGGCGGTTGCTTAGCTATAGTCATGCAAACGCTCATTGACCTCTTCGAGTTCCGCTCCTCCGACGTAGCCGCGCCCAAGCTCGCGGTCGCTCCGTCGTATGATGGCCGCGCGACCCTGGTCGAAATCGACATCGACTGGGAGGAGACCGTCCACGGCAACGCCAACGCCAACGACAACGGCCGCACGGAGGAGTCCGGTACCTTCGTCATGCGTGGCGCGCGCGTCTGGCTGTCCGAAGAATAGAACCTACGCCGCCGCAGCGGCCATTTCGCGAAGGTAGCTCTCCGCGAGCGGAAGGTTGTTGCTATCCCGCGGATGGAATCCGGGGCGCAGGTAGTCGACAAAAGAGCTTACAAAGACGGCCGTGAGCCCGAGAAGATCGCCGCGGACCATGCGGGCTTGGGCGCCGCCTGGCCGGAGCGCCATCTTGGCCTGCCGATCCTGCAGAAAAAGCGTGAGGGTCCCGAGCCACCAGAAGGCGAGGAGGCTACTGCTGGCAAAGAGCAGCCCCGCGACCCGCAGCGCATAGCTGGGATCGACTTTCTTGAGGACATCGAAGGCGACGGCCTTGTGCTCGATCTCCTCTGCGGCGTGCCAAAGCAGAAGATCTCGCATCACCGGGTGGGCATCCTCCAGCAGTGTGTGACGCGTGAGAGCGCGCTCCGCGAACGTGGCCGTGAAGTGCTCTAGCGCGACGGTAACCGCTAAATTCAGCTTCGGCGGGTTCGCGCGTTCGAGCACGCGGCGCAGCACCCATTCGTAGAAGGCCATGAAGCGCGTGAGATCGAAGCCTTCCTCCTGCAACAAGCGAATGAAGCGATCGTGCTCACGCGCGTGGATGGCTTCTTGAGCGAGGAAGGCGCGCACCTCTTCGGCGAGCACGGCATCGCCCTCGATGACGTGGGCGTAGTGCTTGACGCTCCGCATGAAGAAGCGCTCGCCTGCTGGAAAAACGAGGTTGAGACCGTTGACGAGGTGGGTCGCGAACGGACTACCCGCCAGCCAGTGGCGCGGGATCTCGGGGCCAAAGGAAAACGAGCGCTTGCGCGGCGTGATGCTCATCAATAAAACATAGTTGTTTTCATGCCCCGGTCAATCCTCAGCGGAATGCGCGAATCACCAGCTCCGTAAGGGCCGGGGCCGCTTCGGTCGCCCGCGCTTCTTCACGCCGCTCGACGTAGCGCATCCCCACCGCTTCCATCGCCGAGACGAGAGCGTAGAGCGTGAGCTCGTCGGGGGCGCGTGACGCGATTCCGGCCACGTGGGCCTCGGCGACTCCCTCGAAGAGGAGACCCACGAAGCGGGCGACGGTGGCTTCGCGGCGGACTTCGAACTCCCGGCCGGCAGCACGAACTTCTCGAAACACGACGCGCGCGAGGGGCGCGTGCTGCGACAGCATCTCGAGGAACGCGAACACTCCCGCGCGAAGCTTTGCCACCGGGTCCGGCGCTGCACGAACCCGCTCCTCCACGACGCGAAAGCACATGCTCGCAGCCATCTCGTGGACCTGCATCAGCGCATCGCTGAGATCGTCGAAGTGCTCGTAGAAGGTGCGGCGGCTCATGCCCGCGATGACCACCACGTCCTCCACGCTGGCGTCGGCGAAGCCCTTCGTGGCGAAGACATCGGCCGCGGCAGAAAGAAAACGCGCGCGCTGCTCGTCGTAACGTTCTCCTGAAGGCTGCTGCCTGTCGTAGCGCCCCCGGCCGGCGGCGGAGCGGACGACGAGCTGCTTCTTCTTGCGCATGTTGCTCGATGTATAGAAACGTCATCGTTTCCCGCGCAAGCACCGAGGCAGAAAATAACGCGCGACATTCCAGCGCAGCCCGGCTCCTTCCTGCATGGTCCGCACTATTCTCAGGCAGCAATGGTCGTATGTCATGATCGCCGGCGTCGTAGCGGCGTGCAGCTCGTCGAGCTCCGGAGGAGTCCACGAAGATCCCGACGGGGGCGGATCGCAGGAATCCGACGGCGCCACTCCCAGCGACGCTTCACGCGCGGGCGATGCGCGGCAAGGCAGCGACGCCCAGACGATGGACGCAGCCGTCGACGACGCCGCTCTTGAGTCCGGGCACGACGCCGCCCTCGACTCCGGTCACGACGCCGACGTGAGCGACTCTGCGATGACGATCGACGCGGCCGATGCCGCTATGTGCAGCAATCCCAGTACGCCCATGCTTCGCTTTCGTGCGAGCCCCGGCGTCTACTGTCCGTTCGGTCCGGGAAATATGCCGATGGTGTGCGGCGCCGCCGACGAGTGCTGCGAGCCGCCCCACGTGAGCGGGAGCGCGTCGAGCTGCCAAGCCAAAGGAACGGCGTGCCCGGTCGTGGGATCTGCGGCGTGGGCGTGCGAAGAGACTCTCGATTGCGACGGCGGGAAGGTCTGCTGCGCGGCAGGAACACTCGCTGTCGATCCGGCCTGTGGCTTTCTTCGCGGGAGCGTGAGCCTTGCGGCGAGCGCCTGCGCGACCTCGTGCGGCGCCGGCGAGCTCCACATCTGCGCGTCGCAAGCGGAATGCACGGCGGGAACCGTGTGCACTCCCTTCAAAGTAAAAGGCCTCGAGCTCGGCGCTTGCCTCTGACGTACTCGGCGTGCAGGTCGATTTCGATGTAGGCTTCACCGCGATGGCTTCCCGCGTGCCGCGTGCGTTCGCATCGTTCTCGGTGGTTGCGACCTTCGCGCTCGCTCAGGCGGCCTGCTCGTCGGGGGCGGAAGAACCCACGGGGATCGATCACTCCGCCGATACCGGTCCTTCCGGTTTTTGCCGCACGACGACCTGCCAGCCGCCCAGGGACTACCCCACGCCCGGTGGCCTCTGCGAGCCGCTCGATTGGGCGGATTCCGACGTTTGCGTCCACGACAAAAAGGCCTCCAACGCTCCCTTGTGGTGGCGGACGGGGTGCGTCGGATACGACCTGCAAAAGGCCGCCAGCCACGCCGTTTCGTTCGATGTCTTCTCCCGCACGGTGGAGGCGGCGTTCACGACGTGGGTCGGCGCGAGCTGCCCTTCGACCGACAAGCTCGTGTCGCGTGCGAGCATCGACGCGCGTGATCTCGGAGCGGTCTCCTGCACGTCCGCCGGATACGATCGCGAGGGGCCGAACGAAAACCTCATCGTCTTCCACGACGACGTGTGGCCTTACGAACAGAAGGATCGCGACGAGAGCGGCCTGCCCAAGTCACCGACCGTGGCCCTGACCACGGTGACGTTCGATCCGCATACGGGCGAGATCTTGGACGCCGACCTTGAGCTCAACTCCGCCGACTACGCGATCGTTCCTGTCGACGACACGAACCGCGACGCTCCCGACACGTACGATTTGCAAGCCGTCCTCACCCACGAATTAGGCCATTTTTTCGGCCTCGCGCACTCACCGCTGCGGGACGCCGTCATGTACAAATCGGGGGACTCGACGGCGGGCGCGAAGAAGCGACGGCTCACGCAGGAAGACGTGAGAGGCATCTGCACCATCTATCCGCCCGACGGAACTCGCAGCGTGTCGACGCTGCTCGACGCGAGCGGCCGAATCGCGGCATCGGGCTGTGATCCGACGCCGCGTCACGGCTTCAAAGGCACCTGCCTCTGATGGGTTAGCTTTAGACCGCGGCGGTCTTCTGCTTGCCCTGCTTCTGGGGCGGAGCGACCTTCTTCTTGGACTTCTTCACGGCCTGGCGGACGAGGACGATCTTGTTCTTCGATCCGGGGATGCCGCCATGGATCATGAGCAAGTGCTTGTCGACGTCGATGCGCGCGACCTTGAGGTTGAGCACGCTGTGTGTCTCGTTGCCGTACTGACCGGGCATCTTGAGGTTGGGGAGCGTGCGACCCGGCGTCATGTTCGTGCCGATCGATCCGCCGTGACGGAAGTACTCGTGCGTTCCGTGCGAGCCGACACCGCCGGCGAAGTTCCAGCGGCGCATGACGCCGGTGAAGCCGCGACCGCGGGTGACGCCTTGCGCGTCGACGTACTGGTCGACCTTGAAGATCTCGTCGAGCTTCATCGTCGCGCCGATTTCCCACTTGGCGCAGAACTCGTCGTTGGCGCGAAGCTCTTTCAGGAAGCGCTTCGGGGTGACGCTTGCCTTCTTGTACATGCCGGCGAGGGGCTTCGACGTGTGCTTTTCCTTGCGCTCGTCCATGCCGACGATGAGCGCCGTGTAGCCGTCTTTTTCCATCGTGCGCTTGCCGACGACCACGACGGGTCCGCATTCGAGGACGGTGACGCGCTGGACGGTGCCGTCCGCGGTGAAGAGCTGCGTGCAGCCGAGCTTGCGACCGTAAATTCCGGGAAGAGTATTCACTTGAAAATCCTGACTTCGCTCCGAGATGGGACAGACGAGGCAGCGGCGTTTGTAGAAGATCAGCCCGTTTGGCGTTCGCATCTTTTTGGGGATGAGACCGGTCCGGAGCGGTAGGACCAGGGAGCCTGAGCTCCGACGTTTGCAGGATGAGGGGGCGGGAAAGTGTCACCACTGCCCGCGTTGGTCAAGAAGAGACGCTCAGGAGAGCTTGGTGAGGGCTTCCCGGACGCCTTCGAGGTGCTTCTTCGAGGAGAGCTCGCTCCTCAGGATTTGGGCGATTTTCCCTTGTTTGTCGATCACGAAGGTGACCCGTCGGCTCTTATTGAAGAGCGCGAAGAGGGCGTTGGTGGCCCCGTACCTCTTGGAGAGGGACTGGTCGTGGTCGGCGAGGAGCGGAAAAGAAATGTGGTTGGCGGCGGCGAATTTCTTGTGGCTCCCGTCGGAGTCCATCGAAACGCCGATCACTTCAGTGTCTTTCCCCTGAAGCTCGTCGTACATGTCCCGGAACCCGCAGGCCTCGGCGGTGCAGATCGGTGTGAAATCCCCAGGGTAAAAGTAGAGGACGACGTTCTTTTTCCCGCGGTAATCCGCGAGCCGGATCGCCGTTCCCGTGCTGGCCGTGGCCTCGAACTCCGGCGCCTGATCTCCGATCGAAAGTCCCATAATTTCCCCTTACCTTGAGCGCCCCTACGTTGACAGAGCGAAAGTCACATGCTTTAAGCCGCATCCCCCAATGAACACCATCCCGAAGATCGCCGAGATCGAGTCCGCCCAACTTCGCACTGGCACCGCCCTGCCTGATTTCCGTGTAGGCGATACGGTCCGGGTCCACTACAAAATCGTCGAAGGGGACAAAGATCGTATTCAGATCTTCCAAGGCATCGTCCTGAAGCGCCATCGCGCCGGGGCCCGCAGCACGTTCACCGTGCGCAAGATCAGCTTCAGCGTGGGCGTCGAGCGCGTGTTCCTCACGCACTCCCCCCGCATCGACAAGGTCGAGATCGTGTCGAAGGGCGTCGTTCGCCGCGCACGCCTCTTCTACTTGCGCGAGCTTCAGGGCAAGGCCGCCCGCGTCCGCGATCAAAAAGACAACTAGAGCCCCTGCGGGGCCTGAAGACCGCGTATGTTTCGCCGCACGTAGCGGTCGAGCGCGCTTTTTATTCTCGGTTTCGCCTTCGTCCCAACGCTCGCGTTCGCGCAGTCGAACGACGATAAGGAAGCGGCCCGTGCTCGCGGTCACGAAGGCCAGGACGCGCTCGATCGAAAAGACTATGTGGTCTGCGCCGCAGCTCGCTTCGGCCGCGCCGTAGCCATCTTCGACGAGGCGAGAGCCGTGGTTTCGCCGACGTTGCTCCTCAATCTTGCCCGAGCAAACGTGGGCCGCGGTCGCTTCGTTTCCGCGCAGGAGTGGCGATCACGGCACAGGCACGAAGAGAACGCACGCGCATCGACTTTCGCCTATCTCGCGGGCGGCTCGAGCACCGGAGGAAATCGCGCGGTGAGCTCGCGTGACCAGCGTTGGTCGCCGTGGAAGACATCGCCGGCGAGCATCGAGGTGATCGCGTGACGCAAAAACGGGTGCTGTTTTTCCGCGAAAATATATTCGGTGAGCGTTCCTTGATAAAACGCCTGCACGCTCCCGAGAAAGAGCTCGGCGCCCCTCCGCATGGTGGTCTTCCACGCAGCGAAACGCTCGCACGATGTGTCGTTCGCGGCGAGCGCGTCGGCAACGAGGTCTGCGCCATGCAGTGCGCCGTGCATCGCCAGGTGCGCTCCGGTCGAGAAGAGAGGATCTATGAAGCCTCCGGCGTCGCCTACGACGAGCCATCCCGGGCCTCCGAGATCCCTCACGCGAAAGCTGAAGTCGGCCGTCGCTTCGGCGGGAAAGAGCTGCTCGGCGCCGGCGAGGAGCCGGGTAGCGACCGAGCACTCGCGGATGGCGCGCTTGTAGAGATCGTCGATCGTCTCGCCGGGAGCGCGCGCCTTCATCCACTCGCTCGAAGCGACACCGCCGAAGCTCGTGCGACCGTCCTTGAACGGGATCATCCAGAACCAGCCGCCTTCGAAGAGAATGATTTGGATGTCTCCCTCGCTGTCGCCCGTCTCCCGCGTGGCATTGCGATACTGGGAAAACATAGCGGTTTTGTCGAGGTGGGGGACTTTGGTGATGCTGCGATCGGTGTGGGCGAGAAGCGCGCTTCGTCCTGTCGCATCGATCACGAACTTGGCGTCGATCGTGTGCACGTTGCCCGCCGGATCACGTGCCTCGACACCGACCGCGCGCCCGCCTTCGAAGCGAATGCGCGTGACTGACCACTCTTCGCGAACCTCGGCACCGAGCGATTGCGCCCGCCGCAGAAGGAGCTCGTCGAACTCATCGCGCGGGACTTGAAACGCGAAGGTGGTCGACTTGTCGAAGGCCTCGGCAAAATCGTAGCGCACGGTGCGCTCGGTCTTGCTCTCGTGAAAGCGGGCGCCCCGCTTGACCATGAATCGTCTCTCGAGCTCCGGCATGATGCCGAGCTCGCGGAAGACGTTGACCGACTGTGGGAGGAGCGATTCACCCAGATGGAAGCGCGGAAATTTCGCCTTCTCGAGCAAGAGCACGGAGACCCCGCGCTGCGCGAGCCGCGCCGCACAAACGGAACCGCCTGGTCCGCCTCCAGCAATAACGACGTCGGGCGCCATGCTCACCCGCGTTGAATTACTCGGTGGCCTTCGGCGGCGGTCCGAGCTGAATCCGCTCGCCGATGTACGCGCCGATGAGCGTGAAGAGAACGCCGATCGTTGCCATGATCACATAGAGGAACGTGGGCATCGTGCGCACGGTTTGGTTTTGCACGAGCAGAAGTGTGGAGGGGATGGCGACGATGAGGCTCGCTACGACCGGCTCGATGAACGTGCGGCCAGGCGAGATCATCCCCACCAAGAGACCGCCGAGGAACCACACGGGGATGCAAATCGTCATCCCGTTTCCGCCCTCGAAGTCGATGGCGGGAAGGACCATCGGAAGCCCGAAAACAAGGGCTGCGGTGAGGACACCCTGCACGACGAGCGCGTACGCCATCCACTGGATGCTCACGCCCTCTTGCTGGTATCGCCGCTCGAGCTCTTCTTCGCGCGACCGCGAGATTTTTCCGAGAATTTCGAGCTTCGCGCCGCACGATGCACAACGTGCCGCGTTCTGCGGGTTTTTCTTGAAGCCACAATTGGGACAAGCGCTCGCGGCGGCCATGGGAGGCAGAGACTACCCCTAACCCACGTTTTGCGGAACCTTTCGGGCGGCGATGCTGTCGGTGCATCAAGCCCCGTCCTTTTTCCGATTTTGTCGTACGTTTGGCTACCACCACATGAGCCGCCCCGACCTCACTTCGTCTCCTCCTGACGAGCCTCCGCTCAGGGCAGTGGTGCGCCCAGCAGACGCCCACTCGCAACGCTCGCAACGCTTGACAGAGGACGACGTCGACGCGGTCGACCCAGAGCTCCTGGCCCTCCCCGATCCTCCGCGGGCGGAGCGCACCGCGACCCTGTTCATCTTGGGGTTCACGGCGGTCGCGGCCCTGGCGATGGTCTTCATGTTGGCCCGTGACGCCGTCTATGCGCTGACTTCGTCGACGGCGACGGACGTGGGCGATCTGCGATCATCGCCGCCCACTTCGTTCAGGGAAAACAGTTTCGTTCGCGCGCACGGGATGCTCGCGGCCGTCGGCGCGATTCGCTACGAGCGGCCTTTCGCGAGCGACACCTACCGCGTGGCCCCGGTGGCCGGCCGTCCCGATGTCTGGGTGGAAATGCGCGTTCCCATGGGCCAAGAGACAGCGCGTTTCGTACCGCCGTCCGCATTCTCGGGGCGTCTCGTGCGCTTCGATTCGGCGGGTCCGCGCCATCGTGGCCTCAGGGATGCGATTGCGGCGGCATCGGGCGCTGCCGTTCCTCCTGGAGCCTGGCTGGTGGTCGACGCAGAGACGCCGAGCGACGCGCGCTGGGCGCTGGCCTTGGTGTTCTTGTTTCTAGGGTTCGCCGGCTGGAACCTCATGGCGATCCAGCGCTTGGTGCGAAAGATCGCTTAGGCGCGGTGACGCCGGGATTTCCGGCGGGCCACGGCGAGGCCTACGAGGAGCAAGGCCCCGGGGAACGGGTTCGCGCTGGCCGATGACTGTAGAGTGCACGCTTTGCATCCAGCCTTCGGTGCGTCCGTCACGGGCGGAGGACCAGCATCCGGAGGTGGCTCCGCCACGGGTGGTTTCACCGGAGGCTCCGGCGGCGCGATCGCGACACCGTCGAGGTCGTTGAGCGAGCCCGGACTCACCAGTGCGTCGATCGCCAGGGCTCCGCGCGCAGCGAACGCGACCCCGACGGCGGCCTTCGCCAGCGCGTCGGCCTTCGTGCCGGGTGGAGGCCCCCATACTCCGCGATGCGGCTCCTTGCAGGTGATGGCCCCCGCCCAGGAGTGCCGCACCGCATAGCGCGCCTGAAACTGGTTTGCTTTCGCACCGCTCGCACCGTGCTCGAGAGCGCCATCGGAGCCGACCATTTCGCGGCCTCCGGCGAGCGGGGCGCCAACCCTCAAGACGAGATCGTCGGGCAGGGGCTCCTTGCCATAGCGAAGGTGCAGGCGGCTCATCACGAGCTCGTCGGAGTGCTCTCCGTGCTTCCTCGTGCGATCATTCTGCGGCGGGGGTGGCGTCGGGAACCCGACCAGGCACTCGGGCTTGCGTCGTTGGTGACCGTCGCTGTCGACATAGAACGGCGGATCGCACGACACGGGCGCGCCGGGAAGCGAATCGGTGCCGAGAGTCGCGAGATCCGACGCGGTGAGAGGGGGCGCCGTGCACGCATCGCAGGTCGTCACGGCCCACGCGTATTCCGTCACGGCGGCGCGCGGATTTTTCTCGATCGTACGATCGAAGAGAGCTGCGTAAAACGCGCCGAATTGCTTTTTGGCTGCGTCGTTGAGATCGAGGTTCGTCGGAATGGCGACGTTCGGAACGTTGGCTGCCTCGTAGCGCTGTCCCTTGGCGAGAATCGTGACCACGACGTCTTGCGAGCCATCCGAGCTGAGCGCTCCCAGACGCAGGGGAAGCTCGAAGGTCTCCGCGTCGTAGCTGAAACGGATCGGAGAGAGGATCGCTCGGCCCCCTTCGAACTTCACTTTCTTGGGATCGACCTTGGCGACGAAAAATTTCATCCCGCGCTCCACGTACGGGCGAAAGAGCGCTTCGGCGTTCGCGGGGACCTTGTACTTCGCATCGCGGAGCCACGCGTCGAGACCGCGCGAATCCTTCGTGTTGAGAATGACGACGTCGTACTCGCCGACCGTGAACTTCGCCTCGGTGCTGACCCCGTGCGTGTCAGCCAGCACTGGGAGCCGCATGCTACTCGGTGTCGGCGTTGGAGTCGCGACAGCCGTCGCTTTCGTGACGCAAGGATCCTGCTCCCAGTACTCGATGAGGCGCGGCGCGGTCACCTGATCGAGGTGAGCGAACACCTCTCTCGACAGAGTCCTCACGCCGTCCTTGTGCATGACGAAGGGCACAGGGATCACGAGCACGAAGTCTTGCGCCGGTCCCTGGTAGTCGTTTTCCATCGCCAGAACGGTGCGCTTTCCGTCGCGCATGAGCACCACGTTGGCGGCGTGATTCACGAGCGGCGCGTCCGTCGATCCGACGTAAAATCCAGTCGACGCGTGAGCGCGGGCGGGCGCGAAGCTGGACCCTCCGATGGCGATGAGCCCTCCAGCGAGGCCCATGATTCTCCGCACCGCGCACTTCCGCATAGCCGAGGAGGAAAGCGCAAGTTGCCTCGTGTTGTCCAGCACGGTTCCATCCTCCAGTGCTAGAGCGACGCAGATGCGGATCGTGATCATCGGTGGCGGCGTGATGGGGTGCGCGACGGCCCGTGCGCTCGCCCAGCGTGGAGCGAAGGTGACGCTCCTCGAACGCGCGGTCCCCGGAGCCGAAGCGTCGAGCGCGGCCGCAGGAATTCTAGGTGCCCAGGCAGAGAGTCACGCGCCGGGGCCTCTCCACGATCTCCTCGTCCGCGCGCGCAGCGGCTACCACGCATGGGCCGTCGAGCTTCGCGCCGAGACGGGGATCGACATCGGGTATCGCGCTTCGGGTGTTCTCAGCATCGCCTCCGACAGCGAGGGGCACGCGCGCCTCGCTCGCGATGTCGAGTGGCAGACGAACGCAGGGCTCCGGGCCGAGCTGGTGGACGGCCCGAACGCTTGTCGCATCGAGCCCGAGCTTTCGCCCGATGTGCAATCGGCCGCGTATTTCCCAGACGACGCGCAGGTCGATCCGCCGATGCTCCTCCGCGCTCTCGCCGCGTCGCTCGTCCGTGCCGACGTAAGCGTGCAATCGGGGGCGACGGTGGCGCGCCTCCTCGTCGAGCGCGAAAGATGCGTGGGCGTCGCCCTCGATGACGGCACCGAAGTGCACGCGGACGCGACGGTGCTCGCGGCGGGGAGCTGGTCGTCGCTCATCCCTGGGACCGCTGGAATTTTTCCGGCGGTGCGTCCGGCCCGCGGTCAGATGATCGAGCTCGACGAGCGCCCACCCCGCGTGCGGACGATCGTCTTCGGTCAGCGCGGCTACGTGGTGCCACGCGGTGACGGCCGCGTTCTCTGCGGTTCCACCGTGGAATTCGTAGGCTTTCGTCGAGAGGTGACCGCCGCTGGAATCCACGCGATCCTCGGCTCCGCCCTCGCGAGCGTACCGTCTCTCGCCGATGCTCAGCTCGTGCGAACGTGGTCGAGCTTCCGTCCGCACGCCGCGAGCTCCGAGCCTCTCATCGGTCCGAGCAGCATGCCCGGACTCTTCCTCGCCACCGGACACCATCGCAACGGGATCCTCCTCGCGAAGGTCACGGCAGACAAAGTCACCGACGCCGTTCTGTCATGACAGGCGTGAGATAATTTTTTTCAGGATGGTGACGTCCGCTGGTGGGAACCGCGTGGGCTCGAGATCAGCGGCGGCGGCCCACATGAAGTCAGCGACGTCGAGTGCTTTGGGATCAGGCGACGCTGCTCTGCGCGCGGCTTCGAAGAAGAGGAGGAGGACCGCCTTGTCGGCGTCTGCGTAGTGATGAAAGGTGACCTCGATCACCTCGCCGACGACAGCGTCGATCCCCAGCTCCTCGGTCAGCTCCCTGCAGAGCGCAGCGCGAGGGTCTTCCCCCTCATCGACCTTTCCGCCCGGAAATTCCCACATCCCAGCGAGGTGCGCGCCGGCCTTGCGCTGGCTGAGGAGCACCCGGCCTCCCTCGATGATCACCCCGGCCGCGACGAGTACGGTTCGCATGCATCATCCTACGCTCACCGCAGGGCTTTTTTCCGGGCTCGGATCGGGTATCGTTCGCGCCCCATGCAACCCAGTCTTCCCCCGTCTTCACGCGCGTCGACCAAATCGAAGCTTCCTCTGAACAGGCTCGCGAAGTGGCCGCCGGACGATGCCGATTTGCCGGGTGCACCCACCGGACCGAGCGTTCCTCAAGGCGGCGGCTATGGCGGCGGCGGACCGTATGGCGGCGATGGAGACGACGGGAATTTCAAAAAGGGGGCGACGAAACCGATCGTGTTTTTGATCGGGATCCTCCTGGTCGTTGGCGGTGTGATCTTCGCCGTTTTCGCAGCCAAGGGCGACTCCGAAAAGATGACGATCGACCAAATCGCGCGGGAGCGAAAGTCGATCTACCTGATGCCGAAGGCCGATCAGCTGCCGAAGTGGCGGGCCTGGGGCGCGCGCGGCGACGTGACGTCGCTTCAAGAAGAAGCGTTCGGCGAGCTTGCCTGGGCGAAGGATCCCCAAGGGCTGGAGCTCATCACCAAGGGCCTCTCCTCCGACGATCACCGCGTTCGAGGCACCGCGGCGCAGGCTCTGCTCGAATACGCAGGAACGTCCCCGCAGGCGGGCGCCCCTGGCCCGGCGGACAGCGCGAAGCCAGCGCTTCTAAAGGCGCTCGCAGAGGCCGACAACAGCGACAAGCCGCAGATTGCCTGGGCGCTCGCGACGCTCCACGAGCCGACGTCATTCGATCTCGTGCTCGCCGAGTACCGCGTGGGCCACCTCTCGAAGGTCCAGCGCCTCGACGGAAATCCGGCGTTCGATCCGGACGTGATGGCGGGCGTCGTCTCGATCGACAAGCTCGCTGGTTACGCAGGTGACGAGAGCGAAAGCGTGCGTCAGCTCGTGGCTACGATCCTCTCGCGCACCGGAGACGCAAAGTGGACGGACGTCCTCACGAAGCTCGTGCAGGACAAGTCGGTCGACGTGGCGCGCGAAGCAGCCGTGGGTCTCGGAAAGATCGCCAACGAAGCGTCCATCGGCCCGCTCCTCGCGGCGCTCGACAAGGCCGACAAAGACTCCCGCCAGAAATTTCTCGAAGCCCTCCGCGACGGCGTCGGCTCGCGCGGGCTGATTCTCGCTCTGCGCAGCGTCTCTCACGCCACGCCCGATCGCGAGAAATTCCAGACCAAACAGCTCTTCGACATGATCCACGACCTCGAAGACCCGCGCGGTGGAGACATGCTCGCGGCCTACATCGCGACCAATCCGAAGCCCCACTGGAAGACGGAAGCCGCGCTTCGCCTCGCCGAGATCGGGGACATACGCGCCGCCGCGACGCTCGGCTGGCGGCTGAAACAAGATCCGCTGAAGCTCTACAACAAGGTCGACGATGCCGAGCTGATGAGGGACGACAACGAGCGCGTGGTGTCGGCGCGCATGCTGGCCGACCTCGCGGTGATCTATCCCGACAAGCTGGTCCAGCTGAAGAAGGATGCAGAAGACGGTGCGATCTTCTGGGTGACCGACTACCCGCAGCCGCACGCCAACGGGCTCCGGTTTCTCGCGGCCGCCGGCTCGCACGCGATCCTCCCGAAGATGCGCAAATGGGCGAACCCGTCCGAGCCGCTCCCCAAGGACGGACAGCAGGAATTTCCGCAGTCGTGGGGCACGGCCCAGAGCGCGCTTCGCTACATCGGCTGGATGAAAGACGATGCGAGCTGGTCGCTTCTCGAGCGTCAGCTCAATCGCCGTCCGCCGAAGGTCGACGCGACGATGGACTCGCTGATGCAAGGCGGCCTCGCGGTACTCGGCATGACGCTCCGCTCGCTCGGCGTCGGTGCAGCGGACGGCTTCGCGCAGTGGGGTGATCCGCGCGCCTATCCCATTTTCGTCAAGTACATCGAGGACGGTAACAACAACGAGCAGTCACGCGTCGAGGCTTGTTTTGCGCTGTCCTGGGTGGCCACCGACGATCAGATGCTCGAGGTCGTGAAGAAAGTCCACGACTTCAACAAGCCCGATCCGAAGAGTGCGCTCGTGCGCGCGTGCTATCTCGAGACGCTCGTGCATCGCCCAGTACCGACAGCGACGGCCGGCCTCCTCGACGTCCTCACGCCGGACGTAGCGATCGAAGTGCGTCATCAGGCAGCACGTGCGATCGGCTTTGGCGGAGTGTCCAAAGCACTCGCCGCGCAGCTCTTCGAGAAGCTGAAGGACCCGAATCTGCGGAGCGATGCCGCGCTCGCCCTCCTCATCGGCGCCGATGCAGACGTCGCGATGAACGCCATAGGCTCGTACAACGACGCCTCACCGGAGGCCGTCGAGGAGCTGAAGACGATCTACACCGCCTCCTTCGGTTACTGGAGCGACAGGAACTACGAGACCGGCGACGTCGCGCGCTGGATTCGAAACGCCGAAGCGTGTGCCCACGTGAAAGTGCGCGACGCTCTTCAGGACTGGCCGCGGCTCATTCTCGGACGAGCCATTCAGGGAATCGAGCCTGACAACGGCCCGCACTCGCTCACCCGCGTGCAGTTCCGGATGCGTCTCCTCGCCGACGCGAAGGGGGCGGACGCTGCGAAGCGCGACAACGCCGTCAGCATTCTCAAGTTCATGAAGGAGAAGGGCGTTCTCATGGCGCTCCGCAACGAGCCCGCTCCGCTCGGAGAAATCGCGCGCAAAGCGTTCTTCGAGGTCATGAACCCCAAGCTCTCCGAGGAGAAGCTCCCCGACGCCCCGAAGGCAGCGAACGACAAGTCCGGCGGCAACGTCGTTGCGCCTCACTGAGGTTCTCCTGCCGCTGCTCGGTCTCGCTGCTGCGTGCGGGCCGAGCGCGGAGGCGGCGAAAGCGCCCGGGTCCAACCTGACGCCGACCCACATCACGGCTTCGCCGGGCGTGGCGCTGGTCATGGCCTGCACGCCCACGGGCCCAGAGCTCTGCTTCAACGCAGTCGACGACAACTGCAACGGCGTCATCGACGAAGGCTGCGGCGTCGGAACCGGCGTTCTTCAGTTCACCATCGCCTGGGGCGACAGCCCGGCCGACATCGATCTCATCGTTACCGATCCCAGCGGTGCCCGGTGCTTCGAGGCCAATCGCTCGACCGCCTCCGGACTACGTCTCGATCACGACTGCCCGACAGAGGGCTGCAACGGACAAAACATCGAGAACGTTTTCTTCGAGGGCACTGATCCGCCCCGCGGGCGTTACCTGGTCGAGGTGAAACTCGCCGATCTGCACGCGGCACCGAGCCCGGTGAAGGTCCGTCTCGGTGCGCGGGTCGGCAACCGCTCGTTCGGAGCCGACGTGCCGCTCACCTCAGCCGACGACAAGAAGGCATTTACCTTCGACCTTTAGCTACCCGAACCCTATACACGTGCCCATGAGTCCGACGGCCATGCTCTCCATCCTCGTTGCCGCACTGTCGGCCTTTGCCTGGTCGGCGAGCCGGCGCTGGCAGCTGCTCAAAGTAGGGCGCCCCGAGAACCGCCTGG
The DNA here is from genome assembly GCA_043747615.1 of Myxococcales bacterium. Lineage (GTDB taxonomy): Bacteria > Myxococcota_A > Polyangia > Polyangiales > Polyangiaceae > JAYTOU01. The sequence continues at coordinate 133,145 of JAYTOU010000060.1, read as the reverse complement.
ACCGCATCAATGATCGCGTCGCCGCCGTGTGGCGCTACGCGTTCGTCCAGCAGAAGATGGACTACTACCAGCCGGCGGGCATCGCCCATAAGCTGATCTTCATCGCCTTCGCCGTCCTTCTTTTACGGACGATCGTGCTCGTGGGCCGCGGCTTCGATTCGTCGTTCAACCTGTGGATCCTCGGCCCGACGACGATCGCGGGCAAGCTCTACGAGTTTGCGAAAGACATCGTGGCCACGCTGGCCATCGTGGGCGTGAGCGTCTTCGTCTACTTCCGGGTCATCAAGCCGCAGAAGCGGATGACGCTTCACTGGGAAGGGCTCCTCATCCTCGGGATCATCGGCACCATGATGATCGCCGACATGATCTACGACGGCGCATCCCTCGCGCTCGCGGCTCGCCACAGCGAGTTCTGCGGGGCGCTCGATCCATTGGCAACGGGAGCGCAGTGCGCGTCGATCGACAACATCATTGCGCCGCTCGGAGCCGTCGCCCACTCGTCGCAGTGGTCTTTTTTTCCGGCGCCGGCAGGCTCGCTGTGGGCCTCGATGATCCGCAACCTCAACCCCGGAGGCCTTATTTTCCTGGCCCACGCGGGCTTCTGGACGCATGTGTCGCTCGTCCTTCTCTTTTTGAATCTGCTTCCGCACTCGAAGCACTTCCACATCATCACCGCCATCCCCAACGTCTTTTTGCGCGACCTCACTCCGGCGGGCCGCCTCAAGCCGATGGCGCCGAGCGCAGAGAAGTTCATCGAAGAAGTGTTCACGCCCGCGGCCGAGTCGGCAGATCCCGTGGCCTACCCGATCGGCGTCGGTCGCATCGAGCACTTCTCTTGGAAAGCGATTCTCGATTTCTACACCTGCACGGAGTGCGGGCGCTGCTCGGACAACTGCCCGGCGCACCGCACGGGGAAGATTCTTTCTCCCAAGCACCTGCTCCTCGACCTTCGCAATCACCTCTATGCGCGTGAAGAAGAGTTCGTCAAAATCGATCACGGCAAAGCACAAGCTGCTCCGGAAAAGTCGGTCGAGGGCACGCCCGAGGCCGCAGCGCCCAAGGCTCCGGCAGGGCCTGTTTACAAGCCGATCGACATCGTCGCCAACGTCATTCATCCCGACGTTCTCTGGGCTTGCACCACCTGCCGCGCCTGCGAAGAGCAGTGCCCGGTGATGATTTCCTACGTCGACAAGATCGTCGACATGCGGCGCAACCTGGTCCTCGTGAAGGGCGAGTTTCCGGCCCAGCTCAACAAACCTTTTCAGGGAATGGAGACGAACGGCAATCCGTGGAACCTCTCGCGCCTCGATCGCGCGGAGTGGGCCGACGGCCTCGGCATTCCCACGATGGCAGAGAAGCCGACCACCCCCGTTCTGTTCTGGGTAGGTTGCTCCGCAAGCTACGATCCGCGGGCGAAGAAGATCGCGCGGGCAACGGCAAAGCTCCTGAAGGCAGCGGGAGTTGATTTTGCGATCCTGGCCCAAGAAGAGAACTGCACGGGGGATCCCGCGCGCAGAGCAGGCAACGAGCTTCTCTTCATGCAACTCGCCGAGGGAAACGCGGCGACCCTCAACGGTTACAAAGATCAGGGCGGCATTCGTCAGGTGGTCACCACCTGCCCGCACTGCTTCAACACGTTGAAGAACGAGTACCCCGACGTCGGCGCGAAGCTCGAAGTCATCCACCACACGGATTTCTTGCTCGGGCTTCTCGCGGAAAAGAAGCTCGAGCCGAAGAAGCCGGTCGAAGGAAAAGTCGTCTACCACGACAGTTGTTACCTCGGTCGCTACAACGGGATCTACGAGTCTCCGCGCGAGATTTTACGGCAAATCCCCGGCGTCGAGCTGGTGGAGCCGGAGTACTGGAGCAAGCAGCGTGGTCTGTGCTGCGGTGCCGGCGGCGCGCAGATGTTCATGGAGGAGCAGAACACCAACCGCGTGAACGTGAAGCGCACCCTCCAGCTCATCGACACCCAAGCATCGACGATCGCAAGCGCGTGTCCCTTCTGCATGACGATGCTCAGCGACGGACTGAAGAGCCAGAACGTCGAGGACAAGATCGCGCAGATGGACGTCGCCGAGCTCCTCGAGAAGAGCTGCGCGGTCGACGAGAGCGTGGCGCCCGAAGTCCAACCGGAGCCGCTGCCTCTCGAACCCCCGGCGGAGCAACCCGCGGCGGTGTGACGTGCTCTGCCCCATCTGCAAAAAAAAATTGCCGGCAGGGGCAGAGTCGAAGCCATTCTGCTCCGAGCGGTGCAGGCTGGTCGATCTCGGAAAATGGTTGAACGAGGATTATCGTGTTCCATCGGAAGACCAGTCCGGGCTCGACGAGTCGCATCCCGACCCGCCGTCCGATGAGGAGAAGTGAGTGCGCAAGATAGCTCCGATGCTCGTCGTTCTCCTGCTCACGCGTGGCGCGATTGCCCAGGATTTGCAGGCTCCGCCGCCGATGGCGCCCCCCCAGCAGTCCCAGTACCCGCAGCAGCAGATGCCGCAGGCGAACGGGAGCGCCACCACGGAGCAACTAAATGCAGCGGAGCGTGAAGACAGCGGACGCGGTCTCGAATTTTTCTACGCGAGCGCGGGCATTGGCGGGAGCTACCTCGGCCTGAGTGCATCTCCTCGCAGCACCGCGCTCGGGCTCGAGAAGGTTAGCGGCGCGGGAGTCACGGCAGACGTCGGGCTCGGCGTGCGCTTCGTCACGATCACCGTCGGACCTCGCGCGCGAATGACCACGCTACCCGGTCTCACGCTGTGGCAAGTCGATCTCGAAGCGGCGTCCCACATTCCTTACGGAAAACTCGACGGCTACTTCGGGCTCCACGGTGGGTACGCTTTTTCCGGTAAAATCAGCGGTGATTCGGTGATCATGAGCGCCGCGACGTCCGCCGTTTCCGCGACCGACCTGAGCGTGCACGGCCTCGACCTCGGCCTTCAAGCGGGCGCTGATTACTACTGGACGTCGAATTTCTCTCTCGGCTTCGATTTCGGCGGTTCGGTTTATTTCCTGTCGCGCCCTGCCATCTCGTCGCGAGCGCCGGGAGAATTGTACGGTTCGAGCGCGAGCAGCGTCGGGCTCGGCGCGCAGCTCGGAGTCCACGCCGGACTCCACTTCTGATGTTCGGTTTTCTGCACTGGTTCGTCCCGGCCATCATCCCCGCGATCCTGCTCGCGGTCGGCGTCTACCGGAGCGACCACCGACGTGAGCCGATCTGGCTCGTCTCGCTGACCTTCGCGCTGGGCGCGCTCTTCGGCGGGTTTGCGTTCTACGTCGAAAGTCTCGCCGCGCAATGGACGGGCCTGGACATGCGCGCGTCCGTTTCCGGCCAGGCGGGATCGCTCCTCTTCCTCTTTGCTCTCATCGCGCCGATGCGCGAGGCGGCGAAGGTGGCCGCGTGCTGGACGGCGTTTCGCTCACGTCACTTCGACGAACCCTACGACGGCATCGTGTACGCGGGTGCAGCGGCGCTCGGATTTGCGGCTCTCGAGAACGCTGTGATGCTCCGCGCGCACCCCGCCGGCCTCATCTGGTTGGCCCGAGCCGCCATTGCCTTTCCGGCGCACCTCTTCTTTGCTTGCGCGTGGGGATACGCCCTCGGACGCGCGAAGCAGAAAAAGACCCCCGGCCCGATCTTTCCGCTGACCTGGCTCGCGGCGACGCTAGCCCATGCACTCTACACGCATTTCGTGTATGGCCGTGGCGCGGGAGCGCTTCTCGCCGTCCTGCCGCTCCTCTTCGCTATGGGCGTGGTGATCCTGTTCGCGGCGCGCGATCTCCGGCTCCGGGGGGAGCGCACGTCGCGTGAGCCCGACAACCGCCTCTCCCGGATGTCGTTCGATCAGCTGTCGCATCCGCCCAGCCTGCGTACGGTGCGCAATGCTCTCCGAAAAGCGGATCAGCCCATCATGCTCCGCTGGATCGCCTTCGGCGCGCTCATCACCCTGGGATCCATGGTGCTCGGCCTCGGCGGGTCCATCGCCTTCGGCGCCTGGGCTCACGTCGATTTCTCTACGGTCGACGAGCACGACGTCTCCACGATTGCTCCTCTCACCATCCTCGGCGCCGGCCTCCTCGCCGCATTTCCGGTGAGCGGTTTTCTCGTGGCGCGCGCTTCGAACCTCCCGAGTCTCCTCGAGCCAGCGGCGGCGAGCGGCGTCGCCATCGTCGCTGTCCTCGTTCTTTTAGGCTTCACCGCACCGGTGGCTTTGGTGTTCGCACTCGCCTTTTCACCGATCGCGTGGGCCCTGGCCTGCGCGGGGGCATGGGTCGGGCGCCCTTTGCGCTAAGGTGAATGTCTTGCGACTGCTGGCGAGCGCACTTTTCTGGCGAATCCTTCTGAGCTCCCTCGTCGTGGTGGGCGTCCTCGGGTGGGGTCTCTACCGCGCGACGGTCGCTCACGAAGAGCTGGAGAATCAGTTCGAGCGCTTGGTGCGCCATGATTTGAAGCTCGCCGACGATGCCGAGGTGCTCCTTCGTTTGATGGCCGACCTCGAGACCGGCAAGCGTGGCTATCTTCTCACGGGAGACCGTTCCTTCCTCACGCCCTACGAACAGGCCCGTCGCGATCTCGAAGGCGTGCTCCTCGAGGCCCAAACCACCGCAGAGAACGGAATGGAGGACGAGCGCGTCTCGTCCTTCAGTCGCCTGGTGCGCGACTGGCTGAGCAACGTCGTCGAGCCGCAGATTCGCGCCCGCGAAAAAGGCGCGATCGACGCCGAGCTCGCCGGGCGAGGAAAATCAGAGACCGACGCGATGCGTGTAATATGCACTGAATTACGCTCAGAGGCTCTGCACGCCGCTGAAGCGCGCAACCAGGCCGCATTTCGCTCCGCCGTCCGCTCGCGGAGCGAGACCACCGCCATTCTCCTCGCGTCGATCTTCATCGCCCTCGGCAGCGGGATCTGGATCGCCCGCGATCTCGCCGGTGCCGCCGCCCAGCTCGAGGCCGCGCTCGCTGCCACCGGAAAGCTCCAGGCCCTGCCGCCGCTTCCGGATCGGAAAGACGAGCTCGGGTCCGTCGGACGCAGCCTCGCCACGATGGCCGGCGTTCTCTACGACAAGGACGCGAGCTTGCGCGCCACGCTCTCCGAGCGCGAACAAGCCTTGCAACGGCTCACCGAGGCGAACGCCGCGCTTGCTGCGCGCGATCTCGATGCTCAGCGATATGCGGTATTCGTTCGCCAGCTAAAGACCCTCGACATCGCGATCCTCTCCGATTCGGGCCTGCGTGAGTTGGTGCGTCTCGCCGAGGCGCACGTGGGCGTGCTCTACCTCCTCGACCCGGAAAACCAGCTCGTTCCGGTGCACGCGTCGACCATCGATGCGACCATCGTCTCTCAGGGAATTTTTTCGGCAGACGGGTTGCCGCGCTCGGTGATGGAGGCGCGCGAGCCTCTCCTCCTCAGCGGCGATGCTCTCGGTGCGTCGCCGCCGACGCTCGATCTCGGAGTCGGGAGGGGCACGCTTCGCTGGGTGCTCGCTCAACCGATTGCCGTCGGCGACCACGGCGCCGGTACCGTCGTGCTGAGCGGCCTTCATCCACTCAAGGAGGAGCGTGTGGAGCTCATCACCGACGCCACTCGCCAGTACGCGGTCGCCCTCCACAACGCCTGGACCCACGATCGGCTGCGCGAAAAGAGCGTGATGCTCGCCGAGCAAGGCACCACGCTCACCCGCGCAAATCGCGTGAAGACGGAGTTTCTCACCTCGATGAGCCACGAGCTCAGAACTCCGCTCAGCGCCATCATCGGGTTTGCGGATCTCCTGGTCACCTCTCCGCGGGAAGAGCTCAGCACCCGCGCCCGGGAGTCGCTCGAGCGCATCAAGCGAAACGGCGAGCATCTCCTCAGCCTCATCAACGACGTGCTCGATCTCGCGAAGGCCGAAGCCGGGAAGGTGGACATTCGCCTGACCAAGGTGAACCTCCCGCAACTCGTGCGCGCGTGCGTCGCCGAAGTAGACAGCCTTCGCGGTGACAAGGATCTACGTCTCGCCGCAGACGTCGGCGACGCCATCCTCGAGACGATGACCGATACCCAGCGCGTTCGGCAGATCCTCCTGAACTTGCTCTCCAACGCAATCAAATTCACCGAGCGCGGGGAGGTCGTGGTCACCGTCCACTTCGGCGCCGACGACATTCAGGTCGCCGTCCGCGACACTGGCCTCGGCATTCCCGCTGGCGCGCTTCCGGAGCTGTTCAGAGACTTCAAGCAACTCGACGCTGGCGACGGTCGTCGGTACCCCGGCACGGGCATTGGCCTCGCGCTCTCTCGCCGTCTGGCGCGTGCGCTCGGCGGGGAGATCGACGTCCGCTCCCGCGAAGGAGAAGGCTCCACGTTTACCCTTGTTTTGCCGAGGATCGCTCCGGTGGTGGGTCTAGACCTCCCGGCGACGACGGCTTCGTGAGCGGGCCCATGCACGATCCGGTGAACGAGGCCGACGTTGCCGGCGAAATTTTGATCGTCGACGATTTCGTCGACACCCTGGCGCTCTACGAAGCGCTCCTTGCCGAAGATGGTCACCGCGTGCGGACGGCGGCGAGTGGCGCCGAAGCGCTGCGCAAAGTCGACGAGAAGGAGCCGGAGCTCGTTCTGCTCGACGTGTCGATGCCCGGGATGGACGGCCTCGAGGTGCTCCGTAGGCTGCGCGCGCGCAGCGGGGGAGGCCCCTCGGTGATCATGCTCACGGCCGCGAGGCGCGAGCCGCAGGCTATCGAGTCGGGTCTTCGTGAAGGGGCCGACGCTTACCTCACAAAGCCGATCGAAGGGCGTGAGCTCCGGGCACGGACGCGGGCTGCGCTCGAATCGTTTCGGCTCAAACGGCAGCTCGAAGCTCAGCGCCGCGATCACGTCGCCATGCTCGTGCACGATCTTCGTCATCCCATCAGCTCGCTCGCCCTCATCGCCGAGGTGATCGACGCCGAGGAGCAAACCGCCGACGAGCGCCGCGTAGCAATGGACACCATTCGAACCCTCTGCGCCGACATGGCCCGTCTGGTGGACGGCGTGCTTGCAGCGAGCCGTCTCGAGGCCGGGCTCTTCACGGTGGACCCGAAACGGATCACCGCGCGCGAGCTCATTCGGCCCTCGATCGCTTCATTTTCACCGGTCGCCGCGCGCCGGCGGCTGGCGTTCACCACCGAGGGAGATCTCGAAACGTGGGTGCGCGCAGACCCGGCCAAGCTCCGTCAAGCGATCGACAACCTCCTCGCCAACGCCATCAAGTTCACGCCCAAAGGTGGCAAGGTTCGCCTGCGCATCGCTTCCGACGCGCTCGGAGTGGTCATCGAGGTCGCCGATTCCGGAACGGGGATCGCGGAGTCCGAGCGGCCGACGATTTTCGATCGCTACCGCCAGGGGAGCCGCGGTCGAACGGCGGGCGGAGCGGGGCTGGGCCTGGCCATCGCGCGCGGAATTGCCGAAGCGCACGGGGGCAACATAAGCATCGTCACAGGTGACCTTCCCGGGGCCGTCTTCCGACTCTTCGTTCCCGCGTGACGCGCTCGCTCTTCACGGCGGCCGGCCTCTTCAGTGCTGCAGTCTTGGCTGCTGCATGCTCGCGCGGTCATGCCCGACCGCCTTCCGATGGTGACGCGGCGTTGGAGCCACCGGCGTGTGGGTGTCCTCCGGCGCCGGCCGCGGCCCGCTTCGATCCGAGCACCGCTCTCCTCACGACCGCTCCCAGCGAGAAGGCGATGACCGTTCTTCTCGACGCCGAGCCGCCCGGCTTGATGCCGTTTTTGCGTCCCGATTGGCTGTCATGGATGGTCGTCGGGCATCTCGTGCAGGAGAGCTTGGTGCGGGTCGATGCGCGCCGCGGAGTCCTCGTTCCGGAGCTCGCCGAGAAGTGGGAGGTGGACGAGACGCACACCCGCTGGACGTTTCATTTGAGGCACGGCGTGACCTGGCACGACGGCGTTCCTTTCACCGCCGACGACGTGATCTTCACCTTCGAGCGACTGCTCGATCCCCACGTGGGTGCGCCCGATCGCGTGCTCTTTTCCGGCGCGCGCGTGACGAAGACCGGCGCCTTCGACGTGGAGATCAAGCTGCGCGCACCGCTCGCGGCGGCCGAGCTCGACTTCGATCGCCTGCTCATTCTGTCGCGTCACCGCTCACCGCGGGGGGATCTCGCGCACTCGCCGGATGGCGCGTCGCCCGTAGGGACGGGGCCCATGCGTTTCGGATCGTGGACCCGCGGCTCGAAGATCGAGCTCGCGCGATCCGGTGCGTACTGGGGAGCGCCTGCGCCCCTCGCTTCGCTCACGTTTCGATTTCCACCGAGTCACGCCGCGCTCCTCGCGACCGTCGATGCCTCTGACTTCGACGTCGTCCCCCGCGCCACGAGCGACATGGTCGAGCGGGTGGAGCGCGATCAAGATCTGCGCGCACGCTACTCCGTCATCCGTGCGGCCGGTGCCAACTACACTGCATGGATTCACAACGTCGCCTCTCCCAAGCTTCGCGACGCTCGCGTGCGCAGGGCCATCGGGCTGTCCATTCCCCGGGACGTTCTTCGGTGCGAAATCGAGCGCTGCAGCGTGGGCGTGGCGATCGGCCCGCTCCCGCCGGGGCATCCTGCGCTGAGCGGGCTCAGCACGCCGACCTTCGATCCGAAGGCCGCGGCCAAAGAGCTCGACGCCGCCGGGATCATCGATCACGACGCTGATGGACGCCGCGAGCTGGATGGCGCGCCGTTCGTCCTGCGCCTGATCTATCCGTCGAGCTCCCACGATCACGAGCGCTCCGCGTCGGTCGTGGCCGACGAGCTTCGCCGCATCGGCGTGACCCTCGAGCTCACCCCGCTCGAGTGGGCTCAATTTCTTCGTCAGCTTCAGAATCACGATTTCGAGCTCGCCGCGATCGAGTGGACCATCGACAGCGAGCCAGACCTCTTTCCCCTCTTCCAGTCCACGCAGGTCGCCGGCTCGCTCAACTACGGGGCCTACGCGTCGCCCGAGGTCGACGGCTGGCTCGATGAGCTCAGGCAAGAGAAGCCCGCCGCCCGCCGCGCCGAGCTCCTGCACGAGGTCGTCACACGCCTCCGCCGCGATGAGCCCTACACGTTCTTATTTTCGCCCCTGACGATGGCCGTTGCCCGCCGCGGAACCCGTGGTATTTCTCCTACCCCGCTCGGCTGGGAGCCTCGGGCGTGGGCCTGGGAGCCTTGACAATCCGGTCTTTGCGAATAGTGTGCGCTCCCCCGACGCAGAACAGCGTTTTTAAAGCTTTGTCAGAGGAATTCCGTGGCCAATCATCCGTCAGCCGAAAAGCGAAATCGTCAGCGCATCGTGCGCACCACCCGTAACCGCGCGCTGAAAAGCTCGGTTCGTACCCTCGTCAAGAAGGTGCGCGTCGAAGTGACCGGGAAGAACCTCGCCGCAGCCGAGAAGGCCCTTTTGATCGCCATTGCCGCTCTCGACAGCGCCTCCAGCAAAGGTGTCTACCATCCGAAGGCTTCCTCGCGCGTCGTTGGCCGCCTGTCTGCCGCGGTCCACAAGCTTCGCGCAACTGCCAAAGCCGCCTGACCCAGAAGCCTCGTCGAGAGGCTTCTGCTAGTCTAGATGCCGCGCCGGCGCTCGCCGCGCGACTTGCCATGAGTGATCAGCCCCGCGACCGATCGGACCGCGAACTGGAGCTGGAAAAGCTCGTTGGGCGCACCGTCGCGGGTCGCTACAAAGTCACCAAGCTGATTGGCCTGGGAGGGATGGGCGCCGTCTACGAAGGCGAGCACCTCGGCATCGGGAAGAAGGTCGCGCTCAAGTTCGTCGACCGCGAGTTTGCGCACTCCGAGCAGGTCGCGAGCCGCTTCGCCCGCGAGGCTCGAGCCGCCAGCGCCATCGAGAGTGATCACATCGTGCAGGTCTTCGATGCCGGCATGGACGAGGATCGCCCGTACATCGTGATGGAACTTCTGCGTGGGGAGGATCTCGGGCGCATGCTTCGCCGCACGAACAAGCTCCCCGTCCCAGAGGCGCTGAACATCGTCGCTCAGGTGCTGCGCGGCCTCGCCGACGCGCACGAGGCGGGAATCGTTCACCGCGATCTCAAGCCCGACAACGTATTCTTGACTGAACGCCGCTCGGACGCGTTCGTCAAGATCGTCGACTTCGGCATCTCGAAGATCGAGCGCACCTCGACCGGCACGACTCCGCTTGCCCTTACCCAGAAGGGCACTGTCCTCGGAACGCCGCTCTACATGTCTCCCGAGCAAGCGCAGGCCGCTCCCGATCTCGATGGGCGCACCGATCTCTACAGCGTCGGGGCGATCCTCTTCGAGTCACTCGCTGGGCGGCCGCCTCACGTCGGTGAGACGTACGAGCAGATCATCGTCTCCATTTGCATGACCGACGCACCCGATCTTCGGAACGTCGATCCCGAGGTGCCCGAGGCGGTGGCGCGCTTCGTTCGGCGTGCGCTCTCGCGCGATCGCACGAAGCGTTTCAGCTCGGCGCGGCAAATGCTGGTGGCGCTCTCAGAGATTTTACCGGCCGCAAAAGCCTTGATTTCTCCCGAATCGATCGCGAGGACGAGGGCAAGCGCGGCAGACCCCGAGGTCTCCTCGAGCGACGCGACTGTGCGCGGCAGCGGTACGTCGTGGATCTCCAGAGCGCGAGCAGGGACGGCGCGCGTCGATTGGCGCAACTTCTTGTGGTCGCGGACGGCGATCGTGGGGACCGCCATTTTTGCGACGCTCGCCGGAGGCCTCGCCACCTTGTGGGTCGTGTCGATGACCGCGCACCGCGTTGCGGACGTCCCGCGGCAAGAGCTTCCGCCACGGCCGAGCACGACGATCAGCGTGGCGAGCACCCTTGCACCTGCGCCGAGCACGACGATCAGCGTGGCGAGCACCCTTGCACCTGCGCCGAGCGCTCCGCTCGCGGCAATCCCGCCATCCGCCGCTCCGAGCGCCCCGTCCGTGAAGCCACCCCAGCCTTCATCGATGAAGACCGCGCCGCCGGTCACGCCGCTCACGCCGCCAGCTGCGAAGCCGAAGCCGCCTCCGAAGGCCGGCAGCGATGGGCTCGATCTCCAGCGTGATTTTCCCCAATAGGACGCGATGCGTTCTGTCGTTTACGTCTTCGCGTTGGTGTTTTTTTTCGTCGCGACCCCAGTGCGGGCCGACGAGCTCACGGAGCGCGCACACACCCACTTTTCGAACGGAGTCCGCCTCTACGACACGAAGCCTCCAGACTACGAAGCGGCGCTCGCCGAATTTCTGGCGGCGTATGCGGCGAAACCGGTGGCGTCAATCAAGCGCAACGTCGCGCTTTGCCAGCGTGGGCTCAAACGCCACGGAGACGCGATCGACACGCTCGAGGAGATGCTCGTCGAGGGCGGAGACTCGATAAAACCCGAGGTGCGGGCGGCAGCGCGAAAAGCGATCAAGGAGATGAGCGAGCTCGTCACGGTGGTGCGTCTGAGAGTCCTTCTTCACGGCGCGCCGCTGGGAACGCGTCCGCCCGTCGTGGAAGTTTCGGTCGACGGACGGCCGATCCCCGCCGAGCGGTTTGGGGCTCCGCTTCGTTTCGGCGCGGGCGATCACACGCTCAGCGCGCACGCGAACGGGTACGCGGATGGGTCGCAGCGCATCCTGGTTACCGCCGGCCAAGCGGACACACCGGTGACGATCGAGATGTATCCCGTTTCGTCGTCCGTGCGCGGAAGGCTGCACGTGCGCGCCGACGTGCCGGCAGCGTCGATCGCGATCGATGGAGTCCCCCTCGCGTTCGGGGAATGGGAAGGCGATCTTGGAGCGGGTACGCACCGCGTGGAGCTCACGGCGAAAGGGTATCCGCTCAATGCGCGGGACGTGCTCGTTGCTCCGAACGCGTACACCGACGTGCCGGTCGCGATGAGCGAAGCCGTGCCCACGGCGACCCCTCCGGCGGTAGTGCCGTCGAAGTCGCCGCCGCCGCCGCCGCTGGAACCTGAGCGGAAGTTTTATGTGATGGCGGGCGGCGCGCTCGAAGGAGGGACGCGCACTCACCGAGCGATCACGTTCGGAGACGATCCGACCGGCGCTGTCGATCATGCCTACGGAGGCGGCGCGCTGGCCGTGAAAGCAGGATGGCGCGTCAATTCGAGCATGATGCTCGAAGTTTGGTCCGAGCTAGGATCGATGAAACCGAGCACCTACGCGGGCCCAGCCGGCACGGCGGCGATGGTGAACGTGACCTACTTCGATCTAGGCCCCGAGCTGCGCTTCCGGACGAACGGAAAGTTTCGCTTTGTCGCCGGTACGGGCTTCGGTTTCAACTTCGAGAGCATCGCCTCGCACGTCGCCCAACTTCGCGCGCCCACCATCGACGCCCATGGCAGCGGCGTGAGTGGCGTCTGGGTCGCCGATCTCGGCGTGCAGGTTTCGGCCGGCAAGAGGCTATTTCTGGAGGCTTCCGGCTTCGTGGAAGTCTACGGCACCGGAGCTGCGACCTCGGGCGGACAGCGGTTCTACATGGATTCACCCGGCGCCCGCGGCGGGATTCGGCTGTATCTCGGCTTCGACCTCTAAGGGCGTGGACGAAATCGGGGAGGCAGGCTAGTAGTCCGGTCGGCTTCGTCAGTTTTCACTGTCCCCATCGTCTAGAGGCCCAGGACTGCAGCTTTTCACGTTGCTAACAGGGGTTCGAATCCCCTTGGGGACGCTCATGTTGCGGATCGGATAGCACGCGGAGAATGTCTCCCGTCGCTATCCGACCCTGCACAAGGTAGCGCCGGCCTTCGTCGGTCTCGAGGGGCGTGAAGGTGAGCGGCCCGTCGAGGAGGCTCTCCACGACGTTGCGCGCTTCCTCGGTGTCGCGCTCGAGGAACGCGTTCAGGTCGGCGATGCGCTTTCGCACGCCAGCCTCGAGGCGCCGAACCTCGAGGGAGATCACCCCGGGTGCGGCCTTGAGCAATTTGAGGCGCGCGTCGATCGTGGACAAGCGCTCCTGCCGTTCACTGAGCTTCTCGGCCAGCGCCTGGACGCCTCCGTTCGTGAGCGCGATGGCCTCGGCGAGGTTCATCGTCTCGCGCCGCAGTCGGGTCGCCTGCTCTTCGAGTTGACCGACCTCCGTGCTCGAGTCTTTGCTCTGCGCGGTGACACGCTCGCGCACCTCTCGGAGGATCTCGAGGATGACGCCTTCGTTGTGGTGGCGAAATACTCGTCCGGCGATCACGCGACCCTCGAATACCGGTGATGGAGTCCGCCGACCTTCGGTATGGCCACGATCTTTCCGCCAATCGGCGGCTCGACGGACCTTGTGATCGGCGCGTCGGCGCCGAGCGACATGTGCGGACGGTCACCGTTGTAGTACGCGACGTATTCACGCACGGCGCGAAGCAGATGACGCTCGCCCCATACGATCAGGTGATCGAGCAGCTCTCGCCGAAGGGTTCCGACGAACCTCTCCGCGTATCCATTCTGCCAGGGAGACCGTGGCGCGATCTTCATCTGCGCAATGCCGAGGTGAGCGACGCGCGCATCGAACACGGTACCGAAGATGCCGTCACGATCGCGAATGAGGCGCGCGGGGACGATGTCCGCGCCAATCGCTTCGACGATCTGCTGTGCGGCCCACGCCGCGTGCGGCTGCGTCGTCACGTTGACGTGAAGCACGCGCCGACGCTCGAGAGAGAGGACAAAGAAAACGTACACGATGCCGAACGTGACGGTCGGCACCGTCAGGAAATCGATCGCGATCGTGCCACCGAGGTGATTGCGCACGAAAGTCTTCCACGTCTGCGATGGTGGACGTCGGGGTCGCTCCGAAGGCCGGGGCATGTACTTCGCGACGGTGTCCTTGTCGACGGCGTGCCCAAGTTTCGCAAGCTCGTTTGCGATGCGCCGCCGGCTCCACAGCGGGTTGTCGCGCGCCATCTGCTCGATGAGCAGGACGATCTCCGCAGCTAGGGGTGGCCGACCCACACGCCGGGACTTCCAGGTCCAGAATCGGGCGAAGCCGCGCCGGTGCCACGCGATCACCGTCTCGGGTCGTACGATCGCAAGCACGTCGGCCCAGCGCGACCACGTGCGCGACAGCAGGATCCAGAACGCCCGGTCGATCGGCCGAAGTCGCGGGCGCGGTCTCGCGCGAAGGAGCGACGCGAGCTGCTGGCGGAGCGCCAGGTTCTCCGCGACGAGGGATGCCCGGGGCTGCAATGCCGACAGCAGCGCGCGAAGGAGCGCTTCGATGATGGCGAACATCGGAGACTACGCTCGCGCAGCCGGCCGCCGATGTCATCGGCGAATCGCCACCGGAAACGCGGTAGCCTGGCCGCGGGGCCATGTGCGTATTCCCCTCGAGATGCGTTTTTCGTCACCGCAGGGCCGCGGCGCTCGAGCCATTCGTCGGCTCCGAACGACAGGCCGACAAGAGCGCCAAAAACCCGAACGGCACCAGGGTCCTGGTCATGATTTCATTCCTCACCAAGTCACGACGCGCCAGCCCAACAAAGGTTGCGGATCAGCGGAAGCGAACTCCTGGAAACGAGGCCTGTACGCTCCCCGGATTGAGCGTCCCGGTGGGCAAGGTGGGCTGCCTGTCGTCGGGTCGAAAGAGGAAATAGCCCCCCGCCACCACTCCGCCGAGGAGAAGTGCGCCGCCGCCGATCCACACCCAGGAGGGCACTCCCGAGCCGGGCTTCATTTCTTTGTCGAGCGTGATGGCGACGTTGCGCGTCTCGTTGTCGCTGATCAAGACCTCGGACTGGTAGGCCCTCATCTCCGGCGCGGAAATACGGAGGACGTGCCCACCGCTCGTCACGACGCCGTTCCACGTTCCCGCGCCGACGTATTTTCCGTCGACGAAGATCTCGTCCTTCGAGCCGGCGCGTACGAAGATCCTTCCTTCGTGAATAAGCCTGGCGAGCGCTACCTCGACCGCGATCTCCGGACTCCCGCCGACGGGGACCGCTTTGGCGAACTCCTTGTAGTCGGCCTTTCTGACGAGCAGCTTGCGCATGCCGATGTCGACGGTGACCGGTTTGTCGAGCGGGCTCGAGCCGACCAGCACGTCGTCGAGGTAGACCTCCGCGCCCTGCGGATCGACGGTGACTTTGAGCCTTGCGGTGAGCGGCTCGATCGCCGCGATGAGCGTCCGCGCTTCGTCCTTGTCGGCGGGCGTGAGCGTGGTGTCGCCGTCGGTCAGATACTGCTTCACCAACCGAAGCACGTTCGCGTAGTGGCGCTGGCTCTTCTCGCAAGAAGCGATGTTCCAAAGCAGCCGGACGTCGGACGATTTTTCGTGCGCGCTCTTGAACTTCATCAGCGCTCCGCCGAAATCGCCGTCGAGGTAGAGCGCCTTGCCGGACTCGTACTCTGCCTTCGCCTCGCCGGTCAGCGTTTCCCCGAGCGTGTGCGGGCTTTGCACCACGGGCACGGCCGGGGGAGCGGCGACCGGAGCCTTCTTCGGCTGGGCAAACGCCGGTGCTGTGAACGACACGGACGCGAGTAGAACGAGGGCAGCGAGATTTGGCTTCACTTGATTCCCATTTGGAGCGGGTTTTTTTGCTCGGTGGACGATGAGGTGGACGATGAGGCTGCAGCCGGTGCGGCGTTCGCGGAGGCGACGGGCTTCGGTGGTCTCACTTTCGGTGCGGCGCTCTGCGAAGGCGCAGGCGGCGGAGCTTCGACGGCAGAGACGATGCTCGCCGGGCCTACCGCCGTTGCCGCCGGGATCGCGGGCGGAGGTAGCCGCGAAGGCTCGGCGATCGACGTGGCCGACCCCGGACCACTTGCGCCGCCGTGACCTCGGGTCGACGCGAAGACACCGAGACCGACCACCACGAGCAGCGCGCAGACACCGAGCAGAACGACCGTCCGCGATTTCGGAGGCGGCGCGATCGATCCCGCTACCCCCGACTGCGTCTGCACCACCGCAGGGAGCGCAACGGTCTTGTCCAACGCAGCGCTCGGCGGCGGCATGCTCGTGGCGGGAGGCTGGCTCGGGTGTCCGAGCACGCGCGAAATCTTCGCCACCGACAGCGCGGCCCCCTGGGAATCCCCCGCGAAGGGCGCCAGCGCGCTCGCGAGATCCGCGACGGTCGCGTAGCGTTGCTCGCGGTCCGAGCACAGGCACTTCATGATGGCCTGAACGAGGGCGGGCGGTACGTCGGGCCGGTGCGCCGAGAGGGGCTGCGGCTTGTTGTTCAGAATCAGCACCATGGTCTCCGGGAGCGACTCTGCAGCATAGGGAAGCTTGCCCGCGATGAGCTCGTAGAGGATGACGCCGAGCGCCCAGATGTCCGCGCGCGCGTCGACGCTCTTGCTCTCGCGGAGCTGCTCCGGAGACATGTAATTCGGCGAGCCCATCATCGCTCCGCCGTGCGTCAGCTGCGTGGACGTCGGATCGGGAAGCTTGCTGATCCCGAAGTCGAGCAGCTTGATGATCGACCGGTTGTCGGGCTGCTCCGCAAGAAATAGATTTGAGGGCTTCAGATCGCGATGGACGATCCCGGCATGGTGCGCCTCCGCGACGGCCTCGCTCGCCTGAAGGACGTACTCGATGGCGGTCTCGATCGGGAGCGCCCCGTTCTCGGAGAGGAGCGCCGCGAGATCTTTTCCCTCGAGGTACTCCATGACCATGAACGGCGTGCCGTTCGCCATCTTCCCCGTGTCGATTACCCGCGCTACGTGCTGGCTCCGGATCTTCGCCGCCGCGCGCGCCTCGCGGGCGAAACGCTCGACGATCTCCGGGTGGGCCAACGCCTCGGGGAGGAGGAACTTCAACGCCACGCGCTGGTCGAGCTCGAGGTGCATCGCCGCGACGACGACGCCCATACCGCCTTCGCCGAGAACGCGCTCGACGCGGTATTTCTCGGCCAGGATCTCTCCTTCTTTGACGGGCGAAGGCATCAGCGCATCTCCTTCAAAACGGCGCTTTTTTCCGAGCGCTGAAGACGCTCCCGTTGGTCTGAGCGCCGCCTTGCGTGGCCCAATGGACGCGCGTCAGCGTGGTGGTGATGCCCACGATGGGCGTCGCATCGGACGCAAGCGATCCAGGCTTCGCCTTTGCATCCGCCGCGTCTTGCGGGCGGTAGGAGACAGCGCCTGGCGAGCCCCAGTAGACGTACCGGCTGTCCACCGCGAGGGCCGGACGCGCCGCGAGCTCGGTAGTCGTGGCCAGTTGGATCGGCGCTTTCGTCGGGTCCAGGACGTACGGGTTTTCCAAGCGAAAGAGGCCGGACGCCTGGAGCCAGAAGATCCAGTTTCGGCTGTTCGCCGCATCTTCGAGGATGGCCATCGCGAGGATCGGCTCGGTCGTGCGTGACGGAGGAACGAGCGGCACCGTGTTGTTGGTCATTTCACACGGCGCGTCGCACCGGTAAATGCCACCATCGCTGAAGCCGACGAAGACGAAGCCATCCGTGCCCCCCGACGCAGACGCAAGCGCGCTGGCTTTGCCGGCGGGAAGCGAGGGATTGGCGAGGAGCTTCATCGTCGGGCTCATGAAGTCGTAGACGGAGAGGGGGAACCCGGGGGTCGGGCCGGCGGTTGACACGTACGCGCGCGTGGAGCTGGCGGTGACCGCGAGCCCGTCGCCCAGGGAGAGCTGGATCTCGTTGCACACCCACGGCGATCCTACGGGGATCTGGCAATCGATGAGCGCACGGTTGGCACTGTCGGTCACCAGAACGTGCCCTGCGCCTGGGCGCACGGCCATCGCGTAGACCGGCGTGGTGGCGGGAGGCATTATCGGCGACCAGTGACTCACGTTCGCCGGTGCGCCGCTGCCTGCGGGATAGGTCAAGCCACGAACGCCCGGGTCCTGCACGGTTGGAGTCGTGGAGCCGGCGCGCGCGAGCAGGATCTCCGTTCCGAGCGCGATCACCGCGTTCGGCGCGAACTCCGACAGCGCGGTGTCGGGGAGCTCGAAGTCTCCGATTTTGATCGGCGGGATGATGCCGCCGTCGGGAAGCGAATAGCTACCGGGGCCGACCGCAGAGGCCGGGCCGCAGGCGGGAGTCGAATCAATCTTCGATGCACAGCCGAACGAAGCGACGAGGCCTTGCACGAGCGCACCGGCGCCGCGCATGCGCTTGCAGAGTCCTGGCGTAAACCGAATCGTGCTCCCCTGAAGCGTCCAGCTCGTGCCCTTGTCGAGGGGGATGAGGCAGCTGCCGTTGCCGAGACACTCCCCCGTGCTGCTCGCGGCGCCGGCAGGGTCTTCTTTTAACGCGACGGCGAAGGACAGCTTGGGATCGTTGGGGTCGCGTCCATCGCGCAGGGTGGTCGTGCAACCGGTCATGTCGTCGAGGACGATCGGAGCGGACGACTCGAAGCACGCTTTCACGTCGAAGCAGGTGCCGCCGATGCCGTCCGCGGTGCCGCCACCGAAGACGTCCGCATCGTGGTAGTCGGGAAGCGACTCTCCATCGATGTGCTCGTCGACGCACGCGTCGTCGATGGTCGTCTGGTCGGTGCCCGGGCAGGTGGACTTGAGCTTGGTGAAGCCATCTGAGACGGCGTCCAGGATCCGGATGCTTGCACTCTGCACGAGATCGGAGCGCGACCCGGTGCCCGACCCTTCGTTCACCCAAAGGAGCGGCGTACGGAGCAATCCCGTTCGACGGCGGGGCACGGTGGTCAGCGCGTCGCGCATCACGCGGACCTTACCGTCACGCCCGAACGCCACGACCCGGACCTTGACGACCGCCTTCGGGCGATTTTCGTCACCAAGAACGGCGATGGTCGCAGGGAACTTCACCTCGCCGTTCGGTGCAACCTCGCGGGTGTCGCCGAAGATCGGCTTTCCGTCCGAAGAGATGAACAGCCCGATGGCCGCGACGTCTTTGGGCGCGACAAGATCCGTTTGAACCGCAATCATCAGCCCTCCGGCGTACGGCAGGGTCTTTCCGGAGCAGGCTAGGCCCGCCGTCGCGATGACTCCCGTGAGCATCGCCAAGCGCGCGGTGGCCGTAAGAAGCTTCATTGCCCAACAGTAGCTCAACTCCGAAGACGGACGGAGGTGTAAGCGTTGGTAGATGGCGTGGTCCGAGCGGCTCTTTCAAATCAGCCGGCTTGGTCGACTTCGAGGACCATCTTCTTACTTCGCGAGTTAGGTCGCGTTTTCGCCCAGGCTCGTGCTTTTCAAACGCTCGTTCGATTTCCTACGCGCCCGAGCGTGCATCGAGGTGTGCTTCTACGCGCGCTCGCAACTCTCCCGGAGTGCCGTCGAAGGCCACGATGGCACCGCTCGGAAAGTGATCCAATTCCCGCTCGGAAACTGATCCACCCCCGGCATTCCTCAAAAAGCGGCTAAGGCCGCAGGGAGATGCTGAACATGGATCAAGTTCACGCGGTTCGGCACAAGGTGCTGATTGCGCCACGAGGCCGTCTGGTCTTGGAAAAAGTGGGGTCGCGGATTGAAGCGATACTCACGGGCTCACCGCGATGGACGGGTGGCAAGCAGCGGCTGACGGCGACGAGGCTGCACGCGATGCTCGTCGGCGAGGGGCACGAGGTCGGGATCACCACGGTCACCGAGGCCGTGTGCGAATGGAAACGTCGCCGCTGCGAGGTGTTCGTGATGCGCCTCATGCACTCGGGCCGCGACGCCGCGCACGATACGGAGAGAGTTCTGTCGGAGCGCGGACAGTGTCTTCCGCTCCCCGAGCACCACTCCGATGCGCGGAGGACGCACGCGCCGAGAGTCACGCTGCGCTCGCTCGTCTGCGTCGAAGGCGTCGTTTACTCCGTGCCTTGCGAGTGGGCGGGCCTCGACGTCACCGCGCACGTCGGCGCCGACGACGTCGCGATCGTCGGACCGAGCGGACATGTCGGCCTTCGCATCATCGGTCTTTCATGAGCGATCCATCGACGTGCCGGGCATGCGCTGCGTGATTTTCGAGCTGCCGCCTGGCTGCGCGGTGCTCCCCTGGCCTCGGGCGCACCCGTGATATCAGGATGCGATGGGCGAAGACGGGGGAGTAAATGATTCGAAGCTCGCCATCACGCGGCCGCGTGGAGCGGTGCGCGGCGCGCAACGTTGGCTCATCGTCGCGCGGCACTACGTGTCGACGTCCTTGCGCACGCGGAGCTGGTGGATCACCGTTGCAGTGGCGCTCATCCAAATCGGCTGCGTCGCGTGGCCCCTCGTCAAGTTGGGATGGAGGCAGGCGATCGTCTCCGGAGGGATTCTTCTGGCGATGCAGCTCTTCAAAAAGTTCCGCGAAAATTCTCCGAAGAACATGCAGGTCGTGGAGCGCAACTACCTCGATCGCAAGCTGCGACTGTATGAGCTCGTGCATCAGCTGCAGCAACGCGAGCTGATGACTCCACCAGAGGTCGCCAGGTTTCAGCGCAAGGCCCTCGAGCTCATCGCCGCCTACGTCCGCGATCATCGGCGTGACCAAGCACGGCCCACGATCTTTGCGAACCTCCTTGCGGAGGAGGGCGACGAGCTCGTCGTCATCGCCCGCGACCGCGACCACCGCGCTGGACATGCGCGCTACGCGAAGAAGGACATGCTCGCCGGAACGGTGATCGCCGAGGGTATTCCGGTTGTCACCGGAGACCTCTACGGGGAGTATCCGGGCACGCCTCCCGGAAAGGCCTACAAGAGCATTTTGGTCATTCCGGTCTACCGGGACGGCGAGGTCGTGGGCGCAGTTTCCATCGACAGTTCGCGGCGTTACCACTTCGACCTCGACGCCTCGAACCTCGTGGAATACCTGATGCCTTACGTGGCCTTACTTGCGTGGACCTTGCGAAAAAGCGAAAAGAACCTCAGATTGCCAATCGGGGTAAGCGCATGAACAGCAGCGTGGAAATCTTCGAGCAGGTCCGCAAGGGTCATCTCACGTCCGCCGAGGGAGCCGATCTCCTCGTCAGCGCGCGTCGCCGGAAGCCTCCGCAAAAACCTGCGTGGATGCCGCGCGCCCTCTACGCGCTCGGTCTGATTTTTCTCACGATCATCATTCCGAGTCTCGTTACAAGTCGCCACCAAGGCTGAGCGACACAGCGCGCAAACATCGCGCGCCTCTCCGAACGCCCGCTGGGCAGGGGCGCATGTCGCCATGTATTTCGGTGGAAGCGGCCGAGACTCCGAACGATGCCAAATGCTCGAGGCCGATGCGGCGGACGCGTCCTCAGATGTCGACGCGGACTGAATCGGAAACTCTCAATCCGTTTTCGTCGAAGCGTTCCCCGCGTAGTGTCCCAAACTCGATCGCGCATTTCATGCCGCGTCCCGATGATAGAAATTGAGAATACCGCCAGGCGGTACGCGGCGGCGTACGCGCCCATTCCGATTAGGATCAGCGATCGAAAGTGGAATCGCATCATCCAGGCCCTGATGGTTTCGCTCGTGATGATTTCGTTCGACGTACTCGCGAACGACCTCTCGGAGATGGCGCTCTCCGAGCGGCACGATGCCTAAGGCACCCGGACTTGGGATCGCACCGTGGTGGCCAGGGTTTCCCCATCGGACGCGCGGGTGAGGGCGTCCCCGTCGAACCTGAACGCCTCGATCAACGCGAGAACGACCGCCCCGAGCCATCGACCGTCGTCACCAACGAGCGCGGGACGGCTTTCGCTTCATCACCGATTCGGAGGCGCGCGACGCAACCGTCCACGAAGTCTCCTCTCTGCCAACGGGCGTGAGGCCAGCGCCCCCTCGTAGTTTTGTGTAGCAGGGCGAGATGGATCCCTCTCATTTGTCCTCGATCCCCATGACCGAGGTGTAATCGAAAGCGCAGCAGAGACGCTTCACCGCAGCGTACAAAAAGAAGATCCTGGCAGAGGTCGCCGCTTGTAAGGAGCGAGGTGAAGTCGGGGCGCTTCGCTGCTCGTTAGGCGCGATGGCGCCATCCTCGAGTACGCCGGAGAGTCGAAAGCCGTGCGCGCGCTCAAGCCGAGCTGACGACCGCACGGAAAAAAATAACTTGGCCCTGTAACCGGGCGAGGACGGAGGTCTCCCTTCCGTCGTCTGGAGGCATCGCTTCGCTTGGTTCGAAATCGATGGTCTCGGCCAGTCGTAGCGATACGCGAAGAGCCAAAGAAGATCCTCGATCAGGGCCGGCCAACCTCCGCGACTGAAATCGTCGTTTGCCCCCGCGCATCGAGCCCGGCGGCAACCACGACTTCGGTGCCATTCTTCCAGTAGACTCGCCCGGACGGGGGTGACGCGTTGGCGCCCGTACCGGCGGCCCACCCAGAGTTTTTCATCGTGTCATCGTAGAAGGCGATCGCGGCCTCCGGCTTCAAGGCTGTTCGGTAGACGCGGGTGCTGAACGGAGCCCCCGAAAGCGCGGTCACGAAGATGCGCTGCGCCTGCGGCGGTCGCGGAGCTTCCGCGAGGTCGCCGCCCGCCACGTCGTGTCCCGGCTGGGGAAGCATCTTCCCGAGATCGAACGTGTCGTCCGTCCACACGGTCATCACGAAAGTCGAGCCGTTCGAGCCACGCTTGGCGTAGACGTAGCGCAACTTTCCGAACGCTCCGAAATCCCCCGTCTCGGCAAAGGTGCGCATCCCCTCGGAGAACGAGCTCGCCGAGTGCTCGCCCTTCACGATGCAGGCGACCGTTCCTTCATTGGGGTTCTCTTCGCGCGACACGGTGAGCTTGCCGATTTTCGTTTCAGCCTCGCGCCGATCTTCCTCACTCGCGAGCTTCCACCCGTCAGAAAGCGGGCTCTTTGCGAGGAGGCAGTGGCTCTCGTAGCGATCGAGGACTGTCGTGAGATCGCTCTGCACCGTCGCCGACGCCACGTGCGCGCTTTGCCCGTTGACGGTGAGCACCCGCGACTCCTGCAGAAATTCGGCTAGCGGCAGCAGGTCGCGTCCGAGCTCGAGCTGCTGCTCGTGCATGCTGGCCTTGGCGGTGTGTATCGAGCAACCGGCCGCCACCCCGAAGACGACGGCAACGTACGCCGCCACGCGAAGCATTCCTCGTCCCCGCCTCAATCGTCTCGATGTTTCGGTATGCCTGAACATGGTGAGAGACCTTTCTCGTTCTTTCAGTGCGGGATCGCGGAGATGGCGAATTTTGCGAGGGCCACGAGCTTGAAAGCGCTCTCCTCTTCGTAGTTTTGCTCATTGCAGAACACCGATGACGCGGAGACGATCTCGCGGGTGAAGTGCGGAGCGCGGACCGTGGCCTTGACCGTCTTGTTGCTTCGCGAAATCAGGCCGTAGCTCGTTCGCGAGCCCCTCGCCGGACCGTTGGTGATCATCTTACGCGTTCGGTCTTTCACCGGGTCGCGAGCGCCGCGATCGAGTGAGCTGGCGGCGTTGTTCGGATCGGTGTTTCCCATGCGCACGGCATCGTTGGCGTCCGGGCTCCCTTTGCAGCCGTGCATCGCATCGTCCCACGCTTGATTGCGCGCATCCCAGCTGGTCTGGAGCTTGGCGTCGTATTCGGCGCCCACGAACCTAAAGAGCCCGAAGAACATGAGAAGGACGGGAAGCACAGCGGCCGCCTCGACCATCGCCACGCCGGCAGATCGCCGCCGCCGGTCCGATCGGTTTCGCATCGAGCAAGACTTCATGGTCCTCTCCTGTCGGCCGCCCAGCAGCCGTGGTTGCGTCGTTCTTCAATGAAAGTTTGCCGCTGGCACTTTCTGGAGGAATGCGAGCACTTCGTTGGGCAAGGCACCGAGCAAGCGCTGAACCGCGGGACTGTCGTTCTGGGCGTTCTTCAGGACCGCGCCCTCGGCGAGCACTGCATTGAACGCGTTGACGTACTTGGCAGCAGGGAGGTTCTTCGCGGTGTGCACCCGAACGAGGCGAGCGCGCCACTCGAGGCGGTACATCGCCGCGTCTATTCCCGTGTCTTTCACGCTGTCGCTGATCGCGTTGCAAGAACCGCCGTCCCACCGGCCCTCGCAGTCGAGGAAGTACTCAGCCTGCGCGTAGAAGAACATAAAGGGCACGGTTGCTTGCTCGGAGTTGTTTAGGTGCGAGACGCCGAGGTGGTGCTCTGCCTGATTGTCGTCGAGCCTTGAAGGAACGACGACGGAGTAGACCTGCATCCAGTCGCTGGCGTTCTTCTCCATCGTGTTCTTACCGGAGCGCCACATCCGCTTCGGCCCCGCTTTTTCCCAGACATCGTCGCTGCAGTACACGAACTGCAATGTGTCGGCTGCGGTGTTGCGGATGGTGTCGAGGAACTTGTTCAACTTTGAGAGCGCGACGCGAGTGGCGGGATTCGGATTGAGCTGAAGAGCCACCATGGCAGCGGAGAACGCCGAGGGGGGCAGGCTGAGCAGTTTTCCGACCAGCGGATTCTTGTTGAGCAGCGTCTGGAGGTAGCCCATCACCCACTGCGCCGAGTGCGCGCACAGCGCCCCGTTTTTCTCATTTTCTACGGGCAGACCAATGCGTTCGCCGATGCTCTTTGCGGCACTGATATTCGGAAGATCTGCGCTAGCGGCCACTCCGAACTCTCCGCCGGTCGTATCTGCGATCTGCGCGGCCGACACGAACGCACCGCCCACGTCCGCCCCTTCAGCCGCGACGCTCTGGGCAAGGCTGAGCGCCGGAAGAAGACCGTCCAGCAGCGTCCGATACTGCTCTTTCAGTTGCCCGACTCGCTCCTTCAGATTTTCGACGCTCTCCGCCGCGCCGAGCCCTTCGCAGCCGAGGATGCAGCTCACGATGCCTACGAGCCACGTGTAGATGGAGACGACTACGAGGACCACGTACGTGATGCAGAGAAGAACCCAAAACGTGGCGAGCGCGAACATGACCAGGTTGAGGGCCACGATAAAATTCATGCTCCGCGCGTGGACGGCGGCACTCGAGAACGCGCCGGAATCAGCACCTTCCTGCATGTTCTCGCGGAAGACGATGCTGGCGCCGATGCCTAACAAGAACCAGATCACGCCGATGAGGGCCAGCGCCATGAAGACGCCCATGATCATCACGGCGCCTTCTTGCGACGCCCGCAAACCTTTGCGTTCCGTGCTCATGACTCGTCCGCGTAACGCGCTCCTTGATGGGGTAAGATCGCCGTGATGCGCATCGTCAGGCCGCTTTCTCCGCAAAACATCCTTCGCGCGATGGGGACCTTGCAGTGGTAGGTGCCGGTCAAGTTGACAGTGACGGGTCCGTACGCGTCGTTTGACGGGTAGCGCGCCTCGACTTTGACGGCATCGATCGCGGGCGCACCGATGCTCGTCCAGAGCCCCATGGATTCGAGGGCGGCGAGCTTCGGGTCGTTGCTGTCGCCGACGAACTTTCCCGGTTGCATCGGGCTCTTGCCGACCACTGCCATGCGCGCGGCGCTCTCCGCGGCGTGGTGAATGATCAAGCGTGCCGCGAGGAGATGCCCGTACTGCACCATCACGAAAAAGATCATGAGGACCACGGGAAGGACCGCGATGAACTCGACGATGACGGCGCCACGACGATCGCGTCTAAGGCGCTTCATGGCGTCGGGAGAAGCAAGTGGTTGCGGGACGCGACGTACATGCGGTCGAGGACGACGCCACCGGCGACGAGGGCCAGGACGGTCGGGATGACCATGAACGTCAGGAGGAACGAGTACTCCACCGCGACCACGCCTCGTTGGCCGGTGCGGCGGGAACGAGGTCTACAAGGCTGGGACTGGCGCATGAAGCCCTATCGGCCGCATCACCCTCTCAGTTGCTTCACTCGAAATCTTCGATGGATCCGGGGCCTTCGCGCACGAGGATGGGCAGCGAGGTCGTGAGCTCCCGCGCCCCGAGTGTCGGCTCCTGTCGCCGCTCTCCTGAGCCCGCGCCACCGTTGCCGAACGAGGCTCGGCGCATCGCTCGGGCGGTTAGCAGTCCGAGACACGTGCCGTCGCGCGTGAACGAGTCACTAGTGCGTCGCGACATCGTCATAGAGCGTGTACGTCGGGTCACTGCCGTAGTTGTCGTCGTGGCTCGTGAGAGTCAGGGTGTACCCATGACCCGCAGTAATCGCCACCGAAGCGCTCGCCCAGCTGCCCGTGTTGGTGCAAGTCTTGTTGAGGACGACGGAGGTGATCCCGCTCGTGTTGTCCTTCAGGATGGCCGTCGCCCAATCGTAAGTCACTGAGTCGGGACAGGTGACCTTGTACGAGAACGAGAGGATCGTGTCACCCGCGGCAGCAGTGAACGTCTGCGAGATCGAGCTGTCGCCGTTCGTCGCGCTCGTGCTGCCGAGGCGTGCCGCGTAGCTCCCGGAGTGTCCCCCGACTACGACGGATTCGCTCGCGCCGGAGGGCGTCCAGCTCGAGAGACTCCCTGACTCGAGGCCGCCGTTCAGGACTGCGTTGGCGCCGCCGCCCCCACCGCCGCCCCCAGTCGCGAAGACGACATCATCGTAGAGCGTGTACGTCGGGTCACCCGCGTAGTTGTCGTCGTGACTCGCCAACGTGAGCGTGTAGCTGTGCCCCGCGGTCAGGCTCGCGGAGGCTTGCACCCACGCGCCGCTGTTTGTGCACGTATTCGCGAGGACGGTCGCAGTCGTGCCGGCGGTGTTGTCTTTCAGCGTTGCCGAGGCCCAGTCGTAGCTGACGCTGTCAGGGCAGACGACCTTGTAGAAGAAGGAGAGGCTCGTCGCGCCAGAGGGCGCCGTGAACGTCTGGCCGATGTTGCTGTCGCTGCTCGGGGCCGTTCCGCCGACCTGCGCTGCGTAGCTGCCGCTGTGCCCGCCACCAAGAACGCTCGCGAGTCCGACGGAGCTCCACGATGAGAGGTTTCCCGTTTCGAATCCGCCGTTCGTGAGCGCGCTGCCACCGCCGCCGCCCCCGGACGTCACCGTCAGCGAGTAGCTCGCCGTGTGGGAAGTCGTGCCCGCAGTGCCAGTGATCGTGATCGCGTAGATGCCGGCCGCGACTCCCGCCGTAGTCGAAACGGTCAAGGTCGAGTTACCCGTCGCACCCAGGCTCGATGGGGCGAAAGTCGCGGCCGCGCCGGCGGGGAGGCCGCTCGCCGACAGGGAGACGGTGCCCGGCGTGCCTGTGTCGGTGACGGTGATCGTCGTCGTGGCCGATGAGCCGGCGGCGACGCTCCCCGCTGAGGGAGAGTCCGACACCGTGAAACCATTCGCGACTGCGCGGCTTGCGATGCAGTCATTCGAAACGTTCGAAAATTCTTTTTGCACCGTGTACGTAACGCCGTCGCCGCCGACGATCGACGCCTGTTGCGCGTTGCAGATGTCACCGATCTCGCCGTTCACCGTGTCGTACCAGGCAAGAGGCGCCGCGTTCGCAGTCGCGATGCCCACCTCTGCATCCGTCACCGTTTCGACCAGCTCGTGGGAGGCGACGGACGTGTAGTTGTCGAACGGCGTACCGGTGCCGCAGCCTGTGTCGCAGCCCGAGCCGGCCTGCATGTCCGGGTGAACTCCGTAGTAGATCTCCGGGGTCGACGAGTTCGCGATCGTTCCATGGAAGGCGCAGAACCCTCCCGAAGCGCAGCTGCGCGATGTGCCTTGGGTGATCGTGATCCCGTGGGGAAAGAAGACGGCGTAGTACGAGTTGTTGTTGCCGCTCGCGTCGTGCGTTGGCGCGGGAAGGTGGCCGGCGTTGATCTGACGTTGAATCTCCGCCTCGAGCTGCGCTTGCGACACGGTCGTACCCGTCACGGACGGGGTGATCGGATACTGCCCGAGGAAGCTGCCGTGCCCGATCGTTTGGTTCGTCCCGCCGCTCGTGTTGAACTCAGTGAGCCAGTCGAAGTACGCGCTGTTCGACATCTGCTGATAAAACGTCCCGATGCTCGGGGTCGCCGTGCTCGTCACTTGCGCGTGGTAGCTACCGGCTCCCCACAGGACTTGCACGACTTGGATGTTCGATACGACGCGCCCACCGTAGTACGTGAGGTGAGTGCCGGCTGGCGCGGAGGCGGTGCGAAGACTGTTGCTCTGGGGCGTAGCTCCCGGATCTTGGCGGAGCATCACGCTACGGGGCGGAAGCGGCGATGCCGAGGTGCTAGCGCCTTCCGTCGAGTCGGGCGGTGCGGAGCCGCAGCCCACGCTCAGCGCGAAAGGAATTGCGGTGAGAATCACGACCGAGGACAGCTTCGAAGCCGTACGAAAAAATCGATTCGTCATCACGTCAGCTCCATCTATTCAGAGGGTTTGACTGCGGAGAAAAGGCACACGTCGCCGACCCGAGGGCGTCGCCTTCGGTCGCGTTCGTCACGCGGGCTCATGATGCGTTCGCTACGCTCGGCCCGTCAGACCAGCGCATCTTGTTCTCGTCCGATCTGAGCGCCAGAAGTATCTCCTGCGTCATATGAAGTAAGTGGTCGCCGGATCTACGTGCACCTACCGAAACGCTCATGGTGGTGCGTCGTCTCTCCGCGACTCTCTCGAAGATTTTGCGCGACTGTTCGAATTCACCGACGACGCACTGCAGTGTCGAATTTTACGTCAGCAGCGTTCGCGTCTTCGCGGCGCGGTGTCTGCTATGCCCGTAGCGAATGAACGCGCGCTTCGTCGGAACTCGTGGGGCCGGCGCCACTGAGCCCGAGGCTGCTGTCTTCGCTCGCTGACGATGCTCAAGTCTCTCGCAGAGCCTCACCCGACTTTGCCGTCCGGCCTCGCCATCACGAGCATGGGCGCGTGGACCACGAGGTAGATGCCAAACGCTGCAGTCCATAGGCTCCCGGCAACGAAGAGCGACGGCCGGTACGAGGCGGGAGACACGAGCGGAATCAGGACGCGCACCATGGCCGCGAGGGTCACCAGCACGAACGAGGCGACGACCGGCGGGCTCACGGTGAGCGCGCGTCCGGTGTGGCCGAGCGCGACGCGCGACATCATTCCGAGGGTCAGCGCGCCGATGCCTCCGACGGTGAGAGCGTGGGTGGCGACCGAGCTTGGAACCGCACTCCCGAACGCTGAGAGCCCCCGCAAGACGAGGCCGAGTGGGATCCACGCGTAGCCGACGTGAAGGATCCACACGAGCGGCAACTTGAAGACGTGGCGCGCGCCCCAATGCACGCTCCGCGCGGCGGCGAGGATACCGGTGACTCCGGCCGCGACTCCAGCGACCATGGGAGGCGCGGCGAACGCGTCGAGGAGTGCGAGAGTGCCCATCGCCACTACGGTCGCGAGGTCGAGTGCGGGAAGAGCGCGGATCGACGCGACGTCGGTAGCATTGCGCGTGAACATCGGAAAGACACGCCCCGCCATGAGCAGGATGACGAGGATCACCAGATCGATCGCGAAGAAGTTGCCGCGCCGACGCCAGCCGGGAAGCACTCCGAGCACGTCGAGGTGAATCGCGAGATTGGCAAGAAAGAGCGCGCCGAGAAGCCCGAGCATCACGAGGTTTCGGTGGTTCTTCGAAGCGATGAGCGGGCGGGCGAGGACGACGATGAGCACGGGCAAGAACGCGAGGTCCGCCACTGCCGTGAACCAATGCAGAAAGAGCGGAGCCCCCGTGATCGCGATCCGTCCGAGCAGCCACACTGCAGACAGCGCGAGGAGCGGCACGCCGACCGCCGTTTCTCGCTTCGTCCAGTTGCCTACCGCGGTGAGGAGAAAGCCGGCGATCACCGCCACGGCGAAGCCGAAGACCATCTCGTGCGCGTGCCAGGAAACGGCGTCTAGGTAGAAAGTCGGATTCAGAATTCCGACGAGCGTGAGCATCCATAGCGGAAGAATCGCCACCGCGAACGCTGCTGCGAGCAAGAAGAAGGGGCGAAACCCTTTCGCGGCGAGCGCCACCGTCCTGTGCGCCGGCGAGCCGCAAGCTGCCGCACCTACGAGCAGGCCGTGGCGCCCTGACGAATCGACTCAGCGGCGGCATGCGGGTCCACTGGAACTATCGGGCTCGACAGTCGAAGCAGCAAGACGTCTAGCTCTGCGCGCTCCTCGCTAGACGCGGCGTCGGACACGACACGCGTTTGTAGGAATCGACCGAGGCGCACGTGGAGGGTCCGCTCGCGCTCTCTGGCATCTCTCGGAACGGCGTCTGCCAACGTTTGGGCGTCGAGGTACGAGGTGATGGTCTGTAGCTTCTGTCGGAAGCGCGCCCAGCCTCGCGCCGCTTCCTCTTCCCTTCGCCGCTTGAGAGGTGACTCTCGCGCCACGGGCTCGTCGCTCGGGTTCACGCGTACGGGACCTACGTCGGCGTCACCGAGCACGTGCGGGCTCGACGCCACTCGCGCAGAAGACTCGAGCAACAACGCCGCGACCTGCTTCAAGCGCTCAGGGTCGTCCTTCGTCGTCGCACGAATCCAGTCTGTGAGCTCTTCGTTCGACAGCGGGGGCGGCAGCGGCGTGCGGTGAAAATGCGTGCGACATAGGTTTCCGTCGCCCCATGGTGCGCACTTCAGCGAGCATCGGACGCCACTCTTCGTGACCGAGATACATCTCGCCGCGGGCGAACTTTTCATGGGCGCCGCGCATGCAGGGGTTGGGCCAAGTGCACACTCTTCCTTTCGACCGCAATAAATGCCGTTCGCACCTGCGCGATGAGCCGCAATTTCGTCACACGTGGCGTCATGCCTCACGAAGCACGGGGTTCCTCGGCCGCGAACTCGCGTGGCCGGGGCGGGGCCCTGCTGTCGTCGTTTTCCACGTTCTGCGCGAATTAGCCGTCCTGGTGGTCGATGACGAACCCGACGTGCGAGCCGATGTTGCAGAGTACACCGGTCACTTGCCGGACCGGAGCTCGAGAAGAAGATCGGTGACCTTCTGTTGACGCGGCTCGTCGCCGAGCACGTGCGACACGCGCACTTGCAAGGCCTCACTCGTTTGATTCGGGTGGGCGACGATGAGCGGGATGTCGGAGTCCGTCCGCGAGGGGCTGCCGTGCCACGAATGGTAGCGTGCCGCGAAGTAGAATCGCTCCGCCGGCGTGGCGCGATCGCCGTTGTGCGCAAGGAGGAGGATGTCTCCTGCGTGCTCGCCGTACGGACCGACCGCGAGATCACGAAGGCGTGACTGCACCTCGACGTACGTCGAGTGCGGGTGCTCCTTGAGGTACTCGTCGACGGGGACCGTTTTTCCAGCACCGACGTAGACCTCGAAGGGAAGATCGTCTTCGTCGTGAGGCTTTGGGCGTCGCGTCAGAATCAGATCGAGCGTCTCTTTCATGCTCGGCGACAACGCTCCGTCCTTGTTGTTCGTGTAGAGCGCCTCGGCCAACGGGACGACGTCTTCTTCGAAGCGCGGCGCCTTGGTCCAATCGCATACGTCTTTCGCCTTCGCGCACGTCGATCGGTCGGCGACGTAAAGGTAGGCCATCGCTCCGCCCTCGGTGAGGACGGCGCTGAAATCGTCCTTCTCGGACACGTCCATTTTGAAAGGACGGACACGGTAACCCGCCTTCTTCATGAGCGCGGGCAATCCGTTGTCAGAGGTCGTCGAGATTGCATGAGCGTCGTCGTAGACCACCTGGGTGTGGCCGTGATCCGAAGTGAGAACGACGTAACGATCCTTGAGCGCGTCGCGTGCGCGCAGGGCGGCGGTCAGTCTGCCGATGGCCGGGTCGACGACCTCACGGAGGTACACGCGCCGCGCAGGCTCGGGTCCTTCCTCGGCAATGTGCGCATAAAGATCCGTTCCGGAGAGGTAGACCGTCAGCACGTCGGGCAGCGGACCTTTTTCGAGGGCGTCTTTCACGACATCGATCACGTCGTTGTCGATTTTTTCGTAGAGCTTGCGCGACTGCGTCTTCTTGCCTGCCCTTGCGGCTTGCTCCAAGTGCTCACCGACGAACTCTTCGAAAGCGGTTGCGATGACGGTCGGTCGCGCCAGGAGTAGGCGGTCGGCGCCCGCGAAGATCTGGTGCATCGCGACCCAGATGAGCACGTTCGGATCAGTGGCCCGCATCCGCTCGTAGACGGTTGGCGCCTTTACGAGGCTGTTCAAGTAGCCGTCGGTATAGATCGCGAGGCTAGGTTTAGAATCGGGAAAGCTGACGGGAGCCGGGGCCCCGAGACGGCGCGACTCGCGAGTGAAAAACTCGTTCCCCGCTACGCCGTGCCGCGCTGGGACGACGCCGGTCATCGCGGTCGCCCACGCAGTCATCGTCGAAGACGGAAGGGTAGAGATGAACGACGGTTCAAAGTAAGCGTGAGGAAAGCGACCGTGGTCTTGGCCGCCTAAGAGAAACGCCAGATTTGGCATCTCGCCTTTGCGGAGCATGTCGTACATGATTGTGCGGTCGACACCGTCCAAAGCAAGGAAGAGCACTGCAGGCTTGCCGGGCGAATTTGGTGGAGCACCCTTTACGCGGATCGAGATCTCACGCGAATCACCGCGCACAACGAGCTCGGCGAGCTTGGCGGGAGCTGCGCACGCAGTGAGCGAGGCCGCGAGAAGCAACGCGGAGAGCGTCGTGGCGGCGGGGTCCGCCTTCAAAGTCACGCTGCTCAGCAGTGACTTAGAACGTACCAGCCGAGGAGGAAGATGGGGGGCACGCCGAGGAGCCATGCGATTCCGTATTTCATGATGTTCTCCTTTGTGAGAGTGAGCTTCGTCCGTCGAACCGCTGTGTCGGTCGGCTATAAGAATCATCTGCCAAATGCGTGCCACAGGATGCGCGCGCGGAAAATGGCTCTTTCGCCTTTCTTGGGAGAGGCCGATGCGCACGGCGAGGCAAGATGCAGCGCCTCAGTGCACGTCAGTGCTCGACGACCACGGAGCGCGCTTTGCCCGACGCGCCGGACGCGATGGAGTCCACGAGCTCGATCTTCAGTGGCACGCCCGGTATTGCGCGGCTGATGTTGTCGCGGAGAATTCGGGCGGTGTCCGTTCCGTATTCGTCCGTCGGAACGATCTGCAAGGTAATCGCCCGATCCTTGTGTTGCGTGGCCTGATACCGCCGGATTGCGTGCGCTAGCGGGACCATGATCGTGCAGAAGTACATGCCTTGCACGCGGCCGCCTTTACCGTCGGTGAGGGCCTCGGTGACCCGCCCATCTACGGACGCTATCCGCGGAATGGCGCGCCCGCAGCCGCAGAGTCCGTTGTCTCCGGCGACAGCGAGATCACCATTGACATAACGGATCAATGGTTGGCCGAGGTTATGAAGATCAGTAATCACTACATTGCCTACTTCGCCAGGTTTGGCGGGGCGCTCCGAGCCGTCACGACCGATGACTAGAATCTCCACCAGGATATTCTCCATCGACATGTGGAGGCCGTCGTGCGCCGCGCATTCGGTGGCGATGAGCATCGTCTCGCGGCAGCCGTAGGTATCGAAAACAGCAGGCCCAAATGCGCGCTCCATGATGGCACGGTCGTGCGAAAAGAGCGGCTCAGCGCCGCAGATGACAGGAATCTTCTTCCAGTCCCGAAGCCCGCGGTCGACGACAAACCGCGCGAGGGCGGCTCCCGATTGAGCGTAGCAAACAATGACCTTCGGGCGCCGGGTTTGGATCATCTTTACGGCGTCCAAAAGATGCGCTTCGTCCTGGGACACGCAATCGAGGTAGTGCTCGCGCCGAATGGCACGATCGACTGCCACTTTCA
Source organism: Myxococcales bacterium (assembly GCA_043747615.1). GTDB lineage: Bacteria > Myxococcota_A > Polyangia > Polyangiales > Polyangiaceae > JAYTOU01. Next base: position 99,785 of record JAYTOU010000060.1, on the reverse strand, counting down.
GCCGCTTGGCGAGCGGCGGTTGCGGACGAGGGGGCGGCCCCCAATAGTGAAGTACCCGATCCCCCGGGCGATACCCTGCCCATTCGTAGCCTCGTAGCTTGACTGCTTGACGCCAGGATTCGCTGCCCGCGTCGTAGGCAAACGCGAGCGGGTTGCCCGAGCTGCCGCTGGTCGTCTTGAGGATGGCCGGAAACGGCGGCGCGACTGCCGTTCGCGCTTGGACCGTTTCGCGAGCGAGGTCCCGAGACAACAGTGGAAGCTTTCGGATGTCGTCCGGAGCTCGGAAGTCCGACGCAGCGACGCCCGCACGGCCCATGGTCTGGCGGTAGTAGGGGACGTTCTCCTGCGCATGCCGAAGCAGCTTCGAGAGCTCGCGCATTTGGAACGCCGTGAGTTCGTCTAGAGACAGCCACTGCGTTCGCCGGAGTGTCGCGAGGTGCGGCAGGGTGGGGCGTTTTCGGAAGTACGTCTCCCAGGCGGGGTGAAGCACGGACTGGAAGAATGCCGCGTAGTGATCCATCGTCACGCTCTAAGCAAGTTTGGGTCCCACTACCGCGCCGTGTTATCCCGCCGGTTTAGCTGGGTCTCCTACGCCAACGACCGTGCGTCTACGCTCGGCGTGGCGATTAGCCATCCCGGAGCGCACCTGGGTCAGCTCCCTGAAACGAAATGAACGATGGCCGCCAAAGCGGTGACGACGAATGAGGATGCGCCGACGATGGTCGCCAGGCACAATTTGGAGCGACAAAAAAAAGGAATGGCCGCGACCCGAAGGCTGCGACCAGTTCCCCCATCAACCGATGGTCCTCAGACGACGCTGTGCGGCCTGTTGTCACCCTTCGGCACGCTTGATTCGGTCGCTGAGCAGATGTCTTCCGCGCGCGCAGTCTTGAAGACGTGTTCAGCGCGCTTCTGCTCATCGCTCGTTTCGGCGTGGACCGAGATCAAGATATTGCCGCCCTTGATTTTTCCTTCGTAGCGCTTGGCCTCGATCTCCGGGATACCCATCCCCACGAGCGCGCCAGCCACGCCGCCGACCGCAGCGCCCGCCGCCGCCCCGCTCAACGCCGCAAGCAGTGGACCGGCCGCGATGAACGGACCAAAGCCCGGAATCGCGAGAGCCCCAATGCCGGCGAGCAGACCAAGGGTTCCGCCAACGGCACCGCCGGCTCCAGCGCCAGCGACCGCGCCTTCGGGCGCCTTGGTGTTGTGCTCATGGGCGAAGTCTTTCGTGCCTTCCTTGTTCGGGAAGAGAACGGAGATGTCGTTGTTCGAAAACCCGGCGCTCTGAAGCTGACCGACGATCCCCTCGGCTTCGCTGCGGTTCTGCACAATACACATGACTGCTTTTTTCATGACGTTCCTCTTTCGTTCGTAAATCGAACTACGTTTACTTCTTCACTTCAATTTGGTTGTCCACGTCGGTGACGCCTGCGGTCTGCTTTGCGCGAAGCTCGATGGCAGACCTTTCTTGATCGGTCTTCACCGCCCCGCGAAGGGTGACCTTCGTGCCGTTGGTGATGATCTTCACGTTCTTGGCGGTGAACGAGAGCGACTTGTCGCCCACGACGCCTTTACGGATCGAAGCGGTGATGTTTCGCTCTGCTTCGCTGCCGCCTTGGTCCATCGGCGTCAGCGCGCCGTGACGATCGCGGTCGTTGATCTTCGTGTTGTCTGCGTTCTTCGTTCCGTCGGCGACGCCCGGGTTTTGGTTGACCCCCACGGTAGCGGCCGCGGTGGGAGAGCCATTGCCAGACATGGAGCCAGACATGGCCGCATTCTTGTTCGAATCATCTTTCGGCTGGGAGGGCTGGGTGGTCGGGGTCGCCGCCATCGTCGGTGACGAGGTCTGGGTGGGAGCGGCCGGGGCGGGAGTCGGGTTAGACATCGCGGGATACATAGCCGTGTTGTCGACGGAGGCTGATGTCGTGCTGGGTGACGACGGATCTTGAGCAGGGCTGTTCGAGCCGCCGCATGCGGCGACGAAAAGTGCAGTACTGAGAATGGCAAGTTGCTTATTCATGGTTCTCCTTTTGTTCAATGTGAATGACGAGCTCGGATGCGTTACCCGAACCGCTCTAGAGCTTCGCGAAGAGTCCCTCGACCTTTCGGTGCTGCTTTTCGAGCAGTTCGGCGGTCTTCACGAATGCACCGCCGCCGGGAGCTTCGTACCGTTGCTTTTCAGCGACTTGCTCATGTCCTCGCCGAGGTGCTTGACCGCTTCCTCGACCTGACCGAGGGCGCCGTGGGCGAGCTCTTCCGCCTTGCCCATGACGTCGTCTCGGGCTGCGCCCATCCACTTGTCTTCGCGACGAGTGGTGGGAATCGCGAGACCGACCGCCGTACCGATCGCAAGCACCACGGCGCCGACCGCGAGAGGATTGTCGTGCAACGTCGTCTCGAAGCGCGTCCCTACCTGGCGAGCCTGGCGCTGCGCCTGCTGCGCAAACTGACTTGCAGTAGCTTGCGCGTCATGGGCGTACTGCCCGACCGACGCTTGCGCATCGTGCGCGAGATGGGTGACAGACTCTTGCGCGTCGTGCGCCATCGCTCCGACCGAGGTCTGTGTTTTCTGCGCCAAATCGCTCGCCTGGTGAGCGACGTTACCGGCGGTGCGCTGGACCGCCTGCGCAACGTGCCCGGCCTTTTCGCCGAGTTGATGCATCGCGCGACCGACGGGACCGGACTCGTCATGGCCGTAGACCCCGATGGGGCGGTGGTCGCCACGGCCGCGGAAAGTGCCCGCGCTCTTCTGCTGCGATGTCGCGCGCATGTTCATGAAGAGCCACGCAAGCCCGACTCCGGCGAGCGCCGCGGGAATCGGGTTCGCTTTGATCGTGTCGACGAAGGAGCTGCCCGTATCGGTGACCGTCTCTTTTGCGCTGTGGACCATGTGCTCGACCTTTCCAATGGTTGCCTCACGCACGGCTGCTTTCGTGTCGCTGAGTTCTTGTTTCAAGATTGCTTTGGCTTGCTCGAGCTCGGCCTTGACTTCAGCCTTGAGCGACGAGGTGACATCATTGAGCTCCGCTTTGAGCGCGCTCTTCGCTTCGTTGAATTCGGAAGTGACTTCCGCCTTGATCGAAGCCTTCGCCTCGTAGAACTGCTCAAGCGCCTGCTCCTTCAACACCGCCGGATTGAGCCTGCCGTGCAGCTCGTCGATGGTCCCGCTCATCTCGGCCCGCGTCTGAGCGATGCTTGCGTGGATCTCGTTCGTTTCTTTGTGCGACCCGCTCTTGTCGAGAGCGTCCGAGCCATTCTTGTCCTTCATCGGATTTGTTCCTGAATCCATTGCCTGTTCTCCTGGAGACTCTTAATCGTTTGCTTCGGGGTGGGGTCCACGCGCTTGAGCGCCGTGAGCCCGACCTGGATGACGATGAACGCAACGACGCCGACTACAGCGCCGACGAGCAGCGCGGATGCCCAGAGGGGAATCACCGTGCCCAGCCCGAGGACGAGCGCGGAAAGGAGAATCAGAAGGCTCACCGCTCCAAGGAGCGACCCGGCGGCGACGACGGCGGCTTGCTTGCCAGCGTCAGTCGCCTTTTGGGTCATCTCCGTCGTCGCGAGCTTCACCTCCGCACGTACGAGCGTTGTCGTCTCGCCCGCAAGCTCTGCCAAGAGCTCTCCCACCGATCGCTGCCGAGGATCCGACTGCATCACCGCTGACCGGTGGACCGGGGGTTAGTGCCCATGCTGCTCTTCATGCTCGGCATGCCCGGGGGCGAGGTCGGCGAGTGATCCATGTCCGTCGAGTGCTGCATGTTCGGCGAGCGCTGCATGCCGGCCATCGCCTGCGAAGGCGAGGATGACGACATCGACTTGTCGTGGTGCGACGAGCTCTTCAGAAACCGCGCGCTGAGAATGCCGAGAGCAAAAGCGCCCCCGAGGAAGAGGAGGGGCTCGCGTCGCGCGAAGCTCTCGACCCCGCCGACGATCTTCTTCACGTCCGCGGTGCGAAGGAACTCGGCCGCGCGATCGACCTGATCCGCAACCTGGCCGACGTACGGCGAAGCCATGTTTCCGTCGAGCTGCTTGCTCGTCTGGCGAAGGGCCTTTGCGACATTGCCGAGATCGCCCGCAGATTTCTCCTGCTGATCGCCAACGCTGTGCGTGATCAGGTCTTTGGCCTGTCCGGCAACGTTGGAGGCTACGGTCTTCGCCTGCTCGAGAACAGTAGACGGGCTCGCCGCGGAATCCTTCGAGGTCGCCGACGTCTCGGTAGTCGCCATGTTCGACGACGTCTTTGCTTTTCCATCAGAGAATTGATTTTTGGTGACCTCGGTCATTTGTGAACCCTCCGCTCGTTTGGGGAGCCTCGTTCATCGAGGTTGTCGTCGAGCGAAGTCGGTCGTTTGCCAGAGGTATGCCATTCGAAATACGCGACAGTGCGGCCGACAAATGAGTTTTGTGTGGGGCTCACGCGCACATCGGGGCAACTTGCTACGCGCGCCTCGACGTGTCGATTTCGCAGCCACTCTTGAGCCGCGTAGCTGGGCCATTCGCGCGAACGGTTCGCTGACGCGCACGAACGATTCACTGACGGAAGAGTTCATGCGCGCGAGCGAACGACCCTAGTGGTGGCAATCCGCTACGCCGTACGTCTCACGCGTAAGTTGACCGCGCGGTTCCGTCGCGAATTTTCAATATGACTCTCGGCCGACGCGGTGGCGCGCCCTTTGCTCCGACAAGGAGCACACGACGCACCCAATCAACGAAAGGTACGAAGCCATGTCAATCATTGCCTGGATAGTTCTCGGTCTCGTCGCAGGGTTCATTTCGAGCAAGATCGTGAATGGCAGCGGTGAGGGGAGCCTCATCGACATCGTGCTCGGCATCGTCGGCGCAGTCGTCGGCGGGTTCCTCTTCAATCTCGTTGGCGCGACGGGTGTCGACGGCTTCAACATCTGGAGCTTGATCGTCGCGACAATCGGCGCGGTCGTAGTTCTCGGCCTGAAGCACGCGTTCATGGGCGGCAGCTCGCGTCTCTCGCGCGCTTGAAAAGTCCGTGTCTGGAACGGGCGCGATGCGATTGCCAACGCGGCATTCGTGATCGCGCCCGCCGACGTTAGGCCGTCTGTGACGTTAGGCCTGGCCTCAGTGCGGAAGGTTGAGAATCCAGTCGTAGATCTGCACGCTGCCGACCGGGTCCACCACTTTGGTGCCGAGCGGTGGCATTCCCCAGCTGTCGCGGCGGTCGGCCCGAACGTAGAGCTGACTCTTGTCGGGGAAGCCGGGAACGATCGCCGTGTCGACGTTCGGTGGCACGACATGCCGTGTTTTCAAGCCGAACGCCGTCTTGTACGTCGGCGTCTGCTCGGGGGTCGTGTTCGTTGTGCTCAGCCGCAGACGCAATGCACTTTGCAGCGAGAGCGCGCTCTCATCGTTGTGACAGTGCCCACAGTTTCCATGAAGGTAGCCGAGCGCCGCCTGGACGTTTCCCGAACCGGGCACCTGAAACTCCGAAGCGGGCGCTACCGTGAGGAGGCCCATCGCGCCAAGCTTCGTCAGCGTTCCGGTCGCGACGCCGCCATCTGCGCCGCCCGCGTCCGCTCCTGCATCGACACCCGTCGCGGCAACCGTTGCCGAGAGCTGAATCGCGCTCACGCCGATGACCACGTCGCCCGCGTTGCCGTGGCACTTCAGGCAATCTTGTTGCGAGGGGACGTCGTGCGTCGTTCCGAGCGCGTTGGATACGCCTCCGGGAGTGGCTGTCGCCGCGCTGCCGTCGGGTGCCCAGACGTAGGAGACCATCCACCAACCCGACGGTCCGGAGTCTAGCTGCTTCCAGAGCAGGCGCGTTTCAATCAGTTTTCCGCCGACGCGGAACTCCTTCCAGACTTTCGTTCCAATCGGGAACGACCAGAAGTCCATGTTGCTCGTGTTGATTTGCGAGCCCGCGGGTAAAAGGAGAAAGCGGTTCTTCTCGGCGCCGTCGGCCCAGAATGGGTACTTCGGCGCGAAGGGGATGATGCGGGGCGCGAGGGTGCGCGACGCGAAATCCGAGTAGAGACCGGTATCGGATAACGACAGGGGCCCGGTCGTCGTCACCGCTGCGTCTGTCACGAGCGCGGGCTGCCTCATGAAGTCGCGCCCCGCGTCCATTTCGGACGTCGCACCCGGTACGGCGCTGCAGCCGGCAATCATGAATCCAAGGCCAACGACGATTCGTCTCATAAACGCTCCTCGAGTTGGTTAGCACATCTACTCCGTCGTTCACGCGCCGCGGCGCTACGCGCGGTTGAATCCGTGGTTGAGGACCGGTAAACCGCTCCATCGAGGTCTGCGACGTCGAGCCGTTTGGTTGAGGTTCGCCCTGAACAGAGAGACGCCATGCACGGTTGGAAGCTTTTCTTTTCGATTTTCGGCGTGATCTTCGTCGCGGAGCTGCCAGACAAAACGGCTCTCGCGGCTCTCGTGCTGGCCACGCGTCACCGGCCACTTCCCGTGTTCATCGGCGCCGCCGCAGCGCTCACGATTCAAAGCCTGGTCGCGGTTGCTGCGGGCCAGGTCGTATCGCTGCTCCCGCAGCGGCCGGTGCACGTCTTTGCCGGTGGCCTGTTCCTCATTTCCGCGTTGCTCATGTGGCGTCGCAGCGACGATGCGGACGGAGAGGTGAAAGACGGCGATGGGGCCGCGGGCTTTTGGCGATCGACCCGAGTGGTCTTCGTCGTGGTCTTCATCGCGGAGTGGGGCGACCTCACGCAGCTCGCGACGGCAGCGCTGGCCTCGCGATACCAATCGCCGTTCATCGTCTTTAGCGGGGCAACGCTTGCCCTGTGGGCTGTCGCGGCGCTCGCCATCGTCGTCGGGCACCGCGCTGGGAAGCTCCTCGATCCAAACGTCACGAAGCGGATCGCCGCGGTCGTCTTCGCTCTGATTGGAGCCGCGCTCCTCGCCGACGTTTTGTGAGTCGCGCTCACTTCGATGCCTTCGCCGCGATCTCCGCCGCCAGCTTTCGACCTCCTGCGGCGACGTCGGCCATTCGTGCTCGGTTTCTTGCTACGCGCCTTTCGCGCTCCTCCAGCGTTTCGGATTCGTACGTGGCGAAGGGCAGCGGCATCTTGCAGTCCGAGTCTCCGTCGATCTCGCAGCTCTTTAGGATGAGGGCCTTGGCGCGCGGAAAATCGGGGGCGACGTCGAAGCCTTCGAAGAGCATCCGGGCGAGCTGGTCGCAGGCGTGCGCCTCGCGGAGCACGCAGCCCTTTTCGTAAAGCCTGAGTGCGGCCTGCGTGTCACGAGGGATGCGCTCGAGGTATCGCGGGAACGAGTCGTACCCGTTGGGTATGCCCGATTCCGCGTAGGTCTCCGCGGCTTGGACACACCGCCTGCCGCGGCCCGATTCGCACGCCGCTTTCGCGTCGGCGTAGTCAGCCTCCCAGAAGGCGGTGAGCCACTTGCAGTTGGCGGCCACGCGCTCGCGGCATCCGTTCCACTTGGCTCTCGATTTGGCTTCCAGTTGATCGAGTGTCTCGTTGCCCATCGGCGCGCTCGCGCCTCCGCACGCAAGCAGACCGAAGAACAACGCGATCCCGAAGCTACGCATGACCACGTGATTACCGCAGATGGTTGGGGTCGGCGATAACGGCGAGGTGACGGCCTTCGATCGTGCGTTGCTAGGCACCGCGGACGTCACCGAGCTCGGCCTCCCACCGCAGCAGGGATGCGAGGAGGGTCGGAGCATCGCCGCTCCGCCGCCCGTAACCGGTCCACCACGCACTTCCGCCTGAGCCGGAAACAGCCGGAAAAACAAAGGTTTCCCTTTTTGACCGCTCAACGTATGTTCGCGTTGACTCATTTTTGTAATAAGTCTGTAACAACCGACGGAGATAAGGCATGGCGCGCGCAAATCCGAAACATTGGGCAGTTCTCACCGTGGTGAGCGCTTTGGCTGGCATTCTCGTGAACGCCTGCACGGGAACCACGACGAACAATTACCCCAATGATTCCGGAGGCGGCGGCACCGTCGTGTTGCCGGATGGCGCGGTCGTAAGCTGCGCGCCGGGCGCGAAAGAATGTGTCAACCCGTCGCTCGCGCGCGTGTGTCCCGCCGACGGGTCGGGGTGGCTCTCCCAGGAATGCAAAGTCGGCGAAAAGTGCGACCAAGGCGGCTGCGTTGCCGACCCCAACGCGACCTGCGCGCCAGGCAGCGGCGCATGCCTCACGGCGACGACCGGCCTGCGCTGCCGCGACAATCTCATGGGCTTCGCGGCGGTAACCTGCCCCACGGGCACCACCTGCCAAGGCGACGGACTGTGCGCCGGGTCGTGCATCGTCGGCAGCTCCGCCTGTATGGCCGACGGCACCCTTGCCACCTGCGTGAACGGAAATACATTCACCCCCAGCAGCTGTGCAGCAAACGAGCGCTGCGTCGACGTGTCCACGTCGCCGTACCCGGTTTCGGCATGCAAGCCTGCGGAGTGCACGCCCGACGCGCTTGGGTGCGACTTCGTATGTGGAAACAAGGCCGACGCGACCGCCGATCAGACGAAGTTCACGAGCACGTGCGTCTCGACCCCGACGGGGTACAAGTGGGCCGCCGTTGGTTGCGCAGCGGGTCTGACTTGCAACCCGTCAGCCCGAGCGTGCGGACGCGGCACCACCCAAGCCGCATGCGCCAGTGACTGCACGCCTGGGCAAAGCCGCTGTAGCCCAGACGCGCTCTCGACGCAGATTTGCGGTCCGGACGGCAAGTGGGGCGCGACGACCGCGTGCAACGCGAACCCGGCGGCGGCGGCGGTCATCTGCCAGCGGAATCCGACGAACTCCTCTGCCGTTCTCTGTGGTGACCCGTTCTGCGCTACGGGCGCGATCGGCACGTGCGACGCGACGGGGCTTCGCCGCTGCGGCTCCGACGGAAAGCTCGCTGCAACGGGGACTGCATGCGCTTCGGGAAGCTGCACCGCGGTCGGCCTTCCCGTCGGTGGTCTCGCGCCCGGCGCGTGCGTAGCCGAATGCCAGGCGGGCGACGAGCGCTGCACGGCGAGCGGGGCAACGTCGTACCAGACGTGCTCGAACGGTCGATGGGCGACTCCGGTCGCGTGCCCTAGCGCCGATGGCGGCGCTGCCGCGGACACCTGCTTCGACTACCTGACGTCTACGCAGCGCCCCGCAAAACTCTGCGGCGGTGTCTGCGCTCCTAACTCTACGCGATGCGCCTCGGCAGACGGCGGGCCAAGCACGGACGCGATCGAGACGTGCAGTGCCATGGGTCAATGGGCGGCGCTTCCCACCGTCTGCACGGTCGGCGTGTGCACGACGGGTGTCGTTGGGTCCGGCGCTGTGTGCGTCGCGCAGTGCGTGCCGAACGCCGTGGTGTGCGTGGGCGCAGGCAAGGACGTCACGGGCACTCCGTTCAGCGGAACCGACACGTTCGGAACATGCACCGCGCAAGGAACGCTTCCGACCTCCGGCACGACGCTGTGCACGGGGACTGCCGTCTGCCGACGGAATGGTGCGGGCGCCATCGCGCCTGCCGGTAACGCGTGCATCGAATGCGTCGGGTCGAACGTCGCCGGCGGAAACGAGCGGGGCACGGTCGACACGCGCTGCTCCGATCCAACGGGGACGACCGCCGGTACCGCAGACGTGCAGACGTGCTCGGCCGGCAACACATGGACGGGGGGGACGCTCGACTGCGTGGCCTCCGCGACGACGTGCAAAGCGGCCTCCACCAGCGGCCCGGCCTTCGACACCTGCAACCGCGAGCGCTTCGGGCACGAGCGCACCGAATCCTATTACAGAGCTGGCGGGCAGGGGCACAGCCGCCAAGGCTCATCCTCGTGCACGTTGGCGCGGAGGGGCAACATGGGGCCGCCCACCGCGTGCGGAGCCACGCCCGACTGCTGCTCATCGCAGTGCCGGCGTGCGATCTACACCCCGGCGACCTGCCGGTAGCTCTCGCGCTCGGAGCCGATCCCCATCGCCCTCAGGGCAATGGGGATCTCGCTCCCCTTATTTTTTCAGTTGACCGCTCAGTAGGGAGAACACGATGACGCTCACAGTTCGCATTCGATGGTTCGCGTTCACGGCTGCAATTGGAGCGGTGGCGCTCCTCGCCAACGGTTGCACCGGCGACACGGTCAACAACTTCGTCGACGATGCAGGTACGGTCGTCACCGCGGACGGCAGCGTCATCGTAGGAACGAAGTGCGCGCCGAGCACGAAGGAGTGCGTGAGCCCCGCGCTCGCACGCGTCTGCCCCGCGGACGGCTCTGGCTGGCTTGCCCAGCCCTGCCACGACGGCGAAAAATGCGACAAAGGGGAATGCAAGCCCGACCCAAACGCCGCATGCCTTCCGAACAGCGGCGCTTGCCTAAACGCAACGACGGCGCTCCGCTGCCGCGCGAACGCGATGGGCTTCGATCAGATCAACTGTCCCTCCGGAACCACGTGCGAGGGCAACGGCCTCTGCGCCGGCTCGTGCATCGTCGGCAGCTCGATATGCCTGGCAGGCGGCCTCGTCGGGACGTGCGTGAACGGAAACACGTACACACCGACCTCCTGCGGCGCGACCGAGCTTTGCGTCAGCGTGTCGTCGACGCCGTACCCGACCGCGGCCTGCAAGCCCGCGGCGTGCACTCCCACCGCAAATGGCTGCGATACCGTCTGCGGAAACAAGAACGACGCGACCGCGGACCAGACGAAATTCACGAGCACGTGCGTCGCGACGCCGACCGGCTACGCGTGGGTCGCGGTGGGCTGCAGCGCTTCGCAGACGTGCAATCCCGTTGGCCGAGCCTGCGCGGGAACCAAGGAAGCGTCGTGCGCGAGCGATTGTACCCCGGGGCAGCTCCGATGCGCCTCGAACCAGCTCTCGACCCAGATTTGCGGACCGGACGGCAAGTGGGGTGCGGTCACCGCATGCAACGCGAACCCCGCGGCCACCTCACTCATCTGCCAGACGAGCCCGGTCGATCCGACCACCGTGCTCTGCGGAGATCCAATCTGCGCCGCCGGAGCGCGGGGCTCGTGCGATGCCACCGGCCTCCGGAAATGCGGACCAGACGGAAAGCTCGCTGCCGCTGGCACTGCATGCGCGACTGGGGCTTGCATCGCCACGGGCGCTCCCATCGGCGGAGTAATCCCGGGCGCATGCGTGACCGAATGCCAGGCCGGCGACGAGCGCTGCACGGCGAACGGAGCGACGAGCTACCAGACGTGCTCCGCGAGCGGACGATGGTCGGTTCCCGTTGGCTGCCCGAGCGCGGACGGCGGTGCCGCGGCAGCGACGTGCCTCGACTACCGCACGGCGACCTCGCGACCCGCGAAGGTTTGCGGCGGAGTGTGCGCCCCCGGCGTCACGCGCTGCGTCTCGGGCGATGGCGGCACGGTCAACGACGCAATCGAAACGTGCAGCGCTCTTGGCGTGTGGGGCGCTCCGGCGAGCTGTACGGTCGGAGCGTGCACGGCGGGCATTGCGGGAGCTGGCGCTGCGTGCGTCGCTCAGTGCATCCCGAACGCGGTCGTCTGCGTCGGAAATCCGAAGCCCGTTCCCGGCACTCCCTTCACCGGCACCGACACCTTCGGTACCTGCACGCCGCAAGGTGCGCTTCCGACCGTCGGCACCACAACGTGCACCGGAAACGACGTCTGCCGGCGGACGAGCCTCGGCACGACGGCTGCCAACACGTGCATCGAATGCGTGGGATCTGGCGTCGCGGGCGGTAACGCGCGGGGCACGGTAGACACGCGCTGCTCGGATCCCACTGGCGCAGCGCCCGGCTCGGCGGCAGTCCAGACCTGCTCGGCCGGTAACACGTGGACGGCGGGCACGCTCGACTGCGCGGCTTCGGCGAAGACGTGCGCGTCGGCCTTCACCAGCGGTCAGCCATTTGATGTCTGCAACCGTAACGACCGCGGGTCAGTGCTCAGCGAATCCTATTATATAGGTGCTGCCACGAGGCCCGGAAGGAGCCGCGGCGGTCCAGGCCCATTCTCGTGCATGACGACGCCGAACAACGGCAATCTCGGGGCGCCCATCGCGTGCGGAGCCACACCCGACTGCTGCTCTTCGCAGTGCCAGCGCTCGTTGTACACTCCCGCGGTCTGCCAGTAGTCATCGCGCTCGGCGCCCTCATCGCCACCCACACGGCGAGGGGGAGCCGGCGGCCGTCATTGGCAAGTGGCGCCGTCGAGGATTTTTTGGATTTCCGTCGCGGCCCACGCGTCGCTCTGCTGGAGGCCCGTCAGTCATCGTGCTTCGTCGCGAGCCCGGCCTTGGCAATGAGCGAGTTGAGGTAAGGTGCATCGGTCGATCCGACGACCTCGCTCAGTGCGACCCGCGCGGGGAACGCGTTTCCGGTGGGGCGCCAAACTTATGCTCCGGTGATTCGCGGCCCCGCTCGAATCGAACGGACACACAGAACCGCTTGCCGAAGCCGTCCAACCTCGTAAAAGAGGGACATGAAACTTGCGCCGATTCTGCTGTCACTCGCGGCGTTAGGATGTTCGGCCGCTAGACACAACTCAGGATTCGGCGCTGACTCAGACGGCGGCGGCGCGATCAGCGAAGGCGCCCCTGATGGCGGCCCCGGTGGCGGTGGCCCCGTGGTCGGAAGCAACGGCGACGCGAGCACGGGTCCAGCGGGAACGATCCTCTACGCGCACACCGCCAAGGAGCTCTTCAAGCTGGATCCGCTGCACATCGCGTCCCCGATGGTGTCCGTGGGAACGTTCGACTGCATTGGGGGGGCGAGCGGCCCGAGCTCGATGACGGACATCGCCGTGAGCAAGGGCGGAGCTCTTTACGCCGTGAGCACCCAGGGGGCGTACCCGCTCGAGCTCGCGGGCGGAGGTAAGGTGCATTGCACGGCGACCTGGCCGTTGCCGTCGACGCACTCGAATTTTTACGGCCTCTCGATGGCCCCTGAAAATACGGTCGACGTCGCCGAGGTGCTGATCGCGGCGAACGACATCGGCCAGCTTTTCCGGATCGATGCAACGACGGGCGCAACCACGCCGGTCGGCACCATGGGCACGGATCCCATCACCAGCAAGGCGTGGGGTCTCTCGGGCGATATCGTGTTCTTGGCGAACAAGGGGAGCCCGATCGCGTTCGCAGCAGTTTGCCCTGTCGGCAGCTGCGGCGGGACGGATACGCTCGTCGAGCTCGACGTCGGGCTCATGACGTCCGGGTCGACCGCGAGCACGCTCAAGGTCGTGCGCGGGCCCGTGAACAAGGGAGCGTGGTGCACGAACGCGAAGTCGCCCGCGACCTTTGGCAGCATGTTCGGAATCGCCGCCTACGACGACAAGGTTTATGGATTTTCGAACAAAGGAGACCTCGTCGAGATTCACAATGACGACGGCTCCGCGTGTCTCGTGACGTCGTATCCCAACACGAGCTTCAAGGGCGCCGGCGTCACGACGAGCGCGCCCGTAGTGGCTCCGCCCGCAAAGTAAGGCGAAAAACTGACGATGCGTCTCTTGAATCTCGGGTGCCTGACGGCGGTGGCTACGTCGCTGGGATGCAGTCAGGGCGCAGCGATGGCGAGCCCCGACGCGGGTGAACAGCCCTCGGCCGACGCGAGCGACGAGAGCTCGAACGCCGCGGACGCTGGCCTACCCGCGTCGTCGTACAGGGACGACGCCGGGATTTGGCACCTGCCGGATCCCAGCAAAACCCCCGGAGTGCTGTGCACCGCGACCGACCCGAATTTCAGCATGTATCGCTACGCAGAGCAGATTGCTTACTGCAACCGAAACGTTCCCACTCCGGAACGCGATTCCATCGGCGCGGCGTACGGGATCCCCCAAGCCGACTTCGCCAACTACGAATTCGACCACTACATTCCGCTTTCGATTGGCGGTAACGACGATCAGGGCAACCTCTGGCCTCAGCCCCACGTCGAAGCCCTTCGAAAGGATGTAGTCGAGCAGCAGGTCTTCGACGGGATGAACAACGGCACGATGACGCAAGCGCAAGCGATCGCGCTGATCCGCGCTTGGCGGCCGTACTGAGCGCTCGGTGACGGCCTGATCAGCAGGCGTTCACCGCGTCGAGCGGGCACCTGTCGCACGCGTCGCCGTCGCGATCCGTCGCCGACGTTCCGTTCGGTGACGCCCGACTCTTTGGGGAGCGTCACTGGCGCGGTATTTCCATACAAATCGACGTTCGTGTGCGCCGCTGCGGGCTAGGCGATCGGTAGCTTGGGGCTCGAGGGCGGGTGCGCCGTTCGTCCCGACGCTAGGTCCATCGCGTGTGAGATCACTGGAATAATGAGCTTCTCTACGCCAAGACGGACGGCGCGAACGTTGCTCGGAAGCGCGAAGATGACCGTTCCGCTAAGGATCCCGGCGGTCGCTCGCGACAGCATGGCTAGCGGTCCCGTCTCTTCATACGACAAGCGCCGAAACGCTTCGCCGAAGCCTTCCACGCGTTTTTCGAAGAGCGAATCGACGACGTCGTACGTGTGGTCGTGCCGCGCGAGCCCCATTCCACCGGTGAGAATCATCGCCTCGGCCTCGCTCTGGGAGACCATGGTGACCAGCTGGCGGATGTAGTCGGGGTCGTCCGTGATGAGGTGGTGACGGCGCACGCCTAAGCCCGCCGCTTTGAGAAGCTCGCCGACGACGCGTCCCGCTTCGTCCTCCGCGGGCGTTCGGGCGTCGCTGACGGAGACGGTCACGATGCGGTCCGATGTGTGGTGCATGCCCATGGCATACCGCAGGTGCGGGTCGTGCGTAACCAAGCATCGGCGCGTCGGCCGAAGTGACGCGGGTTACGCTACGAGAGCTGACGCTAGAGCATCCCCGAAAGGAGAATGGCTCCTGAGGTCACGATCTTCGCGCCACCCTCGACGCCGTGAGCGACGGGGAGCCAATTGCCGCTCTCGCCTTCGTCGACGCTGACCGGGACACGCTCGAACTTCAGCTTTCCATCTGCGGTGACGCCCGTCTGCGTGAACACCACGGTCTGTTCTCCCAGGCGAATCACCGAGCTTCGCGGAACGGCGATGGCGCGCTTCTCGTCGACTGAGATCTGCACCGTCGCGTACATCTCTGGCCGGAGCAGCCGATCGGTGTTGTCGAAAATGCAGCGCACCTTCGCGGTCCGCGAGACCGGATCGAGGACAGCCGAGACCCAGTCGACCCTTCCTTCGAACGTCTTGTCCGCGGAGGAGACCACCTTGACGATGGCCTTCGTTCCGACTCTCACGCGGGCGAGGTCGATCTCGTAGATGTCTGCGATCACCCAGACGCGATCGAGCTCGCCGATCGTGAAGAGCTCTTGAACGGTGCTGCCCCCGTACTGCCCCTGCACTTCGATCCCCGGACTCAGGTTTCGCGCGAGCACCTCGCCGTCTATGGGCGCGGTGAGAGTGTAACCCTGGGTCACGTCGGAGCCGCCCGAGTGAAGGAGGCTTGCCTTCATCATCGCCCGATCGTGCTCGGCTTTCGCCTTGCGGTAGTTGTCCTCCGAGCCTTCGTAGTCGGACTGGGAGGTCGCGTGGGCCTCGAGGAGGACCTTCTTCCGCTTGAAGTCGTGCTCGGCGGCGATGAGATCGGCGTTTGCTTTTCCCAGATCGGAGCTCGCTGCGCTGATATCGGGCGATTGCAGAACCGCGAGCGCTTGGCCCTTCTTCACCTTCTGACCGAGCTGAGCATCGATGCGGACGACCCGCCCGGTGACCGGGGAAAACACATGCCCCACTCGCTGGTCGTCAAAAGTGACCTTGCCGCTCATGAGGATCGTGTCGTCGATGTCCTGCTCCGCGACCGGCGAGACCTCGATCTTGGCGTCTTTCGCTTTCTCCGGAGAGAGCCAGACTTCTCCTGGCGGAGGCTGCGCGCCGGCGGCAACCGATGCCTCCGGACGATGGCAGCCAGCGATTGCGCCGAGAGCAAGGGGCCCTACGATCATCACCGCACACAGAACACGATTCATTTTCTTTGGAGCCTTCCGTGCCTCGGAGGAGAAACAAGTGCCCGCCGCTTATAGCAAACCCTGAACCAGGCCTACCAATGCGTGGTTGCAGCGATCGGGACGGAGCCGCGCGGCATGGTGTCCCGATCCCGGGCGCGTCGACGCTCAAACGTGTCCCGCTTTCGCGAGGTCGATGAGCTTGCTACCGTGCCCGGCCGAGCCCCACGCACATGATCCAGAGAATCGTTGGTTTTGCGCTGAGAATGCCGGCGATCGTGCTCGCCACTACGCTGGTGATCATCGTTGCCGGGCTCTTTGCCTACGGCGATCTCGACATCGAGGCCTACCCGAATCCGGTCCCTCCTCTGGTCGAGGTCATCACCCAGCCCGACGGGGCCAGCGCCGAAGAGGTCGAACGCTACGTCACGATCCCGGTCGAGATCGGCCTCGCCGGTATCCCCGGGCTCGATCACGTGCGCTCGCAGTCGCTCTTCGGCCTGTCGGATGTGAAATGTTATTTCAAGTGGGGAACGGAGTACGCGACTGCGCGCCAGGAGGTGATCAACCGCCTCCAGTTCATTCAGCTTCCAAAGGGTGTGCAGCCCCAGCTCTCGCCGTGGAACGCGATTGGCGAGGTGTTCCGATATACCCTCAAAGGTAAGGGGTATTCGCTGAGCGATCTCAAGGCCGCTCAGGATTGGATCCTCGAGCGCCAGTTCAAACAAGTGCCCGGCGTGATCGACGTCACCAGCTTCGGCGGCGAGACCAAGCAGTACCAGGTGGGCGTCGATCCGTACCGAATGCACGGGCAGAACGTCACGCTCCAGCAGCTGACGGACGCGATCGGAAACGCCAACCAAAACGTCGGCGGCCAACGGCTGATCGTCGGAGAGCAGTCGTACAACGTTCGCGGTATCGGGCTCCTCAAGGGGACGCGAGACATCGACGAGGTCGTGATCGCCGAGAAGAACGGCACCCCCGTGCGCGTCCGCGACGTGGCCGAGACGAAGACCGGAGCTGCGCCGCGCCTCGGGCGGGTGGGTCACGACAACGATCCCGACGTGGTCGAGGGCATCGTGCTCATGCGTTACGGCGGCGAGACGCCATCGACGCTCGAGGGCATCCACAAGCGCTTGGACCACATCCGCGACTTCCGTCTCCTGCCACCGGGCATGGAGATCGTCCCGTACTACGACCGCGGTAAGTTGGTCGCCCTGACCACGCACACGGTCCTCGAGAACCTCATCGTCGGAATGTTTCTCGTGGCCTTGGTGCTCCTCCTATTTCTTGGTCACTTCAAGGCGGCGATCATCACCGCGCTCAACATCCCGATTGCCCTCCTCATCGCGTTCTCGGGAATGGTCGGCACGCACACCTCGGCCAATCTCATCTCGCTCGGCGCGGTGGACTTCGGGATCGTCGTCGATTCTACGGTCATCATGATGGAAAATATTTTCCGTCACCTCGGGCCGCACGGCAAGGGAAGCATGCGGGACCGGATCATCGCCGCAGCAAGCGAGGTCGGCGGGCCGATGATGTTCTCCACCATCATTATCGGCGTGGCTTTTTTGCCGCTCTTCACGATGACCGGCGTCTCGGGAGTCATCTTCTCGCCGATGGCCCACACCTACGCGTTCGCGATCGGCGGCGCGGTGTTCATGGCGTTGACCCTGACCCCCGTCCTCGCGAACCGCTTCATTCCCGCTCAGGAAGAAGAAAAAGAAAACGCGCTGATGCGCTTTCTCCACCGGGTCTATCGCCCCTTCACCGAGGCCACGCTGCGACGACCGCGGAGCGGCCTCTTCCTGACGGCAGGTCTTGCGCTCGCGTGCGTGGCGCTCTTTCCGTTCCTCGGTGGCGAGTTCATGCCCAAGCTCGAGGAGGGAAATCTCTGGATCCGAGCCACGTTCCCGACCTCGATCTCGCTCGCCCAGTCGGGGAAATACGTGGGCCGCGCACGCGACATCCTCCGCGGCTGCCCGAAGGATCCGAAAGTCGAGTGCACCGACGCGAACCGAAGCCACCTCGAAGTGGAGACGGTCATCTCCCAGAACGGGCGCCCGGACGACGGAACCGACGTCTCCGGATTTCACAACATCGAGTTCTTTTGCCCGCTCAAGCCTTTCGACGAATGGCCGCGTGGCATGACGAAAGAAAAGCTCACCGAAGGCCTTTCACGTGACCTGAACGACGCTTTTCCCGGGGTGGTTTTCAACTTCTCCCAGCTGATCAGCGACAACGTCGAAGAGGCCCTCTCCGGAGTGAAGGGCGAAAATTCGGTGAAGGTGCTCGGCAACGATCTCGTCGGCAACGAGAAAAACGCCGAAGCCATCGTGGACACCATGGCCGCCGTCCGCGGCGTAAAAGATCTCGGGATGTTCCACTCGCTCGGCCAACCGAACGTGCGCATCGTCCCGGATCGGGCCATCTGTGCGCGCTACGGCCTCAACACCGGAGACGTAGAGACCGTCATCCAAATGGCGATCGGCGGGCAGGCGGTGACCCAGGTTTTCGAGGGGGAAAAGCGCTTCGATCTCACGGTGCGCTGGCTCGAGCCCTATCGAAACTCGCTCGAGGCCATCCGGGAGATCACGGTATCGACGCCGGAGGGTGGGCTCGTACCGCTCGGGCAGATCGCCAAGATCAGTCAGGAAGACGGCCCCGCCGTCATCTTCCGCGAAGACGGCCGCCGCTACGTTCCCGTGAAATTCTCGGTTCGCGGGCGCGACCTCACGTCGACCATCACCGAGGCCCAGGCCAAGATCGCTCAAAAAGTTCACCTTCCGTACGACTCGCACCTCGAGTGGGGCGGCGAGTTCAACGAGCTGAACGAAGCCATGTCGCGGCTCAAGATCATCATTCCCATCACCCTCTTGCTCATCACTTTCCTCGTCTACACCGCCGTAAAGACCTGGACGGACACCGCGATCGTCCTCGTGTCGATCCCGGTCGCCTGCACGGGCGGCGTCTTTGCGCTGATTGTGACGGGGGTGAACTTCTCGGTCTCTGCGGCGATGGGGTTCATCTCGATCTTCGGCATTGCCATTCAAGACGCGATTCTCGTCGTTACCTATTTCCGCCGCCTAAGATACGTCGAGGGCCTGTCGGTGGAAGATGCTGCCCGGGACGCGGGCGAGAAGCGTTTTCGCCCTGCCTTGATGACGACGCTCGTCGCGACCATTGGGCTCCTTCCCGCGGCGCTCTCGAACGGCATCGGCTCGCAGACACAGAAGCCGCTCGCCATCGTCGTCATCGGCGGTTCGCTCATCCTCGCGCTCCTTTCGCGGATTCGTCAGCCGCCGCTGCTTATCCTCGCGCACAATTGGCTAGACAGGCGCGCCACGCGGAAACCGTCCGAGCAAGCGCTGCCGAGCAATCAGGAAGCGCTCTGAACTGGGACAATCTCGCACTCCGCCGCCGTCCGCTGAGGCACAGGGTCGCGGTTGCAGAACGTGCACTTTTCCTGGGAGCTGGAAGCGATTCGTCGTTGCACATGACCCGTTGCAAATCCTTATCGTGCGGCGTATCCACCATCGGCAGCGTCATGAAACAACGAGCCGTAAAGAGCACTTTCTGGGGAAGCGTCGCCAAGCTATTCGGCGCAGTGCGTCTCCTCGCCCTCGGCTCGTTCGTTTGCTTCGCGTCGTCCGTCGTTGCG
This sequence comes from Myxococcales bacterium, assembly GCA_043747615.1. GTDB lineage: Bacteria > Myxococcota_A > Polyangia > Polyangiales > Polyangiaceae > JAYTOU01. The sequence continues at coordinate 80,259 of JAYTOU010000060.1, read as the reverse complement.
GAAAAAAATGCGCTCGCCGAGAGCGTCGTTCCCGCCGGCACCGATGTGCCGCAGACTCTTTCACTCACCGAGGCACTCCGCATTTTTCGCACGCGGGGTCTCGACTTGTTGATCGCAGACGCTTCCATGAGGAACGCCGAGGGTGCGGTCAAGATCGCGGGCGCTATCCCCAATCCATTGGCGAGCACCAGCGTGGGAAATGCCTTTACCTACAATAACGGTAACCACAGCAAGGCAGACTGCCTCGTGAACGGCTCACAGTGCTCCCCGTGGATCTACAGCGTGGGGATCTCCGACTCCGCGGCCATCGAGGATACGCTCTCCGGCAAACGAAGCTTGCGCCTGAAGGTGGCGCGCAATGCGCTCGCCGCAGCAAAGATGTCGCGCGTGGATGCGGAACGCACCATCGCGTTTCAAGTGAAGTCCGCGTACGTCCAGATGGCGCAGGCCGTGCTCGCGTATGGCTTCGCGAAAGAGGTGGCTTCGTCGAACGTGACCACCCTGAAAAAATTCCAAGCGCGCTACGCGGCGGGTGCGATCAACGAGGGCGATCTTCAGCGCATCGAAACGCAAAAGCTCGAGTCCGAACAGGCCGTGGAGAACGCGAACTATGCGCTGAGGGAGGCACGCGTTGCGCTTGCGTTCCTCTTGGGCGTGCGCGGCGAGGTCCTCGACTTCGACGTAGACGCCAAGATCCTCGATTTTTCGGTCCCCGACGCGCTCAAGGACGCGACGGCCGCTCGGCTGCTCCGCACCGCTTTCGACCATCGGCCCGATCTCATCGCGGCGGGGTATCACGTGGCGTCTACTCAAGCCCAGGTCGACCTCACGAAACGCCAGAGATTCCCGGACATCACGCTGGGACTGAACTACGCATGGGGAGGATACGGCGGCGTATCGACCAACGGACCGATCCAAGCACCCACCGCTACCCTCTCGCTCTCCGCGCCACTGCCCGTGTTCTACCAACTCCAGGGCGAGATTCGTCAGGCCGAAGCGAACCACGATCTCAACGCGCTCCTCCAAGCGAAGCTCACGGGTCAAGTCGTGAATGACGTGTCGGCGTCCCTCGCTGGCGTCGTTGCGACGCGAAGGCTCGTGGAGCGCATGGAGGGACCGCGGCGCGAAGGTGGCGGGCTGCTCCAAAGCGCGAAGGGCGCGTTCGAGGTCGTCGCGTTGCAGTACGAAAAGGGAGCCGCGAACCTCACCGACTACCTCGACGCGTACCGCACGTACATCGCGACCAAAGTAGAGTACTTCGGCGATCTGGCGAGCTATTGGACGGCGGTCTATCAGCTCGAGGCGGCGACCGCGATGGATCTGCACTGATGCCGCGCTTCATGAACCTTGCCTTGACGGTGCTCGTGCTCGTTCTTCTGGCGTCGCCGCCTGCAGTGGCCGCTGACGCGGGAGACGGCGGGGCCACGGATGCCGGTGCTATGGATGCCGGCGCGATGGATGCCGGTGCAATGGATGCCGGCGCGATGGATGACGACGCGGCGCCGGATGCCGCCCCGATGGTTGCGGTCGCGTGCGGCGGTGCGCTGTGCGACACGACGAACAGCGCGACGTGCGGTATCGCCAAAGCTTCGCCGATCGAACCGACTGCGCCTGCGCTCGCGATCTCCGGACTGGTGGTTGCCTTGGGAATTGCCCGCCAGATGCAGCGCCGGAAGGACCGCGCGCGATGAATCGCTTCTGGATGGGCGCGTTGGTTGCCACGCTTCTGAGCTCACGCGCCGCCGTCGCCGAGCCTCCGCCGCCCGTCGACGTCGTCATCCACGATGCACCGCATAGTCGGCGGATCCTCGCGATCGAGTGGAATCCTTTGCCGCTCTTTACCATCGGGAAGCTGAGCGCCAACGTCGTCTTCGTTCCCGTCGATCATCACGCGCTCGTGCTGAGCCCGTTCTACGCGTGGACGAGCACGGCTCCAATCTACATCTTCGATGACGCCGGAACGCCCACCCAGCTCCCCGAGCAAAAGTTCAAGGGCTTTGGCGGCGAGATTGGGTACCGCTACTACTTCGGTGAAGGCGGACCGCGCGGGTTCTTCGTAGGCCCGTCGCTGATTCTCGCGTCGTTCACGGCGACGGCAGCCGACGCCAGCAAGACGCATTTCTTCGACGTTGGGGTAGCGGCCGACGCGGGGTATGAGGTCCTCATTGCCGACAACGTTGCGCTCAGCCTCGGCGGCGGCCTTCAGTACGTGGCGACCACAAAGTCCATTCCTGACCAGCAATTCCCAGCGCGGATCTACGCGAACAGCGGCCTCCGCCCGCGCGTGCTCGCTTCTGTCGGATGGGCGTTCTAAGAAGATGCAAACCGCTTTTGGATCCGTGAAAAACTGCGGGAGATCGCCGCTCACTCGGTTGGCTCTCATCCTGTCGTTTTTCGTCGCCGCGTGCGCGAGCGAAACGGTCGCGCAGCCGCCGCCCCCTCCCGTGAACTGGCACTTCCTTCAGCCCCGGCCCGTCCCGGACGCGGGGAAGACGAAGGCCACGGACAAAGAACGCGCAGTCGCGGCCACGTATACAATCGCGCTCGCGTCGCAAGGATTCGTCGCGCTCGGGGCGGCGCTCGATGAAGAGGCCCATTTCGCGTTCGCGGGCAAAGAGGGAGATGCGCACGGACGCGAGCGGGTCGTTAAGGCGCACGATGCGCTCTTCGGTGCGTTCGACGAGCGCGCGTTCTCGACGAGCCGCATCTGGCTCACGGACAGCTCGCACGCCCTCGAGTGGACGATGACGGGCATTCACGCCCGCGAATGGATGGGAATCAAGGCCACGCGAAAGCCCGTCACGATCAAGGGGCTGACGCTGCTGTGGACGAAAGACGACGGCTCGATCTCCGACATCCACGTTTATTTCGACGAATCGGTCGTGAAGGCGCAGCTCGCCGTGCGTCCAAAGGATCTCCTCGGACGCTCTGCGGCTCTGCCATCGACCGCGACCGCGACCGCGACCGCCGAGCACGAGCAAGCGGGCACCGCAGACGAGGACGCCAACGTGGCGCTGGTTCGTGCGGCGCTCGAGGGACTCGAGAAGAACGACGAGGCCGCCTACCTCGGAAGGATGACCGACGACGTCGTCGTGAGCACCCTCGAGCAGCAAGAGGCCTTGCGTGGCAAGGGGGGCGCGGCGACCTACTTCAACGCGATGCGCAAGGCCATCGGCCTGCTCGACGTTTCGATCGAGACCGCATGGGGGATACGAGATTTCGTCATCGTCGAGTACTCGATTGCGGGCCGACAGACGGCGGCGATCGGCCGGATTCCGCTTCAGCGCGACACGATGCTCAAGATAGCCGTGACCGACGTGGTCCAGATGCGCGACGGAAAAATTGCCCACGTGTGGCGCTACGACAGCCCCTGACGCCGACGCCGTCGTGGCCAGCACGTGCGCCTTCAAAACTCCACGCCGAGCGCGGCGCCGCCGTTGATGAGAACGCGCTCTCGAGGAGCCAGCGCTGACGCCAGGAGCAAGGCGCTCACTTCCGTATGGGGCATGACGTAAAACGCATCGCTGACGTCGTACCGGGCGGAGAGGCCGGCCTCCACGACGTTCAGAGCCACCCTCGACGTGTGCAGGTAGGCCTCGTTGAATTTCTTCGTCGCCCAGCCGAGATCGACGAATGTCTTGATGGTCAGCTTGCGGGACGAGCGCTCGTAGTCCGCGCCGATCGTTCCGAAGTAGGCACCGGCGTATGCCCCTACGTCTACGTTGTTGCGGCTCACGAAGGCCAGAGAGCCGAGTACGCACGCCACGTTCAACGAGGTTTCTGCCGTGGTCTGGGCGGCGACTCCGCTTGGATTCACGTAGACGGATGCGCCGGGCTCGACCCTAAGCGCTCGCCACGCATAGGTGTACGTGACGGCCGGCACGACAGCGCTCACCCAGGTTCGAGCCTTCGGCGTGGACCGCGCGCGTGCGGGACGCGGGGCGCTGCTTTCCTCGTCGTTGAGCACGACGTTCGCCCAAACCGAGGCGCTCAATCCCTTAGCCGAGGCCCAAATCGAAGGCTGGGCGACCGACCCGCGGCTCTGGGCGATTCCCCTCCAGACGAAGCGCGTGGCCGCATCAACCTCCGCACCAACCGATGTTGCTGACGCGTCGTCCCCCTGCTCATTATCGGTGTCTTGCTCTTCGACTTCGTGAGACGCGGTCTTCGCGGGCATCGTACCTGCCGCGTGAGCCCGCGCCGGCGCAAGCGTGAACAGGGCGACGATGATGGCGCGCCGCGACTCGATGCGGAGGAAGGTCATTTGCAAGGCCGCTGTCGCGCGGGGATCGTCGCGGTGGCGGGGCTTCCTACCCAGCCGCTCCAGGCAGGCAGCGTTTCGCCTTTCATCAGTAGCGAGAGCTCCCCCAACACGGAGCCCTGCTCCATGCGCGCGCCTGGGAGCAACACCGCTTGGCTGCCGACGACGCAGCGAGCGTCGACTTGGACCGTGGACATTTTCATCACACGGTCTTCGAAGAGGTGTGTCTGGAGCGTGCAGGCGTCGTTTAGAGACGCACCATCTCCGATCTGCACGAGGTCGTGCTCGGTGAGGTGCGTAGTGCCCAAGTACACGCGCCGACCAATCTTGGTGCCCATTGCCCGGAAGAACCACGCGAGGAACGGAGTGCCTTTCAGGCTATCGTTCAAGAAAGCGTCGGCGACGTTTTCCTGCATTGCCGAGACGAGCTCAGTCCGCCACACGAATCGACTCCAGAGAGGCTTCTCAGTCGGCAAATAGCGACCCATCAGCGCCCACTTCAGAGCGATGACGAAAAGCGCGGAGAGCACCGCGACGCAGAGGTACAGCAGCGGAAACGAGGCGAGGAACACGGGGATCGACGCGCTATCGATGAGTCGCAAGGCCACACCGAGGAGCGCCGAGCCGCTCACGACGAAGGTCGTGGTTGGCAGGAGGACACGCACGAGCTCGATGGCCGCGCGCTGCGCGACGAGGTTGCGTGTGGGGCGGTAAGTTGCCTCCGAAGGGAACGGCGTGCTCGCCTGTCGCTTGGGCAATCGGACCGCCGGCGAGCCAAACCAGGAGGACGCCGTCGCGGGTGTGGCGCCCGGTGGTAGCCCGGTGAGGCATCCAACCAAGCAGTCTTCGCCGACGCTGCAGCCGGGCAGAACGACCGCGCTGTTGCCGATGAAGGAGCGGGTTCCGACCTTCGTGCGATCCAGTTCGACATATCCTCGGGCGATCCGCGGCGCACCCAGGGACACGCAATCCGCGATGAAAGCGTCGGCTTCAATTTCGAGGAGATCGGGAACGATACCGGAGGCTGTAGACACCTCCGCATTTTTCCCCAGGCGCACGCCGAGCAGGCGGTACCAGGGATTGAGATAGAGCGTGGCGTACAGACTGCCGAGGAAGTCGAGGCTCAGCCCCATTACCTTGTCGAAGTACCACTTGCGAGCGTAGAGACCGCTGAACACCTCGAACCGGCCTGGCTGCACCTTGCCGAGAACGAGCCACTTCGTTGCCGCGATCTCGAGGCAGAGGAGAATCACGAAGCTCAAGGCGACGACTGGAGATGCGAGGAGCGCGAGCAAGCCTTCCGAGCGCAGGTGATCGAGGAGCAGGAGCCCGGGAAGCATTGCCGTCAGAGCGAACATCGGCAGAACGAGAACGCCCACCGAGTAGAGGATGGCGTAGGAGGCGCGCGCGAAGCTGCTCGGGCGAGCGAACGAAGGCGCGACATCGGTCGACGAAATGCGCGCCGCCGGCGAGCCGACCCAATGCTCCTTGGCGAGGACGGTCGCCCCGGGAGCGATTAGCGAGAGCTCACCCAGGCTCGCATCGTCTTCCAAGGTGCCCCCTGCGGCCACCACAGAACGACCACCGACGGCGCAGCGCGCCCCGATTTTTATCGGGCCGAGAATCAGCATCCCGTCCTCGACGGTGTGACCCCACAGGGTCGACTCGAAGCCGACGGTGCTGTCATCGCCTATCGAAAGAAGATCGAACGTGGCGAGGCTCTCCGACGCGAGAAGAACGTTTTTCCCGATGCGCGCCCCCATGAGCCGACAGTACAGGTTGAGGAGCGGCGTTCCCGCGAGGTGGGCAAGGGGGGCAACCGCCAAGACGCGGTCGACAAGCCACCACCGAAAGTAATACGAGCTCCAGAGGGGATAGCGACCCGCCCTGTAGCGTCCTATGACCAGCCACTTGATCGCGATGCTGGCGAGCAGCATGATCGGCGTCGTGCCGAGGATCACTGCCACCGACGCGAGAAGTGCACGGGGCTCGTTGAAGTGCGCGTGTCGCATCCATACGAAGCTGAGATACGGCGCGAGGCTTTGCATCGCTTGGAGCCCGCAGACGAGGTAGAGCGCAAGTCCTTGCGCGGCACCGCACGCCCAAAACCGCCAGGTGGAGACGGCAGGCCGATCGGCAGATGCGGCGGGCGTTTCGACGTGCGCGAGGGCTGCGTCGGCGGAGGTCTGTCGAAGCCGCCGCGCCAAGAGCGACGGAGTGGAGTGCTTGTAGACGTCCAACACCGAGAGGCTCTCAAGGGCCGGCTCGCGCCGCAGCGTGGACACCATCTGCGCCGCAGCGAGTGAGTGGCCGCCGAGGTCGAGAAAAAAATCGTCGTGAGGCATGACGCTCGGAACCGAGAACAGAACGGCCCACGCAGAGGCGATCGTGAGCTCGAGCGGATCTCGCCCGGCCGTTGGCTCGAGCGCTTTGCGCGCCGGCGCATGCGGTTCCGGAAGCAAGCGCTTGTCGACCTTGCCGCTCGTAAGTGTAGGAAAGCGATCGAGCAAGACGATGTGGGCCGGGACCATGTACGGCGGCAAGCGCGCCCGCAGCTTCTTCTTGATCCCGTCGAGACTAGGCTCGGCATGGCCATGGGCCACCACGTAGGCGACGAGCTGCTTCTGGCCTGGAGTGACCTCGCGCACGATGGCCACGGCCTGGGCGATTCCTTCGCAGTCGAGGAGTGCCGTCTCGATCTCACGCGGCTCGATTCTGAAACCGCGGAGCTTCACTTGATCGTCGAATCGACCCAAAAATTCGATTTCGCCCGACTCGGTGAAGCGTGCCCGATCTCCCGTGCGATAAAGTCGGCCGGAGGGATCGCAACCGTTCCCCGAGGGACCGGGAACGAAGCGCGCCGACGTTTGCTCGTCGTTGTGCAGGTAGCCACGCGCAAGGCCGACCCCACCGATGAAGAGCTCGCCGGATAATCCCATGGCAACTGGGTGTCCCGCCTGATCGAGGATGTACGTCGCGTAGTTCGGAATCGGCCGACCGATGGTCACCGGTCGATGAGGGTCGAGCTCGACGTAGGTTGCGATCACCGTGGCCTCCGTGGGTCCGTAGGTGTTGAACATCCTCCGTGTGGGCGTGCTCCACCGCTTCGCTAGATCGTCGGGGCACGTCTCTCCGCCGACGATGAGAAGGCGCACCGTAGGAAGTTCGCCAGGGAGAGTCGCCAGCAGCGTAGGCACCGTCGAGAACACGGTGATCTTCTCATCTGTCAGGTAGCGCGCGAGGTCTGATCGCATGACGTCGGTCGTGCCGACGACGAGCGTCGCTCCGGCGGCGAAAGCGAGCCACACTTCCTCGACGGCAGCGTCGAACGCTATGGAAAAGCCCTGAAAAACGCGGTCGGAGGGGCGGATCCCGAAAAGATGTTGCTCGGCACGCACGAGGTGACGCGCGCTGCGATGCTCGATGGCGACACCTTTCGGCGTGCCCGTGGAACCCGAGGTGTAGATGACGTACGAGACGTCGCTCGGTTTGGCTGGGCAGGGAGCCTGCGGGAACTCCGGACGGGGCTCGTTCGGACATGTGTCGAGACGAACGACCGGAAACGGCGACGCGGCGATGGCATCCGCCGGCTCGCCGACGATGAGGAGCGCGGCCGCCCGGCAATCGGAGAGGATCTGGCAAACGCGATCTGGAGGACACTCTGGGTCGAGCGGGACGTACGCCGCCCCCGCTTTAAGGATGCCGAGCAGCGTTTCGTAGACGAGCTCGGATCGTGGGAGCTGAAACGCCACGAGGCTTCCGCGGCCTAGCCCGAGCGAACGAAGGCGCCGCGCGACCATTTCGGCCCGGCCGTTCAGATCCCCGTAGGAGACCTTCGTAGCGCCGCAAACCACCGCGAGTTTGTCGGGGGTCGCGGAAGCGTGATGCTCGAAGAGCTCGTGAAGGAGACCGGGCTCCGCAAGCTCGGGCCGAACCTCCCCGCGACTCCAGATTTCGGTGACGCGATGGAGCTCGGCTGCATCGAGCAGCGGTGCGTCTGCGATGCGCGATCCGCGCGTTTCGCGTACAGCGCCTACCACGCACGCGAAGTGCCGCGCGACCTGACGGAGCGGGTTGGAGCCGGCGACGAGGCCACGGTGCGACGACTGCTCTACACGCACGCCGAGGCTCGCGCGATCGATCGTGAGCGAGAGGAACGGTCCCTCTGGCGCGACGCCGTCCACCGAGCGTTCGGACCATGTCACCCTCACTTCGCCGGGGATTGGGAAAACGGGGGGATCCGGCGTCGCGCGCAGGAGGCGCCCCACCTGGGCAATCACCGTCGAGATGACCGTGTCGTCGGAGAGGCGGACAGAGATCGAACGCGGCCCCGCCTTGGACGAACCGGTGACGCTCAGCCAGACCACGCTTTCGCGCGTGTAGCGATAAATGAGAATCGCGGTGGCGCTCAGGGCGCGCACCGTGCTCGCGTCGACGTGGGTGGTGTGGTGACGGCGTTGGCGATCGACGCGAGATAGCGCTTCGGTTTGCATGGTCATCGCCAGCGCCTTTGCGCCGCGCGTGCCATGCGTTCGAAGCTATGATTCTCGAGCGATCCTGCTCTGGCCTCTGTCCGCGGCCACCCAAGAACTGTCCCCGGTCAGCGGAACGTGCGGTCGAAGACCTCGACTCCCAGAACGAAACGCCATTCGGGTGCGCCGAAGTGCGGATTCAGTCCGCCGCCAACGCCGAGCTTGATCCGCCGCTGCGGTCCGTGATCGCCCGTCTCCTCGAGCCTTCCCGTGAGTAGGCCCTCGAGCCCTGTCGCCGTACGGCCGAGGAACGAGCGAAACGCCGTTTCTCCATAGAGCTCCGGTCCGACGACGACGACCATCTTGCCGCCCCCACCCACGGGAAGCTTCGGTCCTCCCGCAACGCCGAAGAGGAGCTCGCTCCCTTGCGGGCTGCCTGGCACTGGCGCGTCGTTCAGCGGACGAACATGCACTCCGAGCTGGCCGGCGTACGTGAAGAAGCCTCTTCTGCCCGCGAAGAGGAGGCGGCCCATCATCCGGTAGGTGCCGTCAGTGACGTAGTCGGCGCGCTCGCCGGACGGCACGATGATCTGCGCGCCGGCACCGAGTCGAAATGCGCTCTTGGCACTGCCGACGAGACGCGCGTCGAACCCAACCCGCGCATCGGAGAGGGTGTCGGGGTTCGAGCCGACGTCCGCTCCCGGGGCGGTGAGCCGGTAGGCGCCGACGGTACCGCTCTGCCCTTTGACGGAGAGCGGAGCGTCGAAGTTGAGGTACAAGCGAAAGCGATCGTACGTGAGGGCGAGACCGAGATCGGCAAAGGCCTGGCCGGAGACGACCTTCAAGCGCTGCGTGCCGTCGGTCGCCCGGAACGGGTTGTGCGCGTAGCCGCTCGAGACCGCGAGCGCGCCGCCGAGGCCTCCGCGCATGTCGAGATCGTCCATCACCATCCACCCGCCACCGGGCGCGGAGGGGTAGAAGCGCTCGACCGCGAAGCCCTGGGGTTGCTGCTGTGCATTCGCATTCGACGGGCACAGAACGAAGCTCGCAACGACGCAGGCAAGCCCGATCACTCGGCCGCGAGCGCGCGCGACGCGACCAAGCCGGTTAGAATTCGGCATGAACCCTCCCGGCGAGGACGTTCACGGGGCCGCGGTCGGCGTTGAAGGCGGGGTTGGCGATGTGCTGGTAGTCGGCGGTAAGCCAGACCGCCTTGAGGAGGTTCACGCTGTAGAAAATATCGATGACCTTCTCTGCAGCCGCCGTGATGTTTCCGTCTCCGATGAAACCGTCGACGCCGCCTAGCCGCAGGTAGTCGGCATGGGCCTTGGATATCCAGCCATAGCCGACCCCGACCCCCGCGACGTCGAAGGGCCGGTGCCACGAAGAGCCCTTGCCGACAGCACCGAACGAGAGGGATCGGTCCGTCGACGTATAGGCGAAGACCTCGCTCTCGCCGTCCGAGACCATCCCCCGAAAGAACACGCCGATGTCTGCGGTGATGTGTTGCTCGAGGTTGATTCCGATCCCCACCTTCGTGCTGGGCTTTCGCGCCCAACAGAGATCGGGGGCGCCTGCGTTCGCGGAGCTGTAGTTGTATCCCGTGCAGGTGGTGGCGTTCTTCGCCGGGTCCGTTTGGAACGCAGCGATGGCGTCGTCGAAGCGTCCCATGATGGCGCTGTTTCGATACCCGAGCACCTTCACGGACCCGTCCTGGCCGAGGATGCGGTGGTCGTGCTGGACTTCCAGCTGATCGCCGTAGTGCTTATCGATTCTGAAATCGACCTCTAGTTGGTTGGGATTCTTGGGTGGCGTGATGCGACCGAAGCGAACCGACCAGTCGTCGTAATAGAGCTCGGCGACCCCTCCCCAGGAGTAGCCGCGCGCGTCCGACATGAAGTCGTAGGCGGCGTACGTCATGAAGGCCATGTTCAAGAACGTTTGCCGCGGATCACCCGTGATCGAATTCCTGTCGAACACGTCCAGAATCGTGAAGTTGCCTGCGGTGAGCACGACCCGCCTGGCATCGACGACCGCGCCAAGCTGCATCGGATCCGATGTCTTCACGACAGGCGCGCCGCCAAAGCCGATCGTTTGCCGAAGAAACGTCCTTGCACGGTAAAGCTGTGGTGTCGCCGCTCCGGTTTTCTGGAGCTCGAAGTTCTGGATGGCGCCGCCGATCCCTCGAAGCTGCGAGAGCGGCCGCTCCGCGATGACCTCAGGTACGAAATAACCTTCGGCCCCCGGCCAAAGCTTCGCCCCGAGGAAGAGCGTGGCCGTGCCCGTGTAGCTGTGCTCGCCGCTTGGAACGAGGGAATTGATGCTGCCGTTCGCGTTCGTGTAGGCCGCGGAAAAAGGCGCCTTCCAGCTCGAAATGTAGGTCACTTGCCCGTAGGCATTCCAGCTCTCGTGCAGGATGTCGTGGAGGCCGTGCTTGGTGAGCAGGTTCATGACGTCGAACGCGTCGTCTTCGTGACCCGCAGGGTGGGCTGCCTGCGCGCTCGCCCGCGTCGAGACGAGAAGCACGCCCAGCGCGACCAGAGGGCAAGCTGCCCTCCACGCCCGGCTTCGTCCTTGACCGCACCGCTTCCTCACGCGAGCCGCTATACGAGATGTTCGCAGTCCTTCGCAAGGCCGCTAGCCGATGCTGGGGCCCCTCGCCGTCACGCCTCGTCGAGGAGCTCCTCGATGCGGCCGAAGACCATGGCCATCGTTTCTTCATCCGGAAGCAGCGTGATGCGAAAATGATCAGTGTACTTTACATTGAAGCTCGATCCCGGCACGACGAGCACCTTCTTCTTCTCGAGCAGCGCCATCGCGAACGCCGCATCGTTGAAGTTCGCCGCCCGATCCCGCGTCACCCCGACGAAGCCATAAAGCGCGCCCTTCGGGGCCACGAGCGACAGGTGCTTCGAGCGCGCGACCGCCGTGAGCACCGCTGCGCGCTGGCGACCGAGCCGGCCGGTTGGCGCCGTGAGCTCGTAGATGCTCTGGTGTCCGCCGAGCGCGGTCTGCACGGCCCACTGCCCGGGCACGTTGCTGCACAGACGGAGCGACGCGAGTAACTCGAGCGTCTGGAGGTACTCATTTGCGTGCGATTTTCGACCGCTGAAGTACGCCCAGCCCACCCGGTAGCCGCACGCGCGATAGACTTTCGAGAGCCCGCCAAACGTCACGCACAGCGTGTCGTGGCAGAGCGTCGCGGCCGGTATGTGCTCCGCGGCGTCGTAGAGGATGCGATCGTAGATCTCGTCTGAAAAGAGAACGAGCGCGTTCTTTTCGGCGATGCGCACGATGGCCTCCAGCGTCTCGCGCGAGTACACGGCGCCGGTCGGGTTGTTCGGATTGATGAGGACCAGGCCCTTCGTTTTGTCGGTAACGAGCGACGCGATCTCCTCGGGGTCCGGCTGAAAGTCGTTGCCCGGAGAACATGCATAGTACACAGGCGTCGCACCCGTGATCGCGACCGCGGCGGTCCACAGCGGGTAGTCGGGCGCCGGAAGGAGAACCTCGTCGCCTGGCTCGAGCAGTCCCTCCATGCACATCAAGATGAGCTCGGAGACGCCGTTGCCCATGAATACGTCTTCCACCGTGACGCCGCGCACACCGCGCGACTGAGTTTCGGCCACGACCGCCTCTCGCGCCGGGAAGATTCCCTTCTGGTGCGAGTAGGCTTCCGAATCCGCGAGGTTCTCGACGACCGCGCGGCGCATCGCCTCGGGCGTGCGAAACCCAAACGCGGCGAGGTTGCCGATGTTGAGCTTCACGATCTCGTGACCCTGACGCTCCATCTCGAGCGCGCGACGGGCAAGGGGGCCGCGGATCTCGTATTTGATGTTGGTGAGATGGCGCGGCCTACGGAGCGCGGCCTGCAGAAGAACGTCGGTCATGGATCGTGCTGAGATACCACGAACGGATGCCGCCCGAACGCCGCTAAGCTATGCATTCTGCACCGTCATCGCGGGTGCTACGCTGGAGCCGTGAGCAAGACAAAGCGCCCTCCGAGCATGGTCGAGGAGAACTTGACCGTCCGAGTCGACCCTCGCGCCGAACGACCTTCGATTCGTCCGCGGGTCTCGGGTGCGCCCGCCGGTGTCGACGCGCCGAAGAGTGGAGAAGGAGAGACGGAGGCGAGGAGCTCCATACCCGCGAAGAAAGACGACAGCGCCTCGGCCATGCGTCGTCAGATCGCCAACCTGCATGCGCAGCTTGCGGAAGCGCAACGGGCTCACGGCGTCGAGCTCGAGGGCCGCGTGGAAGACGCCGATCGCATCGAGGAGCTCGAGAGTCGACTTCGCGAAGCCGACGAGAAGGGGAGGGCCAACGATGCTCTTCATGCGCAGTTTGCCGAAGCGCAGGGCGCCGAAGCCGAGGAGCTCGGCAGGACGAATGAAGCGCTCCGCGCGCAGCTGGCCGAAGTGCAGCGGTCGCTTGGTGTCGAGCTCGGGGAACGGGCCGAAGACGCGAATCAGATCGCTGACCTCGATCGTCGCGTTCGCGAAGCCGCCGCCAAGGGGAGCGCCGATGACGCGCGCAACGCCGAGCACACTCAAACTATCGTCGATCTACGCAGCAAGCTCGAGACCTCCGAGGCGAGCAGCGTCACGCTGAAAAAGCAGCTCGAAGAGACCACGGAGAAGCTACGTGCGGCCGGGGATCGCGCGGTCACCCTCCAAAGAAAAGTCGACGACGAACAACGCAAGCTCGGCGAGTCGCGATCCCGCCTCGCGTCGGTCGAAGCCGACTTGGAAACTCGAACCGTCGAGCTCGAGCGCGAACAGATGGCGCGGATCCCCCTCGAGCTTCAGATCCAGAAGCTTCAGAGCGAGGCCGTCGTTGCTCAAGACGCCACGAGTAAAGTCGTCGAACGGGTGACCGCTCTCGGCCGCGATCTCCAAGGTGCACGTGTCGACACCGAATACCTTCGCGGCGAGACGGAGCGGCTCGACGAGGTGCTCCGCAACGAACGCGGCGAGCGCCAGCGCGAGATGGAAGCATTCGCCGAAGTTCGAACGGCCCTCGCAAGTCTCCTTCACGCAGAAACGGAGCTAGAGTCCAGTCGCGTGCGCGCGAAAGAGGCGCTCGCCCGGCACGCACAGGTCGAGAAGCCCTCACCCGTGGCGTCGCGCGCCGCCGAATTCAACGTATCGGTCGCCGACGGAGCTGCGCACCCCGTTACCGCTGGAAATAAGGGCCCCCCGCCGCTCCCGCCCGCAGCGCGCGCAGCGTCGGAGGTCGAGCAGGACGTCAACAGCATGCTCGAGAGGTGGGACGAGTCAGAACCCCCGGGGCCCTCGGGGGCCTGAGACAGAAAGTCAGCGCCAGAAAGCCGTGGTCACGCTCTCGTTCAAGTCCGGCACCATCGAGCTTCGCGGCTTGGCACAAAGCGCGGAGCCCATACCTGGCTGCGCGTGGGACGAGCGCTCGCAGTGTCATCGCTCCGAGGCGGTCCACTACGCCGGCGTCGTGCGCGCTCTCATAGCTTCCAAGATGCCCTTCGAAGACGGCGCCAGAAATTATCTGCAGCTCGCAGAAGGGATGCGCGTTCATCGCGAGCCACGCCCCTACCAAGCGGAGGCGCTGTCAGCCTGGCGTGCGCAGCGAGGGCGAGGGCTCGTGGTCTTGCCAACGGGGGCTGGAAAAAGCCACGTCGCGCTTCTCGCCATCGACGATAAAAAGCGCAGCACGTTGGTCGTCGCGCCGACCCTCGACCTGGTCCGTCAATGGTTCGATCTCCTCGGAGCGACCTTCGGCAAGCCGATCGGCGTTGTGGGCGGCGGCGAGCACGACGTCCAGCCTCTCACGGTGACCACCTACGATTCGGCGTTCCTCCACATGGAAAACTTCGGTGCGCGATTTGGTCTGGTGGTGTTCGACGAGTGCCATCACCTGCCGAGCGCGGGGTACGCTCTTGCAGCGCGGGCATGCCTGGCTCCGTATCGTCTCGGGCTCACGGCGACACCCGAACGCGCGGATGGGCGTGAGGCGGCGCTCCGTGATCTCATCGGTCCCGTGGCGTATCGCAAAGACATCGTGGAGCTCTCCGGCGACTACCTGGCTGCCTACGAGACGGAGCGCGTGTCGATCGAGCTCACCTCCGAAGAACGCGCCGAGCACGACGCGGAACGCGCAATCTACCGCGCCTTCGTGGAGAGTCGTGGGATTCGAATGAGTCGGCCGTCCGGGTGGGGCGAGTTCATCATGCTCTCTTCGCAGAGCGAGGAGGGGCGCAGGGCCATGATCGGGTATCGACGTCAGCGCGCGCTTGCCTTCGCGTCGTCGGCGAAGCTCGACTACCTCGAGCATCTGCTCCATGTGCACCGGCGCGATCGGGCCATCTTGTTCACCCAGGACAATGCGACGGCGTATGCCATCTCTCGCCGCTTCCTCGTGCCCGTGATCACGCATCAGACGAAGGTGCGCGAGCGGAGCGCGATCCTCGCGGGGCTCGCGGAGGGAACATACCGCGCCGTTGCGACGTCGAGGGTGCTGAATGAAGGGGTCGACGTGCCCGATGCCAACGTCGCCGTGGTCCTCTCCGGGAGCGGGTCGGTGCGCGAGCACGTGCAGCGGCTGGGGCGCATCTTGCGGAAGAGAGAAGACAAGCGCGCCGTGCTTTATGAGCTCGTGACGCAGGCGACGACGGAGACGTACACCAGCGACCGGCGGAGGGAGCACAGTGCTTACCGCTGATCTCGTGAGCGCCCGACGCCGAGGAAACGAGCTGCGCCTGGCGTCACTCGATGCAGACGGGCGCGCGCGGGCGTGTGCGATTTCCGAGCGGCTCCTCGACGCAGCCACCGGGTGTGTTGGACGCACGCGCGAGGAGCTCGACGGCGCGCTCGTCGCGATCGACGTCGGTGCTCGCGAACATCGTTTGAAGGACGGTCTCGCCAAGCTCATCGAGGATCGCTGCGTCTTCGATGCGAAAGACGGCCTCGATCCCGAAGAGATTCGGAGAGACGTATTCACCCGAGCGAGCGCAGCACGGATGGCACTCGCGCCCGGCGCACGCTTCGATCGAGACGCTGTCGTTCGCGGCCTCGCCTCGGAACGAAGCGTGACGGTCGAGACGATCGAAGGAGCGCTCTTCGCCGATCTTCGGGGCGCGCACGTCCTTCTCTCCTTTGCGGCGCCATCCGCGCAGACCCTGGTGACCGCGTACGAGCATGGCCAGGCGCAAGCCGTCCTCCTGCGCGCCGTGAAGGTGACCGTCGACGTAAGGGTCGCCTCCCCAGGTGCTCTCCGCGGGCTCTTCCGACGGCTGAAGT
The DNA here is from genome assembly GCA_043747615.1 of Myxococcales bacterium. GTDB lineage: Bacteria > Myxococcota_A > Polyangia > Polyangiales > Polyangiaceae > JAYTOU01. The sequence goes on along the minus strand of JAYTOU010000060.1, from coordinate 64,255 downwards.
TCCTGCGTCTGCTCCACACCATCACCAAGACCGAGGGCGGGCACCGCATCGTGATCGACGGTCCGTTCAGCCTGTTCGAATCAATCACCAAGTACGGTCTGCAGCTAGCGCTCGTGCTTCCCGCGCTCGAAGAATGCGAGGCGTGGAGTCTCGAGGCGGACGTTCGCTGGGGCAAGGAGCGCGCTCCTCTCGTCTTTCGTCTGGATGGCCTTCAGGCGAGCTTTGCCGGTGGAGCGGCTTCGGTTTCCCATGCGGAGCCCTCGCTCCCCGACGAGGTAGAGACCTTCGTTCGAGCATTCCGTCTCCTCAAGAACGGCTGGCGCGTCTCGGCCAACACGAAAATTCTTGAGCTGCGCGGCGTTGGCCTCACCGTGCCTGATCTGGTTTTCGAGCGGACAGGTAGCGACAAAGAGGCGCGAGATCGGATCTATCTAGAGGTGATGGGTTACTGGAGTCGGGCCGCCGTGTGGCAGCGCGTGGAGCTCGTCCAGGCGGGGCTCGTCGAAAAAATTCTCTTCGCGGTGAGCTCGCGTTTGCGGGTGAGCGAAGAAGTGCTCAACGGCGAGCTACCGGGCGCTCTCTACGTTTACAAAGGGACCATGAACGCGCGGCACGTCGCCGAGCACCTCGATAGACTGGCTCGATGAAATACCTTCATGTCGTCGACGGAACGTACGAGCTATTTCGCGCGCACTACGCGAAAAGACCCAGCCACACCGCGCCGGACGGCCGCGACGTGAAGGCCGCGGTGGGTCTCGCTTGGTCTCTCCTTGCTCTCCTGCACGACGCGGACGAGAAGGTAACCCACGTAGCGGTTGCCTTCGACAATCCGATTCGCTCATTTCGAAACGACCTCTACCCTGGCTACAAAACAGAAGAGGGGGTCGAGCCAGCCCTGCTCGCCCAATTCGACCTCGCCGAAGCGGCAACGCGCGCGCTCGGAATCACCGTGTGGTCGATGGATCGCTGGGAGGCGGACGATGCGCTCGCCACGGCCGCGCGCCGGTGGACGGACGAGGTCGATCAGGTGCGGATCATGACGCCCGACAAGGACCTCGGACAGGCGGTGCGGGGCAAGCGCGTCGTTCAGGTCGATCGCATGAGAAAGAAAGAGATCGACGAAGACGCGCTCATCGCCACCCGCGGCATCGGTCCCGCGAGCATCCCCGACTGGCTCGCGCTGAAGGGTGATGCGGCTGACGGATTCCCCGGTCTGCCCGGTTTTGGCGAGAAGACGGCGAGCGCGCTCCTCGCGAAGTTCGTGCATCTCGAAGCGATCCCCGATGATCCGCGCTCGTGGCCCACAAGCGTCCGCGGCGCCGACCGACTGGCTCCGGTGCTCGCCGCGTCGCGCGAGGTCGCCGTCCTCTACCGAACGCTGGCGACGCTCATCGACGACGTGCCGCTGAAGGAGTCGCTCGCAGACCTCGAATGGAAGGGCGTTCCGCGCGGCATGTTCGAGGCGTGGTGCGATTCGCTCGGGGTGCGTGATCTTCGTGCGCGGCCGCAGCGCTGGTCAGCCGGCACTCCGTGAGCTAACCCCGAGAAGCATGGGTGCCGCGCGGACGAGGAGTCCGAGCCCATCGAGAAATGCCTTCTCGCGCTTCTTGTCTTCGCCCACGAATAGGACGAGCGCCGCCCCTTGCATGGCGGTGACCACGAAGTCCACGGCGGTCTCGAAGTTGGGGATCGCGCCGAGCTCCGGAAAGAGGATCTTGCTCTCGCTGAGAATATTCTCACGGTGGTGACGGAGCACGGGGACGAGGGCAGCGCGGAGGGCAGGCTCGGTCGGAGCCGCCGTGTACAGCTCGTGAAGGACGCGAACTTCGGCGGTCTTGAAGACGGACCAAAGCCCACGAAGAGCGCGCTCGATGGGATCCTTGCCGGCGCGGTGGCTCCGCATGGCATGACGGAACTTCGGGAACGTGGCCGCGCACAGGTCGGCCGCCGCCGCCGAAAGAAGCGCCTCTTTGGTGGAAAAATGTTTGAAGAGCGCTCCCTGGGAGACGCCAGCACGCGAGGAGATCTCGGTGGTGGTCGTCTTCGCGTAGCCCACGGCCGTCAGGCACTCGATGGTGGCGTCGAGCAGCGCTTTGCGGGTGGTGGCGCGGCGGTCGGCCTGGGTTCGTCGGACGGGAGGGCTCAAAGAAATCAGCACCTTACCAGGAATCACCGGCTGCGCGTAAAAAGTGACTTGTCACTTTTTAAATAAGAAGACACACTCCCCGCATGTCGCCCTACCTCTTGGTGTTCGCGGCCCCGTTCTTCCTCGTCACCCTGCTGTGCGAGGCGTGGCTGCGGAAGCGGCGGGGCATGGGATTCGATGCGAAAGACGGCGCGCGGAGCGTGGGCATGGGTCTCGTCTTTTTGCTCATCAACCTGGCCCTGCAAGGCGGCAGCTACGCGCTCTTCACAGTGCTCTACCAGCATCGCTTGTTTGATCTTGGTGGCGCTTGGTACCTGTGGCCGCTCGCGCTCCTGGCCGACGACTTCATCTTCTATTGGGCGCACCGAGCGTCGCACGAGATTCGCTTCTTCTGGGCCACGCACGAGGCTCACCACTCCAGCGAGCAGTACACCCTGACGACCGCCCTCCGTCAGCCGTGGACGGAGCCGCTGCTCACGATCTTTTGGCTCCCGCTGCCTCTCCTCGGTTTTCGCCCGGAGATGGTCCTCGCGGCGCACTCCATCAGCCTCATCTACCAGTACGGGATTCACACCGAGCTCGTGCGAAAGCTCGGGCTCCTCGAGTGGGTGCTCAACACGCCGTCACACCACCGCGTCCACCACGGCTCGAATCCGCAGTACATCGACAAGAACTACGCGGGTATCCTGATCGTGTGGGACCGAATCTTCGGGACGTTCGAGCTCGAAGAGGAGCAGGTCGTCTATGGCCTCACCAAGCCGCTCGTGAAGAAAGACATGCTTCACGCGTCGTTCAACGAATGGATCGCCATCGCGAACGACGTGAGGCGTGCCCGCACGTGGTCCGGTCGACGTCGCGCGGTGTTCGGTAGAACGGGCTCGGACTACCTGGTGGGCGAGCCCGCAACGCGCGAGACGGGCAAGGGGGAGACACGCGTGTGGCCTTGCAACGAGCGAACGCGTGTATGGATCTCGCGCGGCACGGATGCGATGCGGCTGCGCGCGACGAGTACATCACCTGCGAGCTGCGGCTCCGAGCGCGTCGGCCAGGAAAAAATAGTGTTAGCGTGATGACCTGTGCTTTCCAGAGCTCTCGGTCGGAACCTGATCGTGCTCGGCATCGCTGCGTGCCTAGGCGGCTGCATCCTTTTGGTCTCGCCGCGAGAGGTCGGCGACCGCTGCGTGTTCCAGGGGGAAAATACCGCCTGCGGCATGTGCCTGCTTGCGCGCTGCGCGACCGCGATCAATGCCGCGTGCGCCAACGCGAGCGTCCTTGGATCACTGGAGGAGTGCGCTTCCTCGGGGGACGCCGCCTGCGATCGCATTCCGGCTTCCGACGTCGCCACATGCCTGACCACGAAGTGCGCCGCTCTTTGCTACACGAAGGTCGGGCTTAGTCAGACGCGCTGCACCGACTCATTCGTCTCGCCGGGCCTCGCGTGCAGCTGCCAGACGAGCAGCGCGGCGAACGATCTTGCGTGCACGAGCGTCACTTATCCGCGAACGCGCTGCTGCGCTCCGAGTGCCTGGCCGGGCCCCGCGCTGGAGTGCGCGTGCAACGCCGTGACGTGTGTCCCGACCTCCGACGGCTGCAACTGCGTCCTCGGTGACAACTTGGATTCGACCACCGCGGAGGAGTGCCGAGGGCCGCATTGTTGCGCGGTCGAAGATCGTTGCCAGTGTCGTGCGCGGGCGTGCACGGTTGGGGAACGCGAGGTGGCGGTGTGCAACAAGGATCAGCTTGCCTGCCCGAGCGGCACGGCGCAGGTCTCCTCGTGCTCTATTCGCCAGTGAAGGACTTGGAGCTCACGAGGACGGCGTTTCGCGCAAAGTTGGTTCGGGCGGCGACGACGTGGGTGTCGACGGGATCCTCGACCGCGTCGTTGGTCTGAACCAAGGTAAGGCCTTCGAGCCGCATCGCCTCGCGGTGATCGGTCACGGAGCTGTCGCGAAGGAGGGTGCGTCCGCGGCGCAGAGCGAGCGCGAGGTCGTTCTTGGCGAGCGCTGAGTTGCGGATGGCGACGACGGCGTCCACGCCGGTGACCGCCGCCGTGAAGGGGCCGAAGGACGATGCGTGCGTCGTCGACAGGACCGCGCGATTGAGCTCGACCGTCGCGCCATCGAGAAATACGGCCGTGCCCTCGTTGGCGACGAAGGCCGTGTCGTTCAGCGTGGCTTGCCCCCCCGGTCCGATCGACAGAGCCTGCGCTGCGCCCATGAACGATCCGAAATCCGCTCGGCCAATCTCGCGCGTGCCGGAAATGAGGGAGCTCGAGATGGTCGCGGTGCTCGCCCCGCCGAGGACCACGGCAAATTGGGACGCGCCGACGATGGCCGACGAGTCGACGGTCAGCTTCGCGCCCGACAGCGCATAGACGCCCGTGCGCGCGTTGTCCGTGCTCGACGCGGTCTGGATCACGGAGCTTCGGATCCTCACGCTCGAGCCCTCCGACGCGCCGATCGCGACGAACGAGTCGTGGCGCAAGCTGACGTTGTCGAGGTTGAGAGACGCTCCCCCGACGAGATCGATCGCGCTCCCCGCTTCGCGCGGAATGAGGGCATGAAGGAGAGTGCTGCCGGAAACGGTAAGGGACGCGGGCGGGTTTCCAGGCGAGGTCGGATCGTTGACGCCGTCCAGGCGCGCAGCCCCCACGAACGCGATCCGCCCAGGAGCGGACTCGATGTGGCTCGCGACGACGCCTACGTGGGCGCCCAAAAACACGCCAATCTGCGAGAGCGCTTCCTTCTCGGCTTTGAGCGCGCGCTGCTCGTGGACGACGCTCTTCGAGATCGAAATGTCGGTGCCGACGCTCTCTGCTTCTATGGAGAGTTGGTAGCCGCGGAGCTCGACCTCGGTGAGCATGATGTGCCCGTCGTAGACCGCTTGGATGCCGTTCGTTGCGGCGTTCGGATTGCTCGCCACGAGCGGCCCCTCGAAAACACTGCGGCTCACCGTGAGCTTGGATCCGTTGCCCACGTCGACGCCGTTTCCCGCTCCGTGGACGTAGACGCGATCGAGGGTCGTGACCGAGTGGCCGTTGAGGAGGAGCGCGACTTTCGGTGCTCCGGTGAAGCCCACCGATCTGAAGCTCACCTTGATGGCGGTGTCGATCCGCACGCCGAAATCCGGGCCGAGGAGAGACGTGCGACCTGCGCAGCGACCGACGATGTTGACCGATTGAGTCAGAAGGGGGGGAGTCGCAAACTCTCCTTCGTCGATCGCGATGGTGGCGCCGGCCGCGGCCTTCGTCAGCGCTTCCGCGAGCGTCGTGACGACCGTGACGTCTGGCCGATCCGCATAAGGCGTGGCTGCCGTCCGAACGGCCACCGTGGCCTCCGCGGGCGGAAAGGGTAGCGCGCAGTCGTCGATCGCCTGACAAGCTTCGCTGCCGAGAAGGGCGATCATCGCTCCCGTGCACGGAGCGGCGGGGATGTTCGCGCGAAAGCCCCATGCACCATCGGGGACAAAGCCGTCTGGAGCGTCTGTCGTTCCGACGGGAACGCAGCTACCGTCGCCCGCCACGGGTCGCATGCGGGGACCGCAGGTGAGGGCGGAGGCCACGCCGTCTGCAGGAGGCGACGCGGGGGCTCCGCACGAAATGGCCAGGAGCAGAAAGAGGCGTCGCACCCGGGCCTGTCTAGCGCGCGGGGCGAACGTAGGCCAGTCGCGCGGGCACCCCTTGGGTTATGCTTCGCGCGTGAAGCGAGTCGCGCTGGTGCTGCTTGCGGCTCTTTTCGCGCCATCCGTGGCCTTTGCGCAGACGGCGACCGACAAGCAGCTCGCGCAATCGCTCTTCGACGAAGCACGAACGCTCGTCCAAAAACGCGATCTTGGGCGCGCTTGTCCCATGTTCGCCGAGAGCCAGCGCCTCGACCCGGGGGGAGGCACGCTTCTCAATCTCGCGGTGTGCCACGAGCAAGAGGGGAAGGTCGCAACAGCGTGGCAAGAGCTCAATCACGCGCTCAGCGTCGCCATGCGAGACGGTCGCAAGGACCGCGAGCAGACGGCGCGCGAGCACCTGGAAGCAGTGACGCCGCGCCTCCCGAAGCTGACGTTGGTGCCGCCCGCAGAGGCCGTCGTCGGGCTTCACGTAGAGGTTGACGGCGCGTCGCTCGGGGCCGCTGCCCTGGGGGTTCCTGTGCCGCTCGATCCGGGTCGCCATCGCGCAAACGCAGGGGCTCCGGGGCGGACGCCGTGGGCATGGGAGGGAGCGCTTGCGGAAGGCGAACGGCTCGAGCTTCTGCTGCCCGCGCTCGCCGTCGCTCAGCCGGATCAGGTGTCGGTCGTGCCGGCGCCCTTGCCAACTGCGATTGTGGTGGAAAAGAAAACCCTGAGCACCGCGTCCTACGTTGCGGGCGGCGTGGCGGTCGGCGCGCTCATCGGAGCGGCCGTGACGGGCCTCGTCGCGCTGGAGCGTCAGTCGACCTACAAACACCTGTGCGCGACGGACCGTAACTACTGCCCCGATCCTGCCGGCAAAGACGCCGCTTCGAGCGCCCGAACCTTTGCCTGGATCAGCACGGCTGCGCTGGCGACGGGCATTGGCGCGGCCGTCATCGCCGTGATTCTTCCGCGAAAAAACGTGCCTCCCCCCGTAGCCGTCGTACCGCTTGGTCAAGGCCTCGTCGTGACCTTCTCACTCACGCTCTGAACGGACGAGGCTAGACGCGCGTCGTCCTCAGCTCAGGGCTTCGCGGGCAGCCTGCGCGACGCTCGGATACGGCGACTGGCCGAGGTGCGTGAGCAGCTGCTTGATCTGCGCGTTCTCGCTGTGTTGGCAAATGGCGTTGAGGACGGTGTGTTGATCGTCCTCGCTCTGCGCCGCCTGCATCATCTGGCCGAAATACTGGGCGACATGCGCGGGCGGCATCAAGGCTGCCATGCCGCCGAGAGCGTCCTTGCGAACTTCCGAAGAAGGATCGTTCTGCGCCATTCCCTGTACGATCGGGAGCAGCTGCGGCATGTCCGTCATGTTGCGAAACTCGAAGGCGAGGGTGCTGCGCACGTCTTGGTCGGGGTCCTGCGCGAGGCGCTGGGCAATTCCCCAAATGCGCTGGATGGCGGGCTTCGGCTGGTTCGAGAGGTTCCGCGCGACCATCTTGCGGACGGCGGGGCTCTCGTTGGCGGAGTGCTTCTCGTAGACGGCGAGAGAGACCTCGCCCATGCCGTGGTGGTGCGCGAGGGCAAGCGAAGAGATGCACTGCCCCTTCACCTCGACGTCCGGATCGGAGTCGCTGAGGTTTGCGACCCAGTAGACGATCTGCTGATCGTCGTTGTAGCAAGTGAGAGCGCCGATCGCGGCTTTGCGCACCTCGGGTGCTTGGTCTTGGGCGAGCTGCACCAAGAGCTCGCGCTTGCCGTTGAACTTCTCGGCGGAGTTGAAACGGAGGTTCGACGCAACCTGCTCGCGCACCGTTGCGCTCGGGTTTTGCGCGAACTGCTGCACCAAGGTGAGCGCGCCTTCTTCCGCAAATTTCGTGGAGGCGACGACGACCTGCTCGAAGGTGTCCGCGTCGAGCCCCGGCAAGTTCGCGAACGCGTAGAGCGTCTGCAAGTGGTGGGGCTGCACGCGGTTGTCAACGAGGTTGGCCCATGCCTCCAGGGCCTTGCGCCGCACCTTCACGGTTCCGTTTTGCATGTGCCACGACACGAGCGGCTCAGCTTCCATGAGCTCGCCGCCTTCGGAATAACAGGCGAGAAAGAAATCGTTGAGCGCATCGCACAGCGGCTCTTCGTCGCGGCTATGAAGGTTCGGAAAGCGCGCGATGACGTCGTCGAGCGAGATGCGCCGGCCCTTGTCTTTGGAGGCATCGACCACCCGGATCTCGACCGACGCGCTCGGGTCCTTGATGCCTGGAATGTCGGCGAAGGCGAGGACGGTGAATGACACGCCCGTACCCGAGGTGGGCAGATCGTCCGGGACGGAGAGGCGAAACGTGTAGACCTGCTGCGACCCGGGCATCAGCGCGATTCCGCCGGCCACGATCTGCTTGGCAACGTCTTTGGCGATGATCTCCGGCAGCGCCGAGTCGGGACGCGTCTTCGTCGAGACGAAGAGAAGGCGTACGCCGCACTCGGTCACGGTCAGCGGTTTTTGGCCGCCAAAAAGGACGATGCGCCCGCCGATGACGCTCCCAGGAGAAGCCGTCGCCGTGTCGAGCGTGAGCTCCAGGCGCGTACCACCACCGAACATCGAATCGAGCAGTCCCATGAAGTCTCCTTGCGAGTCTTGCTTCTTACGCCGACGGTAACCGAACCTTCCTTCGGCGCAGCGCGAAGGTGGCTAGTCGGCGTTTGAAGCGGGCTCGCCAGGAGGAACCGCAGGGGACGTGCGGTTTAGAACGCCTCGTATCCGATCGCGGCCATGAGCATGATGCCCGTTGCCCCGGTGATGAAGATCGAGCGGAAGTCGCCGCCGATCATCAGCCCCTTGCGGCGAATGCCGTTCTCCCCGCGGGTCATCAGCGGGTACCCCCCCAGACGCGCCTGAAACATGGGGCCTTTCGGGTTGTTGAGGATGCCGTAACCGAAGCCCGCGCCGACGAAGAGGTGGTCGATCAAGGTGACATCCGCCATGGCCGCGACCGCAAAGGTGCCTGTTGCCCCTGAAACCGTGGTGCCACCGGCGCTGGCGCTCAGCGAGCCGAACGAAAGGTGCGGCTGCGCATAGATCGCGAGGAGGTTGTTCACCTGCACGCCGAGCCTCCCGTCGACTCCGACCATCGGTCCGGAAGCAATGGAGACCGTCTCGAGACCGCCTCCCAAAGAGATACCGCCGCGGAAGCGGAGGCCGTCCTTTGCTTCGGGCCCAGCACCTTCCGCGGCTCCTACCGGCGACGCGGCCGGTGTGGAAGCGGCGACCGGCGGTGCACCGGACGGAGCAGACTGTGCCTGCGCGGTGCTTGCGAACGCCAGCATCAACGAACCGACAAAAGAACCTAGTCTCATGTGAAAAACCCCCTATTTAGGCGTTAGCGCCAAGTTTCAGCTCTTCCGTGCGGAAAGTCTAAAAAACGTTGGACGGAGCGGAAACCCAATCGAGCCATGGCCCCTGCATCACTCCCTGACGCGGCGCAGCATCGTACGTCACCTGCCCATCCAGCTTTCCGTCGGCGCGGCTGGTCGCGGATTCACGATCATGAAGAGGAGGGCGGCCCCCGCGCTGCGAATCTGTCGGTAGTCGGCGGGCGAGCCGAGCACCGCGTCACGCTTGTATTGAACGTCGTAAAACGTCTTCTCACCGAGAAATAAATACGTAGGAGCGGTGCGCAAACGCCACTCGTCGATCTCGTCGAAGTAAAATGGATTGCTGTGTGGGTGCGTCGCCGCGCGAAATGCGAGCGCTGGAATCCAGGGGCCTGCGTCTCCGTAGTTGTTTGCGACCACCGCGTCGCGCGGGAGATTACGGTTCATCCAATCCATCAGCTCGAGATCATTCGCGGTCACCGTCACCCGTTCGCCCGCTCGAGTCATGGCGAGGTACGGACGCGACATCGACCACACGAGGAGAGGACTTCCCACGAGCACGATGCTCCAACCGTGACGCCCAAAGGTCCACGCGCGGATTCTTTTCCCCACTGCAGCAAAGGCCGCGGCGGTCACCGCGCACATCGGAGCGAGGAGAAGCCTCAGCATGCGCTCCGGATAGAGCGCCGGCGAGGCGGGCAGAATCCAGTAGCGGGAGTTCAGTGTGAGGAGCAGCGCGCCGAGCCCGAATGCTATCCACGGGAGCTGGCGCCGATCACGGATCCAAATTTGTGCGCCTACAGCGACGCCGCCAACCGCGATTCCCCACTCCATGTGCCGAAACGCGTAAGGCCAGATGGTCCAGGCGAAATCCCGCCAGGTGCCGTCGTACGCGTGCTCGTTCGCTCGCTGCCACCGCAGGACCCACTGCAGCTCGTGAGTCGAGACGTGAGGGTGAGCGCCGAGAACGTAGGGGAGGGCAAGCAAGACTGCGGCGAATCCAAGGAGCGCGATCCACGAGCGCACGAGCCTCCACCGCTCGGCGCGAGGCACCCAAAAAACCCACATGAGCGCGGGGACCGGCAGCGCGTAGGCCATGGCGATCAGGGGAATGATGTGAACGAGGCCCGCCCCCACCGCGAGCAGTGGAAAAAAGATGCCTCCGCTCTTTCGAACGCCTTCGCCCTTCTGGAAGTTGACGAGCGGCGCCATCGCGGCGAACGCCAGTGCAAACGAAAGCACCGTAGGATTTCCGCCCCACAGGAGAAATGCGTGGGTCTCGCTCGTCGTCTCGATGAGCCACGCGGCCAGGAGCGCAGCGCTTGGTCCGACGAACCGCACCGCCACCAAAGACAGCGCGCCTGCGAGCGCCGGGTAGGCAAGCAGGCTCACGATGAGACTCGTTTTCTGGACGGACCAGCCGGTGAGGACGGTGAGCACAGCGGCCGTGGACGGCAAACCCGCGGCGTACGAACCAAAATCGTGGATCGGATAAATCGGCTCGTAGCTCGTGGGGAGTCGGCCCCCCTCGACGATCAGCCGGGTCATGAAGGTGTGCATCGACATGTCGGCGCCCGGCGCGGCGAGCCATTCCGTAGCCGGAAGGAGATGCGCTGCGCACAGTCCGAGAAACGCCGCAACGGGCCACACTTCACGCGCGTCGATGCGGATCCTTCCACTTCGGACGAGCGCTCGTGCGCTGAGGAGCGCGCCGAACGCGACACCGCCCCAGGCCAGCACGGTTAGAGAAACGACGGACCAGCGGGTCGCGAAAATCGCCAGCGGCCAAAACGCGAGCGACAGAAGAAACGCGCGGATCGTCCGCACGAAGGCGCCGGGCGAGTGGCGCTGAAGGGTTAGCTCGATTCCCAATCCCGGGAGGATGAGCGCGGCGAGCATGAGCACGAAGTTCATCGTGCAGACGTGATGCGCAGAGGCGCCCCCGTGGCTTGCGGCATGGGAAGGCCGAGCCAAGAGGCGATGGTCGGGCCAATGTCGATCAGGCGCGCGCCGGCGATCGTTCCGTGAGGCACGTTCGGGCCATACAGGATGAGCAACGTCAGCATCTCCGGACGACGCGCATCGTAGCTGCGACGCAAAGTGTCGAGCAAGCGGGCGAGCTGGCGATCCGAATTTTTGATGGCCTCGACGGCTGCCGGGCGGGTGAGCGAGCGAAGTCTTCGGATCACTCCGCGAGACTCGCACGAGATACGAGTTTCCGCCGGAGAAGCATCAGCACAGCGAGCTCCGCTAGGATTCCTCACGCAGGCGGATGGGGCCGAAGTTCGCGTGGTCGTAGCCGAGCGGTTTTTTTTCGGCGTAGTAGGCGCGGATTCGATCCATGTCTTCGCGCACGTTGCCGGTCATCATGATGCCCTTGCCGAGTCCTGCGCGCTTGCGTCCGTAGTCGAGATAGCCTGGAACGACGGGAACGTTCGCGCCGACCGCTATGTGATAAAAACCCGATTTCCAGTGCGCTGCGAGGGAGCGCGTGCCTTCCGGCGGGATCCCGAGCACGAACGTATCGCGCGTGCGAAATTGCGCGATCATCTGATCGACGACGTTGCTCGCATGGCTGCGATTGATGCCGAGGCCGCCCGCGCCGCGCACGATCGGACCGAGGGGACCTTTGAGCCACGAGTCTTTGATCATCCACTCCATGGGCAGCCCGATGCTTCGCAGGATGGTGACGAGAAGAAGCCCGTCCCAGTTGCTGGTGTGGGGCACCGCGAGGCAGACGCACTTCTTCTCGGTGGGCACGTCGCCCTCGTACTTCCAGCCAGCGAAGTCGAGAGACAGGGAGGCGAGACGACTGGGTTTCACTTTACCGTGAATGCGTAAACCGCGTTGTCGCCCGCGATGAGGACGCGACCCTTCGCCGCGATTGGCGGAACCCAGTGCCTCACGTTGCCCATGGCTTCCGCAGCGCCCCCGCCGGGAAACACCGGCGCGCCCGTGTCTCCGTCGAAGGCGCGCAACGTGCTCGAACCGCTCACCCACACGAGGGTCTCGTTCTGCCCATCGGTGGTGGTCACCATCGGAGCGCCTTGGCCGGGCGGGGTTGCGCACCATGCGACGCTGATCGTCGGAGGCGCGGTCGGCGTGATCTTGATCGCGACGAGACTGCCGGCGGTCGCGCCCGGGCAATCGATGCCCCCGGTGTCTCCGTTGAAGACGACGTATGTGCCCAAGCGCGTCGCGTACGTGGCAGCCGCCGTGTGAATCTCTCCGCCGATGACCGGCTTGCTTGCGAGGCCTTCGCCGGTGCCGCCATCTCCGGTGCCGATGCCGCCAAGGTTGCTGCGATCGAGGAGGTGGACGACGCCCAGCTTGCTCATCCCGAGGACGAGCTTCGACGGTGTCGCACCTGGGACGTCGACGAGCACGGGCCCGGCGCCGCACATGTCTTTGTCGTTGGTGTCCATCTCCTGCCAGTTCGACGGCGCGAAGTAATCCGCGGCGGTGTTGCTGAAAGTCGGGCCAGCCTGGAGGCGAAGGACGGCTTCTTGACCTCCCCAGGTTGCGGTTCCACCGGGTGCATTTCCGGTCGTTGCGTAGATGTTCGTTCCGTCGGAGGCGAGGCCGCCTGGTGACCAGATGCCCGAGACATCTGAGGCCGTCACATAGTTGTTCACGACCGTGCCCGTCGCCGTCGCGATGCCGACTACGCGTCCGCGGTACGCGCCGCAATCTCCAACGTATCCACCGTAGGGGACGTAGAGTGTCCCCTTCATGAGCGCGAGCGCGCCGCGTTGGCTCTGCCATTGCGACTTGAAGCCCGGGACTGCCGTCTCGAGATCCAGGGGCCAACCGCTCCCGGTCACGGGCTTGCCGTCGTCCAGGGAGAGGGCGAAAACTTTTTGGAACATGGGAGCGACTCCGCCCACCGCCGCGACCACTGCTCCCACGTACATGCGGCGCGCAGCGAGATCGATGATGGGGGTCGAGGTAACCCCGAGCGGTGTGAGGTTGCCGCATCCCGTGAACGATGGATGATCGGTCATCTCAGGACCGAGCTTCGTCATCCACAGCTGCGCGCCGCTCGAGGCATCGAGGGCGTAGACGTTGTTGCTCTCGGTGGCGACGAAGACGGCCTCTTTACCGCCCGGTCCATTCTCTGCGTAGAGCACCTGCGAAAAGACGTGGCCAGCGATGGTCGCTTGAAATGCGGGGTCCTTGTGGATCGTCGCAGCCTTGGCCTTGGTGATGAGAGCGTCGACGTACACGCCGTTGCGTGAGGGGTGCTTGTGAAACTCGAGCACCGAGGGGCCTTGCGGGGTGATCGCGGTTCCGTCTGCCGGCGCGTCCGCGGCGCTTCCGTCTTGAGAGGCGGCGCCGTCCCCAGATACCGTTCCGTCCGCGAGGCCGCCGTCAGAGTCTGGGTTCGCAGCGCTCGAGTCGCCGCATGCTTGTGCGGCGAGCGATGAAACCAAGATCACGGAGGCGGGCAACAGCAGCTTCAGTGCACGCATGGAGTGTTCCTCTTTTTTTCAGAGCCCGCACGAGCGTACCACGGTCTCAGCGGCCTAGCAGTCGGCGGACGACGTGATCGAGAAACGTCGCTGCAGACACGATGAAGAAGAACATTCCCGCCAGGTGGTTTGCGCGGTCGGCGGCCGTGAGTAGCGCAGGATCATCGGCTTCGCGTCCGCGCGCCATGCGAAATAATCGCGTGTATAGTGCAAGCATGGTCGCCGTAACTCCCGCTAGAACCAGGGCGTAGACCACGCCGAGATGACCGCCGACGACGAGCGAGGCTCCTGCAGCAGTGGCGAGCACGAAGCACGCGAGCGAGACCACGAGGGTCCTTGTCGGCCCGATTGCCAGCGCGAAGGTGCGCACGTTGCCGACACGGTCTCCGGCCTGGTCGTGAATGCCGCCGAGCAGGTCCTGGGAGAAGTCCGCGAGATAGATGTACCCAACCACGCCGGCGAAGATGCGCGGGTCCTCGCAACCCGCAACCGAGAGCGCGTAGAGGGGGAAGAGCGCAGAGACGACAGGCGTCAGGATTTCCGACGAGCCTGGCACATCGAGCCCGCCCTTCACCCAGCCATAGAAAAGCAGCGCGTACGCCGTCATCGCCGCTGCCACCGCGAGGCTCACCGGGTTGACGAACGCGCTCAAGACACAAGCAGCGAGCATGAGGACCACGGCCGTGGCCGCGACGTGCTTCCAGTCCGAGAGCCCTTTTGGGATCGGTCGATCGGGATGCACGCGCGCGTCGACGTGTCGATCGGCCGCGTCGTTGAGGAGAAAAATTCCAAAGAGCAGAAGCGTCGCCGCAAGCGCTCCCAGCCCGACGTGCCGGAGCGATGCCGAGCCCAGATCCGCGAGCCCGCCGCCGAGGCCTACCCACCCGAGCACCATGAGCACGTAGAGGAAGATCGTTCCGAAGAACGGATATCGCCAGCCGCGAAAGTAGTTGATGAGGCTTTCCGAGTAGGTGGGCGGCGTCATCTCAGGAGACGATACGCCCGACGGATCCGAACGGGTCGGCGAGGCGTAGCTGATTTAGGATGGCAACCGCGCGGAACGGCGACAAGAGGTACACGGTGGAGCTCGCACAAACGGCCGCTGCCCGCGCCGCGGTCTATGAACTGAGGCAAGACACCTACGCCGCGACGCAGCCCTACCTTCTGTCTTCCCAAGGTCGCCAAGGGCTCCATCCCGCCGCCGACGTATACGACGAACGCTCCTACGTCTTCGCCTGCTTATGCCTGGGAGAGCGCGACCCCGTCGCCACCTGCCGTTTCACCGTGCCTCTTCGTGGTCGCTTCGAGCTAGACGATCTCGTGACCGCGTGGACCTTGCCGGCGGTACCCGCGCACTCACTCGTCGAGACCAGCCGCGTCGTCATTCGTCGCGGGTGGCGCGCAACCGGCCTCGTCGAAGCAATGCTTCTCATGGCGGGCACGTGGCTCCTCGAGCAGACCTCGTTTCGCTACAACTTCGCGGTATGCACGCGGCCTCTGGTCCGCCTCTACGCGCGCCTGGGGATGAAGCTCACGAGCGACGAAGAGCTCACGCTCCGCGGGCGTCCGACGGCCCGCAGGTACGTCGTGATCTACGGCGACATGGAGGCGTCGCAGCCCGCGGTCTTGCGTCGCCTCGCCACGCAGGGTTGGGACATTTCTACGGAAGCGAGACAACAACAGAGGAAAGCAGGCACGTGATGGACGAGTTCTTCGAGCGGCTCCAGAACACCGAACGCGACGCGTGGCGCGCCATCCACGCGAGCGCTTCTTGGCAGCGTCTGAAGAAGGGCATCGATCGCGATTTCTACGTCACGCTGATGAAGCAGATCTTTCACTACACCCGCTTCAACGCGCAAAATCAGGCGCTGATGGCCGTCTCACTGACCTCCGATCGCTTGGCGCTCCTCAAGTATTGCTTGCATCATGCATATACCGAAGCTGGGCACGATCTCATGGTGCTGAAGGACCTCGAGACCATCGGCGTCTCGCCCGACGAGGTGCGAAACGCGAAGCCGCTCCCGGAGACGGAGGCCTTCGTCGGGTATCTCTTTCGGCTGAAGGAACGCGATCCGACGGCGCGTCTCGGCTACAGTTACTGGGCCGAAGGTTGCTATCCATACCTCGAAGATTTCCTCGTATCACTTCGCCGCGACCTCAAGTTGCAGCCGTCCCAGCTCAGCTTTCTCGTGGCGCACTCGGTGATCGACAAGGCGCACCTCGAAGAGGTGAAAGACGTTCTCGGCTCATCGTGCGCGGGCGACCGCGCGCTTCAGGATGGCGTCGTCGACGTCCTCGAGACCTCGCTCCACTTGATGCGCAACATCTTCGACGCCGTCCACGCCCTCCGACCTACCGGCTAACGGGGCTCCGTCTCATGAGCCGCATTCGCAGACAGCCGAGCTCGGCGCACGTCTCGTCTCCCTATCCGTTGAGGAAGCAGGGAGAGCATCCCCGCGGCCGCGCGTCCCTCGCTCCGCTCTACTCGGCGAATGTCGTTCAAGGCTTCCTGGTGCGGCGGGTGAGGAAATAGAAGAGGGTCGCGCCGCCCCCCACGGGAAGGAGGACGGCGATTGCTAAGAAGATGATCTCGCTCGTCTGCACGCGGTCGAACTCTACTCTCGTTCCGCCATCGCTCTACCTCGATCACCGGGCAAGACGGCTAACCGCCTGAGCCGGGTCGCACCGCGGCGTGACGGAGTGCGTGGTCGGCCATCACCAGCGCCGCCATCGCTTCCACCATCACCACCGCGCGTGGAAGCACGCATGCATCGTGACGCCCGCGCCCCGAGATCGTGGTGTCCTCGTGGCGGATGTTGACGGTGTCCTGCGCGCGCATGATCGTGGCGGTCGGCTTGAAGGCCACGCGGAAGTAGATCGTTTCGCCGTTGGAGATGCCGCCCTGAACGCCCCCGCTGCGGTTCGATCGGGTGCGCACCCGATCGCCGACCATGTAGAACGCGTCGTTGTGATCGGCGCCGGTCAGATCCGTTCCCGCGAAGCCCGACCCGATCTCGAAACCCTTCGTCGCCGGTAGGCTCAGCATGGCCTTCGCCAGATCCGCTTCCAGGCGATCGAACACCGGCTCGCCCCACCCGGGCGGAGCGCCGCGAACCGCGCACGTGATCACGCCGCCCAACGAATTTCCGGCTTTGCGTGCGGCTTCAATGGCCGCGATCATTTCCGTCGCGATCCCCAGCTCCGGGCAGCGCACCGGTGTCTGCTCGACCGCCTCGAGGGTGACGGATTCGACGTCGCAGTCGGCGACGATCGTTCCGACCTTCGAGACCCAGGCCACGATCTCGACGGCGTGGCGCACCTTCATGAGCTTCTTGGCGATCGCTCCGGCTGCCACGCGCCCCGCGGTTTCGCGCGCGCTCGTTCGACCACCGCCACGGTAGTCGCGGATGCCGTACTTGGCGTCATAGGTGTAGTCGGCGTGGCTCGGGCGGTACTTTTCTTTGACGTCGCTGTAGTCACCAGAGCGCTGGTCTTCGTTGGCGATCACCATGCCGATCGGGGTGCCCAGGGTTCGTCCTTCGAAGACGCCGCTCTGGATGCGGATGGTGTCGGTCTCTTTTCTCTGGGTGACGATCGAGCTCTGTCCGGGCCGCCGGCGATCGAGATCAGGCTGCAGATCCGCTTCCGACAGCTCGAGCAGCGGCGGGCACCCATCGACCACCGCGCCCATCGCTCCACCGTGCGATTCGCCCCACGTCGTTACCCGAAAAATAGTGCCGAAGCTGTTGCCCATCGTGGTCGCAATCTACCAGCGCTCGAACGCGCCTTCGAGGGCGACGTCGATTGCCTCGAGGACGTCGGCGCCGAGCACGACTCCGGACGCCTTGGCGTTGTCGTCGACCTGCTCAACCCGGCTCGCGCCGATGATAGCGGAGGCTACGTTGGGGTTGCGCAGCACCCACGCAAGGGCGAGCTGAGCCATCGATAGGCCCGCCTCTTTTGCGATGGGCCGGAGTCGATCGACCGCGGTGAGCACCTTGTCGTTGAGGAGCTCTTTTCCCATGAAACCGCCCATCGACTCGCTCGCCGCACGTGAGTCCGTGGGCACTGCCTGGCCCGGTTTGTATTTTCCGGTGAGCACGCCCTGCGCGAGCGGTGACCACACGATCTGCGAGATGCCCTCCGCCGCAGAGAGCGGGATCACCTCGGCTTCCGGCGCGCGCCAGAGCATCGAGTACTGCGGCTGGCTCGACACGAAGCGGGTGGCGCCAGGCACGGCGAGCGACGCACGGATTTGTGCGGGTGCCCATTCACTGAAGCCGATGTACCTCGTTTTTCCCTTCTTCACGGCCTCGGTGAGCGCGAGCATCGTCTCGTCGAGCGGCGTCGACGCGTCATAGCGATGGCACTGGTAGAGATCGACGTGGTCGGTCTTCAGGCGCGCGAGCGAGGCATCGAGCTGCTTCGTGATCTGGGCACGAGAGAGTCCGCGATCGGTGGCCGTCATCGGAAAGAAGAGCTTGGTCGCGAGCACGTACGACGCGCGCGGAACGCCGGCAAGCGCTTCACCCAGGAACGACTCAGCGGCGCCCTTTCCGTAGATGTTCGCGGTGTCGATGAAGTTGATGCCGCACTCGAAGGCGCGCTTCACACATGCTTCGGCTTTGTCGCGCTCGACGCCCTTTCCGAAGGTGAGCCACGATCCCAGGGAAATTTCCGAAACCTTCAGGTCGCTCTTGCCGAGCTGCCGATATTTCATTTCCTGGATGTAGCCGAATTGGGCGCGCGCGTCGCGTGCAACGGCCCATGAGCTGGTAGTGTCGATCCATGACGAACGCTTACATCTCCGGGACCGGTTTCTATGTTCCCCCGCGTGTTGTCACCAACGATGATCTTGCGGCGATGGGCATCGACACCACCCACGAGTGGATCGTCCAGCGCACCGGCATCGAGGCCCGGCGCTTCGCCGATGAAGGCGTCGGAAGCGCGGATCTCGCGCTCAAGGCCTCCGAGGACGCGATCAAAGACGCCGGCATCGACAAGAAGGATCTCGACCTCATCGTCTTCGCGACGCTCTCGCCCGACCACTGCTTTCCAGGGAGCGGCGTGTTCCTTCAGCAGAAGCTGGGCCTCTGCGACGGCGATTCGCCCAAGTTCGTCCCCGCGCTCGACATCCGCAACCAGTGCTCGGGCTTCCTCTACGGGCTGGCAACGGCCAGCGCGATGGTGGAATCGGGAAAGGCGAAGCACGTCCTTCTCGTCGGAGCAGAGACGCACTCCGCCGCGATGGACTTGACGACGCGCGGGCGTCAGATTGCGTCGCTCTTCGGCGATGGTGCGGGCGCGGTGATCGTGAGCGCGACGACCGAGGATCGCGGCGTGCGCGGCACGTGGCTCGGCGCCGATGGTCGCTACGCCCACACGCTCTCTCAAAAGGTGTGGGACATCTCGAAGCGCCCCTTCATCCCGAACAACGCCGAAGGGGTCGGGCAGGTCGCGCCTGATCATATGTGGGCACAGATGGACGGAAAAATCGTGTTCAAGCACGCCGTCGAGAAGATGTGCCTCGCCCTCATGCAAGCGTGCTGGGCTCAGAACATCGGCCCCGAGGCGATCGATCTTTTCGTCTTCCACCAGGCGAACATGCGGATCAACCAGTACGTCGCAAACTCCCTCAAGCTCCCTGAAGAGAAGCTCGTGCACAACATCCAGCGTTACGGAAATACCACCGCGGCGACGATCCCGATCTTGCTCGCCGAGTCCGCACGCAACGGGAAATTGAAGCGCGGAATGAAGGTGGCGTGCGTCGCATTCGGCTCCGGTTTCACCTGGGGCTCCGCGATCATCGACTGGTAGGCGTCCCACGAACGGCGGACGCCATCGCCGCGCCTCCGACCCGTTCCGCGCGCATCGCCCGACGAGCGAGCTAGGAGCCTAGCGCCCCGTCGCTACCTTTTGACGCGCTGCGGCCAGCATCTCGGTAAGATGTCTCGATGCCGACCTTCGACGAACAAGTCTCAGAAATGCGCGAGTGGTTCAAGAGCGCTCGCTTCCACGGCATGAAGCGCCTCTACACGGCCCGCGAAGTCGTCGAGCAGCGCGGCACGATCCGAAACGACTACACCGTGGCTCGAGACACCGCTGCCGCCTTTCACGCCCGCCTACGCGAGCTGTTCGAGGCGAAACAATGCATCACCACGTTCGGCCCCTACTCGCCCGGGCAAGCGGTAGCTCTCAAGCGTCAAGGCATCGAGGGCATTTACCTGGGCGGCTGGGCGACGAGCGCGAAAGGCTCGGCGAAGGAGGATCCCGGACCGGACCTCGCGTCGTATCCGCTGAGCCAGGTCCCCGACGAAGCTGCGCCCATCGTCCGCGCACTCTTGACGGCCGACAAGAACCAGTTCCACGCGCGTTGCCGCATGAGTGAGGAGCAGCGCAAGGCAACCCCCATCGTGGATTTTCGGCCGTTCATCATCGCCGACGCCGACACCGGTCACGGCGGCGACGCGCACGTGCGAAACCTGATTCGTCGCTTCGTAGAAGTGGGTGTTCCCGGCTACCACATCGAGGATCAGAAGCCCGGGGTGAAGAAGTGCGGACACCAGGGGGGCAAAGTGCTCGTCTCCGAAGACGAGCAGATCAAGCGCCTCAGCGCAGCGCGCTTTCAGCTCGACATCATGCAGGTGTGCGGAATCATCGTGGCCCGTACGGACGCCGAGTCCGCGACTCTCCTCGACGGCCGCAGCGACGAGCGCGATCAGCCGTTCATTCTCGGCGCCACCAACGTCCGCATCCCGAGCTTCAAGGTGGCCTTCCTCTCGATCCTGCGCCGCTTCTACCGCAAGGGCATCGAGGAGCTTACCGGTCACGAGCTCTACGCAACGAGCGAGGAAGAGTACGCCGCAGCCGACGCGTGGGTAGACGGAACCGAGATCGCCGCGCTGCTCGACGAAGCGGTTGCGGACTACAAAAAAGATGGTCGGACCGGGGTCGATGCGGCTCTCGACAAGGTCTTCGATCGCTTCGTCGACATCTGGCAGGCCGAGGCCAACGTGAAGACGTACGGCGAGGCCGTCGCCGAAGAGATGCGCTTTCTTGCGAGTGAAGGCGTGCAATTCGAGATCACGGAATCGCAGTGGCTCATCTTCGCGGCGCGCGCGTCGTTCTACGCGATCAGCGAGAAGGCCAAGAGCATGGGCGTCCACGTGGTGTGGGACTGCGAGCACGCCAAGACGACCGACGGCTACTACCAGGTACGCGGCGGCATCGACTACGCGATCGCGAAGTCACTCGCCGTTGCGCCCTACTGCGACGTTATCTGGATGGAGACGAAGACCGCCGATCTCCACGATGCGAAAGTTTTCGCCGATGCGATTCACGCGGTTTATCCCAACAGCATGCTGGCCTACAACCTGTCGCCGTCATTCAACTGGGACACCGCCGGATTGAACGATGAGCAGATGCGTCGCTTCCCTGAGGAGCTCGGGAAGATAGGCTTCGTCTTCAATTTCATCACCTACGGTGGCCATCAGATCGACGGCCTCGCGGGCGAAGAGTTTGCATTAGCGCTCCGCCAAGACGGGATGCTCGCCCTCGCGCGTCTCCAGCGCCAGTTCCGCTTGCTCGAGTCGCCTTACAGAACGCCCCAGACGCTCGTCGGCGGCCCGCGCGCAGACGCCGGGCTGATGGCGCTGTCGGGACGCACGTCGACGACGAAGGCCATGGGCAAGGGCTCGACGCAGTTTCAGCACCACGTGCTCACCGAGGTGCCGCCGAAGCTGCTCGAGGGCTGGCTCGATCAGTGGCGCAAACGCCACGACATCGCGGGTCGTCTCACCGTGTCGCTTCGTCCGCACAGCCCAGGGTCCCACCTCCTCGAGCTCAGCATTCTCAGCGCTGCGGGCGACAAAGCCGCGAACGTGATCTTCGACACCATCCAAGATCGCCACGGTCGCGCCATCCTCTCCATCCGCGATCAGAACACCTTCGACGTGAAGCTCCGGCGCAAACGGCTGATGACGCTCAATCAGCTGTTCCTCATCCATCGCTACAAGATCGATTCGGTGCACTACCTCACGCCGACCGAGGACAACCACCGGCAGACAGAGAAGATGAAGCTCCGCGGAGTCTTCAGCGCCGTGAACGACGAGGTCGGAGAGATCATCGTCGCCGACGTAGACAAAGACCGCGTGAAGCAGCTCCTCGAGCCTGCCGCTCTCACCTCTCTAATCGCCGAGTAGAAGTACGAATTGAAAGAACGTTTCATGGCGCCACGGATGATCAAACGCCGATCTGCGACGAACCTTCCGCCGCTCCGTAGGTGGTGCCAAACGGCCAAAGAACGAGAGCGTGTAGCCACGGTGGGCGACTGACCGCCGTCCACGAATCGGTGAAGGACGTTGCAAAGCGCCGAGCTCGGGTCTCCGCGGTTGGCCACGGCATGGGCGCCCCCCCGTTGATCTTCGTTTGAGCTTCGGCGGCTGCTGAGATGGCCTAGAATCGGGCCGTGACCGACGCGATCACTGACGATGTTTCCGCGTATTACGCATCCGAGAAGGAGACGGCGCTCAACTGCGTCGCCATCGGGACGCTCTCGAGCGTTGCCGGCGTGGTGCTCGTCACCCGCTCGAATGATTTCTCACGAGGCTTCGGGTGGTCGGTGCTCAGCATCGGTGCGTTCGAGGCCGTCGGCGCCGCCTTCTACGTCTTCCAGGTGGACTCCCACCGCGACAGATACTCGGCCACTCTCGCCCGCGACCCCGCAGCCTTCAAGCACGACGAGGGCGCCCACATTCATGGGACCACCTCGCGCTTCGTCGCTTACCGATTTGGCGAGCTCTCCCTCGCGGTGGCTGGCGCCGCCGTCGCCACCTACGGTGTTCTCAGCGGGCGCGCCGTGTGGCAAGGGACCGGACTCGGTATCGCCGCCGAAGCGCTCACCTTCTACACGCTCGACTCCTTCGGAGAGAGCCGGGCCCTCGAGTACGAGGATCGCGTCCGGCACTTCCAGCCGGCGGTGGGCGTGGGCGGGGGCGAACGGCCGTGGACCATCGGGATCCGCGGCGATCTCTAAACCCGCCTATGCCCACGTCGACGACTCAGCGGCACGCGCCGTTCTGGCATTTCTGTCCAGACATGCACTGGCTCTTGTCGATGCATTGCACGCACGCCTGGGCGTCACGGCAATACGGTGTCGCGGGGGTGCCCATGCAGTCCTTGTCGACGAGGCACGCGGTGCACGCGCCGTCCAGATTGCACAGAGGCGCGGGAGCCGCACAGTCCGCGCCCGTGTTGCACTGGACGCACGCGTTGTGAGCAATATTGCAGTGCGCAGTGGGCGCGGCGCACGTGGCGTCGCTGGTGCATCCCGAGCGGCACTTGAGCTCCTGGAGGTCGCAGATGGGCGTCGAGCCGCTGCAATCGGTATTCGACAAGCACTGCGCGCATCGCCCCGTAGCCAAGCACGTCGGAGCGGAAGCGGGGCAGTCCTTGTTGACTGCACACTGCACGCATTGGGCGGTGACGGCGCTGCAGATCGCGTCCGGCGGCGAGCAGTCGGTCATTGTCCTGCAACCGAGGCACTGTCCGGTCGCCGTGTCGCAAAGCTTCGCGTCACCCGGGCAGGCTTGCGCGCCAGGAGCGGCGCACGACGCGTGACACGTGTGATCGTTCGGCCAGCACGCCGGCGCGCTCACACCGCAGTCCACGTTGGTACGACAGGATTCGCACTTTCCCGTGATGCAGAACTTGCTGCCCCCGCCGCACTGCGCGTCGCTCGTGCAATCGACGCAGCCGAGCGTCGGATCGCACTGGCGCGATCCGCACTTTGCGGCGCCGCAGAGTCCGGCCCCTGGCCCGCCGCCGACCGTCGTGGCGCTGCTTCCACCGCACGCCCCGGCCAAGCCGAGACCAAACATGCCGACCATTGCGTACACGATTGCTTTCATGCGGGCAGATTAAGCAAGATCGAGCCCGCGACCCAAATTCGCGGCTTTCTGAGGTCCGCATGGGCTCGCGTGGGTGGGTGGCGCGATCCGCAGGTCATGGTGGACACCGACCTTGCCAGGCCCGCAGCGCTTCAGCCGCTACTTCATCGCACCCTTGGTCGAGCATCCTGGAAAGCGCTTCCCCCGGTGGAGTGAGGAACGATCCGCTTGTCAAAACCCAGGTGTCGTCGCCACCGGCTTCTTTTTCGGTGCGACACGTGGCTTCACCGCCGGGCGCGCGCTCGACGTTGCGGAGGGCGCTACTGAGCTTTGTGATGAGCTCGCCGAGGCCGGGACAGCGACGATCGGAAGAGCGGCGAGGTCGACGCCCGTGGTCGCCGGCGCGGACGGTGCCGACGCTGCGGCGGATGTGACCGACGCCGACGATGCCGAGACCCCCCGCGTGCCGACGACCGCGATCACGACGAGGACCGAAGCGACGAGCGCCCCTATCACGATGCTCATCTTCTTCGGGCCCACGACCGGCTCGAGCACGCTCGCGGTGGGCACTGACCCGCTCTCGGGCG
Source organism: Myxococcales bacterium (assembly GCA_043747615.1). Classification (GTDB taxonomy): domain Bacteria; phylum Myxococcota_A; class Polyangia; order Polyangiales; family Polyangiaceae; genus JAYTOU01. The sequence goes on along the minus strand of JAYTOU010000060.1, from coordinate 40,197 downwards.
AAGCGTCGCCGTTGAATAGAGGCCGACCCGACGGGTCGCTGAGGTCACTGTGGGACGCTCGCGACGAACGCGGTGGTCTCTCCCTGCGCATCGTCGCAGCGAGCGCCGCGTCCGAATCGGGGATCGCTTCCCGGAGCGCCTTGGCAAATTCGTTCGCAGTGGCGAAGCGCTCGTAGACCCGCTTTGCCGTCGCGCGCTTGATGACCAGCCCGAGCCTCGGATCGATCTCAGGATCCGGATCGAGCTCCACCTCGAGAACCGCCGCGAGCGACGCCGAGGCTGAGTCCGCTTTGAATGGTGCCGCCCCGGTCAGCATCTCGATCAAGAGAGCTCCCACGGTGAAGAGATCGCTTCGCCCGTCGATCTTCGGGTCCGAACGAATCTGCTCGGGGGACATGTAGCGCGGGGTTCCGAGCACACGTCCATCGAGGGTTTGCACACCCGCCAGCGGGAGCTTTGCGATTCCGAAATCCAGAAGCTTTGGGGTGACTAGACCATCGGGATCGACCGCCAGGAAAATGTTGGCGGGCTTGAGATCGCGGTGAATGACGCCCATCTCGTGGGCATGCTCGAGCGCCGACAGCAGGGGGAGCACGATGGCGACCGCTTCCACGGCAGGCAGCTTCGTTTTGTCGCAAAGATGGCGATCGAGGCCCTCTCCGCGGAGCAGCTCGAGCACCAGAATGAGCTCGTCGCCATGCTCGATGAGATCGAACACGCGCACGATGTTCCGATGCGCGAGCATCGCGCCGAGCTTTGCTTCATGCCTGAAACGAAGCTCGGCTTGCATCGCCGTGTCGGCGTCGGCGCGGAGAATTTTGAGGGCGACGTCGGCCTCCGTGAGGACGTTGTGTGCGATCCAGATCTCGCCCATGCCGCCCGAGGCCAGACGCCGGACGAGCGAATACTTGCCCCCGAGCTTCTCGCCCGCGCCGAGCTTGAGATGATGCCGAGCCGCTTGCATTGACCGCACAGAAATTATCCCACGGACTCTTGCGGTCCGCGAGGATTCTCAGGGGGTTTCACTCTTGGGATCCGGCCAAGAGATCCCGTAGAGGCCACGTTTTCGGAGAACTTCGCGTAGGTGATGTCGCGCGAGATCCGCTTCACGCGCGGCGAGCGAGAGGTTTCCACCGCATCTCTTCATGAGGGCACCGAGGTACGCCGACTCGAAGCGCTCGATGGCGCGCTCCTTGGCCGTGCTGAAATCGCCCGATAAATCCAGAGCGGCGCGCTCTTCGCGCGTTCCTCGGAAGCCGAAGCCCTCACCGGCGACGTCGCTCCGCTTGATGATCTCGTCGGAAGCGAGCGCCGCCGCGCGCGTGAGAACGTTGCGAAGCTCACGCACGTTTCCGGGCCAAGGCTGCTGGGCGAGGTGGTCCATAGCGCCGGCTTCGATCATGAGCGGAGTGGCCCGATCGCCCGCCACGGCTACGAGGAGGTTCTGGCAGATGAGCGGAATGTCGTCCGCGCGATCCCGCAGCGGAGGAAGCATGATCCTCACGGGCGCGAGGCGGAAATAGAGATCTTCGCGAAACCGGCCGGCTTCGATCTCCTGACGCAAGTCGCGGTGAGTCGCCGCGATCACCCGCACGTCCACCGGGATCGGCGTCTGGCCTCCGAGGCGCGTTACCTCTTTGCGCTCGAGGACCCGCAGGAACTTGGCCTGGAGCGTCGCAGGGAGCTCGCCGATTTCGTCGATGAGAACGGTCCCGCCGTGCGCCGCTTCGAAGAAGCCTCGGCGGCGTTCCGTCGCTCCGGTGAAGGCGCCCTTCTCGTGGCCGAAGAGGAGAGATTCGCTGAGGGTGTCTGGAAGCGCCGTGGCGTCGATCACCACGAAAGGTCCGGACGCACGGGTGCTGCGCTCGTGGATGGCGCGTGCGACTTCTTCTTTTCCGGTGCCCGTTTCGCCCTGGATGAGGAGGCCGATATTTTTTGACGCGATGCGCTCGAGGGTCGCGAAGAGCTCGCGCATGACCGTCGTTCGCCCCACGATCCGTCCGAACGACTCGTTGGCACTCAGTGGCGAAAAGCTCGCCGCGCCGTCGACGTCGAGGCGCAAGACAGTCGCCCCGAGGGTGATCTCCCCGCCCGCGCAGAGCTCGATTTCGTTCACGCGGTGACGCCCAAGCCACGTGCCATTGGTGCTGCCGACGTCCCGGACGCGGAGGCGATCCTCGACGCGATGGAGCTGAAGGTGCACGCCGCTCACCCTCGGGTCTTCGAGGACGAGATCGTTGGTCGCATGCCGTCCGACGGTTGCCATTGCGCTCGCCATGGCAAAGGCACGGCCATTCGCGGGGCCGGAGATCGCGGTGAGGCGCGGCACGGCGGCAAATGTGCTGGCCTTCGTCCCGGTATTGACCTCGGTCTCGAGGTGACGCTCGGAGCTCATGGCGCGCGATCGTACGCTCGTTTCCTCTTCGACGTGAGCCCCCTCCCCGACGTACATTCACTTCAGATGCGCGGCGCGGGTTTTCGATCGACATGTCTCGCCGCCCTCCTGTTGCTCGCTCCAACGCCTGCCGCGGGCCAATCGCTTGTTGAGCTGGCGGAGGCGCGAAAGACGTTCACGAACGCGCTCGCCGACGAGGAGCGCGGAGATTTCGAAGTTGCCCTCGAGAAATTTCGTCGCGTTCAAGCCGTGAGAGAAACCGTCGCCGTCCGCTACCGGATCGGCACGTGTCTCGATGCCCTCGGGCGCTTGAAGGAAGCCCTGGTTTCGTACGAAGGAGCCATTGCCCTGGGCAGCGGCCACGATCCGAGCAACGCGGAAAGCATCGAAGTCGCGCGGGCGAAAGTGGCGGATCTCGCGAAACGAATCCCGCAGCTGTCACTCACGGTCTCCGAACCCGCTCGTCCCGACGTCGAGATCGAGCTCGATCGCGAGGTCGTGCGCGGCGCGGCGCTCCGAGCTCCGATCCTGGTCGATCCGGGCCCGCACGTCGTAACGGCAACCGCGCCCGGCGCTGCTGCGTTCCGTACCGAGATCAACCTCGCCGAGGGGGCCCACCTATCTCTGGCCATCCCCTTGCTCGTTTCGCAACCGACGCAGCCCTTGCCACCGCCCTTGGCACCGCCGAAAGAGGCACCCGCCGACGCCGCCCATTCTTCCAACGTTGCGGGCTGGGTGACTTTTGGCGCAGGAGCCGCGCTCCTCGTCGGCGCCGGGGCCGCCGCCCTCGTTCGACACGGACAGATTTCGGATCTCACCCGGGCGTGTCCTGGCGGTGTGTGTCCGAGATCGCGCGAAGCCGAGTTGATCGCTACCCGGAGTCGCGCCGTTACCGATGGTACCGTCGCTGCGGTTCTCGCGGGCGCGGGCGTCGTCGCGGCCGGAATCGGAGCGTATCTCATCATCAAGGGCGGCCCCGCGGTGTCCGCCACCGTGTCTGGCACCGACGCTCGCGTCAGCGTGAGAGGCTCCTTCTAATGCAGGCCCCGCGCGCCTCATGGATGGTCCTGATTGCGTGGCCGGCCCTCGCGGGATGCGAGTCCGTTCCCGATCTCCATTTCTACGACGCCGACGGATCGGTCGAAGACGCTCGCTCGGAGGCGTCCACGAGCGACTCCGCGATCGATGCTGAGGGAGGCGCGTCGTGCACCGGCACTTCGCCGGGAGGCTCCAACTTCTGTTGCGGGACGACCTGGTGTGGCGGAGCCTGCGGGCAGGCCGATTGCGCGGCTTGCGTTGCACTCTCCTGCGGTGCCGGCAAAGTCTGCTGCGTCAAGAACGGCAACACCATGTGCAAGCTCGCCGGTCAGCTCTGCCCCCCGTGATGACGTGGTCGATCGAGTGACCACCCCCGCTCGCCGAAAACATGCGATTCGCCGAAGTTATCGGCATACTCGAGAACGGTCGCAGGGTTGCATATACTAACTCGGCGGGCGCGCTTCGCGACCCGGTCGAAACGCATCGCTGGCATATTTTCCAGCACTATTTGGAGGCACGCCTTGATGAACTATCGTACGTGGCTGGTTCTTGCGGCGACCATGGCGGTTGGCTGCGCTGTCAGCATGGGCGGATGTGGGAGCAGCGACGGCGCTGCATCGACGACCATGGACGGAGGCGACGAAGGCGGCGGCTCCGAAGGCGGCGGCTCCGAAGGCGGCATCAGCGACGGCGGGACCTGCGCGATGCCCGGAACGACGTGCGCCACGAGCGCCGAGTGCTGCTCGGTCAACTGCAACCTGACCCTCAAGATTTGCGTCGCTCCCATCGGAACCTGCAAGGCTGGCGGCACAGCCTGCACGGTCGCGAACGAGTGCTGCACCTTCGTTTGTAGCGGCGGCGCGTGCGGCTCTACGCTCTGCATCTCCGACAACAAGGCCTGCACGTCGAACGCGAGCTGCTGCGGCGGCGTGTGCGCGGGATCGGCAGACGGCGGGGCGGGCACCTGCACTCCGCTCAATGGCTCGTGCAGCACCTCGGGCAACACGTGCGCGACGAACGGCGAGTGCTGCTCGAGCTTCTGCAATAGCGGCGTTTGCTCGAATCAACCGTCGTTCTGCACGCAGACGAGCGACATCTGCAGCACGGACAACGAGTGCTGCGGCGGCATCTGCACCAAGCTCGGCGGAGCAACGATCGGAACGTGCAAGCTGCCTGTCGCTCCGGGTGGAACGCAGTGCACCGTCGCCGGAGAAGTCTGCGGCGCGGGCGCAGACGCGGGAGCGAGCGATGGCGGCATCCCTGCGTGCGGTGGCAGTTGCTGCAGTCGCTCGTGCGCGCCCTACGCGTTGACGGGAGTCGACGTGTGTCAGGCCCCGAGCGGCTGCCATCCGACGGGCGACCTTTGCCGCTCCGACAAGGATTGCTGCGGCTCGGTCGAAGACCCCGGCGGAAAGACCAACAACTTCGTCACCTGCAGCAAGGCGTCCGGCGCATCGGTCGGGCGGTGCGACAACGGTGGCTCCTGCCGCGGGAACGGCGCGATCTGCAAGCTCGCCTCGAGCTCGTGCAACGCCGAGAACAATTGCTGCGCCGGAAACGTGAACAACGATCCCACGGTCTGCCAGCAAGACATCGTGGGCATTCCGCGCTGCACGGGCGTGGGGAGCTGCGCCGACGCGGGCACTTCCAAGGCGGGTCAGGTGTGCTCGAGCAGCGCTGACTGCTGCGGCCTGGCGTGCGTTCCGACGAACGTCACCGACGGCGGCGCTCCACTCGTTTGCGGTGCGACGTGCGTTCCCAGGGCGGGTGGTTGCACGACGACGGCCGACTGCTGCACGGGCCTCCCTTGCGTGATTCCTAGCGGCTCGACGAGCGGTTCGTGCGGCGGTGGTGGCACCGGCGCCGACGGCGGAACGACACCCTCGACCGATGCAGGCGTGACGGCGTGCGCCCAGTACGGTCAGACGTGCGCCGCTGCCGGCGATTGCTGCAACGGCGTCCCGTGCAACGGCGGGCGGTGCCTCTATCCTCAGTGAGATAGCGGCGTGAGGCTCAGTCGTCGGAGCGGACGGGGGGGGGCTGCCGGCTCACGGTCTTCGAATTTCCGGTGTGACGGATGTCCTTCCCGCGGACCATGAAGACGACCATCTCCGCCAGGTTCGTGGCGTGGTCTCCTATCCGCTCCAGGTATTTGGCGATCGATTGCACGCGCGTGGCGCGATAGATGTTGCGCGGATCCTCCATCATGTACGTGAGGAGGACCCGGAAAATATCGGCGTAGTACGCGTCGAGCGTTTTGTCCCGATCGATGATCTGTTGCGCCATCTCCGCGTCGCCCTGCACGAACGCATCGAGCGCGTCGTGAACCATGCCCTGCGCGGTGTCCGCCATCTGCGGAAGATCCAGATAAGGCTTGAGCGGCGGTTCGTCGTTGAGCTCGATCACCCGCTCGCACATATTGACGCCGAGATCCCCGATGCGCTCGAGGTCCGTCACGAGCTTCAACGCAATGGTGATGAAGCGTAGATCGGAGGCCACCGGCTGGCGGCGCGCGAGGATGCGCAAGCAGGCTTCGTCGGTCTCGATCTCGATGCGGTTGATCTGGTTGTCGAACTCGATCATCTCCTTGGCGAGCAAGGTGTCTCGATCGACGAGCGCGCGCATGCTGTTGGCGATCATCTCCTCCACCTTGGCGCCCATGAGAAGAAGCTGCTCGCGCAGCCCGTTGAGCTCGGCTTCGTAACCCTGGTCGGTGTGCTTCTTCTTCGTGGTCGTCATCAGCCGAATCGCCCCGTGATGTAGTCCTCGGTTCGTGAATCCGAGGGTTTCGTGAAGACGGTGTCGGTGCTCCCATATTCGACGAGCTCGCCGAGGTAGAGAAACGCCGTAAAGTCGCTGACCCGCGCGGCCTGCTGCATGCTGTGAGTCACGATCACGATCGTGTAGCGCTCACGAAGCTCGCGAATGAGCTCCTCTACTTTCGCCGTCGCGATCGGATCGAGCGCGGAGCACGGCTCGTCCATCAGGATCACCTCAGGCTCGAGCGCGAGGCAGCGCGCGATGCACAGTCGCTGCTGCTGTCCACCCGAGAGGCTCGTCCCGGACTGATGCAAGACGTCGCGAACCTCGTCCCACAGGGCTGCTTGGCGCAGAGACTGTTCGACGACCGCGCCGGGATCTTTCACGGTGATCCCATTCAGACGCAGGCCCGCGAGCACGTTCTCCTGGATGGTCATCGTCGGAAAGGGGTTCGGCTTCTGGAACACCATTCCCACCCGTCGTCGGATGAGAACCGGATCCACGTCGTTCCCGTAAATGTCGGCGCCGTCGAGGACGACCGATCCCGACACACGCGCGCCGGGCACGACCTCGTGCATGCGGTTCAAGCAGCGTACGAACGTCGACTTTCCGCAGCCCGACGGGCCAATGATGGCCGTGACCCGTTTGTCTTCGACGGCGACGGAGATCCCCTTGAGGGTCTCGGAGTTTCCGAACCACGCGCGCAGAGACTCCGCTCGCATCTTGGGCACTGCATTGGGTGAAGAAGTTCGATCGATCATTTGGTTGGGGATCTTCCGGTAGCTTTCGGGGCCGAAATGCATCGCTAGCGCCCCCCGCGAACGCGCTGTCGAACGAGTAACCGTGCCGAGACGTTGAGAAGCAAGACCACGCTGACGAGAACGAGCGCGGCCGCCCACGCCTGCGCCTGCTGGTCTTCGTAGGGCGAGCCCGCGTACTGGTAGATTTGCACGGTGAGGGACGCGGTTGGCTGATCGATGCCCTCTGCCCAGCCGTTGTTGTTGAGCGCTGTGAATAGAAGAGGCGCGGTCTCTCCCGTGACGCGAGCCACCGCGAGCACGACCCCCGTTGCGATTCCCGGTGCCGCAGTTCTGAGGACTACACGGAGAATCGTGCGCCACTTCGGCACGCCAAGAGCGAGGGCGGCCTCGCGGAGCGCGTCCGGCACCAAGCGAAGCAGCTCCTCCGTCGTCCGCATCACGGTGGGGAGCATCAGGATGGCGAGGGCAAGCCCACCGGCCAGCGCCGAGAAGCGATGCATCGGCACGACGACGATCGCGTAGACGAAGAGCCCGGCGACGATCGACGGCAGGCCCGACATCACGTCCGCGCTGAATTGCACGAGCTTGCCGAACTTGTTGGCGCCGAACTCGACGACGAATACGCCCGCCAAGATCCCGAGCGGGACGCCGATCGCGCAGGCAATGCCTACGAGGGTGAGCGTTCCTGCGATCGCGTTCGCCATTCCACCGCCCGGCTCGCCCGGAGGCTTCGGTAGCTCGGTAAAAAAAGCCCAATTGAGCGATCCGGCACCCTTGAAGACGATGTAGCCGAGGATGACGATTAGCGGGATAACGGCAAGCAGCGTCGCCGTCACGCAAGCCCCTTGGACGACGAGATTGGTCACTCTGCGTTTCTGGTAGGCGGTCATCTCACGCCTTTCTAGCCGCGTGAGGGAGTCGGCCTACGCGCCACACCAGGACGCGCGCGAAAATATTCAAGGCCAGGGTGATCACGAAGAGGAGGAGGCCCATCTCGGTGAGCGCGGAGAGCTGACGACCGTGCGCCTCGGGGTATTGATTCGCGATCACGCTCGCCATCGTCGCGGCGGGTTGAAACACGGAGGCCGAGATCTGGGGCTTATTGCCGATGAGCATGGTCACAGCCATCGTCTCGCCAAGAGCGCGGCCCATGCCCAGGATGATGGCTCCCATGATCCCCGAGCGCGCACTCGGCAGGACGACGCTCCGAATCGTTTCCCATTTCGTAGCGCCGAGAGCGAGCGCCCCCTCGCGAAGAACGTTGGGGACCGCGCGGATGATCTCGCGGCTCACCGACGATATGGTCGGCAAGATCATGATCGCCAGGACGCAGCTCGCCAGGAGCACGTCGTTGCCGAAGGGTGCCCCCTGAAAAAATGGGAGAAAGCCCAAGCCCTTGCCGAGCGCCGGCTCGACGTGGCTCATCATGAGCGGCCGGAGAATGAAGTACCCGCAGAGGCCATAAATGACGCTTGGAACGGCCGCGAGCAACTCGACCACGAAGGAGAGCGGCGTGCGAAGCCACTCCGGGGCGAGCTCTCCGAGATAGATGGCGATGCCAAGCGAGACCGGCACCGCGAGGAAGAGCGCGATGACCGAGGTGACGAACGTTCCGTAGATGAAGGGGAGTGCGCCGTAAGCTTCGTGCCCTTCGACCGGGTCCCACTCTCGTCCAGTGATGAAGCCGAAGCCGTAGGCGCCGAGACTCTCCCTCGACGCAAAGGTCAGGGCGATGGCGACCACCACGAGAATGGCCACGACCACGCCCGCGAAGATCCCGGTGACGGCCTTGAAGGTGAGGTCGCCGGCGTTGACGTCTCGACGGCGCCGGCTCATTTCCCGGTGAGGAGCGGCTTGCCGGCGGCCTTCAGGGATTTCAATTTCGCTTCCGCCTTCGCGACGACCGCGGGCGGTAGCGCAGCGTAGTGGAGACCGGGGCCGAGCTTCTGCCCGTCGTGAATGGCCCACCACAAGAAGCTAGAGAGCGCCGTCCCGCGGCTCGGATCAGCGTTGTCTTCGTACACCAGCGCGTAGGTGAAGGCGGCGATCGGATAGGCCGTGTTCCCCTCGGCGTCGACGAGCGGCATCCGGAGATCCTCGGGGATCTTGGTCGATGCGCCTTCGGCAGCAGCCGTGATCCCTTCGAGCGTGGGGTCAACGAACTTTCCTGCGCGGTTCTTGAGGGAGGCCACAGGAAGCTTGTTTTCGAGGGCGTAGGCGAGCTCGACGTAAGCGATCGATCCCGGTGTCTGCTTCACCTGATTGGTCACGCCAGCGTTGCCGTTCGCTCCGGTTCCGGCGGGCCACTTGACGCTCGTCGCCGTGCCGACTTTCGTCTTCCAGGCAGCGGAGACGGTCGACAGGTAGTTGGTGAACACCGCGGTCGTCCCGCTTCCATCGGATCGGTAGACGACGCCGATCGGCGTTGCGGGAAGCTTCACGTCAGCGTTCACGCTCGCGATCTTTGCGTCGTTCCAGGTCTTGATCTCGCCGCCAAAAATGCCGGCGACGACCTCCGGCGTCATCTTGAGGTGGTCGGGCACGTCTTTGACGTTGTAGGTGATCACCACCGCACCGAGGGTCAGCGGCACGTGAAGGATCTTGTTCGGCGCCTTGGCCAGCTGCTCGTCACTGAGGGCTGCATCGCTTGCCGCGAAGTCCACCGTCTTGTCGAGGATTGCCTTGATTCCGGCTCCCGAGCCGACAGATTGGTAGTTGATCTTGACCTTGCGCTCCGGCGCCTCGGCCCCCTGATACGCCGCGACCCACTTGGACATGAGCGGGTTGATGAACGACGATCCCGACCCGGTGAGGGAGACGTCGCCCGCTGCCGTGTTCGTGGCGGCGGGGGACCCTGAAGGATCTGATCCGGAGTTGCCCTTACAAGCGGCCGCGAGAAGCGCGACCACACCCAGGAGAGCGACGGCAGGCGATCTGCAGCTTCGATAGTTCATTGAGGCACACGTACCTCCGGCGTGTGACAACGGGGTGACGAACGGGCGAAGACTTCAGTCAGCGCGAGCTGTATGGCGCATCTGGGGAGGGAAGAATGGTGGCGTTCGCGAGTGCCTCTTCGATGAGGCGGTGCTCGTTCCGCCACGCTCCCGCGATGCGCGAAATCCAAGAACGCTCGCTAGGGCGCGCGCACCGCTGCCTCCACGGCCGGGAGAAGCAAGCTGTGCGGATATTTGGCTCGAAAACGTGCTGCTCGGGCGCGCGCTTCGCTGTCTCGGCCGGCGCCGACGAGGGCCTGGATGGCGAGGCTCTCGCGTTCCTCGGCGAGGTGGCCGTTCGGGAATTTTCGGGCGTGCTGCTCCGTCGCATCGAGCGCCCCGCTGAAGTTTTGACGAGCGAGCGAGGTGCGCGCCATCTGGACGAACGCGAGCTCCGCTGCGAGATCCTCGTCTCCCGTCTCGCGCGGTGCCACGGAGGAATGAGGCCGCGGCGAAGGAGCGATCACCGGCGCGCTCGAGGGGAGGGCGAGCACGTCGATCGAGGATGCCGAAGGTGCGGGAAAAAGTTGGACGGGGACGACCGGCGGAGCGGGCGGAGCGGCGCTGACGACGGCGGCTGCACGCTTCTCCGCCGCACGTTGTCCGAGCTCGTGACCGACGACTCCGCCGCCGGCTCCTCCAATAGCGAGCGCTCCCACGGCGATGGCGACCTTCGTGCGCGCAAGCCTGGCCAGACGCACGAGCCAGGTCACCGGCGCCGCGTGGGCAGCTCCGACGGCTACACTTGCAACGAGGCCGACCGCTGCCGCCGTCGACGTGAGACGGGTCATCACGCGCATTCTTCGCGCGTCCGATTCCGCTTCGTAGCTGCGCTCGGCGCGGAGCATCGATTCGACGTCCGGCGAGAGCGGTTCGAGATCGTGACTCATGTTTCACCTCGGAGCCGCATGCGCCGCGCCGCCGCCGCAAATTCCTCGCGCGCTACGCGAAGCCGCGAATAGGCCGTGAAAACAGGGATCCCCAGCGTTTCGGCCACGTCGCGCATCGGGAGCTCGTCGAGGTCGTGCATGATCAGGACGGCACGGCGATCGAGGTCGAGGGTGTCGAGGACCTCGAGAACCATCGCGCGCTTTCGGTGATCGTCGAGCTGCTCGTCGGCAAGAGGGGTCATGTCGCGCCGCTCGGTGTCACTGGCGTCGTCCAGCCCTTCGCGCTGGTATCCCGGGCGGCGTCGATGGTGGGAGGCGACGCGAAAGGTGATCCCGAAGAGCCAGGGCTTGATCGGCCGCGTGCGGTCGAAATCTTCGAAGCGCATGTGCATCGCGAGAAAGACGTCGTGGGCGAGATCGTCGATGTCTCGATCGCGAATGCCGCAGCGACGGAGCGACCGGCAGACGTAGGAAAACTCCGACTCGAAGATGCCGCGAAAGTTCGCATCGAAGGCCTGGACCTCGCTTTCGGTTTTCAAAATCGTACGACCGCGCCCAATCCGAGCGATGCGGAGAAAGGCGGAGTGGTCCAGATGACGGCGTTGTTGAGGTGGAGCGAGGGTCGGGCCAGGGCGGCGAACACGTCGAGCTCGGGGCGAAGGAGGAAGCTCGCGGAGAGCGGGATCTCGAGCGCAACCCGCGCTCCGACCGCAGCAAAGAGCACGTACTCGCTGTTCGTGGCGGTGATCCCCGTAGACTCTCCGCGCATCGAGCCGACCGCCCCGAGCACACACAGCGCAATGCGGTCCACGTGCGCGCAGGGGACGAGGATCCCGACCTGAATGGACGTGTTCACGTCCCCTCCGATGGAAAGGTGAGCATACGACGGCAGGTCCATTCGCCCTTCGAGACCGATGGACACGTGGGACCAGCGCACGGCGGCAGATGCGTCCAGTCCGACCGCGATCCCGGGAGCGATCCCGACCGATACTAGAGGAGTGATCCCAGCGCGAAAAGAGACGCTGCGCGGCGCCGGCGGAGAGGACTTTGGAACTTCGGGCGGGGGAGGGGAGGAGACGGGTGAAGGGCGCGGTATCGCTTCGAGCGGAGGCGGCACAGGTGCTGCGGCCGGCGGCGGGCGGGAGATCACCATCGGATCGATCGCCATGCTGATCGTGAGAGCCATCGCGGACGCGAGGTGCTCGCAGTCGACTTCGCGTGACGAAAGCTCGCGCTTTCCGGGCGATTCGTGAGGACGAATGACCTCGACCCGGCCGAAGAGACGATCGTCTTTGCGAAGAATCGAAGCCTCCACCGACGTCGACGCCTGGTCGTCGAACGGATCGTAGCCAAGCTGGGAGTCGACCGCGCGCCGCATCGATGCTTCGTCCGGGCAGGCCTCGGCGCCGCTCCCGCGCGTGTAGTGCAGGCGTGCGCTCGGAGCAGCCATCGCGGTGCGCCCCAGAAGGAGGACGAAGAGGATCGCGAGGACGGAGTGCACGCACCGCTTGCGTAACTTAATTCGTCACTGGGCGCACTTGATGCTGCCGGTCGGAGTGCCGCTGTCACACGTGCCTGCTCCAAAGGAGCCTTTGAGCGAGCCGGTCGGAAAGGTCAGATCGAACGTTCCGTTGATGACGCCCGAGGTGATGTCTCCGATGGTGAGCGTTCCGGCTGTCGCGTTGGTGCCCCCAACCCCGCTCGTGCAGGTGGCATCGGTGTTCATGAAGGCCGCTGCGAAATGCGGCTTCGTCGTCGTCGTGTCACCGATCGCGTACGTACCCGGGCCGATCGTGAGCGGCGTCGACGCGCCCGACGTGAGGTCTAGGCGAACCCCCGTCGTATTGGCAAAGCTCTCCGCTCCCTGCTTCACGGCCGCGCACATGTTTGCGTGATCGGTGATGCTCACCCAGAGCTCGTGGAAGGTCGCACCTTGGTTGCTAACGAAGCCAATCGCGTCTTTGACTGCGAGCGAATGGCCACCGACCATACCGGCCACGTTGGCGGTGCCGGCAGCAAGCGAAGCCCCCGTGTCCGGATGAGACGTTGCCGCGTCTGAGGCGCTCATCCCGCCATCGGAGGTGTTTTGGCCGACATCGATGGTGGGCCCGCACGCGAGGGACAAGAGGCCAATCGCCAGGGCGAAAGGCAGCGATGCATGGCGCCGCATCACAGCTTCACCCCCGTGGAGAGCTCGTTCTGAATGGCGCTCCCCGCACACTGCGACTTGCCCGTGGACGCGAAGCCGGTGCTCGTGAAGTGGTACACGTTGCCGCCGGCGGACACGCAGGTGCACGGAGGGGAAAGCTCGCAGTGCAATAAACGGTCGGTGCCGTTCGTGAGCTTCACGGTCGTACCCGTGAGGGTGACCACCGCAGTCCACTGGTAGTCCGTTGCCGTCTGCACATCCATGCACGTGGCGTCGGTGCTCGAGCAAAGGCTTTCGGTCACGTCGTAGGTGCCGGGGATCGAGCACGCGCTCCCTGCCGCCGGGAGATCCGCTTTTTCGCAGCTGACGCCGCCCTTGGTCTTGCTCGAGCCCGTCGTCACGGCGTCGGTGTGTCCCGCGTCGGTTCCGCCCGCGGAGTCGTCCAAGCCGGACTTGGCGCCGTCGGATGCCGCGCCGCCGTCGCTTTGGCCGACATCGATCGTGGGCCCGCACGCCGCGGCTACTGAAACAAGGACAAGAGCGGAAGCATAGAAGCGCATCATGAAAAATCCCTCACGTTTGACCGGTGTTCTAGCAATTGCCCTGAGCACCGACCACTTGTCAGAAATTCGTACCGGGATTTACGAAACAGGTAGTTTTCACGACTGGCCTCCCATGCCGATTGTCACGATTGGCATGAGCAGAACGGCTTCGTGACAGCGGACCTGGCGAGGGAGCGTGGGTCAGCGCGTTCGAACGAGCAAAAAGAAGAAGTGACTAGCAGCCGCCTGCGCGCGCGTGGTTCACGCAACACGTGAAGCTGCTGATCAGCGCACCGGAGGCTGCGGCTTCACGCCCACGCAGGCCGACACTTCGAGCAGGATGTGAAAGAGCGCCTTCTCCTGCGCGAGCAGAGTGGAGCTGCCGCCATTGTCCGTGCCCTCGGCGTGGTACGTGCTGTACATCACGCGGCCGCACTTATCCTGGAAGCTCACGGTGGACGTGTGGGGCGCGCCGCCAACGACGGTCGATGCCCAGATCTTTGGGGTGATGGTCACCGGGTGTCCGTCCTGGTCGAGACCGGGCTGCGGCGTGGTGCCGGAGATGGAGACGTAATTTTTCTTGAGCTGCGCGCTCCCTTCGCCGATGGCCGTCATCCATGCCGCGAGGCCAGGATCGTCGAACTGCGCGGGACCGGAGTATTCGCCGAGTGTGCAGGCCGAGCCGACTTGCGACGTCTCCCCTGCGAACGTGATGAAGCCCGGCCAGATCTGCTGAACGTACTCGTAGCTCCAGTCGGTGACGTAGAGCTTGCCGCCCTGCTCGATGTAGTCCTTCATGACGGATTTCGAGCCGCCGCTCGGCGCGTAGATTCCCGAGCACTGCGTCCCCGTTGGTCCGGGATCGGTCACCACCTGCCCCGAGCAAGGAATGAAAATGATGTGGTACTTCGACGCTTCGCTGAGATCGTCGAGCGCGTGATCCTGAACGAAGCCCGTGGGCGGCCCCGTGAACTCCGAGACGCCGAGCTTCTTCAGTGAGGACTGGATCGAATCCCAGGTCGCCGCCATCACCTTCATGCGCGGGATCGTGTCACCGTTTGCGGCGTCGTTTTTCCCGGGGAGGCGCGTGTCGTCCGCGTTCGAAGGCTGGGTTCCCGGCTTCACGTCGACCTTGCGAACGCGGCGAAACTGGCCCTTTTGGGTGACGATGTACTGCGAGCCCGAGATGTATGCGGGGAGCTCGAAGGTGCCGTCCGCTTTCGAGTACGTGAAGGCGTACGACGTGAGCTCGACGCACTTGTCGCAGTAGACCCCCGAGGGAATGGGCGCGGGCTCGGCGTCGGTCAGATAGACGAGCGCGCCGGCGATCGGAATCGTTCCTTCCGGAGCGACGACCTTGCCCGTAATGATGCCGATCGGAGGGCCCATTGCATCGCCCCCCGCCGCATCGTTGCTCGAGAATAGGGGTGAGCCGTCCGCCGCTCCGCCAACGCCGTTCGGATCACCGAAGCCCGAGTTGCGCGATCCGCAGGCCATGAAGATCATCGCCGCCGCCCCGCACACGCCAACACTCCCCAGAAGACGCCCAGGTTTTCGCATGCCAGAGCGTTAGCGCCCACCATTCACTCGAGCAATCGGATCGCTCGAGGTGGCGGAAAACGGACCTACGATTGGCGTAGGAATTGGTGCTCGCGGCCGCTACCCGCGCCGCGCTTTCGATGCCGCGGGCTTCATTGGTCCACGTTTGGATCGACCGGCTCCTCGGAATCGAGTGGATCGAGAACGCCATCGTCGCCGCTCGTTACCCGTTGCACGAAGGATTCGGCGAGGAGCTCGGAGAGCGGTTCCACTTTGCTCACCTCCAAGAAGTCCGCGCCCTCCTCGGTGCCGGCGCTCTCGGCGCTGATCGCATGCAGGTCGGCTGCGTACTGTGGATTCAAGTGTCCCGTTGCATCACGGCGGGGCAGCGCTGGCTTGTCGGATCTCGTTGTCATCGAATGACCTCCGATCACGACGAGATGCATTCGATGTGCCAGGAATCAGGGAAGAGGCTTGGGGCCGAGCGCGATCAACGCGGGCCCATTCACGACGCGCCCTTCGAGGTCGAAGCGAGAGCCGTGGCACGGACAGTCCCACGATTGCTCCGCGCGGTTGAACTTCACGTGGCAGCCGAGGTGCGTGCACACCGGAGAGAGCCCGTGGGTCACCCCCTTCGCGTCACGATACACCGCGATCGGCTCGCCCTTGACCGTCACCACTTTGCCGTCGGTGGGCTCGATGTCCTCGAGAGATGCGGACCAGGCCGCTACGCGATCCCCAATGAGATGCGTGGGGAAGTCGACATTTTCTTCGACGTACGTAGCCGCGCTCGCCATTGGCTTGATGCGGGTGGGATCATAAAGGTCGCTGTACGGACTGCCGCGTTCGAGCACGAGATCGCTGAGTAGCATCCCGGCGAGAGTGCCGAAGGTCATGCCGTTTCCGCCGTACCCCGTCGCGACGTACACGTTCTTCGAGGCCGAATTTCGTCCGATGTACGGAAGACCATCCACGGGCTCGATGATCTGCCCCGACCATCGGTGAGAGGGCGTCCCGACATGGTAGCGGACGCGCGCGTACTCGATGAGGCGGGCAAAGCTTTCATCCGTGTCCTTGTTCTGCCCTGTCTTGTGATCCTCGCCGCCGACGATCAAATTGGGTTTTCCGTCGACGATTGCGGAGCGTGTGTAGTGGTAGGGATCATCGGTGTCCCAGAAGAGCTTGTTCTCGACTTCTTCCGTATGCGGAAACGCGGCGGCGTAGCTCCTGTAGTGCGCGATCTTCGTCTGGAGAAAGAGAAGATTGAGCGGCACGTTCGTGGCGAGGATCACCTGGTCTGCGGTGATTTTGCCGCCCGCGGTCACGAGGGTGCAAGGAGCGCCGTCTTCGATCGCGGTGACCGGCGTGTCTTCGAAGATCGCACAGCCCTTCGCGACGAGAAGGTCCAGCATGGGAGTCAGGTAGCGGAGCGGATGGATCTGCGCTTGACCCTCGAAGCGCACTCCGGCGACCGTCGCGAAGGGAAGGGGGACCTCCCGCGTCATGCTCACCGGGATCCCGAGCGCACGCGCCGCCTCGAATTCCACGTGCAGATCGCGAAGCTGTTCCTCGCGCTCCGTGTAGAGGTAGCCCGTCGCGGACGCGAACCCGCAGTCGAGCTTCAGCTCCTGTACGAACCGTGCGATCTGGTCGATGGCCGCACGGGAAGACTCATACGCGAGCCGCGCCGACGCCTCTCCGAAATCTCTCCGGAGAGCCGCGTACCGCGCGTCAAGAGCGGTCGATAGATGTGCCGTCGTGTGTCCGGTTTCTCCCTCGAGAACGCGCCGACCTTCGATGATGGCAACGCGCTTTCCCGCGCCCTGAAGGAGCATGGCCGCCGTGATGCCGGTGATGCCAGCGCCGACGATGGCGACGTCGAAGTGGACGTCCTTTGCCAGCGGCGGAAATCGCGGAGCGCCATTGGTTTCAAACCAGATAGATCGGGGAGTCATGCGCACGCACTGAGCAACGTCCGTGCCTCGCGAGCGACCCTGGCGTCGCCCTCTTCACGGACCACGCGTCGCATCACGGCCGCATTCCCGGGTGCTCGGACGAGGTGTCGGTTGCCGGCCGAAGCGCCACGATTTTCTCTAAACCGCCACACCCATCACGGGCGACTGAAGCCTAAGCATGCGGTCTCGGAAACGCACGACGGCGTTTCACATTTGAAAGCGTGACCCAGCGTCAGATCGCGAAAGTCGGCGCGATTGCGCCAAGACCGGGGCGGCACGACTTCTGCTTCGTGGTGAGTCGGCGTCTGCGGTCACCCCCCCCGATCGTGGGCGCCACTTTCTCTCTCCTTAGCTCGGCGCGAGCAGGATGGTCGGCCTGAGGCTAATCTGCCCGGCCCATGCTATAGAGCCCGCACCTGATGCCCGGACCTGTGCCCCCGCCCGAAACGAACCCGGACGCACGCCACGCAGTCTGGATTGTGGAGGACAGCCCGCTCGAGGCCGAGGTCGCGAAGCGGGTGCTCGCGAGCATCTACAACGTTGAGGTCTTCGACGAGGCTTCGACGATGTTGGAGAGGCTCGCATCGACGTCGACCGCGCCGTCCGCCATCGTGCTCGATTGGCAGATGCCCGGGCTCCCGGGCCTCGAAGCCTGCAAGTTCGTGCGCACCACGAGAAATCAAAACGCCCTTCCGATCTTGATGCTGACCGGACTCTCCGAGCGCGCCGATCTAGTGGAAGCGATCTCGGCCGGCGCGAACGACTACCTGACCAAGCCCTACGACGGGCTCGAGCTCCTGGCGCGCGTCGCCGCTGTCGTGCGAACCAAGCTCCTTCACGATCGTCTGATCGCGACGGAAGCGAGCGAGCGCGAAGCGCGCACCGAGGCCCAGGCCGCAAACCGGTCGAAGGACCAGTTCCTAGCGATGGCCTCCCACGAGCTTCGCACTCCTCTCAACGCGATCCTCGGTTGGGTCCAACTCATGCGATCGGGGCAGCTCAGTCCCACCGACTTTTCCCGTGCGATCGAGACCATCGAACGCAACGCAAAGTCGCAGGTCCAGCTGATCGAAGACATTCTCGACGGCTCGCGGATCATGGCCGGCAAGCAGCGCCTCGAGATCGCGCCTTTCGATTTTTCGGGCGTGGTGAGCGCCGCGGTCGAAGCCGTGAAGCCGGCGCTCGATGCCAAGAACATCGCCTTGAAGCTCGATCTCGAGCTCGACGCTGCGCCCATCGACGGGGACGCCCAGCGAATTCAGCAGGTGGTCGGGAACCTCCTCAGCAACGCCATCAAGTTCACGTCGAAGGGCGGGCACATCGAGGTCCACACGGAGCGCGTCGACGGCGCCATCAGGCTCACCATCCGCGATGACGGCATGGGCATCGCGCCCGAGTTCCTTCCCCTAGTCTTCGACCGCTTTCGTCAGGCCGAGGGCGCGCCGAGTCGCCGTCACGGTGGGCTCGGGCTCGGCCTCTCCCTAGTCCGTCATTTCGTCGCTGCCCACGACGGCACGGTCACCGTCGCGAGCGAAGGGCTCGGCCGGGGCGCCACGTTCGTC
The DNA here is from genome assembly GCA_043747615.1 of Myxococcales bacterium. GTDB lineage: Bacteria > Myxococcota_A > Polyangia > Polyangiales > Polyangiaceae > JAYTOU01. Next base: position 21,613 of record JAYTOU010000060.1, on the reverse strand, counting down.
GTGACCTTACCGGCCGTCGCCCTCATGCACGACTCAGAAGCGCCAAAGCGCATTTCTCGACCGGAGAGCGACGTTTCCAGACTCGTCGGGCTGAAGGTGCTCGTCGTCGACGACGAAGCCGATGCCCGCGAGCTCGTCGCCGCGGCGCTTCGTGTTCACGGTGCGAGTGTGACCACCGCCGACTCCGCGGATGTCGCCCTCGCCGTCCTCGACGAGCTCAGGCCCGCGGTGATCGTCGCCGACATCCGAATGCCGAAGACGGATGGTTTCGAGTTCATCCGTCGCCTGCGCGCGCGCTGCAATGGCAACGGCGGGGACCGACTGCCCGTCCTCGCGTTGACGGGCTATGCGCACGACGAGGATCGAGGCGAGGCGCTCGCCGCCGGCTTCGACATGTACCTCGCGAAGCCCTTGAACCCGGGTGAGCTCGCGCAGGCGGTGGCGGCGCTCTCCACGCGTCCGAAGACCAGTCAAAGCCCAGGCGGGACGACGCCGTGAAGAGTGCATCGCAGAACCGTGAGGTGGGCTTTGGCTGAAGTGCTCGTCGTCGATGACAGCAAGGTGATGCGCGACATGGTGGCGGCTTGCTTGAAGCCGAAGGCTGCGCTCCACGTGACCCAAGCTTCTAGCGGGCTCGAGGCCATCGAGCAGCTCTCGCTCAAGCCGTTCGACGTGGTGGTGCTCGACTTGAACATGCCGGACATCGGCGGCATCGAGGTCCTCGAGTTCGTTCGCACTCAGGACAAGCTGCGGGCGCTCCCCATCATCATCCTGACCACGCGGGGTGACGAGACTTCGCGCGTCGCGGCGCTGAGCGCGGGGGCCTCGCGCTACATGACGAAGCCGTTCACACCCGAGGCCATCCTCGGGGAGGTTGAAGCCCTGCTCGAAGGGCGGTCTCTCCGTTGACGAACACGATCGACCTTCGCGAGTACCTCGGCGCCTATCTGGCCGAGGCAGAGGAGCAGCTCGGCGTCGCCAACGCTACGCTCCTCGAAGTCGATGCGTCGATCAAACGGGGTCAGACGAACCCGCGCGCGGTGCGCGATCTCTTTCGCGCGCTCCATACCATCAAGAGTCTGTCCTCTATGGTGGGGGTCGAGCCCGTCGTTGCCATCGCCCATTGCATGGAGAGCGCACTACGGTTGGCCGATCGCAGCGACGGAAGGCTCTCCGCCGACGCGGTCGACACCCTGCTGAAGGGCGTTCGCGCCATCGAGCAGCGTGTGCGTGCCCTCGCGGAAAAGAAGCCGATCGCGCCGCCACCCGAGGGACTGCTCGAGGCCATCGACCAACTCAAGCCCGATGGCGCGAAGGTCGAAGGCGCGGCGCGCGTGATCCTCAATCTCGATCCCGCCCTCGCGAGCAAGCTGGCGCCCTTCGAGCTGGCGGCGCTCGCGTGCAACGGCAAGGATGGGAGGCGAGCCATCCGCGGCGATTTCACGCCGTCACCGTCGAGGGTCGCGAAGGGACTTTCGATCAACACCGTTCGCGAACGCGTCGGCGCGATTGCGGAGATCGTGAAGGTGATCCCGGTGTCGGTGCTCCCCACCGCTGACGCGCCCGGCGGTCTGAGCTTTGCGCTTCTCGTCGTGACCTCCGCCTCCGACGCAGATCTGGCTGCTGCGATCGGCATCGAGACGGACGCTCTTCAATTGCTCGGCACGGCCGGCGGCGCAATCGAGGATCCGTGGATCCCCCCAGAAGAAGTCGAAGTCCACGACTCACCGTCCCAGCACCGCCGCAGCATCGTGCGCGTCGACGTGGAACGTCTCGACGACGCCATGGAGCAGCTCTCAGCACTGATCGTTACCCGTTCCCGCCTCGCGCGCGCCGTGAGCGCGATGGCGGAGGCGGGCGTGAACACCCGCGAGCTCGGCCAGATCGTCAAAGACAACTCCCGTCAACTGCGGGATCTGCGGGCGGCGATTCTTCGCGTTCGCATGGTGCCCGTCGCAGAAGTCCTCGATCGCGTTCCTCTCATCATGCGCGGCTTGAGTCTCGAGAGTGGCAAGCAGGTCCGTCTGCTCGTCGAGACGGGAAACGTCGAGCTCGACAAGGCCGTCGCCGAGCGTATTTTTCCGGCGATCGTTCACGTGATCCGCAATGCCGTCGACCACGCGATCGAAGCGCCGAACGCGCGGCTAAGCACGGGAAAACCCCCCGACGGCACGATACGCATCGTGTGCTCCGCGCACTCCAACACGCGCCTCGAGCTCTCGATTACGGACGATGGTGCCGGCGTCGACCGGGCCGCGGTCGCCCGACGCACCGGACGCGAGATTGGGGTCGGCGACGGAGCTCTCCTCGACGCGCTGTGCCTCGCAGGACTTTCGACCCGGGCCCAGGCGACGACCACCAGCGGCCGGGGTCTGGGCATGGACATCGTCAAGCGCATCGTCGTCAACCAGCTCGGTGGCGAATTGCTGATGCGAACCACCCGCGGGGTGGGCACGACCTTCACGTTGCGAGTCCCGCTCACCATCGCCATCGTGGACGCGTTCACGTTCGAGTGTGGGGGCCAACGCTTCGTCGTTCCGGTCTCGACGGTCGACGAGATCCTGGAGATCGATCGCGAAAAGGTGCGGCACGGCCCGTCCCGCGCTTCGAAAGGCCAGTCGCGCTACGCCGGGCTCGTCGAGCGCCGCGGAGAGGCCATACCGCTCGTGGATCTCAGGTCCGTCTTTCATCTCTTGAGCTCCTCCGGTGAGCTCCCGCGTCAGGCCCTTCTCGTTCGTCGGGAGAACGGAGCAATGGCCTTCGGCATCGATCGTGTTCAGGGGCAGCAGGAGGCCGTCGTTCGCCCTCTCACGGATCCGCTCGTCCAGATGCCCGGGATCGCGGGCGCCACGGATCTCGGAGACGGAAGGCCGACCCTCGTTCTCGATCTCGTGGCGCTCGGCGCGACGCTACTCGGCAGGGACAAGGAGCACGCAGCATGACGTACCTCACGCGGCACGAAGAAAAGATCTCCGCGGAGGACGTGCCCTCCCTCTACGTCGTCTTCAAGGTCGGCGACGCCGAGTACGTGCTCCCCACGGCAACGGTCGTCCAGATCGAGTCCTTCGCGGGCGCGACCTCCGTGCCCGGCTCGGCGGCGTTCGTGGCCGGCATCGTCCAGATCCGCGGACGGATCGTCCCCCTCATCGATCTCCGGGCGAGGTTCCACCTACCGCACGCGCCGCCCACCATCGACACGCGGATCGTGGTCGGTCTGGCCGGCGAGCGCGTCGTCGGCCTCCTCGTCGATAGCGGACGCGAGGTGCTCAAGATCACGCCGGCGCAGCTCCGGCCAGCGCCGAAGCTCCTCGAGGACGAAGCCGGCGGATACGTCAGAGCCGTGGCGCAGGTGGGGTCGCGGCTCCTTCTCGTCATGGATTTCGCGAAGGTCATTGGAGAGGAGCAAATCGATGTCGGGTAATGGGCAAAAGGCAGGCGCGCTCGGTATGGACGAGGCTCGGTTACGCGCGGACTCGACGGTTCGCTCTCTCAGGCAAACAGCCTCGCTCGCGCGAGCGGTCGAGGAGGCGGCTTCGCGGCTGGCAGCTTCGGGCGAGGAGCAAGCGGCATCGGGTGAACAGGTTCGTATCGCCATCGAAGGCATCGCCGCGGCCATCGAGCAGACCTCGGCTTCCGCGCAGCAGCTCACCAAGTCGCAGAAGAACGTGAGCGATGCGGCCAAGGGCCTTCATCAGAGCTCAGAGGCGAACGCCACGAGCCTTCAGGAGCTGTCGACATCGATCACCACGGTGAAGAAAGACGCCGCCCACCTGGCGGCTTCGTCGGACGCCACCGCATCGACCCTCGAGGAGATCGCCCGCTCAATCAAGGGCGTGAGCGTCAACTCCGAGGACCTCGCGGCCGCGAGCGAGGAGCTCCTCGCCTCGGCCACCCAGACCGTGGCAACCCTCACCGACATGACCCACCGCGGTCAGGCCAACGCCGCGTCGATCGAGGAGGTCGGGGCGACCATCGAGGAGATGTCGAAGGGCATCGCGCGCATTGCAACCGACGCGCAGGCCGCCGGCGATCGCGTTGTGACCGTCGGAACGTCGATCGGCAACATCGAGAAGGGCGTGACCTCCATCGCCACCGGCGCCGGTGAGCTCGCGACCTCCGTCGAAGGAACGTCCACGGCAACCGAGGAGCTCTCGCGTTCGATCCGAGCCGTCGCCGAGCACGCCAAGCAGCTCGCGCTTCTCGCATCGAGCACGGCATCGAGCGTGAACGAGGTCGCTGCGACGGTCGAAGAAGTGGCCGCAACGGCCGAAAAAAACGCTGCAACCATCGATGCCACCGCCGCGTCGATCGAAGAGGTCGCGCGCTCCGCAGAATCGATCTCGAAAGCGGCCGAGCAGATCTCGACCCTCTCGGGGAGCAGCGCCACTTCCGCTGCCGAGCTCGAGGCCACCGCGCGCGCACTCGCTCGAATGGGCGACAACACGAGATCGGTCAGCGAACGCGTTACCGTAGCCGCTCGCGACGGCGGGGCCACGGTCGTCAAGTCGATGGGCGGGTTCACCAAGATCCGCCAGACGATGGACGAGTCGAGCACCGTCATGAAGGAGATGGGCAAGCGCGCCGAGGAGATCGGCGACATCGTCGTCACCATCAACCTCATCGCAGACCGTACGAACTTGCTGTCCCTCAACGCGAGCATCGAAGCGGCGCGCGCCGGCGAGCACGGTCGAGGTTTCGCCGTCGTTGCCGAAGAGATCCGGGCCCTTGCCGACCGAGCAGCGACGGCGAGCGCGGACATCGGAAAGATCGTTCGTGGTCTTCAAGCGACGACGCGCGAAGCACTGGCGGCCTCGAGCGAGGGGTCGAAGGTAGCGGAGGAAGGGAGCGCACTCGCCGTCGACGCAGAACGCGCGCTCGGCTCGATTCTGCAGGGCATCGACGAAGTCAGCCAGACGACACGTGAGATGTCGCGCGCCACCCAGGAGCAGGTGAGCGCAAGCCAGCACCTCGCGCAGAGCATTGCCAAGGTGAGCGAGCAGGGGCGCGCCATCACCGTGGGTGCGACCGAGCAAACGGCCGCCGCAAAATCCCTGGCCAAGGGTGGCTCAGAGATGCGGCAGATGGCCAAGCAGACCAGCATCGCCACCGCCGATCAGGCCAAGGCGATGCGAAATGTCGTGAAAGCAAACACGCAGCTCAGCGCCAACGTCGAGCAAGTTGCGCAGGCGTGTCTCGAGCAGGCGGCCGGCGCCACGCAGCTCGCAAAAGCGGTCGGCGAGATGCGCTTGGGCGCCGTCCAGACGAGCGCGCTAATGGCTGATTTGAGCCGTGAAGTAACGTCAATCGGCGTTCAGGCTCGCGAGCTCGCAAGCTCCGCGCAGCGCACGACGACGGGCATCTCCGCACAAGCCACGGGAGCCGTCGAGGTTGCCCGCTCCATGGAAGACTTGCGAAAGCAGACGGCGCACTCGGCCAAGGCGCTCTCCGAGCAGTCGCGTGGCGTGAAGCAGCTCGAGGCCGCGTCTCGGCAAGTCGCCAAGCTCGCAGCCCAAGTGACCGCCGCGGCGAACGAGCAAACGAAGGCCACCGCGGGGCTGGTTCTCGGCGCCGACGACGTACGACGCATCGCCAAGCAGACCGCGAGGGCTCTCGAAGAGCAAGCGGAGGCCGTCACCGCCGCGAGCGCCAACGTGGCGAAGCAGACGACGAGCATCTCGGGGATGGCGCGGGCCAGCGCCGAGCAGGCAACGGCAAGCGAAGAGGTGGCGAAAGCCGTCGACGAGATGAAGCTTCAAGCGCGGGAGATCGTCGCATCGGCCGCCCAGCAGGCGAAGCGCGCCCGGGCCATCGCGGTGGACGTCGTGGACATCGCCGCTCAGAGCGGGCAGATCACGAAGGCCAACATCGAGCACGTTGTTGCCGTCACGGCGCTGAGCGTGTCGTTCGGCCTCAACGACGGGGAAGCCTCGAAGGCGCCATGAGCAGCGACGTTGCGAGGCCCGGGCTCTCGCAGGAAGATCGCGGGCGCGTCGAGAAAATCCAGCATCTCACGCAGGCCGGAGCGGGGAGCATCGCTGCGCTGATCGTGCTGCTCAATGATCCGAGCTGGGCGGTACGCCGGGTGGTGGTGACGGCGCTCGCACGAATCGGAACCCCGGCCGTGTGGCCTCTTTGCCAGGTACTCGTGGGAGACCGCGCGAGTGAAGCGTGTCTTGCGGCTACGGTCGACGCGCTCGTCGCATCCTCGGGTGACGTGGATGACGCCGTCCTCGAGCTCGCGGCGCAGACGATGGCTCCGGCGGTAATCTGTGATGCGGCGCAGATCCTCGGGCGTCGCAAGAGCACGCGCAGCATCGCGGCACTCGCGCATCTGACCGAGCATCCCGATGACAACGTCGCCGTCGCAGCCATCGAAGCGCTCGGCAGGATCGGCTCCCCCGGCGGCCTCGACGCGCTCGTTGCTGCCGTTCTCACTCGGAATTTTTTCCGCGCGTTCCCGGCCATCGACGTCCTCGGAAACACGTGCGATCCGCGCGCCGTCGGACCCTTGTGTGACCTTCTCACTGATCCCCTCTACGCCGCGCCGGCCGCGGCGGCACTGGGACGCACGGGCCAGCTCTCCGCCGTTGGTCCGCTCACGGATCTTCTGATCGCATCCGATGGAGCTCTGGTCGGCCCTGCCGCGATGGCGCTCACCGCGCTGATGGATCGCTACGAGGCAAACTTCGACGAGGCCGCTCCCGTTCGCCGAGCGTTTCGCGAACGGCTCTCCGCACCAGTCGCGGCGTCCCGCATGAGCGAAGCTCTCGAGCGCGCGGCGCCAAATGAAAAAGTGGCGCTCTGCAGGGTTCTCGGGTGGGTCCAAGACCCCTCGGTCGCGGCGAAGCTCGTCGCGCTCCTCCACGACGATCCGGCCGTCGCGCACGAGGCTTCAAAGGCTTTACATACACTCGGCTTGGTCGCCGAGGACGCCCTGCTCGCGGCGCTGCGCAATGCCGACAGCGCGACCCGCCTCCTGCTCATCTCTCTCATTCCGTCGAAGCGAAGCAGCGTGCAAGAGCTTTCCGATTGCCTCGCAGACGACGATGGAACCGTGCGTGCCCGCGCAGCAGAGGCCCTTGGCCGCATTGGCGATCCGGCGGCAGCGCCCGCCTTGTTCTCGTTGATCGGTGACAGCGACGCCCGAGTTTCTCAGGCGGCCGTCGCCGCGATCCAATCACTGGGGAGCACGGAGACGAAGAGGCGGGCGCTCGAGGCCGCCCAATCCGAGGACGCGCGCACGCGGCGTGCTGCGCTCCGCATCATCTCGTATTTTGGATATCCCGAGGGTCTCGGCGTCCTCGTTGCGGCAACGGACGATGCCGATCAGCGGATCCGCGACGTCGCGACGCAAGGCCTCGCTTTCATCGACGATCCCGAAGCTCTGAGTGCGCTTCTCACACTCACGAGCCACACGACTGCCCACACGCGGGCGTCAGCCATGCGCGCCCTCGGTCAGACGTCGCTCGCGCCCAGGGTCGTTGCCGCGTTGGAACATGGCCTAGCGGACGTCGACGCGTGGGTCCGCTACTACAGTTGCCAGGCGCTCGGGAAGCTCGGAGCTTGCGGGTCAGCCGAAGCCGTAGTTGCGTTGGTGCGCGATCCTGCCGGACAGGTACGCGTCGCCGCGGTGGAGTCGATCGCGCGGCTCGGTGGCGCACACGCGGTCGCCGCCCTCGACAGCGCTTCGCAATCGGACGATCCCGACGTACGCCGCGCTGCCGTTCTCGGCATCGGGTCCACGCGCCGCGCAGACGCGCTCCCGGTCCTCCTTCGTGAGCTCGCAGCGGACGATTCTGCTACCCGCCTCGTGGCGCTCTCGGCCCTCGCCGAGCTCGATGCGCCGGAAGCGTTTTCGGCGCTGGTGAGCGCGATCTCGGACGTCGAGCCCAGCGTCCGGAGTGCAGCGTTTACTCTCCTCGAAGGGCATGGCTCTCCGCGTTTGACACCGTGGCTGATCGATCAGCTGACCGTCGAGCCGCTCCGAGCATGGGCGGTTCGCTCGCTGAGCGCTCCGCGCGAGGGTCGCGTGGAGCACCTGGTTGCCGCGCTCGAGGTGGCGAGCTCGACCCTCGCCCCTCACCTCGTGGCCGCATTGACTCGCATGAATCGGGCGCAGGGCCGCGCGGCGGTCGTCTCGCTCCTCGAAAGCGAGAATGTCTTCGCCAGGCGCGCGGCCGCTTCCGCCCTTGCGGCCACGGCGACCAAGGAAGCGCGCAGCGCGCTCGCGCACGGAGCTGAGACTGACTCCGACGAGGAGGTACGCCAAATGTGCCTCGCAGCCCTTCGGGGTTGACCGCGATGGGCGCCTTCAGCCTCACCCCGCCATTGTTCGCCATCTGGAAGAAGCTGATCCAGGAGCGGACCGGGATCCATTACGACCCGAAAGAACTGCCCCTCCTCGCCAGCAAGCTCGAAGGCCGCGCCACCGAGGCGGGCTTCGATTCCCCGCTCGATTACTACTATTTCCTGCGTTACGACGCGAGCTCTGGCGCCGAGCTCGACGCGCTCATCGACGCCTTGGTCGTCAACGAAACGTACTTTTTTCGCGAGGCCGCGCAGCTGAGCGTGCTCTGCGAGGCCATGCTGGTCCCCGGTTGCGCCGCCGGAAAGCGCCTCCGGGTGTGGTGCGCTGCCTGCTCCACGGGCGAGGAGCCGCTCACCCTCGCCATGATTCTCGAGGAGATGGGCGTCTTGGACGAAGTCGACATCGTCGCGAGCGACATAGGCCTCCGGGCCCTCGCACGGGCCGAGCAGGGCGACTACGGCGGGCGCTCCCTTCGGGCGCTGCCGCAGTCCATGAAGGAGCGCTGGTTCGAGATGGTGGATGAGCGTGCGCGGGTGTTGCCGCAGCTCCGCACGAAGATCGAGTGGCGTCGCGTGAACCTCCTCGATGACGAAGCCATCCGCTCGCTCGGCAAATTCGACGCAATTTTGTGCAGGAACGTCTTCATCTACTTCAGCGATGATACGGTGCAGCGAGTGGTCAATTCCCTGAGCCGCGCGTTGAACGACGGCGCACCGCTGCTCGTTGGTGCTTCTGAATCGCTTCTTCGATTCGGCACAGCGCTGACATCCAAAGAGCACGCGGGCTGCTTGTTTCACATCAGGTCACCACGACATGAGTGAACCGAAGGTTCGCGTGCTTGTCATCGACGATTCTGCGTTTGCACGAAAGGTGCTCCGCGAGATCCTCGGCGCAAGCGCCGACATCGACGTCGTGGGGATTGCTCGCGACGGGCTCGATGGGCTCGAACGGATCGCCGCGCTCAAGCCAGACGTCGTCACGCTCGATTTGGTGATGCCAGATCTCGACGGTCTCGGAGTCTTGAGAGCGCTAAAATCGCAACCCGACCCGCCCGCGGTCGTGGTGGTCAGCATGACCGACGAGGACAGCGAGCTCGGCATCACTGCGCTGCACTCGGGGGCATTCGATCTCGTCCACAAGCCCACCGCCCTGGCACTCGACCGCCTCTACGAGCTCGGAGACGAGCTTGTGGCGAAGGTCCTCGCCGCTGGCCGCGTGCGCTCGACGCGCTCGTCCATGTTGCCCGTCCAACGCGATGTCCGGACGCCGTCGCAGCGCGTCAGCGCTCACGTCGGGACGCGGATCCTCGTCGTCGGCGCTTCGACCGGCGGTCCGCAGGCGCTCACCACCATCATCCACGGTCTTCCGGGTGACTTCCCCGTTCCCGTAGCGGTGGTCCTGCACATGCCGCCGGGGTACACCGAGGCCTTCGCCCGGCGTCTCAACAAGGAGAGCGCCGTCGAAGTGAGCGAGGCGCGCGAGGGTGTCGTTTACCGTGCCGGGCAGGTCGTCATTGCGCGCGCGGGAATTCACCTGACCGTCGAGCGTGCGCCTGGCGGATTTCGTGCGCTCCTAGACGTAGCGCCGCTCGGTGGGCTTCACCGTCCGTCCGTCGACGTGCTCTTCGAGAGCGCGGCCAAGGAGTTCGGATCAGCCACGCTCGGCGTCGTCCTTACCGGCATGGGCAACGACGGGCTAGCCGGCGCACAGCTCATTCACGCCGCCGGTGGTCGCCTGATCACGGAGACCGAAGAATCCTGCGTCGTCTACGGAATGCCTCGATGCGTCTTCCAGGCGAATCTAGCCGTCGAGGAGGGCACCGTCGCTTCCATGGTGGCGTTGATCACGCGCCATCTCTAGAGCGAGCTGCGTCGTGGCCTGAAGGTGGGAATCTCCGTTTTGCGACCAGCGTTGCCGACCGCCACTACGTCCTCGAGAGCGGCCGCGTCGTAGACACGTTCGCGAACGCGGATCATGACGCGCGCATGGAAAAGCTGCGCGGCTACCTCGGAGTCCAATGAGGAGACGGGATGCGGATCTCCACCATCCTCGTCTTCGCGCTGCCGAAAAAGTGACCGATTGAGGCGAGGCAAAAGGCGGCTTTCGTGGCAAAGCGCCTCTGTCGGGCGCGCGGCCGACATCGTCGCCTTCTCCGCTGAGAACGTTTCAGAGTCGTTTTGTAGCGCTTTTCGGAAGCATTGCTTCCTCGCGCCACGCATCACCGCCGTTGGAGAGAGACTTGCCTTTTATAGGCACCGGCAGCCACGCACGAAGAAAGAGAGAGAAGGAGAACGACATGGACGAGCAAGCTCCCCGGGCCCCGGACTCGGGCATTTTCCCCAAGCCGCTCATTCTCTACATCGAGGACGAGCTTGATACACGAGGCGCGTACTCCGCGCTCCTTCGCAAAGCGGGGTTTCGCGTGGCCGAAGCAAGCAACGGCGTCCAAGGCGTCGAAGCCGTGTTCGATCTCAAACCTGATCTCGTGCTCTTGGATCTCTCGCTCCCGGTCGTCGACGGATACGAAGCGATGCGCCGCATCAAGAAAAGTCCGAGAACGGCGCACATCCCGGTCGTGGTGTTGAGCGGACGCGACCTTCGCGAGGAAGCGGCGCCTTTCTGCGATGGGTACCTTGCGAAACCCCACGACGCGGCCGATCTCATTCGCGTGGTGAACGGCGTTCTCGCCTCGCGCTCCTTGCCACTGAGCGCCCCCCACCGGGCCGCGAAGTAGGATCAGCGCTGCGAGTCAACGCACGACGCTCTCCCCGCATGCGATCGTGCGATCGATCCACCGCCCCCGTCCGTCGCGATCGATCAACGTAACCGACGCATTCGCCGGATTCGGCTCCTCCTCGAACCAGTCGGGGGACCGATCGAACCAGATCATGCGGAACGCCCGCTGCGTGACTCCATGCAAGAAGACGATGTGGTGCGGATAGCGCGAGCGCTGCATCTTGCTGATGAAAATGCCCACGCGTTGCGTTACGTCTGCGCGGCTTTCGCCCCCCGGATAGCGGAAATAGAAGCGACCGAAGTTGTCGTCTAAGAGCTTGCGCCTGGCCAAGCGCACGGGATCGCGCGCAGCAATCTCCGCTTCGTCGAGCGTGTCCCAATCCCCGAATTCCTGCTCGCGCAGAAGGAACGACCCTCGGCGCCGCACGCGCGTGGCGACATCCCCGAACGCAGACTCGAGGACGATTCGTTCCGTCTGCTGGCAACGGAGGTAGGTCGAGCACCAACTGCAGAGGTCTGTAGGATCGAGGCGGAGGTCGGCGACGGCTGCGGCGGCCGCGAGCGCGAACGGATCGCTTGCCGGGTCGGCGAGCGGAATCACATGGTCGGGAGTGAGCTTGTACACCGACGGGTCGCGATTTGCCGTCGAGCGCGCGTGTCGCACGAGCAGCACCGAGCGCAGCGTGGTGTTCATCGTGCCAAAAGTAGCACGCGACGGCCGAGGGCGAAGGTGGCGTGCTAGTATTGACGGAATGCTCAAGACCGTAGGTCTCGCGCTCTGTCTCGTGCTTGGCGTCGTCGCTTGCAACGGGATCCTAGGCAACACGGCGGCGTCGGGCACCGACGATCACCTCTTCGATCAAAGCGGAACGGACGCGGCGACGAGCGACGCGGGTGACGCGGGTGACGCGGGTGACGCGACGAATGGCAGTGACGTTGGCTCGGAGAGCGATGCGGGCAACGACGCGCCACACGCAGACGCCGCGAACATTCCATGCGGCACCCCCGCCTTCGTCAACACGTGTCTCGAGTGCGTTGGAAAGACGATGCTATGCCGCAGAGCTGGCGCCTGCGTCGCCGACTGTCACGCCGATTGCGGCGGCGTGACGGGCTCACCCATCGAGTGCATTGGCTGCGACGACGCCGGAGTGACGGACATCGCAGTCTGCGAGGCTCCGGGCACACCCGCGGCTTGCCTTGCGGGCCATCGGCGTTGCCGGTGCCCAACCGGCGCCTCGGAGTGCCCGGGCAACTCCCAGGTTTGCACCGCCAACGATTGCTACGCGTGCGGCGAGAGCGGCACGGACACAGTGATGTGCAAATCCGGAACCCAGTGTGACACCGGCGGGGGCGCCGCCAAATACACCTGCCACTGACGTCACGCCTTCAGCCGGTATCCCGTCATCAACATCCAGCGGACGGTCGCGAGACAGAGCACCAGAAAAACGCAGGTCATGCCCAGGCTGACTTTCGGGCTCACGTCTGAAATGCCGTAAAAACTCCAACGAAAGCCGCTCACCAGGTACACCACCGGATTGAAGAGCGTGACCTTCTGCCAGAGCGGAGGCAGCATCTTGATGGAGTAAAAGCTGCCGCCGAGGAAGGTCAGCGGGGTGACGACGAGCATGGGGACGAGCTGCAGCTTCTCGAATCCGTCTGCCCACAGACCGATGACGAAACCGAAGAGACTGAAGGTGATCGCGGTGAGCACCAAGAACGTTGCCATCCAGATTGGGTGGGCGATCTCGTAGCTCACGAAGAGCCGCGCGGTCATCAAGATGATCGCCCCGAGCAGGATCGATTTCGTCGCGGCCGCCCCGACGTAGCCGAGGACGATCTCGACGTACGAGATCGGCGATGACAGGATTTCGTAGATCGTTCCCGAAAAGCGAGGCATGTAGATCCCGAACGACGCGTTCGAGAGGCTCTCGTTCAAGAGCGAAAGCAAGGTGAGGCCGGGAATGATGAACGCGCCGTACTTCACCCCGTCGATCTCCGCCATGCGCGAGCCGATGGCCGAGCCGAACACCACGAAGTAGAGCGAGGTCGAGACCACCGGCGAAAGGATGCTTTGCATGAGGGTGCGAAATGCGCGGGCCATCTCGAAGAGGTAGATGGCGCGGATCGCGTGGGTGTTGACGATCATGCGCGTGACCTCACCAGGTTGACGAAGATTTCTTCGAGCGAGCTCTCGCGGGTCTGCAGATCCTTGAAATCGATCCCGAGCTCCGCCAGCTCGCGCAAGAGGGGAGCGATCTTCGAACGCTCGTGGGCTGCGTCGAACGTGTAGATCAGCTGATCGCCATGGCTCGCGAGCTCGAGAGCGTACGACGCGAGCGCGTCCGGCACTTTGTCGAGGGAGCGCTGAAGATGCAGAATAAGCTGCTTTTTGCCTAGTTTTTCCATGAGCACGGCCTTGTTTTCGACCAGAATGATCTCGCCCTTGTGGATCACCCCGATCCGGTCCGCCATCTGCTCCGCCTCCTCGATGTAGTGAGTGGTCAAGATGATCGTCACCCCGGTGGCACGCAGAGCGCGAACCATCTTCCACATGTCTTGCCGCAGCTCGACGTCGACGCCCGCGGTCGGCTCGTCGAGGAAGAGAATCCGCGGTTCGTGAGAGAGGGCCTTGGCGATGAGCACGCGGCGCTTCATGCCACCGGAGAGCGTCATGATCTTCGCGTCCTTCTTGTCCCACAGGGAAAGATCGCGCAGCACCTTCTCGATGCGGGCTGGGCTTTTTGGCTTGCCGAAGAGGCCGCGGCTGAAGGTGACGGTGGCCCATACCGTCTCGAACATGTCCGTCGAGAGCTCTTGAGGCACGAGGCCAATCTCTGATCGCGCCGCGCGAAAGTCGGTGATGATGTCGTGGCCGTCGGCGAGCACGGAGCCCGTGGACGGATTGATCAGCCCGCAGATGATGCCGATGAGCGTCGTCTTACCTGCGCCGTTCGGGCCGAGGAGAGCGAAGATCTCGCCGCGCTGGATGTCCAGGTTGACGTTCTTCAGAGCCTTGAAGCCGGAAGCGTAAGTCTTCGACAAGTTCTTGACGGAGATGATTGGTTGCACCTGGCCGCAGGGATCCCACGGTTCGCGTCACGCTGCATCCGCTATCGTCGGTTCTGTGTCAGACTGAGGCGTCCGAGGGAGGGCTCACCGTGAAATATGGTGTCGGTCGACGCGAGTTTGGCATCCTCCTAGGCGCTCTGCCGGTGGTCGCTGCGGCGTGCTCGAAGCCTTCCGCGCCATCACCCGCCGAGGCCTCGGTCGAGCCTCCGAAGTCGCCAACCGTCGTGCGCGTGTTGAGCGTCCCCACGGCCGTGGAGGGAAACCTTCTCCCGACGCTGATCGCGGAGTTTCACAAACTGTCTACCTACCGGGTCGAGCTCTCTGCGAACGACGAGCTCTACACGCCCGCGCGCCAGGGCTTCGCCGATCTGGTGATCTCCCATTACGGTCACAAGCACGCCGAAGACTTTGTCATGGAAGGCTACGGCGAATGGCCACGCACGCTATTTTCGAACCAGATGGCGCTCCTTGGCCCTCCGAGCGATCCGGCGCACGTTCGCGGTCTTCAAGATGCAGGCGAAGCGTTCCGCCGCATCGCAGCGGCCAAGGCGCCGTTCGTGCTCAACCACATCGACGGCGTCCAGTACCTCACGGAGATTCTGTGGAACGCCGCAGGCCGTCCCGACCGCGCCGGATGGCTCCTCGATGAAGGGAAAAAGAAAGACGAGGCCATCCGCTTCGCTTCGGAGAAAAAGGCTTATTCACTTTGGGGTCTGACTCCTTTTCTGCGGTTGCAGAAGGAGACAGCCTTGGATCTCGAGCCCCTCGTGCTGGCGGATCCTCTACTTCAGCGGATGCTCGTCGCGATCATCGTGAAGCCCGCGAAGGTGCCGGGCGTAAATGCGGCGGGTGCGCTCGCTCTTCAAAATTATCTGCTCTCTCCGCCGACGCAGGCGCGCATTCGCGAAGTACGCTATCCCGGCCCCGAGCATGTGCTGTGGGTGCCCGCCGGGCGCCACAATCGGACCGCCGTTCTCCCGAAGACGTAGCGAGTCTCAGGGATAGGTCTTGAAGAACGAGGACAGGTTGGGAGATTCGGCCGCGTTCCGCAAGAAAGGCTGCACCGCGAAAATCTCCTGAACCGTGCGCAAGAGGGCGCTGTGCGTGTAGTGAGCGCTGGTCTCGTAGCCGGGTATGGCAAAAGGAGAGAGCACCAGCATGCCGATGGGAGCGTCGGGCCCGTCGCTCTCGTCCCAGGTGACGAAGACTGCCCCACCCCGCGCGTAGGCTGCGGAATGCAAAATGTTTGGCAACTCTGCGCCGAGCCAGTCGTCACCGTTCTTGATGGCGTCCGCGCGGGGGCAGCCGCTGTCGTTGTGCATGTCGTTGCACAGATTCGGGGTGATGAAATTGTAAGCAGCGACGGTGTCGTCGTTCAGATCCCGGGCGAGCTCGGTGAAGGGACGTACGTGCGCGATACACTTCGGCGACGCCGAGGAGCGTCCGTCCGTCATGTCGTCGAAGTAGAGGACGGCGTTGTGCTTCGGATCGTAGAGACCCTGCGGAGTGAGTGGGCAGTCCGTCCCGCTGATGCCCTCTTGATAGGACTTCCAGGAAACGTCTGCGCCCTCGAGGAGCGACGTCAGATGTTTTTTCGTGGTTCGGAAGTTCGTGGCCGGCGCGGCGTCGTCGGCGATCCCCAGGCTGTCGCCCGCCTCCATCCAGATGTAGTTCGACTCGCTCGGATGAACGCTCGGGGCGTTGAAATAATTTTCAGCGTGCGCGCCTATTTGAAGAAGCGTTCCGTTGATGAACGGCGCCGACGCACTGCCCTTGATCTGCCGCCAATTGTGATTCTCCATGAGGATGATGAAGACCGTCTGGATCGCGTGGCTGGCGCGCGCCGCTCGGGACTCCTCGGGGCTCGTCGTGGGCGCGTGCTCGAGGGCGGCGTAGCGTGGACCGCCGGTCTCCGCGAAGCTCGTTCCACCGCTGCAGCCCGCGGCGCTGCCGAAGAGCGCGCCCACACCGGCGAGAATGCGCACGTAAGAGACCACGTTGCTTTTAGTCTCCCCCGGCGTCGCGCGAGCAGTCAACCGGGTACGCCGTGACGCTCCACGAGGACCCACTGCATACCGCATAGTAGCTCGCTCCGACGCCCGTGACACAGTCATAATGACAGTACGCGGAGATGCCGCCGGAGTTGCACGGCGCCTTGTCCTTGGGGACTCTGAGCGGACACGGGCCGGTCGAGCCGCTGCCGCACTCCAGGATCGCGAGAGGCGACAAGAGCGCGACGATTGCCGCACCAACGGCGACGCGTGTGCGCTGCGAGCTCAAAACGCACCGACGAGCTGAAGGGAAACTTCCTGAGAGGTGACCTTGGGCATCACCTTCACCGGCGAGCCATGGAGCGCTGGAATGAGGACGCCCACGGAGCTTCCAATGACCGCGCCGGCGATCGAATCGGTCACGAAATGCTTGCCGGCGAGCACGCGCGAGGTGGACACGAAGGACGCAGCCGCCAGCCCGCCTATGAGCACGAGCGTCGGGACGACGTTGCCGACATGGGTTCGCAAGCGCCGCGACGTGATGTAGGTCGAGACCGCGACGGCAAAAGCGACCGAGGCGTGGTTGCTCACGAACGACAGGCCCGCATCGGCACTATTTCGGACTTCCAGGGGCGCGTTCTCTCCGTAGAGAAAGGGACGCGGCCTTCCCGCGGCGAGCGTCGCCAGCGACGAGACGGCCAACGCGGAGAGCGCGGACTCGGCGACGACCACCGCGTCGTTCAGCGCGGGGAGCGCCCCTTCATCGATCCACAGGAAGAGGGCGACTCCGCCCATCATCCCGCCGTAGAGGCCGACGTCCGACGCCGTTGCCCAGCCCGTGTTGTAGACTCCGGCGTTCGCGCGATCGAGCCAATTGAGCTGGGCTCTTTCGCACAGGGGCGCGCAGTACGCGGGTTGGGTGCGGACGAGGCGCGTCGATGCCATTACCAGGCCGATGCCGAGGAGCGGAAGATCCGTCTCCGCGTAAAGCTGGTAGGCCGGCTTCGTTTCGTCCTTGGGACTGGCCACGATCGGCGTGAGCGCGAGCGGGGAGGGAGGCTCCCCGGCCCGTGCGCTCGGTGCCGATGCGATGGCGGACAGAAACGTCAAGACCGCGGCGAGGTGCGTTCGGGGGCGAAACAAGAACCTGTGAGCTAGCAGGTTCGAGGCGCGTCTCGCCCGGTTTTTCATCGCAGTGCTAGACTGCTCCCATTCCAGAGGTGTGCACGTGAAAAATATAGCTTTCTTTTCCCTCGGTACGACGGTCGCGCTGGTCGCTTGTTCGAGCAACAACGTCGTCCACATCAGCAGTAACAACAAGGACGACGCGGGCGACGTCGTGGACAGCGGACCTGCGGCGACCGGCCCTGCGTGCAGCGTGATGACGCAAGGTACGGCGGGGATCCTTCTGCGAGGAATGGTCCTCGCGCCAGACGCGCTCATCCCCCTCGGCGAAGTGCTCGTCGACACCAATGGAATGATCACCTGCGTCGACGTGAGCTGCGCGTCCGCTACGGGCGCTTCGGCCGCGACCCTCCTCGACTGCTCGCACGGCGTGATTTCGCCGTCGCTCATCAACACGCACGATCATATCGACTACGCCGGAAATCCTCCGAGCGGACACGGCACGGAGCGCTTCGAGCATCGCAACGACTGGCGCACCGGCGCCAACATGCACACCAAGCTGACCCCGTACCCCACGGCGACGAAGAACAAGGCCACGGTGCTCGCCGCCGAGCTCCGCTTCGTGATGTCGGGCACGACGTCCACCGTCACCTCCGGAGGTCAGCCGGGGCTCCTCCGAAACTTGGCGAGCGCTTCTCAGCTCGAAGGCCTGACGATCGCCGCCGTGAAGTTCGACACCTTTCCCCTCAAGGACACGAGCGGCGTCGAGATCGCCTCCGGGTGCGGGTATCCGAGCCTTCCGAACGCGGCCACGGATCTCGCGGGAGGCCATTATTTCCCGCACATCGCGGAGGGGATCAACGCCGCCGCGCACAACGAGCTGGTGTGCATGAGCGCGGGCGACGCGGCCGACGTCGTCCAGGCAAAGACCTCGATCATTCACTCCATCGCCATCAGCGCGAACGATGCAAAGCTCTACAAGGATCGCGGGGCGCACGTGGTGTGGTCGGCGCGCACGAATATCGATCTCTACGGAGACACCGCTCCTGTCGCCCTTCTCAAGGAGCTCGGTGTTCCGATTTCGCTCGGTACGGACTGGCTCCCGTCTGGCTCGATGAACATGCTCCGCGAGCTTGCTTGCGCCGACTCGCTCAATCAAAAATATTTTCACGACGCTTTCTCCGACAAGGAGCTCTGGCAGATGGTCACCAGCAACGCGGCATCGGCCGCCGGCGCGGACGCCGTCATCGGGCAGCTGAAAGTGGGCTACGTCGCCGACATTGCCGTCTTCGCAAATATGGGTCGTCCGCAGTACCGCGCGGTCATCGGCGCTTCGGTCGAAGACGTCGCCCTCGTCTTGCGTGGTGGCAAGGTCCTCTACGGAGACGAGGCCATCGTCGCCGGCGTAGGTGGCGACAAATGCGAGACGTTCGACGTGTGCGGTGTGGCCAAGCGCGCGTGCGTCTCGCAAGACACGGGAGGCGCACAGACCCTCGCCGCGGTGCAGGCTGCGTCGGTCTACCCGCTCTTCTTCTGCCGTGGAGCAACTCCGGACAAAGAGCCGAGCTGCGTCCCCTTCCGCGACACGTATCCGAACGGTACTTCGGCCACCGATCGCGACGGTGACGGCGTCCTCGATGCTCAAGACGATTGTCCCGACGTGTTCAACCCGGCTCGACCCGTCGACGCGGGGAAGCAAGCGGACACCGACGGCGACGGAAAAGGGGACGTGTGCGATCGCTGTCCTCTCGATAAAACGGACGGATGCTGAATTCCAGGCGTCGTGCGATCGTCGCAGCCCTCGTTGTACCGTGTTTCGCGTGCGCCGCAGAGCCCGCGGCCGTGGCAGTCGCTCCCAAGCCTGCGCCGAGCCATTCCATCGCACCGGCGGTCGTCACCGCAGCAGCCGTTGTAG
This sequence comes from Myxococcales bacterium, assembly GCA_043747615.1. Classification (GTDB taxonomy): domain Bacteria; phylum Myxococcota_A; class Polyangia; order Polyangiales; family Polyangiaceae; genus JAYTOU01. The sequence continues at coordinate 2,469 of JAYTOU010000060.1, read as the reverse complement.
CGGTCGATGCGGGTCCGCCCGCCGCGGTGATCGCCCAACTGAGCGCAAAGTCCGTTCCCCTTCCCGGCGCGACGGGTCCCGCCTTTCTCGACTACGTCGCCTACGAACGTGCGGCGTCGCGGGTTTGGATTCCGGTCGGCAGCACGGGGAGCGTGGACGTCTTCGACATCGCAGGCGGCACCTTCACGCGGGTCGACGGGTTCAAGACTGCCGAGCGCGAAGTAGGCGGCAGAAAGCGCACCTTTGGCCCCAGCGCCGCCTCGGTCGGTGACGGATTCGTCTACGTCGGCAACCGCGCGACGAGCGAAGTGTGCCCGGTGGACGTGAAGACCCTGAAGCCCGCGAAGTGCCTGAAGCTCCCCGTGGCGACCGACGGTGTGGTGTACGTCGCCTCCACGAAAGAGGTGTGGGTAACGACGGGGGCCAACGCACTCGTGGTGCTCGATGCGTCGAAGCCGGACACCCTGCAGAGCAAGCTGGTGATCAAGGTGAATGGCGCGCCCGAGGGTTACGCGGTCGACGAGACGCACGGCCTCTTCTTCACGAACCTCGAAGACGCGAACCAGACTCTGACCATCGACGCGAGGACCCACAAGGTAAAATCGACCTGGAGCCCGGGCTGCGGGAGCGATGGCCCGCGCGGCCTTGCCGTGGACGTCGCGAGAAGCTTCGTCTTCGTTGCCTGCACCGATCACGTCCAAGTGCTCGACGCGGCGCATGACGGCGCGCTCCTCGGCAAGCTCGACACCGGCGCGGGCGTCGACAACATCGACTACGTCGAAGCAACGCAGCTGCTCTACATCGCGGCCGGGAAAGCGGCGCGGCTCACCGTGGCCCGGGCGGACGACAAGGGGCAGCTCTCCGTCACTGCGACCGCCGCGACGTTCGAAGGAGCACGCAATCCTGTGGCCGACGCGAACGGCAACGTCTACCTGGCGGATTCCATCGGCGCTCGGCTTCTCGTGTTCGGGAGCGCAAAATAAGCACGTTGCGCACGGTGGACGTCGTGGTGACGCCGGCCGCGGCCGCAGATCCGAGCCAAGTTCGCGAGGCTGCCGAAGCTGCTGCGGGTTGGACCGCCGGTGAAGCGCTCGGCGTGCGAATCCAGAAGCGATCGATCGACGCTCGCGCCCGTGAGCCCCGCGTGCAGCTTCGGGTCGACATCTCGAAGAGCCCCTTCGCCCCCCAGGTGCTCGACGCAATCCCGCTGCCCGACGTCGGAAAAAAAGAGAGTGTGCTCATCGTGGGCTCAGGCCCCGCGGGTCTCTTCGCCGCGCTACGGAGCATCGCGCTCGGTCTCCGTCCCATCGTCCTCGAACGTGGGAAAGACGTGCGCGCGCGCCGCCGCGATCTCGCCGCGATCACCCAGCAGCACCTGGTCGACCCAGACAGCAACTACTGCTTCGGCGAGGGGGGCGCGGGGACTTACAGCGACGGAAAGCTCTACACCCGCAGCTCCAAGCGCGGCGACGTGATCGGAGTCCTCCGCACCCTCGTCTCTTATGGAGCCAGCCCCGACATTCTGATCGACGCTCACCCTCACATCGGCACGAATAAGCTCCCCGGGATCATCACCGCGATGCGCGAAGCGATCGTCCACGCCGGCGGCGAGGTTCGATTCGGTGCGCGGGTTGCAGATTTCGTGGTGCGTGACGGCGCGATTCACGGCGTCGTTCTCGCGAACGGGGAAGACCTTCCCGGCAAACGGCTCATCCTGGCCACCGGACACTCCGCGCGGGATATTTTCGAGCTCCTGGAGAAGAAGCGCATCGCCATCGAGCGGAAAGACTTTGCGATGGGCGTCCGTCTCGAGCACCCCCAGTCAATCATCGACGGCATTCGTTACCACTCTCCGGTGCGCGATCCGCACCTGCCCCCGGCGAGCTACAGCGCCGTCGAACAAGTGCGCGGTCTAGGGGTATATGCATTCTGCATGTGTCCAGGTGGCATCATCGCCCCTTGCGCGACCGCCCCGGACGAGGTCGTCACCAACGGATGGAGCCCGAGCAAACGCAACAACCCCTTCGCGAACAGCGGAATCGTGGTCGAGGTGCGCGGCCCACAGGGAAGCGATGACCCCTTGAGCGGCGTGCGCCACCAGCGGGAGCTCGAGCATGCAGCGTGGATCGCCGGCGGGCGAAGTCAGATCGCTCCCGCGCAGCGCATGATCGACTTCATCGAAGGGCGCCCCTCCGCCGACCTCCCCGAGTGCAGCTATCCGCCGGGGATCGTCAGCCACCGCGTCGACCAGCTCCTGCCGCCGGACATCGCGCAGCGTCTGCAGGTCGGGCTTCGCGCATTCGGAGCGAAGATGAAGGGCTACCTCACGAACGAGGCCGTGGTGGTGGCGGTCGAGTCGCGAACCTCGTCGCCGGTGCGCATCCCGCGCGACCCGGAGCGACTCGAGCACGTGCACATTCGAGGCTTATTTCCCTGCGGCGAAGGGGCAGGCTACGCAGGCGGTATCGT